>JAJEDI010000102.1 GCA_022821585.1 Caldilineaceae bacterium
TCGTGCCAACGGCATAGCTGGGTAGCTAAGTCTGGGAAGGATAACCACTGAAAGCATCTAAGTGGGAAGCCAGCCTCAAGATAAGTTCCCTCACAGAGAGAGTCTGGTAAGTGCGCTGGTAGACGACCAGTTTGATAGGCGGGACGTGTAAGGGCTGAGAGGTCTTGAGCGAACCCGTACTAATGCACGAGGGCTTAACCTGTATGAATATCCTGCGCCTGTAGTAGTACTTCTTTATCCTGTTCAGTTCCTAGTGTGCCATGCGCGCGGCTTGACCGACGGCATGCAGGTCTCAGACCAACCGCACACGACAACCTGCGTAAGCAAAGAGGAGTTGGTGGCAAGAGCGGTGGGGAAACACCCGGTCCCATCCCGAACCCGGTAGTAAAGTCCACCAGCGTCGATGGTAGTGCGGGGGCGACCCCGTGTGAGAGTAGACCGCTGCCAACCTCCTCTTTCTTTTATATCAGTAGCTCGGAGACTCCCTTAACGGGAGTTTTTCGTTTTCATGTGGGCGCGCCTACCCGCGTTGCCAGGAATATCGCGTCGGTCTTTCGCTGCTCCCCCTACCCATCCTCGAACAGCCAGCATCTCGCCCTTTGACCCTCCGCCGGTTCAAAGGCCGGCGGGCTTTCCTGTGCGCACGGTTCAAAGACCAGAGGGCAGCGCGGGTGGAAACGGCAACCCGCAGGCGGCTCGCGCAGGTCCGGCGGCGCACCAGGGATGAACTGCGGCAGCGCGTCAGCGTGAAGCCGGGGAATGCTGGCCAGAAGCCGTTGCGTATAGGGGTGGGTGGGGTGCAGCAGCACCTGGTCGGCGCTGCCGATCTCGACGATCTCGCCCGCATAGACCACGGCTAGGTCGTCACACACGTCGCTCGCCAGGGCGATGTCGTGAGTGATAAAGATGATGGCCAGGTTCATATCCTGTTTCAGCCGTTTGAGCAGGTTGGTGATCTGGGTCTGAACGCTGGCGTCCAGGGCGGAAGTCGGCTCATCCATGATGACCACGGGCGGATCCAGGATCAGGGCGGCCGCGATCATGGCACGCTGCTTCATGCCGCCGCTGAGTTCATGCGGATAGCGGTCATATACATCTGCGGGCAGCCCCACATAGGCAAGCAGCTCCAGGGCGCGGGCGATCGCTTCCTGCTTACGGGCGGTTCTGCCCACCATCAGCGGTTCGATGATCTGCTCCCCTACGCGCAGGACAGGGTTGAGGCCGTTCTGCGCGCCTTGGGGAACAAGGGACAGCTTCTGCCAGCGGATCTCCTGCCGAAAACGGTCGTCCGTCATGGCAAGAAGTTCCTGCCCGTTCAACCAGATTTCGCCTTCATAGCGGGCCACGTTTGTGGGCAGCATGCGCATGATGGCGAGGGCGAGCGAGGATTTGCCACTGCCCGATTCACCCACGAGACCGAGGGCAGAGCCGCCGCGCGCGAGGGAAAAGGAGACGTTGTCCACCGCGCGCACAGCGCCGGCGCGGTCGGCGTAGTGGAAGGTGAGATCGCGGACGTCGAGGAGCGATGTCATGGCGGCGACCGTCTCAGCCGCGGGTTCACCACCGGTTCGATTCCCAACCCAAGCAGCATGAAGGTGAGGGCGGTAATGACGATGCAGAGGCCGGGAGGCACGATCCACCACCAGTAGCCGAGATAGATGCCGCCGGTGCGGAAGCCGGCCTCGAGTATCTGACCCCAGGTGGGGATGGAGGGATCGCCGAGGCCGAGAAAGCTGAGTCCCGCTTCGGACAAGATCGCGGCGGGAGCGCCAAAGATGAGTTGGGCGAAGACGTAGGGGGTGATCTGGGGCAGGATGTGGCGGAACATCACCCGGCGCCGCGACGCGCCCAGGCTCTGAATGGCTTCGACCAGCTGGTTGGTGCGCACATGGAGGACCATACTGCGAATCTGGATAGTCAGGCCCGGCCAACCGAAGATGACGAGGATGACGATGATCATCCACAGGCTGGGGCCGACGATGAAAAGCATGAAGATGAGCAGCGGCAACACAGGCACATTGGCAACGATGTCGGAGATGCGCTGGATCGTGATGTCGGCCCGTCCGCCCAGGTAACCGCTGGCAATGCCCAGCGAAGTGCCGATCGCGGTGGACATCAAGGCCGAGATGATGCCGATGAAGAGCGCGACGGGCACCCCGAACAGCAGGCCCCGGGCCAGGTCTCTGCCCAGGCTGTCGGTACCCATCAGGCCGAACACCGCGCCGCCCACGACGAAGCGCACTTTCCCCACACTGTCGCCCTCCTCCCGCATTGCAGCCTGTACGATGATCTCATAGTCGCCGGTCAGTGGCGCGAACGCTTCTTCAGAGTCGCCGGTGGGGACGCCAAAGAGGAAACGGTCTACGCGTCCGCCGATCTGCGCGCCGTCCAGCCGCAGATCAAACTCGTCGGCAAGGAAATTCTGCACCGCGGTCACGGTTGCTTCGTCGGTGCTCAATTGCACCCGCAACGGCGTTTGACCATATCGCGAAAACGGCCCGCTCTCACCCTCACGGGGACCGCGTACCGTGTGGCGATAGATGCGCAACTGTTTGCCGTCCGGCCGTTTGAGCGAGATCAGCACCAGGGGCGGCCGCTCTGCGTATGTGACGTCGGCGAGGGTGACGGCCAGAAAGGTCGGCGGGTGGGAAGAGGCATAGTTCAAGGGGAAACGCCAGCTATGGACCGGCCCGCTGCGAGCCATCTGCACGGTATGCGGCTCCGTACCCTCGAAGACACGGTGGAGAGGTCGGGCCTCCGGGCGAAGTGAGTTGGTCCAGGCCGGAGGCACCGCTTTAGGGTTATCCACCCAGACGATGGGATTGCTCCACTGACTCTCGCCGAAATCCAGTGGAAATACGAGGAGCACATAGAGAGCCACCACGATCAGCAGGCCCAACAGGCTGACGCCGCCGAAGCCCGGCCCGCTGCGCAGAAGCTCACGCAAGGCGTTGGCCGTGTTCACGGCGTTTGCCTCCGCGCGCCGCTCTTCGTTCGGGACTCGGAGGACGGTCCGGCCGCAAGGATGCCGTTCGGCATCAGTCTGTGTACCTCACACGGGGATCGAGAAAGACGTAGAGCACTTCCAGTACGATGCGGATCGCGACATACATCAGAGTGAAGATGAAGGTGAGGGCAACGATGACGTTTTCATCGGGCGTTCCGGCAAGGGCATCGTAGTAAAGCCGGCCCATACCCTGCCAGTTAAAGACGGTCTCCACCAGAATCGAGCCTGACAGCGATCCGGCCAAACCGAACAGGAGACCGGTGACGATCGGCGGAGCGGCCACGCGCAGAATGTGGCGGAGGCGAACCCGGCTCTCGGGCAGCCCCTTGGCGCGGGCGATCTTGACGTGGTCTTCCTGGGCGATATTGAGCGTGATGGTGCGAATCGAGTAGATCGACGGCCCAAAGCTGACGAGAACCAGGGTAATCACCGGCAGCAGAGCATGTGAGACAAGGTCGAAGAAGCGGGGCAGGGGCTCCGTAGGCGGCGGCGTGCTGTACATGCCGCCGGAGGGAAGGATTCGCAGCTGAATGGAGAGAATCAGTATGAACAGGATGCCGATCCACCAGGTGGGAATGGCATAGGAAACGGCCGCGAACCCGGAGACAAAGCGATCCAGCCAGGAGCCCTGGCGGGTGGCAAGATAGGAGCCGCCGACGATGCCGATGATGGCGGTGATGATAAACGATGTGGTGAGCAGGAGCATGGAGTTGGGCACACGCTCGGTCACGATATCGAAGACGCGATTGCTGCCGTCGAAGCTGCGCAACGAGCGGGCTTCGCCCAGGTCGAGGGTCAACACCCGCAACGCGGTGCGCGGGAGGCGATAGTACCAGGGCGTGCGCAACCCATAGAAGATCTCCAGCTCTTCGCGGCGCTTCTCCAGCACCTTTTCCATTTCGTCGGGGTCGCGGATGGTCTCGGCCAGCGCGGTTCGCTCGGCGCGCAGCTGCTCTCCTATCGTTGCAGCGAGAATGCGGTCGGAGAAGCCGGTCAGGCCTAGCGTCAACACCAGCATGAGCAGAACGACGAAGAAAACCCCGACCATGGTGAGGGAACGGACGAGGAGGGGACGAAAGAGTGACATTACAGCAGTGGTCAGTGGCTAGTGAGCGGTGGTCAGTAGTCAGGGGGGCGAGTGAAGTTGCCATTCACTATACACTGTCCACGTTTCACCAGCCACTGCTGTTAACGTCTGCGGCGCATGAGCATGATGCCGGCAAAGATGATGATGGCGACCACGACGCCGACAACTACGTTGACGGGCAGACCGGCGGCCGGCTCGGATTCAGATTCTTCGGACTCGGCTTCTTCAGATTCAGACGCAGCGCTCTCCGATTCGGCTTCCGTATCCGATTCTGAGGCGGTCTCAGTATCGGATTCCGTGTCGGACTCCGCTGAGTCGGACTTCTCTTCAGTTTCCGCCGCCGTCTCGGATTCGCTCTCTTCCTCGTCATTTGCGGCCTCGGACGACTCCTCATCCGAGTCGGAAGATGAAGCTTCCTCTGTTTCTGAAGACTCCGATTCCTCCGCGGCCGGCTCCTCTTCGATGATGGCGATATCGGCTTCTAGTTCGATACGCCGCTCTGCCATGCGGGCCAGCTCATCGCTGTAGGCAACCAGCACCAGTTCGTAGATCCCCAGATCCAGTTCGTCCGTGGTCTCAGCAGTCAACCTGATCGCAAACCAGTTGGGGTCCAGCGTATCCGCGTCGCCCTGCTGAATGATCTCCCCGCTGGCGGTGTCGATCAGCAGATAGCGCAGGGACAGATTGCCGGGCCCATCCAGCGTCAAGGTAACTTCATAGTCGGCGCCCAACTCGATCGGCGGCGCCTCGATCTCGGTATATTCGATCAGGTCCGGCAGCCCGCGGTAGAGATCGCTGGCCGTGAAGGGGTAGTTCTCGTCACGGAAGGCGACCAGTTCGGCGAATTGGGCCGGAGGATCATAGCGCTCCAACATGAAGGGCCCGTTGCTGATCACCATGTGCCCTTTCTCGTCAAACCAGTCGAGCACGGCAGTGTAACGTTCCACGCCCTCTTCGCTGCTGGTAAGGACCGTTTCACCGTCTGCAGTGGGCAGGGTGAACACATCCGTGGGGATGGTCTCTGCCCGGCGCAGATCCAGCATGGCCTTGCGCACGAGGCGGGCATCCCGGTCCAGCACAAGGCTGATCCATGGCACGTTGTAGCGGGCGGCAGCCGTGTCGCTAAACGCGGCCCGCCGCTGGCCGAATACCAGCTCGTCCATCGCATAGAGCATTTCCCAGGGGGTACTCAACCCGGAGGGGGTGCCGTAGGACGCGATGTAATTCTGCTCAAAATGCCAGAAGTCCACGTAGGCTTCGATGCGATTATCGTCCAACACGCGGTAGCCCTTGATCGTCTCCAGGAAGGGGCGCGCAGTCGTGGCGATGACCGTTTCGATCTTGGCTTTATCGGGATTGTAGGACAGGTCGAAGCCCTGATAGATAGAATAGAGCACATCGGCCATGCTGATCGGCTGGCCATGATGCCACGGGGCCTGGAAGAATTTGCTGTAGTCGTAGACGACCTTGCTGATGGCGGTTACCTCTTCACCCACGTTCGTCCACCGGCCCCGTTGCGCGTTCCACGTGATGGCGTCCGCCGGCACATCCAACGTGCCGTCCGGCCCGGCCGTCTCCACGTCGTAGTCGATGCGGAAGGGCGCCGGGATCCCGGTGAAGGGGTCGTTCCAAATGGCCGGGTCCTGCAGATGCCGCCAGATATCGCTGCTGTAGACATCGCCGAACCCACCGACCGGGTTCCACGTCGTGCGTTCGGTCCACACCCATAGGTGGCCCACTGTCAGTTCGTCGCTGCCCGCCTTATAGGCCGAACGCAAGCTCCACAGCCCGCGCGGCCCCGCGGCCAGGTCCTGGGTTATGCCCTCGACGCCCGCCTGTACGGGGAAGGCGTTCATGACGGTGGCGATCCAGATGCGGACAGACTCGTCGAGGCCTATGCGGGTCATTTCGCGATACATGTCGTCGCGCTCGGCCTGGTCGGCGAACTCACCCTTGAAAAGGCGCTCGCCCAGATCGTCCAACTCTTCGTTTTCGTAGTGCCAGAAGCCGACCTCTTTCCAGCCGGGCATGTTTCCCAGCCAGGGCGCGTAGAAGGAGTTGATGCCGCCGAAATCGTAGCGGTTGGGCGAACCGCGGCCCCAGCCTTCGGTGTACAGATGCCATTCAAATTGGGCCGGGTCGGTGGCATAGACGGTCTGGATGGCAGGCGCAAAGGTCTGACGATTGGCCGCGACCGCGAACCCGGCGTCCTGCAGGGCCGATCGAATCAGATCGCCCACGTCGCGCCGCTCGTCCTCCACGCGCATGATGAACTTCAGGCGGACCGGCTGCCCGTTGAAATGCCACACATCGTCAACCAACTCTGCGCCGGCCGCGGTCATGGCATCGGCGATCAGTTGGCGTGCGTATTCGGGATCGTAGTCCAAATCCGCCTGCTGAATCACGTCGAAGACGGTCAGATAATCGTAATCGGTGGAGGCCACGTTGGTGTACATCGGCGCCGCCTGGCCCTGATAGATCTCCCGGGTTACAAATTCCCGGTCGATCAGGCGTTGCATGGCCTGCCGCACCTCTTTGATCGAAAAGGGGTTCAATCTGCCTTCTGGCGCCGGGGCCGGATTGAGGATCAGCGAGATTGTGCTGGCCGGGGCCTCATAGAGTTGGATGCCCTCGTTATCGCGCAGCTCGCGGGCCGCGGCAATCTTCAGATTGAAGTAGTAGAGGTCCATCTCCCCGGCTTCCAGATCCAGCGGCGCGCGGTCCACGTTGAACGCTTTGAAATAAAGCCGCTCGACCGCAGGCCCGGGTTCCTCATGAGGAGGACTGTATTGGGCCAGGGCCGAGGAGGAGAGACCAATAATGATCGCAAGACTGATCGGGACGACTTTGAGCAGCCATGCTGAAGTTTTGGTCGACCAAGTCGTATTCATATTGCAAATCCTTTTGCCAACACCCGCGATCATTGACCAGTAGGTTGCCGAACGCCGCCGACCTCTTCGGGACGTCCGGCAGCCAGTGTGACTGAGAGCCGCCTACCGCGGACGGATCATCCAGTTCGCCTGCGGAACGAAACCCATAGCAGGCCGAGCGCGATGCCTATACCGACGCCGCCGACCACCGGCCAGGTCGCGCTCCCGCCGGGTACGGCCGATGTGGCGAGTGCCGTCGTTGCCGGCACACTCTCCACCGCGACCTGGTGCGAAGCAGGCGACAGACCGGCCTGCGACGCCGTTCCGTTCAACTGTTCCAACTTCTCATCCAGGGCATCCAGCTTCTTTTCCAGGTCCTGGACATTGTCGAAGCCGAACTCCATATAGAATGATGTGGAGGCGAAGTTGCCCGATTCGTCGACCAACACCACGCGGTGGGCGCCTTCACCGGAGATGGGGACGAAGATCTGCTGTGTATAGCGCCCGAGCTTGTCGGTGCGGCCGGATGCGGCGTTGGCGCCACCGACAAGCAGGTAGATATCCATATCGGGTTGGAAGCCGTGCCCCTGAACGGTGATGGTCTCTCCGGCAGCTCCGGCGTCGGGGCTGATGAAGATTTCAGGACGGGCGATGGCGCGCTGGCGGCTGAAACCGATCTTTTGGTTGGTGGGGCCAAACTCACCGAGGCGAGTATCGGCCCATACCAGATAGGCGTCGTTCTCGCTGGCGGCGATGGCGAAGTAGTCTCCCAGGAAAAGCCCTCTGGGAAAACCCTTATTGGGATTGGAGGGGAAGTCGGTCACGCGCGTGTCGCCAACTTTGAGTTCAAGCTCTTCCAGTTCAAACCCCCACGTCTCGCCCTGATCTTCGGAACGGGTATAGTAGATATGGTAGCGGGTGCGGACGGGGTCGTCGCGCATATCACCCCACATGAGATGGATGACGCCATCCGGCCCGACGTCCATGGCCGGGAAAAACTGAACGGCGTCGGTCTCATCGGTGTTGATGCGTACGGGCCGCGACCAGCGGTCTCCGCCGTTGAGTGAGCGGATAAAGTAAACGTCGCCCTCATCGAGTGGATTTTCCGCCGGCAACGCGACATAGGTTACATAGAGTTCATCTTCAGGTCCTACCGCTACTTTGGGGAAGGCGGACGCCCAGTAACGGAAGTAGGCGTTACGGGGTCGGAATCCCGGCTCCAGGAACCGGGCGATACGTTTGGGATCGCCAAAGGTTTCGCCGCCATCCTCCGACTTGGACATATAGAATTCGGCGAGGCCTTTCATGCTCTCGTCATCGGTGCTGTCAATCCAGGTCACATAGAGGGTGCCCTTGGAATCGACGACGGGGAATGGCCCCTGCACGACACGCTTGGTGCCGATTGCGTTCGACTGGCCTTCGGTGTCGTCGATCTCGCCATAGGTGCGCTTTACGGTCGGGCCGACCGGGACAGGATCGGACCAAGTCAGACCCTGGTCGAGCGAGTAGGCCAGCATCGGGGTGGTCTGTACTTCAGGCGCGCCCAGGGTTGGGAGCTCGCCGATGTAGAGGATGTCGTAGATGGTGTTAAATTCGACAAATGTGACATAGACCACCGTCTGGTCTTCGATCGTAGGATGGGGGCCTGTGGTCATCCACGGTTTGTCGAGAAAGCTGAGGCTTACTGTGCCGCGTATGCGGCCGGTTGGGTCAAGGACGGCGTCGGATTCGACGTCGCTGCGTGCGCTGTCGACCGGTTCCTCCCAGACGAAGCCGCCGTCTTTCGATGTCGAGACGGCGATCGAGGAGACGAGTGCAAAGCCGGTGGCATTGCCGACTGAGTATTCTTTGATGCCGATCGAGATCGAAGCCATGTAGACATTGCCGTCGCTATCGAACTCGACCACCGGGTCACCGCCGGAGATCCGGTCTTTGCGCAGGTATTTGATCTGCTGCGGCCCTTCCCAATTCACGCCGCCATCGATGCTGACGTAGGCAGAGTTGTTGGGGAAGTTGTAATCGATCAGACCCAAGACCAGGTGATCGGGATCGTGCGGATTGACAGCGATATCCGGCTCGGTCTGCAAGGGGACGTTGCTGAAGTCCCGGGTCACCAGCAGGTCGCGGCTGAACGCGGGCGCCGGATCGCGGTAGGGCACGAGGATGCCCGGCCCCGCGGACTGCAGCAGCGGCGTATCTCCTTCACTGCCGGGGAGGCTGCTGAGATTCTGGCGGTCGAGCGTGTTCCAGCCCGGCCGGTCGAGAAAGATCCGGTTGTCCACACCCTGGGCGATGAGCCACGCAGGCCCGGAGAGCACGTCCTGGATTGGATTCATGGCATCCAGGATATCATCCGGATTCTTGCTGATCTTGCCGCGTGTCGGAAGTTGCGGCACCGGCATCTGCGCGGCTGCCGGCAGCGGCATTGCCAGCAGGCCTACGACCAGGATCAGTAAAGGAATACGCAGGCCCAATCTGAGGGCACTGCCAGGCCGGCTGATCTTGTGCAATCTATCCATGGGATACAGATCTCCTTATGTATTCGTTAAACGCCAGCGGCGGTTCAGCCGCCAGCGACCCTTTCTCATGAGTGCTATTCCGCCGTCGCCGATCCCATTTTCGGGCACTTGGCGGCGGCGGGACAGAGAGACGAACGATAGTCCGTTTTGGTATCGGTCAGCCTGAATTTGGATTTCAAGGGTACGGGCACCAAATGATATTATAATAGCCGATTCGCGTTCTTAATTTTGGTAGGCGTCACTCCCTTCATGCAGGAAACAGGCTACAAAGTGGTTCGGCTCGACTTCAAGGAGTCGCGGCGTCGTCAGTTCACAGCGGCCGGCCATAAAGGAAGCGCATCGGGGGTGAAAGGAACATCCGCTTGGCGCATTGACGGGACTGGGCGGTTCGCCCGGGAGGCTGGGCCGCTGGTGCAGCCGGTTGGCCGGGTCCGGTTCAGGCACCGCGGCGATGAGAGCCTGGGTATAGGGGTGCATAGGATTGCGCACCACATCTGCCGCCTCGCCCATCTCGACGACGCAGCCCAAATACATGACGACGATCCGCTGGGCAAAATAGCGGGCCGTGGCGATATCGTGGGTGATGTACAGGAAAGCGATGTTGAACCGTTCCTGCAGCTCGCGCAGTAGTGCCAGCAACTCTGCCCGGCTGGACGCGTCAACCATTGAGACCGGCTCGTCGGCGACGATGAATTGCGGCTGAAGGACGAGTGCGCGTGCGATGCTCAGCCGCTGTCGTTGACCACCGGACAGCAGGTCGGGGTACTTGCCTGCGATCTCCTGGGCCGGGCGCAGACGTACATCGTGCAGGGCCTGAAACACTCGCTCTCGCCGCTCGCTGTCGCTGCCGATACCGTGAATCACCAAGGGTTCGGCCACGCTCTCATAGGCCGTCATGTACGGATCTATACTTGCGAACGGATCCTGAAAAATGGCGGCAGACCGGCGGCGGAACGCTTTTTGTTCTTTCTGCGATAAGGCGGTTATTTCTGTATTGTCAAAGCTGACATGGCCTTCCGTAACCCTGATCAGGCCCAACGCCGCCCGTCCCAAGGTGGTCTTACCGCTGCCGGATTCACCTACGACAGCGACGACCTCACCTGCCCCGATGTCCAGCGTCACGCCGTCTACGGCATGGACCGACTCGCTGCCAAAGAGACCTTTGCGAACAGTGAAATGCACTTTGACATCGTGGAGTTGGACCAGCGGCTGGGACGAAGGCCTTTGGGGAAAGGTTTCCATTGCCATATTCAACAGAAATATTGGCCATGATGCGACATGTCCTTGAGTATACTCATCCGCTGTCAAGTGCGCAAAGATACGGGCAGCATCCGGTCTGCAAGACGTCTTGCCCTGATGAGTGAGTGAAGAGGAGTCGGGAGCGAGAACAGGTTCTCATTGCTCACGTTTTCGTATCCCCTCCTCAGATGGGAGGATCCCCGATGAACGACCACGATCGAACGCCGCGATACGCAGCGGTTCTCCTGCCGTTGGCCGTGCTTGCCCTCATTCTGGCAGCCTGCCAACCGCCGTCCAGTCAACCCAGGGCGGCGTCACGAACAGCGCCTGCGGCCTCGACGCCCACACATACGCCGACGCCTATCGTCATTCCCACGCAATCGCCGGGTCCGACGCCTACTGCTACGCCCGAGCCGCTGGCCGAGCCTGATCGAGACCTGGCGGAGTCATTGAGCGTCAAGGGGAAGTCGCTGTTTGGCACCAGCGACCTGACCGGCGCCGAAGCGGCCTATATCGATGCGATTGCCGCCGACCCCAGTTATCTGCCCGCGCATCTGGGTCTGACCGATGTCTACCTCTACCAGTCGCAGTACTGGCAGCAGGCGCTGCAATCGGCCGAGAACGCGACGTCACTGGCGCCGGAGGACAGCACCGCCATCGCATACCTGGCGTGGGCAAAGCAGGGGGCTCACCATTTTGACGAGGCGAAGGAGTTGGGTCTGCGAGCGGTGGAGTTGGACGACGAAAACCCGACCGCACACACGGCCCTGGCAGACATCCTCGTCAGCATGTATGAGGTCGACAGGGCCTATGAACACGCCCAGACCGCGGTGCGACTGAATCCGGATTCGGCGGCAGGATGGGCGACGCTGGGATCGATCGTGTTCCAGATGCACGATTGGGACAAGGCGGGAGAGGCGTACGAACGCGCACTGGAGTTGGAGCCGGATTTCTTCGCGTGGCATATCATCAACGCCCGCCATGAGTTTAACGTGTATGGCGATATCTATGCGGCGCGGTCGATTGCGAAACGCGCGATTGAGCTTGTGGCGAACCATGCCTCGACTCTCTTCTTTGAGGCCGACATGGCGGCAGAGGAAGGCGACTGGGAGACGAGTGAGGCGAAGTGTATGCAGACGATCGCGCTGGACCAGCCGCATACGCCGTTCCCGGATGCATACAGCTGCATGGCGCTGATGTTGCTGCAGCAGGAACGGAATGCGGAGACGGCAGCGTATCAGACGCTTGCGGAGGAGCGGGCTACGGTGCACCGGCGGGATGTGACTCTGATCCGAATGCGACTACTCAACGATCAGGACCTGTGCTCCGACTCGCGGGCGCTGGCCGAGGACTGGCTGGAAGCGCGGCCCTACAGCATTTCGGCGATGCGGATGGTAGGCGTGAGCTATCTCTGTGAACGAGACTTCGCAACGGCAGCCACTTATTTCCGAAAAACGCTGGACGCGCTGCCGCAGTCGGTGAGCGATGCGCGGTTGCTGGCAATCGCCTATGCCCGCGACGGAAAGGCGCTGGAAGCGCGGAGCGCCTTGAATGAAGTCCGCGCCTTTTCGATCGATGATCCACTCTATTACCAGGCCCTGTATGAGACACATCTGATGCTGGGCGAGGTGGAAGAGGCGGTGGTCGCGGCCCAGCGGTGGGACGTGCTGCGGCCGGAGAGCCTGGACGCGCGCGAGAGTCTGGCCTTTGTGCAGCTGTATGAAGGCAATGTAGAGGCGGCGCAGAGTATTGCCCTGGACGCGTTGGAACGGGGCGCACGCACCTCCACGGTGCTGGCCGTGCTGGGCGAGACCTACACGCGCATGGGTGAATTCGATAAAGCGCAGCCGCTGTTGGAAGAGGCGCTTGAACTGAACGGCGACCACATCGTGGCGCGTCAGGCGCTGGCGTTGCTGTTCCTCGCGCAGGTACGATGCCAGGAGGCGGAACCACACCTGAACTGGCTGATCGATGAGGCCGAAGAGGAGGAAGATAAGGAAGATCTGGCGGTCGTGTTGAAGCGCTGCCGGGATAGAGCGGCGCAGCCTACGCCGGACCCATCGATGCGGCTTGAAAACGATGAGGCCATTTCCACCGCGGTGGCGATACTGCAGGAGGCGGACGTAGAGATCCGCTATCTGGACGTGGAGGAAAATGAGGAGGGGCAGCGGACGCTGGTCGTGGCCTATGCCGTCGATTTAGCGGTTGACGGAGAGGAATACGCCGACCTGGAGCGTCAACTGATCTTTGAACTGGCCCGTATCCTGCCCCGTATGACCTCCGAACCGGACGGCCTTGTGGTCGTCGCCGGCACCTTCAACAGGACAACCTCCGCGACCTTGGTGGCAACGAGGGCGGCGGAGGTGTGGCTCCAGGGTCAACTGACCGACGAGGAATTTGAAAACACCTGGCGACGCCAGGTGGTAGAAGCCTCTGACGAGTAGTTTCAATGGCTGGTTGCCGGCGGCAACCAGCCATCAATCACTCCCTTAAAGCAGTTACTGATTACCCCGGTCTTTGACCACCGCAACTACTGACCACTGCAATCCAGGCCGAGGGCTACGACCTTGTCGGCCAGTTTGGCATGCTCCTCGGCGGTAAGGGGCTCGCCCGGCGGGCGCGGGTCGCCGCAGTCGATGCCGAGGCGTTGACCGAGTACGGCCTTGATGGCGCCGTGGAATTTGAAGGGCACGCTCAGCGCTTCGGCGGCGGAGGATGCTTTCTCCTGGGCCTTGCTGGCTGCCGGGATGTCGCCGGCCTCGTAGGCGCGCCAGATGGCGACCCAGAGTTCGGGGGCCATGTTGGGCGGGCCGTCGACACAGCCGGTGGCGCCGATCAGAAGCGCAGGCAGAAAGAGGCGAGAGTTCCCGATCAGGCAGGATAGACCCATTTCGGCAAAGGTCTTGACGTAGGGAATGTAGGGCGCGGAATGTTTGAGCCCGGCCAGTTGGGGGACGCGCTCCTGGATCTTGGCCATGAGATCGGGCGTGATTTCGACTCCGGTGGCGCTGGGGAGGTTGTAGACAAAGAACGGGAGGTCGGCGGCGGCCGCGACGACGCGATAGTGTTCGACGATGCCTCTGTCGCTCTGGCCATAGAAGAAGGGCGGGACGCAGCAGATGGCTTCGCAGCCGGCCTTGGCCGCGTGTTCGGCGAGGCGGGCGGAGCGGACGGTGGTGGGTGCGCCGACATGCATGATGTTGGCAATGCGCCCCTGGTTCTGGTCGGATGCGATCTCGGCGATGCGGCAGTTTTCGGCGTCGTCCAGGAGGACGCTTTCCCCCGTGCCGCCGGCCACCCAGAAACCGTGTACGCCGGCCTGGATGTTGAACTCCATTACCTGGCGAAAGGCGTCCTCGTTGAGGCGCCCATCCGCGGTCATCGGCGTGATGATGGCCGGAAAAATTCCATTGAAGCTTTTCATGTGACACTCTCTTGTGGCTGTGACGGAGTCTTGGCGCCGTCATTATCTCATGGATGGGTATAGGTGTCGACAACGAAGAGACGACCCGGCGCGGATTGGCGGCGGGGAGGGCGCTGACCTGCCTGGCGCTTACGGCTTCTCCGTCAGCCGCGCGTCCCGCAGCCGATCCATGTCAATCTCTACCTGGGCCAGGGCGCCCACATCGAGGTAACCGTCACGAAGCGCGAGCGGCCGGGGCAGCAGGTCCTCCTGCAGCTTGAGGAAAAAGCTCAACTCGCACGGCAGGTCGATCCCGGGCCTGGCGGCAAACAGGGCGGCCAGCACCGTCCCCCAGCCGGTGCTGGCCTGGGAACCGACCATCACCGCCTTGCCGCCAACCAGGGCCTGGTTCAGCATCAGCGCCGATTCGGTGAACCCCGTGCGCGCCGTCTTGATGTTGAGAATGTGAAAGGTGTCCATGCTCAACTCCCGACGCAGGTCGCGGGCGCTGAACACGCTGTCATCGGCGATGAGCTGGGGGAGGGCAGAGTCGCCGGCGCGCGCACAGGCCTTGCGCACCGCGGCGCGGGCCAGAATCAACTCCACCGGCAGCGGCTCCTCGCAGTAGAGCACGTTGAGCTCGGCCATCTTTTCCAGGCGCTGGCGCACGTTCTGCGGCTGGAAGCACTCATTGGCGTCAACGTACAGATCGACCTGCTCCCGGAACTGCTCCCGCAAGAGACGCAGTCGTTGCAGGTCGGTGCTCCAGTCCTGACCGACCTTCACCTTCAGCACACGCACGCCCTGCGCCACGACCCGCTCGGCCTCGGCCAGGCTGTCATCGAGTTCGCCCAGGCCCAGAATATAGCTCACGCGCACCTGAGCACTGCTGGCGCCCAGGTGGTCGTAGAGAGTGCGGTTGCGGCTGTTGGCGAGGGCGTGGTGGAGGGCCATATCGAGGGCGCCGCGGGCGGTCTGGTTGTTCTTGACTGTCTGCAGGCGTGCGTAGAGCTTCGACAGTGTGGAGTCGTCGAGCATCTCGCCCTTGAGGCGGGGCGCCAGCTCCTGGCGGACGACACTGCAGATGCTGGACACGGTCTCTCCGTAGATCGTGGGCCGGGGCGGCGCTTCGCCCCAGCCTACGGCGCCGTCGCTCAGCTGCACCTGGATCAGGACGTGGTTGGCCTCCTGCATTTCGCTGGCCGCGCCCCAGCGCAGCGGTTCCCGCAGTGGAAGGCGAAATGGAATCGGTACGATGGCTTCGATGGTGGTAGGCATGGAAAGTCCGACAGTCAGCTGGCCGCGAGCCGCTCCAGTTTGGCGGCCACCTCGTCAGGGGCGTGGGTGGTGGTATCGACGACGACGGTGCGCTCGGGCGCGGCGGCGCGCAGGATCTCGACGGCGGCATGCGGATCGTAATTGCGGCGTTCGGCAGCGACGATGGCGATCCTGGCCGCGAGTTCGGCGCCATCCACTTGGCCACGACTTACCAGCGCAGACAGGTGGTCCTGCTCATCGCGTGTGAAGAGGTCGCGCCCCTCGGCCATCTCCCCCCAGCAGAAACGGCCGGCGGTGTTTTCACCCACCTGATCGAAGGCGTCCTGGCGCTGCACCAGTCTCTCCACACGCACGACATCCGGCGCGTTGAGGACGGCGAAGCGGGCCAGGGGGAGGCTCTGCGCGGCATAGGTGACTTCGTCCGCGCCCCGCAGCCCGTCGAAAACGTTCAAGGCGCCGCTGCCGGACGCAGCCGCTAGCTTCTGCAGCACCAGCCGGCTGAACGCGTGCGCCAGCCCACCGGGATACCGCTGCCGGTAGCGCCCCGTGTAGTCAAAGCGTCGCCGCCGGTCCGTCACCATGGCGGGCGGGTCACCGTCCCAACCCTGAACCGTGGGAATGACCAGCAGGTCGGCCAGCTTGCGCCTGTTGGGCAGGAGCGAGATGCCGCCGATGCGTGTGCGGAGGGCATCGACAGTTGTGCTTTTGCCGACACCGGTCACGCCGACGAGAATCAGCACCGGCATGTCGACGATGGCGACCCAGCCGGTGGGCGGACTGCCAACGCCGAGACCGTCTGCCAGTGGTTCAAATTCAACGCTCATCCGGATCTCGCGTTCTGGATATACCTGTGGTCAGTCACCGCGATTCGCACAGCAGTGGCACATGAAGCAACATTATACGCCTCCTGTAAAGCCGGTGGCAACTGATAGCCGCTTTGGGTGCATCGCAGAATTGGGGTGGGAACAGTCTGGCAGGGAATCCAAGCCAGCGGTGGCTGGAATCGTTTACCGGCTCCTGGAGAGACGGAGGGCAGCCGCCAGGCTGGGACTTATCGCGGGATCCGTCAGTTGGAGGGTGTGCGAGGGCAGGCACAGGGCCGGCACCTACAGGAATTTGATGGGACTGTAGGGGCCTGGGTCGAAGAAATTCGCTCGACTGGGCACCTGTCACGAATACCGGCACACGGTCGACTAGGCATGTTGTTGACCGGGGGCGTTGCGGGGGCGGAGCCCCCCCACCAGGGAGGCCGCGTGCGGCCGACCGCCCGGAATTGCAGTGGTCAGTGGTAAGTGATCAGCGGTCGGATAGGGCACTACCTCTGACTCAGAGTTGTGCGCGAGATGGCTGCGGCTCTGCTGCCAGCGGAGGCATAGGAAAGTTCGCCCCCATTTTGGGAGGCACCCGCCGCATTGGACAGTGGTGAATGGCCTTCACAGAACATCCAAACCGACGCCCGGAATGCGGGCTGTGTGCTATAATATGTGTTCAATATTCAGCGAAAGGTTCCTCCGGCGATTCGACTTGCCCCACACAAGAAATGGCATGAATTTTCAATTGTCTTCGCGGCGGCCGCTGATCATCCGAATACTGCTGGTGAGCGCGCTGTGCCTGGCTGTCCGTCCGGCGGCTGCTGCTCCCGCGCCCTCTGAATTGCCGGAGGATTTGACACCGATCTACCTCATACAGGGCGATGGTTCGAGTACGCCCTTGTCGCAGAAACGCGTCTCAACTTTCGGACTGGTGAGCGGAGTGCAGTCGAACGGATTTTACCTGCAGGACCCGACCGGGGACGGTATCCCGCTGACCAGCGACGGCATCTTCGTCTACACCTCCTCTGCTCCCAAGGTAAATGCGGGCGAATGCATCCTCGTTGGCCGCGCCGAAGCGACCGAATACTACGAAAAGACAGAGCTGACCACGCCGCGCTCGCTGAAGACGCTACCCATGGATTTGTGCGGCGATGGCTCGTTGCCGGCGGCGCGGGCACCCCTGCCCAGACCCAATGTCGAGCCGGAGTCATTGCTGGAGCGGTTCGAAGGTATGCTCGTCGCGTTCGAAGAGCTGCAGGGCGTCGTCCAGGGGCCGACCAAGCGGTTCAGCAACGGCAACGTTGAGATCGCGCTCATAGCAGAGCAGACTCTGCCCTTCGTGCAAGGCGGGCGGGTCTTCCAGTCCAACCCCGACGATGCCGCCGGGCTGATCTTCCTGGGCAACGGGCTGGGTGCGGAGTTGCCGGCGGCAGCCTGGGGAGACCGCGTGCAGGTACGCGCGGCCGAGCCGGGAAAGCCCGTACTGGCGGTTATCGACTACAGTTTCGGAAAATATCTGCTGCTGCTGCTGCCAGGACAGAAGGTCGAGGTTCTCTCCCGGCACGGGTCGAAGGAGCAGACGGCCCAGCCGGACGCCGGCGCCTTCCGGGTCTGCTCTTTCAACGTGTTGGGGCTGGGTCGGGGTCAGGACCAGCTGCGAAACGCGGCCGATTACGAGGCTGCCCTGCGCCAGCGTGCGGAGGCCATCGCCAGCGGCCTGCAGAACTGTGAAATCGTCGGTCTGCAGGAGACCGGCAAGCCTGAAGACACCGAAAACCTGGCGAGAGTTCTGACTGAAATCAGCGGGCTGGACTACAGCGCTATCGCATTTGCCGGCCCCGGAACCGCCAGTCCCGCTTTCCCGCTGACGAACAGCCTGCTTGTACGCGACGACCGGGTGACAGTTCTCAACGCCGAGAACGTGCAGGCATGCACACGCTTCAGTTTCAGTGTGCGGCTGGTTCCCGGGCAGTGCCCGGCGCGGCTGCTGCCGCTTTTCAGCCGGCCGCCGCTGGTCGCGGATCTGCTCGTGAGCGGCCCCTGGGGAGAGGACTACCCGCTGACGGTCGTGGTCAATCACTGGCGCAGCAAGCGCGGCGATGAGTCGGTGAACGTGGTGCACCGGACATTGCAGGCCGAGCACGTGGCCTCGATCGTGCAAGCCCGTGTGGATACAGACCCCGACGCGCACGTCGTCGTGCTAGGCGACCTGAATGATTTCGAGATGAGCAAGCCGGTGGAGACCCTGCGATATGGCCCACAACCCACTGAAGGCGCGCGCGAGCCGGGGCACGTTCTGCTCTGGCATGCCTTTGACGCGCTGTCGCCGCAGGACCGCTACACCTATATCTTCAACGGGGGCAGTCAGACGCTGGATCATCTGCTGCTGACGCCGGGCATGATGTCCGATTTCGGTGGGATGGATATCGCGCATATCAACGCCGACTACCCCATTGCGCAGCCCGGCGGCACGGAGGGCATTCCCGGCCTCGCCCCCGAATACGGCTCCAGCGACCATGATCCCCTGGTGTTGACGGTGCGGCCCGGGGGCGGCGCCTGGATCGCCGGCAACGCGCAGATTCCCGACATGCCGGTTGAACTCGCAGACAGCGGCGGCACAGTGATCGCCCGGACGCAGAGCGATGCCCTCGGCGAGTTCCGCTTTTTCGATTTGCGCCCCGGTGCGTACAGTCTGCATTTTGAACTGCCCGCGCACGTCACGCTGCTGCCGGCGGAGGACTCCGATGGCTCTTCGGAAGCGGTGTTACCGGTAGAGGTCGAGACGGGCCGGGCAACGGTCGTCGAACTTTCGGCGCGCGATCGGCGCGCCGAAGCCGGCGCCGCCAGTGCGGTTTTTAGCATATACTATGGATCTGAATCCGCAGAGCAGGCGAGGACTTCAGATCCCTGATAGGAAACTGTTTGCGGGCAGACGTGCCCGCAAACAGTGCGGAGGCTGCCGCCGCCTCCAGCATTCCAGCCCGTTGGCGGCAACCTGATCACTTGGCAACGGGCGAACGGTGGAGGCACAGATGGAAAGAGTTTACCTGAACTGGCACGACGTGGAGGAGTTGATCACCAAAGTCGTGATGCAGCTGAATACCCCGTATGACGCGCTCCTCCTGATCACGCGCGGGGGAATCGTGCCCGGCGGCATGATTGCCGAGGCGTTGAAGATGAAGGATGTGCTGACCGCGGCGGTCGTGTTTCAGAGCGGGCCCGGCGTGCGCGCGGAGATGAGCTGGCCCCGCTTCCAGCAGTTCCCCACAGATGCGCTGCTGCAGGGCAAAAAGGTCCTGATCGTCGATAACATCTGGGACCGGGGGCGCACAATCGTCACCGTCAAGAGCCGTGTGGAAGGAAGCGGCGCCACCGCCGAGACCGCGGTGCTCCATTGGAAGCAGCGGCAGAATCTTTTCGAGAACGAGAAGCCGGACTACTACGCAGAACTGACCGAGGACTGGATCTACTACCCCTGGCAGCGCATTGACGATTCGGACGACCTGGTATCTCTACGCCGACCCGCGCCGGAGCTTTCCTGATGTCGGAGCTGATACGCCGCCTGCGGGCCGCGCATCCGGATGCACACTGCGCGCTGGACCACCAGAACCCGTTTCAACTGCTGGTGGCGACGATCCTTTCGGCCCAGTGCACCGACGAGCGGGTCAACCAGGTGACGCCGGCGCTGTTTGAACGTTACCCGACGCCCGAGGCGATGGCCGCGGCCGACCGCGAAGAGCTGGAGGAGATGATCCGCTCGACAGGTTTCTTTCGCAATAAGGCCAAGAGCCTCCAGGGTGCAAGCGCTCTGATCTGCCAGGAGTTCGGCGGGGAAGTGCCGCGGGAGATGGATGAACTGATCAGGCTGCCCGGCGTGGCCCGCAAGACCGCTAACGTTGTGCGCGGCGTCTGTTACGGCCTGGCCGACGGCGTCGTGGTGGACACCCATGTCAAGCGGCTCTCACAGCGGCTGGGCCTGACCGAGCAGAAGACGCCGGAGAAGATTGAAAAGGACCTGATGGCGCTCATCCCCGCCGAAGACTGGATCGACATCGCCCATCTGCTGATCTTCCACGGGCGGCGGGTGTGCGACGCCCGCAAGCCGGACTGCGCCAACTGCACGCTGGCCGACCTGTGCCCGTCGGCTGAGGTCTAAACTGCAGTAGCCAGAGAAACATGGCTATGCCGCGCCCTCTTTGGGCAGGGACACAACGTAACATTTTCAGCTGATCAGGAGTTCGACGTGGAGGAGGCCCTATCGCAATCACCGCCTCGAATCGAGCAACTGCGCGTTAGCAACTATCGGGCGCTCAAACAGGTGGAACTCAGGGAGATCACCCCCCTCACGGTCTTGCTCGGACCAAATGGCAGCGGGAAGTCGACACTATTTGATGTCTTCAGTTTTCTCTCCGAATGTTTCCAGCAGGGACTGCGCGCGGCGTGGGATCGCAGAGGACGCGCCCGGGAGTTACGAACCCGCGGCGAAACGGGCCCAGTCGTCTTCGATCTGAAATACCGGGAACGACCGCAGCAGCCGCTTATCACATACCACTTGGCCATTGACGAAGATGTTCGCGGCCCCATCGTCGTGGAAGAGCGGCTGCAATGGCGACGCGGCTCGCGTGGGAGGCCTTTCCGCATCCTGGATCTTCAAAACGGCCAAGGCCAGGCGTTCAGTGGGGAGATGCCGGACGCGCAGGACCGCCGCATACCGATTTCATTACGCTCGCCGGACGTGCTGGCAGTAAACACTTTGGGGCAGTTCGCAGATCACCCTCGGGTTGCCGCCCTGCGTGAGTTCATTACCGACTGGCACATCTCCTACCTCTCGATAGAGGACACCCGTAGCCAACCGGAGGCCGGACCCCACGAGAAACTCTCGGGCACCGGAGACAATCTGGCCAATGTTATTCAGTATTTGAATGAACAGCATCCGCAGCGGTTGGAGGAGATTTTCGCCCAATTGCGCAGGCGGGTGCCCAGGCTGGAGAGGGTGGAGACAGAACCGATGCCGGACGGTCGTCTGCTTCTGCTCCTGAAAGACATACCGTTCGATGAACCAATTCTTTCCCGGTTCGCCTCGGATGGAACGCTGAAGATGCTGGCCTATTTCACGCTTCTAAACGACCCTCGGCCGCCGCGCTTTATCGGCATTGAGGAGCCGGAAAACTTTTTGCATCCTCGCCTGTTGCCCGGTCTTTGCGAGGAATTCAGGGCAGCCAGCGAACGCGCGCAGCTCTTGATCACTTCCCATTCGCCGGATATTCTCAACGGCGTGAGGCAAGAGGAGGTGCGTATACTCTTCCGCAACGAAAAAGGGTACACACGCGCGATCCGCTGCTCCGAAATTCAAGGAGTTCCTGAATTCATGGAAGCCGGTGCATCGTTGGGGCATCTGTGGCTGGAAGGTTACTTTGGCATGGGGGATCCTTCAATAAACGAGGGCGCGCCCGAGGATGCAAGGCTGCTTTCGTGACGGTAACAACAGTTGAATTCCTTGTTGAAGAGCCATCAATGGAAGCTTTTCTGCGCGCTGTACTTCCGAAGATTCTGGGTCGTATACAGTTCAGAATACGTCGATTTCATAACAAGGATCAACTCCTGAAGCACCTACCCTCGCGCCTGCAGGGATATGCACAGTGGATTCCGGAAGACCATAAAATCGTTGTCCTGTTAGACCGCGATAGCGAGGATTGCAGGAGGCTCAAGGCACAACTTGAGCAGATGGCCTTAAACGCCGGACTTGCCACCCGCAGTCAGCCTGCAGACAGTCAGTTTGCCGTCATAAATCGCATCGTAATCGACGAGCTGGAGGCGTGGTACTTCGGCGACTGGCGGGCAGTGCAGAATGCATACCCCAGAGTTTCACCGGCCATTCCGAGGCAAAAGCGATATCGAGACCCCGACGCGATTCAGGGGGGCACGTGGGAACAGTTCGAAAGAGTCCTGCAAAGGGCCGGTTACTTCAAGAACCGTCTACGCAAGATTGAAGCCGCGCAGTCTATTGGTCCATACATTGAACCGGAGAACAACCGCTCACACAGTTTTCGGTGTTTTCGTGACGCGCTCAGAGAGCTGGTTGGGCCCAGTTAAGATGGGCCCGAGTTGAAGTCGCCGCAGCTCAGTTCTCGCCATTTTCGTCGCGGGGGCTGACGACCAGGACGTAACCCTCTCTCGCTTCCACCTTGACCTGATCGCCGACTTCGGCCGGCGCCTCTTCACCGGACGTTTTGCCGCGCAGCTTCGCATTCCATAACTCGCCAGCGAGGAGAACTTTGCCGCGGCCGTTCTCGGCAAAGGGTACGCGTACTGTCGCCAGTGATCCGATCACGCCTTCGCCGCCGGTTGCCGTGCCCATGCGTTGGGCGGCCACCACTTTGCCGCCCACAAACAGGGCAAACGCGCCCATGGCCACGCCCAGCGAGATAATCGTCACCCACGGCACAGCCAGCCCGGGCGCGTCAAAAAGCAGCGCGCTGCCAAAGATGAACGCGACCGTACCGCCCAGTGCGAGCGCGCCGAAGGCCGGCGTGAAGGCTTCGGCCACCAGCAGAATCAGCGCCAGCCCGATCAGGGCCAGACCGGCAAAATTCGCCTCCAACTGGCCCAGCGAGTAGAGACCCAACAACAGGCTTATCAGGCCGATCATGCCCGGAATGAATGTGCCGGGATTGTAGATTTCGGCGATGAGCCCGATGGAGCCGAGGGTCAGCAGAATTGTGGCGACGGTGGGGTTGCTGATGAAGTTGAGGAACTCCTGCAGCGGCGACAGGGCCTGCGGCATAATCCGGGCATTGGCGGTGCGCAGCGTCCGCTCCTGACCCTGCACGGTGACGACGAAGCCGTCCATCTGATCGAGCAGATCGGCCACGTCGGTCGCGATGAAGTCGATGACGCCCAGCTCAAGCGCACGGGCGTCCGTCGCCGCGGCCGCCTCCTGCACCGCCGCGACGGCCCACTCCACCGCTTCCTCGCCGCGACGCGAGGCCAGATTCTCGATATCGGCGCTGAGGATGTTAACGACCTTGGCCTCCATGGTGTCTCCGATGTCTTCGCCCTGGCCGCCGACGGGGCTGGCCGCGCCGATGCTGCTGCCGGGCGCCATGGCCGCTACGTGCCCGGCCAGCGTGATAAAGGTGCCCGCGCTGCCGGCCTGGGCTGCAGCCGGCGAGACATATACCACCACCGGCACAGGTGAAGCCAGCATATCCTGCACGATCTGCTTGGTCACATCGACGCTGCCGCCGGGCGTGTCCAGGCGCAGGATCACCGCCTCGGCGCCCTCCAGCTGCGCGTCTTCGATCGCCCCGCTGAGATACTGACGCAGAACCGGGGTCACCGCCCCGCGGAACGTCAAGACCAGAACGATTTGGGAGTCCGTCTGTGAAGGGATCTCCTGCTCCGGGGCAGACAAGCCGGCGCGGGACGGCCCGGGAAGGCTGGCCGCCTGCACACCGTCGATTACGGTCAGAAGCATCCCCAGCAGCAGACAGGAGAGATAGAGGGTGCGATAAAGCGTTGTCAGCACGGTTCCGTTTCGCTGATGCCTGTTATTCCCGCGGCGTCTAAACATCTGTAGCCTTCCTATCAACCGCCTGCGGCCGCAATCCTGAGGCCGCCGGTCACGGGCCGCCGCTGTGCAGTCGATCGACGGCAGCCAGCATCTCCACAACCGACTGGCGTCCAGCGTCGCTGACGGCCCCCAACATCTGCGTCAGCTCCTCGATGCGCGCCGGCCCTTCGACCGGAAGCACGTCGGTGCCGGTGCGCAGGTCGCCGTCACTCTCAAAAGTCCGTTTGCGCACGGTCAGGTGGAGGTCGGCAAAGGCCGCCAGTTGGGGCAGATGGGTGATACACAGCACCTGATGGCGCAGAGTGCTACCGTTCGGCTCGTCCGCGGCCGGGCGGATGGAGGCGGTTTCGGGTGGTTGCTGGCCGGTCAGGTTCCATAGCTTCTCGCCGACGACTCCGCCCACCCGGCCGCCGATACCCTGGTCGATCTCATCGAAAATCAGAATCGGTGTCCGGTCTGCCTGGGTGAGCGCGCCCTTCAGCGCCAGCATCAGGCGCGCGGTCTCGCCGCCGGAGGCCACCCTGGCCAGCGGTTTGACCGGCTCGCCAGGGTTTGCGCTAATCAGAAATTCAACTTGATCAACGCCGTTGCTGCCGAAAGCGACGCGCCGCCCGTCGGGAAGGTATGCGCCATCATCCTGCTCCTCCTGCTCCACGGCGACGGCGAAACGGGCGCGACGCATACTCAACTGCTCCAGTTCCGCTTCCACCTGTCGGGCCATCTGCTCGCCGGCCGCGACCCGCGCCTGGCTCAACTCGGCGCCCAGCGCGCCGATCTCATGCAGGAGATTCTCTTCCTCCTCCTCGAGCGCGGCCGTCTGCGCCTCCCAGTTGCTGAGCTCGTCCAACTCCGCCTGGGCTGCAGCTGCAAAGGCCAGAATCTCTTCTGTCGTGTCGCCGTATTTGCGCTTGAGATTCTCGATCAGCGCCAGCCGCTCTTCGACCTCGACCAACCGCTGCGGATTGAACTCCAGCCCGTCGGCGTAGCCCTGCAGATCCCGCGCCAGATCGGACAGCTCCTCCAGCAGCCCCTGACCGGTCGCGGCGGCGGCGGCCATGCCTTCGTCGATGCGGGCCAGCCGCTCGACTCGGCCGACGGCTTCGCTGAGGCCGTCGGTGACCCCTGGCATCCCGCCTTCGCCCTCGTTCAACAGGGTTGCCGCTCCGTTTGCCAGCTGCAGGAGCGTTTCGGCGTTGCTCAGCCGCTTGCGCTCCACTTCGAGCTCTCTCTCTTCACCGCCTGCCAGGGCCGCCTGGGCTATCTCTTCTACCTGAAAGCTGAGCAGGTCGAGCCGTTGTGCGATGGTGCGCGCGTCGGTGCGCATCCGCTCCAACACTCTGCGGGCCTGTTGGACCTGGTGCGCCTTTCCGGCCACCCTGCGGCGCAAGGGCAGCAGGCCGCCGTACCGGTCGAGAATATCCACATGTGTGCGGGGGCGGAGCAGATTCAGGTGCTCCCCCTGTCCGTGGATATCGACCAGCAGTGCGGCCAGTTCACTCAATAGCTTCCTGGAGACCGTGCGTCCGTTGATGCGGCAGAAATTACGCCCATTGCGGCGCACTTCCCGACTGAGGATAAGAGTTTCCGGCGCATCGGGATCGTCCAAGCCTTCGGCTTCCAACAGGCTGCGGATGTCGTCTGTTTCGGGCGGGCCGTTGGGAGCGCGTTGCGGCCTATCGGATTCGGCCGGCGGCATTCCTGCATCCAGTTGGAAGACCGCTTCGACCTCCGCCCGGTCTGCGCCCGCCCGCACCATCTCCGCGGTTGCCCGGTCGCCCAATAGCAGTCCGATGGCGTCGATAATGATCGACTTGCCCGCGCCGGTTTCTCCGGTAAGAATGTTCAATCCGGTGTGGAAACGAAGATGCAACCGGTCGATGATCGCGAAGTCGCGGATCTGAAGTTCCGTTAGTGCGGCGGCCGGTTCAGCCTGTTCGCCGTCGGCGGCCAGGAGAGTTGGTTGCATGCGCCCCTGTTCAAAAGAGGCGTCGCGCGTTGGCGCAGTCATGGAAGCGAGGCGCGTCCTTATCGTATCGGTCCTGAAGCTCTAGAGCCTTCATTCTAGCACATTTGGACGGGCGAATGGAAGAGGTGCACCAGGAGAAACCCGACGCGCATCCAGAACGGTCCGGGCACTGAGTCGCAGGGGCACCCACAAGGGCTGCCCTGACCGGCACTGGCGGCGACGCGACAGTCCAGGCGGCGCGGTCGGTCTGGATGACCCAAATCCGGACTGCAACCCCTTCGATCACTGTATTTGTCTCTAAACGCGATCATGGTATAATGCAGCGATTCAAGAGGGATGAAGAAGATTGTCAATGCGCTCCGCATACTGTGAGCTAAGGAGCTTAGCAAATGATAGGAATTACACCGCCATTCTTTCTGCTGGGTCCGACCTTGGGTCCGACCGAGTTGATCCTGATTCTGGTGATTGTCATTATCTTCTTTGGCGTCGGCCGGTTGCCGGAAGTGTTTGGTGGGCTGGGCCGCGGTATCCGCGAATTTCGCAAGGCTGCCAAGGACGAGGGTGAAGAGGACGATTCAGAGACAACGGACGCCGCCTCCGCTGTGGAAAGCGCTGAGCCTGCGGTGAGTTCTGAGACGAATCCACCTGAGAAGGTCTAACATTCGCTTCAGTTGCCGCCTACGCCAGGGCTTCGACAAGCAGCAACGGACAGACTGGCGATCGACGAGAAGGCCAGATTGGCCTTCTCGTTTCTGTCAGCACCTTGTATTCGAATCTTCTTGCGTAGTTGCCCAGCACGTGTCAGATTGTCGCTGACCAGAGTTGTACAGAGGGACGATCAGGCAGCACGGGGTTTGGGTATTTTTGTGCACGCGTGGCTAGCACAACAGGTCAAACTTCCGAGGTGAACGATGGATGTCTTCTTTATGATCGCAACAGTTATCATTGCCCTCACATTGATCGGCATCGTCCTGTTGCAGGGTCAGGGTAGTGGCTTGGGCACCGCCTTTGGGGGCGATGCCGGCATCCAGCGCACCCGCCGCGGTGTGGAGAAAACCATGTTCAATCTGACGCTCACATTGGCGTCGTTGTTTCTCCTGCTCAGTCTCGTGACAGTCGCCCTTCGCTAGAACAACAGTGGCCGCTGATCACAGGCCGCTGTGTTTTTTCCCATGTCGGAACAACAGCCATTCGGGAGGTCGGCCAATCCTGAGGCCCACGGAGCGTCCCAGACGCCTCGACTGCCTACGACCCCTCCTTCCGGTTATCTGCCGGGGCCGGTTGGACCTCCTGCGACGCCGGCGCCCCTGGGGCGGTATATTCGCTGGCAGATGCTGCTGGCTGTCATGGGAATCATCCTCCTGACGCTTCTGATGGGCGTGACCGCCTACAACGTCTCCACGGTTCTGGTCCCGGAGCGGGGCGGCGTCTTTCGCGAAGGCGTTGCCGGCAATCCCCAGTACATCAATCCACTGTTGTGCTATACGCACGATATCGACCGCGATCTTTGCAGCCTCCTCTTTCGCGGCCTGACCCGCCTCGACCAGCAGGGCCGGGTGGTGCCGGACCTGGCCGAGCGCTGGACGGCCCCGGATGGACTGGCTTACACCTTTACCCTGCGTGAAAACCAGTACTGGCACGACGGCAAACCGGTAACCATCGATGATGTACTGTTTACGATCGAGATGTTGCAGAGCCCGGATTCGCCGATCCTAGCCGACCTGGCGGAATTGTGGCGTTCGGTCACGGTGGAGCCGGTTGACGAGTACACAGTGCGCCTTCTTCTGGACGAGCCCTTTGCCCCGTTCCTCGACTTCACGACGGTTGGACTTCTGCCAAAACATATCTGGCAGGACGTGCCCCCGTCTGAACTGCTCGCGAGCCCCCTCAATGCACGCCCGGTTGGCAACGGCCCGATGCAGGCGACGTTGACATCGGCGCAGTTCATACGCCTGGAGCGCAGCCCGTTTTCCAATAGCGACATTCCCATGGTCTCGGCTCTCGAGTTCCATTTCTATCCCGATTATCCTTCGATTTACGCGGCCTATACAGACGGCGAATTGGACGGTGTGAGCCAGGTTTTGCCGTCGGATATTCCTCTGGCGCAGGCCCGTACCGATTTACAGCTCTTTTCCGCGCCGCTATCGACCTATGTCGGTGTGATCTTTAACTTGCAGAATCCGGATGCCCCCTTTTTGCAGGATGCCAACGTCCGCCGTGCGCTCTATCACGCCCTGGACCGCGAGCGGCTTCTCGATGATGTGGTCGGTGGGCATGGTGTACTTGCATCTTCTCCCATTCCGTCGAACAACTGGGGGCACGCGGCGGACACACCCTCATATGATTATAACCCGGGTGAAGCGCAACGTCTTCTGAATGAGAGCGGTTGGGTCGACACGGACGGCGACGGCACGCGCGACAAAGACGGGCTGCCCATGCAGCTCATCCTGCTCACGAACGACGGGCCAACCCGCATTGCGTTGATCGAACAGATCGCGGCGGACTGGCAGGCCGTGG
This sequence comes from Caldilineaceae bacterium, assembly GCA_022821585.1. Taxonomy (GTDB): domain Bacteria; phylum Chloroflexota; class Anaerolineae; order Caldilineales; family Caldilineaceae; genus Bin5. The sequence continues at coordinate 28,272 of JAJEDI010000102.1, forward strand.
GTGTCAAAGTCATCGTGGAGAGCGTCAGCTTCACCGGATTCGTAACCGATTTCCTGACGCCGCGGCGCTTTGAAGCTGCGCTCCTCAGTTGGGATATCTCAGGCGACCCCGATCCCTTCCCTCTCTATCACAGCAGCCAGGTCGGTTCGGGCCAAAACTACGGCGGATGGTCCAATGAGGACGCGGATGCCTTGATGATCGAGGCCAGAAGCACGGTGGACCCGGAGAAACGCAAGTCACTCTATGCCGTGTTTCAGCATGTCTTTGCCGACGACGTACCGGCGATCCCTCTCTACTACCCTGTTTATACCTACGGCGTTAGCGAGCGCGTCAAGGCGGTCCAAATCGGGCCGTTGAACACGCCGGCCGACCGATTCGCTACGTTCCCCGATTGGTATATCCTCACCCGCCGCGTCCCCGCGAATCAACAGTTGAGCGAAAACTGAGCCTCTCGCCTGTCATCTGAACACGTACATTTATCCGACTTTCGCCCGCCGGAGAGACGCCAAAACGGCAACGTAGACGGTACATTCTCTCATATCGATTTGACAGGTGACACACGCACATGTTATAAATCAAGCTTACTGAGCCGCAGTGGCGGAATAGGAAGACGCGCTACGTTCAGGGCGTAGTGGGCATTAGCTCGTGGGGGTTCAAATCCCTCCTGCGGCATCTAAGGGACCCAGATGACCCGTCCGGGTTCCTTTTGTTCTTATCCTGTCGTGTTCAGAGTTCCCTCGGGCCGCGTCCTTTCCGGCAAGGGCGCAGCCAATCTTTACGCGACGTTGTCTGCCGAGAATAATCGATGGGTCTTGTCCGAGTCCCAATCAATCCAGGTCCGCAAGATGTACGAAGACAGCGCCACCCGGCCTATCCGGCCCTGCTGTTGCTTGCGGTCGTCGTTGGGCTGTATTTCCTGTTTCAACATGTGGAGCAGTTGCGCGAGTTGAGCGCCGTGCAGGCGCAGGTCGCCGAAATGCGGCAGAACATTGCGCTTGGCGAGCAGAACACGCTGGACCTGGAAGCACAGCTGCGCTACGCGACAAGCGACGAGTATGTGGTTCAGATGGCGCGCGGTGAATTAGGCTACATTCAGGAGGGAGATGAGGTCTACATTCTGTTGGACGAGCCCGCCGCGCGGTTGGGGAGCCCGCCTGCGGAACCACCCTCGGCGGTAGAGGAGGATTCCTTCCGCCCTCTGGATTGGGCGTGGTGGCAGTCGTTATTCCAACAGATCCGGGAGTAGGATGAATGCACCCCTGGCCGAGGGCGCTCTGTCGAAAGGTTGTCAGAACTGCGAAACGCTGAGATTTGACGCTGCGCGGTGGGTGTGTTAAACTATTCTTTACTGTTGCGGGGTGGAGCAGTGGCAGCTCGTCGGGCTCATAACCCGAAGGTCGCAGGTTCGAATCCTGCCCCCGCTACCTCAGTTTCATAAAGCCGCCGAACCGAAATCGGTCGGCGGCTCATTTTTGACTCTGGGTTGTACAGTTCACAGCCTGGTTTGGCCCGGCGACGTAGCTCAGGCGGTTAGAGCGAGGGCTTCATAATCCCTAGGTCGGTGGTTCAAGTCCACCCGTCGCCACCTTTCATCGTGCGCTAAAATCCGACAGACAGTGGGCATGGCCGCGGCCGTGCCCATTTGCATTTTGCTCCCCAGCGACGCGTCAGACCGATACTTCCCCGCGTTCAGTCCGGAATCCGATATGAACTGGCCTGAATGCAGGTAACACCCTCGCCGTCCTGACCGTAGTAAGCGGTGCAGATCGAGCCGTCGGCTCGCTGAACCGAGGTAGGATAGCCCAGATCCCCATTGGGAAAATCATCGCGAAGGATCAGTTCGTTGTCGATATCCCAACTCGCGCCCCCGTCGTTGCTCAGGCAGGCGCGAATCCCGAAGGGCGCCCAACGACAGCCGTAGACGCAGAGCAGGCGGCCATCCTGAAGGCGCAGCATGTGGGGCGGCAGACCGCGCATCGGCGTAGGCTGCGGGTTGCTCCAGGTGCGTCCGCCGTCGTCCGAATGACACTGATAGAGATAATAGTTGCCTTCTTCATGCGTGCGCAGCATCGCCAGCACGCGTCCGCCCGGCAGCGCAAGCAGGGCAGGTTCGAAGAAGCCGATCGTATCGTCGACCGCTATCAGGCGGGCGCCGCGCCAGGTGCGGCCCTGGTCGTAGGAGGGCACGACAAATGAGGGGCACGGGACCTGACTTTCGTCGTAACATGGCAACAGCAGGCTCCCGTCTTCCAGTTCGGCGATCGATCGCAGCGTGTACCCTGAGACAAAGGGGGAGACATCGACGCGAGCGCTTCCGCCCCACGTGCGCCCGCCATCCTCCGAACGATGCACATAGGTACCCTCCGCCACCGGAAAAGAGCCGGCCCAGGCAAACCCCTCGTCCCGTCGATAGCGTGCGCAAGCTGCGTCGGCGTCGGCTGCGTCCAGCGAAACAAAGTTGTTGCGCGCTGTATTGACCAGCAAGAGACCGCTGGAAAGCTGCACCATGCCTGGGTCGTCCATGCCGGCGAAGTCGTAACCGGCGATCACCTGCGGCCCGTGCCAGCTCTGGCCGCCGTCCTCGGAGCGCAGCAGCATATTGAGCAGACTCGGGTCGAGATGCGTGATGACGGGGCGGCGCATCGCCTCGCAGAAGGCCAGCACCCACTCCCCGTCCTGCAGGATCTTGACATCCGGCCAGGCGCAGTAGGCGTGGGGGTTCCTGTAGATCAGCTGGTGCGTCAGGTCCGGTGGGCGCATGGCCATCTCTTCCTCATATCTGACCTCTTTCGAGCATATCTATGAACGGATTGTCCCGGATCTCCAGCGGGAAGTCGACGCGCGCCAACCCCTGCCGCTGCGATTCGTAGATGGCCATGATCATCTCCAGCGCGGCGCGGCCCTGTCTTCCGCTCGAGACGCTCTCCCGGTCCTGGTCGATGCAGTCAACCAGATCGCTCACCGCGTTGATCCAGGCGTGTTGACGCTGCGTCGCCAGCGGCTCCCATGCGACCGGCTCGGTCTGCATGCGCCAGCGGTGCAGATAGGGTTCCCAGCCGTAGCCGCCGGACCGCTCCAGGCTGTTGCCGGCGCCGTGCTGGATTGCCAGCCGCCCTTCATCCCCTTCGATCAGGATTTCGAACGTGCCATAGCGCCGCCGCCCGCCCGACTCAAAGAAGAAGAGGCAGCCGCTGTCCATGCGGAACAGCCCGGCGCCGACGTCCTCGATTGTGACCGTCTTGTTGCCCCGCTCCACCGTGGCGAAAACCCACTCCGGATCACCGGCGTAGAAGCGGATCAGATCGAAAAGATGCGTGCAGTCGTGCATCAAGTTACCGCCGCCCGCCGTCTGATAATGCGCATGCCAGCTGGCGGGATCGCGCCGTTCGGGCGTGAGCAGGTGGCCCCGGATCGTGCGTAGATTGCCGATCTCCCCCTGCTCGATCATCTTCTTTATACCAATGTAATTCGCTTCAAAGCGCATCGAATGGTTGACGATTAGTTTGGTGCCGGCGCGGTCGCAGGCCGCGATCATCCGGTCCGCCTCTTCGAGGTGGAAGGCCATCGGCTTCTCGCAGAGGACGCCGCGTGCGCCGGCCTCGGCTGCGGCAATCGTCACCGGCCCCTTGAGATTGTCCATCGTGCAGACGCTGACGATATCGACGTTGGCCTGCGCCAACATCTCCTCATAGCTGCCGTAGCGCTGCGGGATCGACCAGCGTTCGCAGAAGAGGTCGAGCTTGTCGGGGTCGATATCGGCGGCGGCCACCAGTTGCGTACCGGGGACATCGGTGTACGCCTTCGCGTGCAGCGCGGCCACCCTGCCGCAGCCAACGATTCCCACCGTGTAACGCTTGTCGTCGCTCATTTGGGTTCTCCTGCCGGGGCGGCGCCCGCGTAGGGGGCGTCATCGGGACGATGATGATCGCCGGCGGGCGCATGGGGATCTCCGCGCTATATCTGACCTCTGTCCAGCATATCTCCGAACGGATTGTCCCGGATCTCCAGCGGGAAGTCGACGCGCGCCAACCCCCGCCGCTGCGATTCGTAGACGGCCATGATCATCTCCAGCGCGGCGCGGCCCTGCCGCCCGCTCGAGATGCTCTCGCGGTCATTCTCGATGCAGTCGACCAGGTCGGTGACCGCGTTGATGGTGGCGTTGTCCCGCTGCGTGGGGACGGGCTCCCATTCGACCGGCTCGGTACGCCCGCGCCAGCGGTGCAGATAGGGTTCCCAGGCCCACCCGCCCATCGCCCCCATGCTGTTGCGCGTACCGTGCTGAATCGCGAGGCGGCCTTCGTCCCCTTCGATCAGGATTTCGAAGGTGCCATAGCGACGCCGTCCGCCCGACTCGAAAAAGAAGAGGCAGCCGCTGTCCATGCGGAACAGTCCGGCGCCCAGGTCCTCGATTGTGATGGCCTTGTTGCCCCGCTCCACCGTGGCGAAGACCCACTCCGGATCGCCGGCGTAGAAGCGGATGAGATCGGTCAGGTGCGTGCCATTGTGCATCAGCTCGCCGCCGCCCGCGGTCACGTATTGCGAATGCCAGCTGCCGGGATCGCGCTGATCGGTGGAGAGCATGTTGGCGCGGATCGTGCGCAGATTGCCGATGTCGCCGCGCTCGATCATTGCCTTCACTTCGATGAAGTTCTTCTCGAAACGCATCGAGTGGTCGACAACGAGCTTGGCGCCGGCGCGGTCGCAGGCCGCGATCATCCGATCCGCCTCTTCCAGGTCGAAGGCCATCGGCTTTTCGCAGAAGACGCCGCGCGCGCCGGCCTCGGCTGCGGCAATCGTCGCTGGGCCGTGCAGATTGTCCAAGGTGACGACGCTGACGATATCGAGATCGGCCTGCGCCAGCATCTCCTCATAGCTGCGGTAGCGCTGGGGGACCGACCAGCGTTCGCAGAAGAGATCGAGCTTGTCGGGGTCGATGTCGGCGGCGGCCACCACCTGCGTATCGGACACAAGCGTATACGCCTCCGCGTGCAGATTCGCCATCCTGCCGCAGCCGATGATCCCCGCCGTGTATTTCTTGCCGTCGCTCATTTGAATGCTCCCACCAGGGCGGCGCCCGCGAAGGTGCGCATCATCAGGACAATGATAATCGCCGTCGGGATCGACGCGATCACGTAACCGGCCATCAGCGGCCCGAACATTACCTGGCTGTTGCCGGTGAACTTGGCCAGTCCCAACATCAGCGTAAATTTTTCAGGCGAGCGCAGCACCAGCAACGGCCACACATAGTCCCCCCACGTCGACAGGAAGGTCAGCAGGCCCACGATCGCCATGATCGGCCGCGAAAGCGGGAGTGCGATCAGCCGGTACATCTGCAACTCGGTGCCGCCGTCCATCCTGGCCGCCTCGAACAGCTCCTCCGGCAGATCGGAGAAGAAACCGGTCAGCAGAAAGACGGCAAAGGCCAGCCCGCCGGCGATATAGGGCAGGATCAGCCCCCACAACGAGTTCATCAGCCCAAACTGGACGATCAGCAGGTAGCGGCCGATCAGGGTGAGGACGCCGGGGATCATCAGCAGCGACAGCACCAGGTAGTAGGCCGCGTCGCGCCAGGCGAAGTCGATGCGCGCAAATGCGTACGCGGCCAGCGACGCGCACAGCAGCACGCCCGTAACCGCCCCGAGGCTGACGAGGCTGCTGTTGATGATGGAGCGGTAGATCTCGTTCCACGCAATCACATAGTTGTGCAGCTGCAGAGGAAAGGCCGGCAGCCAGAAATTTACGAGCAGCTGCTGAAAGCTCTTGAACGAGGTGAGGATAGCGATGAAAAAGGGGAAGAAGGTCAGAAGGAGGAGAAACACCAGGAACGCATGATGCAGCGCGCCTTTGAAACGGGCGCCGAGCTCCACCTGCGCGGCGTCCGGCGATGATGAGAAGGGCCGGTCGACTGTCTGCCCGGTCATCAGGTCTCCCTTGTGCGTCGCGTGCGGGCGAACGGCGACGTTGTGTAGCGGAAGCTCAGCAGCGTCAGAATGAAGATGGCGATGAACATCGTCACTCCGATGGTTGCGCCGTAGCCCATCTGGTCCCCACGGAACGCGGCCATAAAGAGGAGCAGACCGGGTACCAGCGACGCCTTAGCCGGCCCGCCGGCCGTCATGATCAGCACAAAGGCGAATTCCTGGATGATGCCGATCATCGTCTGAATCGCCACCAACTGAATCGAAGTGATCACCAGCGGAATGTCGATCCGCACCATCCGCTGCCAGACATTGCAACCGTCCATGACCGACGCATCCAGCACCTCACTGGGGATCTGCTGCAGGCCGGCGTAGAAGATCATGAAGGGCAAGCCCGAGATCCAGGGGAAGCCGACGAACAGCAGCGCCAGAATCACCAGGCTCGGCTCAGACAGCCACGCCGTCTGCCACTCCTCGAGGCCGAAACTCCCTAGCATACGATTGAGCACCCCAATCGTGGGCAGCGGGTTGTAGATGAACTTCCAGATCATGATCGTGACCAGAAAGGGCACCACCATCGGCAGCACGAAGAGCGTGCGGTACCAGTATTTGGAACGTTCCCGCTTCAGGTTGAAGACCAACTCCGCCACGAGGAAGGGCGAGATGCGCTGCAACATCCAGCCGAGGAAGAACCAACCGAGATTGCGCGTGGCGATGTGCATGTTGGGGTCGTTCACCATCGTTATGTAGTTCTTGAACCCAACGAACCGCTCCAGCGTAAAGCCGTCCCAGCGAAAGAAGGTATGATAGATGACATTGATTGTCGGCTGGTACATGAAGATGGCCAGGAAGAGGAAGGTGGGGAGCAGAAAGAGGAACGCGGTCAGGTTGCGGCGCAGCGCACGGCGGCGCCCGCTCCACAGTTTACTGTCGAGACCCGCGTCGGCAGTCTGTACTGACATGGGGTTCACAAGGGCCAGCGGCCAGTGATCTGCTGATCACCGGCCACTGGCCGCTATCAACTGCTCTCAGGCGTTGAACGGCATCACGAACGGTTCGTTGGGGACCGTGTAGTCGCCCCACGGCGGCGGGGTGTAGTCGGCCTGCATCTTCTCCCACTCCGCGGCGTCTGCGTGCAGCTCCTTATCGACGAGGAAATTTTCAATGAAGGTCGGCAGCACGTCGATCTGAATCTGGATCATCTCTTCCAGTGTCATATCGTCGGCGAAGTAGGCCTGAATCGCCGAGAACCATTCGTACCAGAAGTGCCAGTCGCCGATGCGGTCGGAGGAGAATCCGGGTTTGGCGGTATCTGCTTCATAGTCGCTGACCAGCGCTTTGACATCGTCGTCGACCTCGAGATCTTCGAGGCCCTTGATCGTGGGCAGCACCAGGTTCGTGCCAAGCCGCTCGTGGATCAGCCGCGCCGTGTTCGCCGGCGTCGTCATGAATTTGAGGAAATCGACGGCCAGGTCGACGTGTCCCCGTTCGCGCGCGGTCTTGGTCACAGTCTTGCTTTCGGTCCCGCGCGCGATCAGCCAGGTCGGGTCGTCTTCGCCCCACGGCGTCAGCTTATTGGTCAGGCGCGGCAGATTAAAGACGCCGAACTTGTCGGTGCCTCCCAGCTCCATCAACTGCGGCCAGATGCGGGTCGCGTTCCATACCATCGCCGTCTGCCCGGTCATGAAGACCTCGCCATAGCCGATCGCCGAGGTGGTCTGCGCCATCTGCAGGTAGCCCGGTTGGTAGTAGTTCGTCGCTTCCTTCCAGATGCGGGTCGGCTCGACCCAGTAGGGCGCGTCCAACCGCACGATGCCGGCGACGGCGGCGCGGGTCTGTTCCACGTCGTCGCAGAAGCCGTCGCCGTTGATGTCGATCAGCTCATACAGCCCCATCGCCCGAACCAGATAGTCGACCATGCGGTCCCATTCCCAACTGAGCAGCGTACTCTCCACGGGAATCGTGCCCGTATCGAGGATCTGCTGGCAGGCCTGGTAGTAGTCGTAATAGGTTTTTTCGGGAGGACCGGAGAGGCCGGCCTCGGCGAACATCTCCTTGTTGTAGGCGATCACCAGTCCCGGGCCGCCCCAACCGACGGGAATGTCGTAATTGTTGCCGTCGGCCAGCACGATCGGATGTACATCCTCGAACCACTGGTCGAGCCAGCGACTATTGCCCGGCTGGCCCGCGGGAATATACTGGTTCGGCTGATTCAGGTACTCGGTCGTCGGGACAATCGTGTCCTTGTCGTAGATGAAGGTGAGGCCGTAGGTGAAGGTGATATCCGGCAGCGTTCCTGCGGCCGCGCCGGCCCTGAAGTAGGTCGGCTGAGTCATCGCCTCGGTCGCCTTGAAGGGTTCCTCAAAGACGACCTCGACGCCGGGGTGCATCTCCTCGTACTCCGACGCGATGTGCAGGATTTCGTGGAGCGCCACCGGCGTATCCGCGGTTACCTTGCCGGGAACGTACTGCATGTCGATCGTCAGTTCACCGGTTATCCCTGAGCCTTCGGCTGCATCGTCTTCCATGGGCGCCGTGGGCATCGCACAAGCAGCGATAAGCCCAGCAGCGAGGCCACCAGTCCCGATCAGGAATTGGCGGCGAGACAGTGCTCTGTTCATTTCAGCCTCCTATTGATAAGGTTCTGCCGATGGCGATGGTTGCAAGAGGTATGAAGAAGGGACGGTTGAAAGAGGACTATGCGCCCGAATGTAACATCTCCTGCGGATGCGGTCAAACCAGTTTTTCGTATCAGTGAGCTTGGCCCCAAAAACTGGACCACATGCTAAGGTGTATCATGGAGCACGACACCAATAAGCCATATGAACTCGGGTTCGATCCCAGCCACAACGCGAATTACACCATTTGTCAGAAGAGAAAGAGCCCTGGATTGTGAAATCCAGGGCTCTAACGAGGTTGAAGGTGAGTTCAGGTTATTTGAGGCCAAAGACTGCTAAACTGAGTGGGATCCCGAATCAGCAGGCGGAGTTCCAGTGTCTCCGGGAATGTCGGGGGGTTGAGAGGGCGGCTGTGTGGGCCTTACTCTGATTCCTCCTGTCCCCCAGTATGGGCCTAGCTCTTCTGTCGTGGCGTTCCTGAGTTCGCTTCCCTGCCTTCAACTATGTTCGGGGACTCTCTCAAACTGGCATGAAGAGATCAGCCGGATGCGGTTGCGACGGAACTACCCAGGTGTCATCGGTCCTATTCGGATTCCGGAGTCGGATAGTAGCCCGAATTGACGATGAACTCGTAGGGGAAGGCGCCTCCGTCCGGCAACGGAATGTGGCCGGTGAACACGCGGGCGTAACCCACTTTGGGGACTTCGGCGCTGTCGGAATCGTCGGCGGGGTTGTCGAAGTAGTACTCCCAGAAGCCGCCTTCCGGACCGCTTTCCGCCGCGGCGATGAGCTGATCGACGATCAGTTCTCCGGTCGCGATGTCGCGGGAAATCCCTCCCTGTCGCAGCTCGAACCGGTCTGGAAACCCGCCGTGAAACTGGATCAGCTTGCTGGCGCGATCCATGACGGAGAGGTAGACGGAACCGTCTCTCCAAGGTCCGTTCGGATCCCGCAGGGTGACCCGGGCTTTCGCGAGGACGTTCGAGCGGGCGACCGGATCGTCGGACTCGAGAAGTTCGACGATGTACTCGCCCGCGGCCGTGACGAAGGCCTTCAAGGTTGCCCGGTCCACCACTTCGCCGGCCGTAGTCGCGGGGTCGCCGTAATCGAGGGCCTCGTCGCTGATGGGAATCAGGTGAGACTCGTTGAGCTCGAATCCGGCGAGCAGAACGGTGGGGCGCTGTACGGAGCCCGTGAAAAAAATGGTGGCGTAGCCGGAGGCGTCCGCGATATCGGGTACGTTGAATGCACCGCCATCTCCCTGTACGGCGGCAGCGAAGGCGGCCATGGCCGCGGCCGGGTCGGTCAGGGCGGCCGGGTCGATCCCCAAAGCGTGAAGGATCGCTGCATAGATCACGGGGTTGAGTTGTCTGCCGGACAACGACATTTGCTGCGCGTGAACGTACACCCTGCCGTCGGGCGTCAGCTGCACAAGGTAGGTCGAACCTGAACGCCACGGACTCCCCTCCTGCCTGAAGAGACATCTAAGGTATAACGTCTGCTCTACGGCCCTTTCTCCTTGCAGCACGCTTACGTGATTATCTCTCGCGGCCAGCGCGAAGTCGGTCAGGCTGGCGTTGCCGTCTTCCACCTGTTGCGCCGTCACCTGCGCATCGGCGGGCGGAGCAACGCCGGCAGGCAGGGGACATTCGGGCTGCGTCTGCCTCGATTCGGGTTGCACCTGTTCCGGTTCGAGCAGAACGAAGGTACAGGCGGCGGAAACGAGCATGCCAAGCGAAAGAGAGAGACAAATGACGGCCTTCCGGATTACACTTTTCATGGTGCGTTTCTCCTGTTGGAAAGATGTATTGGAGTCAGGCCTTCGCCATAGGCTGCCCGCGGCGCAGACATTACTGTCTGCGCTGAACGAGCGGTATTGACTGCGAGCACAACATCGTAGCAGGTTCCGGGTGCAAGGCCGGTGTTGGTATAGGATGTTGCGGAATGCGAGTAAGAAGGTGGTGTAGCCAACGACGGGATCGAGTAAGTGATCTTCTATTATATACCTGTCGTATGTTACTGGTGTGTTAATGCGATTAATTTCTGTATCAATATCGTGTCAATTACTTATTTTAGCGGTGAGACAGGTGTCGCGGAGAGCGTTTCTGATGCTGGAGGATGCGGAGAGGGAGTCCTTCTGTGCCGCGAGGAGCCTATGCCGTCCTGACAGTGGTGATGGTGCGGTCTTGAGAGGTGGCGAAATGACAGGCTCGGCCGAGGGGGTGGCCGCGGCCGGTCGTAGTGACCGTTGTTATGGATTTGGTGCGTCTTTCCAAGTAGATATAGAGAGACCAGGACCTGGCGGGCACCAGAACGGCACCGGCGCGCAGCGCCCATGCCCATCGCCTTCCATGCCCGACCACGTTTCCATCAGCACCTCGATAGCAGTCCACGAAGGGCACTGATAGGGGGTTTCCCTACAGGTATAGCCTCTTTTGCAACAGGCCAGAACTCGGAAACGGACTGATCCGTTTCCGTCAGCAACCGCACTTCTGTGCCGCCCTCGGCTATCGCCACCTCAGCCTCTCGGAGCTTTTTGATTACTGGCTCCGGCGTATGTCTCCTCTTGGCCATCTTTCCCCCTTTCTACGGCCCAATTCCAACGTACTACCTGGACCAGTTTTTTTGGGGGGGGGCAGGTCAGCACTTCGTGCTCTGGATCAGAGCCGGCCCAATCTTTGTTTCTGGAGCCACACAGCGCGCCTTACCCCTTCAGGCCGGAGAGGCTGATGCCGCCGATGATGTACTCCTGGGCGAGGACGAAGAGGATGACGATGGGGAAGGAGACGATGGTGGAGCCGGCGAATACGGCCGGCCAGTTGATCTGGTTGACGTCGCGGAAGAGAGCGATGCCGACGGTGACCGGGTACTTTTTCCAGTCGGAGAGGATGATGAGGGGCCAGACGAAGGAGCTCCACTCGTTGAGGAAGATAAAGACGCCCAGCGTCACCATGGCCGGTTTGGCGAGGGGCAGCATGATGCGCCAATAGGTGCCGAAAAAGCCGGAGCCGTCAATGCGGGCGGCGTCCTCCAGCTCGCGCGGGATATTGAGGAAAAACTGGCGCAAGAGGAATATACCGAACGCGCCGGCAAAGCCCGGCAGCACCACCCCCGTAAATGTATTTGTGAGACCCAACCCATGCGCGATGAGGAAGGTCGGGATCAGCGTAACCGAACCCGGGAGCATCAGCGTCGCCAGCACGGCCAGGAAGAGGGCCTCCCGGCCGGGGAAATCGACGCGCGCGAACGAATAGGCCGCCAGCGAGTCGATGAGTAGCTGGACAATCAAAACCGCGGCCGCATACAGAATGCTGTTACCCAGGTATACTCCCATCCGCCCGATCGTCAGAGCATCATAGTATGTGCTCAGCGTTGGCGGCATCGGAATGACCGAATAGGGATTGGTGAAAAAGTCGGTCCGGCTTTTGAAGGAGTTGGCCAGCATCCACAGGTAGGGGAAGATCATGCTGAAGGCTAGGGCAATCAGCAGCGCATAGACGATGATGGTAAAGCTGCGCCTGGTTGCAACCAGAAGCAGCCTGTTCTGTTCTCTCGCCCCGCCGCCGGGGTCGGACAGTGTGCGCGCCATGACTCAGTACAGCTCCCGCGAGATGAACAGCTTCAACTGCAGCGCGGAGAAGAAGAAGATGACGCCGAACAGCAGCCAGGATATGGCCGACGCATAGCCCATTTCAAATCGTTGAAATGCGTAGTGGTAGACGACCATCTGAACCGTCTGTGTCGAGTTCATGGGGCCGCCCTGCGTCATGATGAAGACCTGGGTGAAGACCTGGAAGGCGGCGATCGTCAAGGTAACGAAGGCGAAGATGAGTGAATTGCGCAACAGGGGAATGGTGATGTTCCAAAAGGTGTGCCAGCGGCCGGCGCCGTCGACCTTGGCCGCTTCGTAGAAGACCTCCGGGATCTCGGCCAGGCCGGCGAGGAAGATGATCATGTAGTAGCCGACCGCGCCCCAAATCGTCATGATCATGATAGCCGGCAGCGCGGTGGCTGGATTGAAGAGCCAGTTGGGGCCCTCAATGTTTATCATCTCAAGCAGCCTGTTGATCCCGCCGGTGGGTTCGTACAACCACACCCACAGCATCGAAGTCACCACGATAGGTGTAATTGTGGGGATGAAGAAGACGGTACGGAAGAGCGCCCGTCCCCGCCGGACCTGGTTGCCCAGAACCGCCAGAAGCAAGGAGATAATCGTTATCGACGGAACGATTACAATGACATAGATGAACGTGTTGCGGAAACTGATCCGTACCAGCTTATCGCTCAACGCACGCGTATAGTTCTCCAGCCCCTCGAAAGGCCGCGCCTCTGAGATGATGTCATATTGGTGAAAGCTGATGTAGAGAGAGAAGATGATCGCGATGTAGGAAAAGACCGTAATCAGCAGGCCCGCCGGGCTGATGAACAGATAGCCCGGCCAGGTTTTCCTGAAACGTCTCCACAGTTCTCTCTGTCTGCTTGCACGCGACTGAACCGGCTGGGAAGGTTGTGCCAGAGTCGTCATTTGTCACCGCGCTCTGAAGTACACCGGCGCGCGGCCGGTCAGCAGCCACCGACCGCGCGCCATATGTGGATCAAGAGTAACCGGCGTTTACCATAACCTCAGTGCACTCATCGACCAACTGCTCGATCGCTGCTTCCGGCTCCAACTCCTGCAGAATTGCCGCTTCCAGGATCGGCTTGATTACCGCATCCAAGGCGCTCTGCTGGATGTAGACCAACGGCGTGCCCGCCGCTGACGCCAGTGGGACCATGTTCAGGACCGGAAGTTCCTGCAGCGCGGCCTTGTATTCCGGTGTCTCGTAGAAGTCCTTACGCGGCGCCAACCAGCTGCCGATCGCGAATCGCTCCAGCATCCAGCCCAGCCCGCACCAGAACTCGAGGAAGGCCCAGCCGGCATCTTTGTTGGGTGACTTGGTCGGCACAACCAGCATGTTGTTCCAGTGGGCCGAGCCTTGTTTCCCGCCGTCCACCGGCGCCGCGGGCCACAACATCGTGAACCAGTTCAGATCCGGCAGGTCATTCGTCAGGGGCCCATATTTCCAAGGGCCGGACGACGCCATCGCAGTTTTTCCCTGCTGGAACTGCGCCCAGTCCTGGCGTTCAGGGGCTATGGGCTGGGAGACCTGGTGCACATGCAACATGTCCAGGAACCAGTTCAGTCCGTTTACGGCTGCGTTCTTTTCGTTGAAGCCGATACCATTCTCAATGCCGGCATCGTTCATCGAATAGAAGCCCACATCGTGGCAACTGGCCCACACACTCAGTGTTTGGGCGGTCGGTGTGGCGATCAGGAAACCCGACTGAACCACCTCGTCGCCGTCACGCTTGGTCAGTTCCTTGGCCGCGTCGGTGAAGTCCGCCCAGCCCCAGGTTGCGATCTCGTCGGGGTCGGTCGTGACGCCCGCCTCATCGAACAGATCGGTGTTGAAGAAGATCTGGTTGCTGTCCGGCCCCTCGCCCAGTACGCCGTACTGCGCAGGGCCCTTTGTCGCCTGAAGCAACGCGCCGTCGAGGAAGTTCTCCGGCGCCAGGTCCGGCGTTATTTCGATAGAGGGTGTCAGGTCCAGGAGGGCACCCCTGTCGAAGAAGTCACGGGCCCAGTATACCGAGCTGTGCATGACATCAGGCGTGTCGTCGGCCGCATGCGCCGCCAGGAATTTTACGAAATATTCACCGAAGGGAACGTTCTGATAGTTCAACTCCAGCTCAGGGTTCGACTCTCCCAGGGCAACCGGCAACCGGTCGAACAGCGCTTTGCTGGTCTCATTGGCGGCGGGGCCCCACCAGTCCCAGTAGGTGATCGTCTGTTGGGCCATGGCGGGCTCATCCGCTGCCATTTCGCCGGATGCCCCTTGCCCAGGCGCTGGGCCACAGGCCGCCAGCGCGGTTGCGCCGATTCCGGAGAGGGCTGTAACTGCAGATAGCCGCAGAAAATCGCGACGACTTACTCTTTCCTTCGAGACTTTCATACCTTCCTCCTTTGGATTGGAAAACCAGGAATTTCCTGATGGGAGCGAACAAATACCGAATTTCGCTGCGTTGTGGGCGAAAGGAAAGATCAAACTGACAAAGTTTCTACTTGTAGAAACGTCGGGCCGGCCCGGTCGTTTGGGTGAAACAGTTTGCTGCTTCGGAGGCATCTGTAGTGAAGTTGGGCGCACTTTATCAGAGTTTCTTTACTCTGTCAACGAAAAAAGGCTCTATGATCTCAGGACGTCCGCATCTTATTGGGAGAGCACATTCAGGAGATAGTCGGTTTTCCAACCGGCCCGGTTACGTGTTGTCTGAACTGTGATCTTATGGGATTAAAGGGATTAACTGTGATTATGGGCTGGCTGGCGCTGGTTGTCTCGTATGAGCGTTGGACGAGAGTTTACGAGCGTTTATGAGCGTTTCCATGCTGTCTGACCTGCAAGGCATGCAGTTCGTGTGATGGGCTGTGATGATGGCCTCGCCGGTGCTGGCAAGGCCGGACGAGTGTTTGCGTGCGTTGTACGAGAGTTGTACGAATTCTGACATGGTGGGACGTGTTTGAACGTAAAAACGCGTGATAAGTCGGTTTAAGTCGGTTTAAGTCGGTCGATATTTTATTTGGCTCTTGTTGTCGTTACGCTTTTGCAACAGTTTTTCCGTCTCTGGAGTCTGTTCCCGATTCTGGCAAGTTCTCTGCGATGCTCTTCCACTATTCTAACAGCCGACAGACACATGCCGGTTAGCTGGCGGTGAGGGGAATTGTGTCGTGTCTGGACGGTTAGGGGCGGATGGAGTCGGGTCAGAGCGGGCAGTTTTCCTTTTCCGGACCTTTGCGCTTGGCTTCGCGCACGTTTCCTCGCTGTCTTGGTTGGGTACTGGGTGGTTACCATCCCTGGAAGGGTCCCCCCTCGCCTTCAGATTCCCTGCCGGAGAGAGGCATGACTTGATGACAGTACGCTCTCAGTAATGCCTGTTCACAATTTGGCATTGGGATATTATATCACTGTTTTTGATGCAATTGCCCTGCTTCGCAACCCAATTTGGATGCAATTTCCCTGTCTATATCCTGTGAAACCTGTGAGACCTTTGCATATCACGCGCGTGAACTCTACCGGCCCTCTCTCGTTTTGCATGCATTGTTGCCGCTGAAAGATTCCGGGGTGCGTCCCAGATTTGGGGTGGGCGTGGGCAGGCACAAGGCCGGCATCTACAGAAATTTGATGGGAATGGTGGGCGTGGTCTGGCGAAGCCCTTTCGATTGGGGACCTGTTGGAATATCGACACCAGGTCGACGAGGCATGTTGTAGGAGAGGGGGCGTTGCGGGGGCGGAGCCCCCGCACAAGGGAGGGCCGAATAGGCCCGACCGCCCAAAAAACCAGTGGTCAGTGGTCAGTGGTCAGTGGTCAGAGACGCCGGAAGATCCCGTAGAACATTGACACCCAATAGGTTCTATATTACATTCACACATACCTGTCAGCAGGGACTGGCCGGTTACCGACCAAGGCAATCACAGTACAGACGGCTTGTCAGCGAAAGAGAGGAACGATGAGCGCAGCAACATTGGCAGGCAGTATTGAAGCGCAGGCCGCGGCCGCCGGACCCAGCAACGAAGAGGAGCTCGACCTGCTGCTCTCAGAACCCTCGCCTGCGGCTCTGGCCGCGCTTGATAGGCTGGACTCGGACCTGGTCGTCCTCGGCGTCAGCGGCAAGATGGGTCCCTCGCTGGCGCGGATGGCGGTGCGCGCGCTGGATGAACTGAACTCGCCCCACCGCGTTTACGGCGTGGCCCGCTTCAGCCAGCCCGGTACGCGCGAGCAGTTGGAGGACTGGGGCGTACAGACGATCACCTGCGACCTGCTGGACCGGTCGCAGCTGGCTTCGCTGCCCGACAGCAACAGCGTGATCTACATGGCCGGTCAGAAGTTCGGCACGACCGGCAATCAGCACATGACCTGGGGCATCAACACCTATCTACCGGCGCTGATCTGCGAGCGCTATCTGAACGCCCGCATCGTGGCCTTCTCCACCGGCAACGTCTATCCGCTGGTGCCGGTGGTCGCCGGCGGCCCGCTTGAGAGCGACGCCCTGGACCCGGTTGGCGAGTACGCGATGTCCTGCCTGGGGCGCGAGCGCATCTTCGACTATTTTTCGCGGCGGCACGGTCTGCGCTGCGCCATCGTCCGCCTCAACTATGCGGTGGAGATGCGCTACGGCGTTCTGGTGGATATCGCCCGCCAGGTGCATGCGGAGGAGCCGGTTACGCTCGACATGGGCGCGGCCAACGTGATCTGGCAGGGGGACGCCAACGCCCAGGCCATCGCTCTCCTCGACCACTGCGCCGCGCCGCCCTTCGTGCTCAACGTCACCGGGCCCGAGACCGTCTCGGTGCGCCGCGTGGCCCAAGCACTGGGCGGCATGCTCGGCAAGGAGGTCCGTTTCAGCGGCGAGGAGGCGCCGACCGCGCTGCTCAACAACGCGGCCAAGGCCGCGCAGCTTTTCGGCTACCCGCGCGTCTCGCTGCACCAGATGCTGCAGTGGATCGCCGACTGGGTGCAGAACGACGGCGCTTCGCTGGATAAACCGACCCACTTTGAGACGCGCGACGGGAGCTTCTGATGGCCCAAACTCTGCCTGAACTGAGACAACATCTGGCCAACGGGCAGGTCATCCCGGCCCACCCGCTCGCCCTGACCGCCGACCTCAAGCTGGATGAGCGGCGCCAGCGCGCCCTCACCCGCTACTACTGCGCGGCCGGCGCCGGCGGTGTGGCCGTGGGCGTGCATACGACCCAGTTCGAGCTGCATCAGCCGGCATACGGTCTGCTGGAGCCGGTGCTGGCGCTGGCGTCGGAGACGGTGGACGAGTTTATGCGGCAGAACCCCCGCCCCTTCGTCAAGGTAGCGGGCATCCTGGGCGACACGCGGCAGGCGGTGCGCGAAGCCGAGACCGCCCTGGGGCACGGCTACGATGCGGGGCTGCTGAGCCTGCGCGCGCTGGCAGAGGCATCGCCAGCGGAGCTAGTCGAACACTGCCGTCGGGTAGCGGAGGTGATCCCGGTAATCGGCTTCTATTTGCAGACTGCGGTGGGCGGACAGGTGCTGCCCTACCGCTTCTGGCGCGAATTCGTGGAGATTGAGAACGTCGTCGCGATCAAGGTCGCGCCGTTCGACCGCTACAAGACGCTGGACGTGGTGCGCGCGGTGGCCGAGTCATGCCGGAGCGGAGAGATCGCGCTTTACACGGGCAACGACGACAACATCGTCGGGGACCTGATCACCGAGTTCAGTTTTGGCGGGCAAGAGACGGATGCGCCGCGGCTGCGCATCGTCGGCGGGCTTCTCGGACAGTGGGCTGTGTGGACGAAGGAAGCGGTCGCCATGCTGCGCGCCATCCACGACCAGGCCGCGGCCGGCACGCTCGACTACCGGCACTGGCTCACCTACAACGCGCAGATGACGGACGCAAACGCGGCGGTTTTCGACAGCGCCCACGACTTTCACGGCTGTATCTCCGGCGTTCATGAGGTGCTGCGCCGGCAGGGGCTGATGCAGGGGATCTGGTGCTTCAACCCGGTGGAGAGCCTCTCCCCCGGCCAGTGTGAGGAGCTGGACCGCGTCTGCCGTGCCTATCCTCATCTGACCGACGACGACTTCGTGGCCGAACACCTCGATGAATGGCTGCGCTGACCGCGCCAACGCTCAGCCTCAAGTCACTCCATTCCATTCCCTTCCGAAACCGGGCCGCCACTACAAACTGGAAACTGACCCATGCTAAGAATCGGAATCGCCGATCTCGATACCTCGCACCCGGGCCGCTGGGTGCCGATTCTGCAGGAGTGGGACAGTGTCGCGGTGGCGGCCTGCTGGGACGGCGGCAGCGTGCGCTCGCCGGGCTATGCCCAGCAGTTCGCCACCGCGCACAACATTCCAGAAGTCGTGCCTGCGCTGACGGACATGATCGCGCTGGTCGATGTGGTCTTTGTCCAGGGCTGTAACTGGGACCTGCACGCGGAGCGCGTCAGGCCGTTCGTCGAGGCCGGCAAGGGCGTCTATGTCGACAAACCGCTGGCCGGAAACGTCGCCGATCTGTTGCAACTGAAGGCGTGGGCGGGGCAGGGCGCGGACATTATCGGCGGCTCCTCGCTGCGCTGCTGTGAGGAGGTCAAGCGGATCCATGCGCAGAGCCAGGGGAGCGACCTCCACACCATCTTTGCCAGCGGGCCGAACGACATTTTCAACTACGGCATCCACGTCATCGAGATGGTGCAGGGCGTTATCGGGATGGAACGCAGCAGCCCGGCGGTCGCGGTGACGCATCTCGGCAGCCATGGATCGGAGCGGCTTCTGGTCGACTACGCGAATGGACTGCAGGTGGTGCTTGAGCTACAAGCCGCGGGCAGTTTCTTTCTTTCCGTCAGCGGCGGCAACGGTCGCTGGTCGGCGACCGTCGAGAGCGATTTCTACCGCGCGCTGCTGCAGGACATCGTCGCTCACTTCCGCGGCGAGAGGCCATTCCCCGCCGACATTGATATGCTGTGCGAGGCGGTGATGGTGCTGCTGGCGGGTCGGGAGAGTATGCGCCGCGGGCGGCTCACGCCCGTTCGCATTGATGAGCTTGCTGCGGATGCGCCCGGTTTTGCCGGGTGCAGCTTTACTGACGACTATCGCGCCGGCGTAGGTTGACCCGGCTGCGTCAATTCCGAATACCCCACACGCTGATCGCTTTCTCCTCAAAGGCAGGGATCCCGAATTGTTCGCAGATATCGTCGACATTTACGGCGGCATAGGCCGCGTCAGCGCTTAGGGTCAGGGCTGATGATTACTGTGTTGCGAAAGACTTCGAGGAATTTGGGCAGGGCGAACAGGGTCTCGAAGTGCTGGAAGCCCACCCAGGAGCTGCCCAGAAAACCGCGGACCGGTGAATAGTTCTGGAAACCCATCGCCAGTCCCCCCATGGGGATATAGCGCAATATCACAAAGAAATATCACAAAGAAGAGGAAGGCGGGGAGCAGGAGGAGGTAGAGCTCACGGTATTTCCAGGCCCGTCCCAGCTCGCGGCGAAAGTGGCTGCGACGGCCGTCACGCCCCCGATGGCTCGCAGCGGAACTTTCACTTACGCCCGCTTGTACGTCAGTCCCGGCTGTTGTCATGTTCTCTACCCCGGCCCGACCAACGGAGGTTGCGTATCACATTGGGAGAGAGTCTGTCGCGGAAATCTTGACGAAGAAGAGGGAAACCAAAGACGAAAGACCAGCAGCAGCTTTTGGGGAGTTAAACACAAGCGGTCGGCTGTCTCAAGAGGATCATTTCGTTTCCATTAGCCGGGAGTGTCCAAATTGGAGCCGCGCCGCGGGAGAACGGCTACATCGAGAGTTTCAACGCGAAGTTGAGGGACGAACCGCTGGCCAGAGAGGTCTCCTGTACCTTGCTGGAGGTGCGTGTGCTGACAGAGCGCTACAGGCGGACTTACAACCGGATCAGACCGCACAGCTCTCTGGGCTACCGGCCGCCGGCGACTGAGGCCCTCTTGCCTGCCGAACCCTTCCCCGTGCTTGTCGGACTAGCATAACCGGTGGTACAAACGTCGGGGGCAGGTCATTAGTAGTTACATTCCCTTTTGAATTGGTGGATCAGTCGCTATGAGGTGGACGGATTCGCTGTTCATGGCGCGCAAAAAGTCTAGACTGTCACCATGAAACAGGGTTCGATTTTCCCAATTAGGCTTATTTGTTTTCCATCCTTTTCTGCCGTGTCGTCTATTTTGAGGAGCTTTTCAGGCCGTCCGCGAAAACACGACAGAGAATGTCAATCCAGAACCCAGAACATCAACGACAGCCCCAAGGCGGCTCCAGCCATTCCAGTTGTTGCTACCAAGGTGACGTAACCAAAAATTCCTCTCTTCCGTTTCCATGTTTCTATTCCGAGATACAGGCTTAGAGGGGCGCATAGTGGAATGATCACCGCAACAATGGTGCGTTGAAGAGCAAGAATTGAGTTATACCCATAACTCGCAACACCTACGTAGAAGCCCGCAAAGACCGCAATGATTCCACTAAGAACAATCCACTCTTTCATAGCTACAACCCATTTCTTTCGGGACTTATAACTTTAACTTCGCAAAAAGTTGCCGCTAGGTAACTCTGGACATCATTCTAACTGGCTTGTCAAGAGGTGAGGCAAAGCGAGACAGCGTCGAAGGAGCGGGGCCTGGATTAGCCACCAGAGGGTTTCTGCACCTAGAAACGGTCAGACCAACCATGAAGACAGCACGAAGTACAATACCGCCGTCACGCGACGGTGGCTCTTTCGCGGCACTTTCCCTCCGCGGCCAAACGCCTTAAGTCCCTACCTCAGAGCTTCGACACGCTAGCAATCCCACATCCTCATCTTGGGTTTGGGTACCACGGTCTTTGAATGGATTGAACCGTTACGGAACGTGGCAGTTTTCTTTGAATTTATATCCAATGTTAGCCAACAGGCTTGACTTGAGGAATGATACGCCTTACACAGAAAAACGCGTGCAGTCATTAGTTGATGTAGATTGGGGTTGATTCTGATGGCTTGGTATGGCATCGACAGTGGTTGGATGTTGAGTCTGCCAAGATCATACCGCTGCGCCGGAGGGGGTCAAAATCGGGAAGGGGGTTGGCCAGAATGGATGAACTGAGGTGTGCTTTGATCTGATTTGTCGCGAAGAAATGTTACACATAGAACTCTTGTTTGCAACACTAAGTTGCTTGGTCTTTGAGTACGGCAGTCATGGTTGCTGCTCCTCGCTCAAAGGAAGTCATTTCATGAGGTAGAACAGTTGGTGAACGATAAGAATACTGATAGCGGCAGCTTTCTGGTCAAACTTTGATGCACTTGCCACGCCATGCCCGACACTATGCCGAGAGACTTCAATACTTGGCATCGCCGGGTCAAAACTTTGAAAATATACTTCCTTTATGTATTTTTCGAATCGATTGGGCAGCAGCAAAGACTTATCTCTGTTGCCTAAGGCAGATACAGCTGATTTTGCTAGGTTTGGAGGGGATGGTTTAGTTGGTGCGCCGACATTACTGTGATGTGTACGTAAAATACCTTCGATGCGAGGATACAATAAGCCAGTGCAACTAATAGAGTCGTCTTCTTGAAAACGTTCAATTGCTCGTTCAAGAATTTCAGAGTGGGGCAAAAAGGAAGTGTGCGTTTGCCAGGACTCTATAAGCCGGGGGGATTCATCTCTAATTTCCTGAACGATGTCATTCAGAAGATCGTCTATATCCCATCCTGCTCTTATGTTGCTTATCATGGAGTCAATTGTTTCGTCACGCAAACCGATGAATGGAAACCATTTTTGTGCTAAGATAACTTTCCACTCGTCTTCTGAGATTCTGAACCTCTCTTGAAACAAGACATGGGAGAACGCCTGACCGAGTGTCGCAGGGACATTGTACTTGCGCGGTGGAGAATTAGGGACACCGACGGGGCAAAAGTCAAACAGAAGCCCTTTTCGCCATCGGACAGAAAAGACACACATGAATCCTGCATCATCAGGCACATGGATTCCAAGATTGAGGCTTTCAATATCAACAATGTCGTTCTTGGTAAGTGGGGAGCCCGCAGACATAGCTCCTTTTGTTCGAGCCCCTATGGAAACATCTAATTCGTTGATATACACTGACCTGCCCCCCAAGAACTGGTCCAGGTATAATGTTAGTAATGGGCCGTAGAAAGGGGGAAAGATGGCGAAGAAGAGACATACGCCGGAGCAGGTGATCAACAAGCTGAGAGAAGCTGAGGTGGCGATAGCCGAGGG
>JAJEDI010000090.1 GCA_022821585.1 Caldilineaceae bacterium
GTGCGTCCTTTGTGCCCTCGCTGTCCACCGCGCGGCCGTTGCCCAGCGCGACGCAAACTCTTGCGCTTGCCTTTCTTCGGACCATCGCTGCTCGGCGGCTTGCCACTGTTGTGACTGTCTTTCGCCAGTTGATCCTGCAACTGCCGAATCAATTCCTGTTGCGCAGTCAACTGCTGCTGCAGGATCAGGATTACACCGATCAGGCTCTCCTGGTCTAATGTCTTCAATTGCTCTCGGTCCAACTGTTCCAGTTTACTCATGTTTCTTACTCTACATCATCCAAGAGCAATCACACATTAGCTCTTTCTCGTTACATAGGCTTAGTAGTTACAAGATTTCTAATAAAGACCTAGATATTTAATGTAGATACCAAACGACGGGTGAAGACAACCTTTGGGGGAACCCGGACCGATAGATTGCTCAGCCCGCTCTGACTCCCCGGAGGTTTGCGAGAACTCACCGCCTGTCGGACTGCACCCCCAAGTGAGAGGGCCGCATCCCAGATATAAGGGAGGAGAGCAGCATACGAAAGGACGGGAAGGAGGAAAGGATCTCCCTACTCATCCATTACCCGCCTTATCAACTCCCGATCCCTTATCTTCTCATACGCCTTCTGCGATATCTCTTCTCTTTCAACCATCTGCTTGAGCTCCGCCAGCTTCTCTTCCAACCTTGAAGTTTCCGAGGCTGCAGTCATGGAACCGGAATGTTTGATTCCATAAAGCGGGCTTCCATAACTGATCTGACGACTCGTATTTCGAATCTGCCTGAACATCATCTCCACCACAATCAGTCCAATCAGGAGCGCAATGACCTGCTGCCAGCTCGCGACGAAATACACTTGCAACACAACTGCCAGGTTGAGCAGCAAGATCAGAGTCTGTAACAAGAACTGTAGATTTTTTCGACGTTGGACAATCTCTTCTGTCTCTCCCTCAACGTCTTGCTGGCTCAACTGCCAGCCTATCCGGTCCACGTCGAATGCTACATATCGAAATAACTGGATCAGCCCAACCAGGAACAAGGAAAGTAAGGCAGGTCGCCAGCCATAATAGACCACCAGAAGTCCAAGAAAGAGCAGGTAAATGGCAAATATGCCTATATATAGAGTTCCTATCCACAGACGACGAAGCCTGAGCGCGAATCTTTCAGCGTCAAACTCCCTTGACTTGGCATTCATGGGAGAGAGTCTTTCAAACCTCCACCACCTCAGCCCCCTTTACGACCGGTCGTATCGCCGCAATATGCTCCGGCCCCGTTGCGCAACAGCCGCCGATGATCTGGGCGCCCATCTCGAGCCAGTCACGCGCGAATTCGGCATATCGCTCAGGGGGATAGTCGTCGGTTTCGATTACGTGCCACTGTCGCTTGGGGAAATCCGGTCGCCCGGACGCCTGATTGTAGCCGATGTTGGCATAGGCCCCGACAGGTCCGTCAAAAGCCGCGCGCAGCTTGGGCAACGAGGCCGAAATCGCCTCAGGCCGGCTGCACATCGGCAGGATCGCATCGACGCTATATCCTTCCAAGCCGTCCGCCAGCTGCGCAAAAGATTCATCGTCAGAATTGGTCCCTTCCAGCGTGACATGCTTGAGGCCCACAAAAATGGGCAGGCCGGTCTCCGAGACCGCCCGGACCGCCTCAACACAGTCGGCTACTGATCCTACATATTCAAGCAGTATGACGTCCACCCCCCCTGCCGCCAGCACCGCCGACTGGTCGCTGAACTCCTTCGCCAGGTCCCCCCAGCCCGGAGGAGCCATGCTGCCGGCCACATACGCCTGCGGATTGAGCCCGTCCCGTGCCTCGCAGGCGATCTCCGCAGCCAGGTGCGTGTACTCCTCCATCTTGTCGGCCAGCCCCACCATGTCCAGCCGCTCGCGATTGGTCCAGAAGCTGTTGGTCGTGATGATATCCGCACCTTCGCGCAGGTAATCTTCATGGACCTCGCGTACCAGCTCCGGCGCATCTCCCATAGCCGTCGCCGACCATGGACCGAGCCCGCCCTCAGCGGTCACGCCTTTAGAGACATTGACGCCGCGGCGCTGTAGCTCCGATCCGGTAGCGCCGTCCAGCAACAACCGCTCTCCCTCTGCCAATCGAGACCGAATATCATCCCTAGTCATGTTTCTCTCCCCGGGTACGCTGGCAGGGCCAGCATCTGTTCATAGAGGGCGCGTTTCACAAAAACCTTTGGTCCGAAAATGAAGATTCTGCTGCGTGGGATCTGGCAACCGGCTGACCCGCATGCCCATACCGAGTGCCGCCCTATGGTCGGATGGACCCGGCAGACCGAACTATCGGCAATACGAGACGGCTACGCGTCAACTTTGGGGCGTAGTATAAGAAATAGTATTAACGCTGTCAACGGCAGTTTAGCGAAGCGGGAGCCGACAGACCAAAGCTGGATAATGCAGGGATCGCTGCAAGAGGCCTGGCTCAGCCTGATTTCTTCGCCCTCTCTTGCTTTTGCGACTGCGAACGATGGCCAAGCAGGATCGCTCAGTTACCGGAAAACCATTTGTAGGACTGCAGAATTCCAACTCCGGTCTGCTCTGGAGACAAGAGATGTGAGGTTGTGCCGGCGGTTAGCGGATAATCCGATCTCTGTCTGCCCAATGCACAAAAAAATTGCCGCCAACTGACTTGGCGGCAATCTGCACCCTATTTCTTGCTATAATATTGCACTCGGCGGCGTCTACTTCGGCATATCCCGCAGCGCATTGAACACCGGCAGATTGCCCCAATTGTGGTCCACAATCCCCCACTGCGCCTTCTCCGTATGATTCGCCACCACCCGGAAATTCAGATTCCACAGGATCGCCGGACCCACCCAGCCCCATCTCTTCATCATCTGGAAGGCCTCGACCGTCCACGCCGCCTGCTCGTTAAAGTCATTATCGTTCGCATACCCATAGCGCGGATCAAAGGCTCCCCCGGCCGCCCACCCAAATTCCGTCGGCCAGATCCGCTTATTGCCCGCACCGTACTTGACCGCGATGTTCCGATAACCCTCCATCGTACTCCGGAAGCTCCACGAGTGGTGCGGGCTGTCGCACGCGCCGTTGAAGCCGCTGTTGCCGTGAATCTGAATCGCCTCACAGCCCTGCTGCCACGTATATTGGGGCGGCACGTTATACCCACTCGGATGCGCGCCGATGCCGTCCATGTAGCTGTTCAGCCCGGCCTGGAACATCTTCTCAAGGTACTCGAAATCATCCATCGCCGCGATGCCGCCTCTGCTCTGCGGCGCGCCGTTACTGGCAGCCGGCGTCAGCGCCCCGCTGATCACGAACATCTGTGGGCACGCCCTCTTGATCTCCGCGTAGGCCGGTCTCAGAAGTGCCACATACTTTGCAGGATCCAGTGGCAGGTTGCCCCATTCGTAATGCAGGTTCTGCTCGTTCCAGACCTCAATCGCCTTCAGGGAAGTGCCGCAGTACTTCCCGGCCATCGCCCCCAGGAACCTGGCAAACGTATTCGGGTCCGCCGGAGGACCGCCGACATTCGGCTCAAATCCTCCTTCGCGCGCCCATGGCGGCGCATTCACAACACTGAACAGCAGGCTGATGCCCGCGTTGTTCGCCGCATCGATGATCCCCTGCATCGAGCCCCAATCGTAATTCCCCTGGTTATGCTCGAAGACCTTCCATTCAATCTGCTGCTTCACCCAGCCGAAACCCATCTCACGCGTCTTCTGCATGACCTGGCCGGCCTGGTTGTTGTGCACCATATGCGCCTGCACACCATATCCGAAGCCGCCGCCCCCAACAGGCGGCGCTGCCGCTGCCGGCGCGGCTGCAGGCGGGTCAGGGATATCCGTAATCACCTCAACTGTATTTAGAGGACCGCTGGCGGTCGTCAATTCAGCATACACCCAACCCTTCTTACCGTTTCCAATATCAATCTGCCACCAATCCCCTGCCTCGTTCTTCCCAAAGATGAGGTAGGGTTGACCCGCTTTGAGCTGGCTTAAGATGGTATAGTTCGTGCTCGGCCCTTCCCGGACGTTTGTATTTTGGGTGCTGACCAGCCTCGAAACTTCAGGTGTCGGCGTCGGCACCGGCGTTGCAGTCGCAACCGGCGTCGGTGTCGCCAGGCTCATCGCCACCGTGTTCTGCGGGCTGGCCGCCTGCATGCTGCCCAGATTCGATATCTGCACAACTTGCGCCTCGACCTGTATGTCCCCCGCGCCCGCCGGCGCCATAAACCTGTAGACAGGGTTCTCGATCGCGACAGAAACCTCCTCCAACAGCCCGCCGTCAGGATGGAAAATCCGAAAGGCTACCTTCAGCATCGCCGGCGACGTATTCACGCCCCCTCCCGTCTGGAACTGGCGCGCCACCTCCCACAAGTCCGGGTCCACATCCCCGGAATCCACATCACGCACCATCACCTGGGTCACATCAAACCGCTCCAGCAAATTGAGCTTGCGGGCAAAGCTGCTGCTGTTTTCAATCGTTACTGTCCGCTCCATCTGCTGGTCGTCCGTGTACGCGTACACATAGGCCCCAATCGCATCATCCCACGCCAAGGGGCGAGTGATTCGTGGGTTGATCGCCGCAACCTCAACCTCGCCTCCGGGAAGGATCACCCCATCCTCTCCCCCCAACCGGACCTGGGCCACCAGCGGCTGCAGAGACTGTTTAAATCCCTTGAACCACTGCTGGTTCCCGCTCCGTTCCACTGACATGCCCGGCAGTTCCACCTGCACCTTGCGCCGGTCGATCTGGTCTGTGGCGTAGGCCAACAGGGCGCTCATCTGACCTCCCAACTGGTACGCCGCAGGATCAGCCGGTCCCGGAATTAAAATGCGATCGGCTACGCTGCCCAGCGCCTTCCAATCGTAGCCGCGAGTGTTCCACTCAACCGCGGAGATCTGCTGCGGCCACTCCACCCGCACAGCCAGCCAGCGATTCATGTCGGGCGCATGCAGCCGTTCAGCCAGGCGTTCGATGAAGTACGTAAACTCGGCCTCGCCTGCTGGTATCGCCTCCAGTCCGCGATAGTCGATGATGACGCCCGGGTAACTGTACTGCGTCAGAAGATTCGAGATGGCAGTAAGTTGGTTCTCCAGCTGACCCTGCTCCACCAGCATATTGTGGAGCAGGTCGCTGCGCGGCGTCGCGCCGCCCTGCCAGTTGCGCAGGACCGGCACGATCGCATAGTTTCCGGCCGGTACATTCGTGCGCGTAACATCCAAGGCGCCATCCCCACGCAGATAAAATCCCCCGACGGCAAGAGTTGTAATGGCAGCGTTCGCCAAGCCCGCTGGAGCCTGCTCGCCCACCCCAATGTTGGTCCCCACTCGCGCCGGCGGCGCACTGGTCTGCATCACGACGAAATTGGAGGGCGGTGGACCGCCTACGCGGGCTTCTATCTTGTCTTCAACCGCCAGAACCGCACTGGGCACGAATTCCCAACTGTCTCCATCCCAGGTGTATAGTTCCAGCGTTTCATACGGCTGGCTGTCGTTGGGAATCGGGATCCGCACAATACTCTGCTCCAGGCGCCCGCCCTGCACGGCCACCTGGTAGATCGGGCTCTTGGCTTCCAGGCCCGAGGGCGCCAGCGCACTCAGCGCAGTCAACCACGCCTCTCCCGCACTCCCGTTCAGAAACTCCGCACGTGGAATGCTTTCGAGGCTGACGCGAAAGGACTCAATTACACCTTCCGGAGGAAAAACAATCGTCGTCCCGTCTGGATCCATAAGCGAGCCGCCGTTCCTGTCAATCGCCGTAGAGGACAGGCCTTGGATGCGCTCGAGCAAACTGATCGGCGGCAGAAGCAACGCCGCGATGATCAGAGCGGGAATCAGGACGAGCGAAAGAATCGCCGTCGCCAACCTTTTCAGCCCGGAGGCCGGTCTCGTTTCAGGTCGGAGCGGCTCATCATAATCGAAAGATGACCTTCCCATTTATCTTTTCCTCCATTCTGCGCTGCCTTCGGGCAAGGGCGCATTGAACATGAATCCTGTCTACTGGCTTGTGCCCTGTTGCAGAGGTCGCTTCGCCACCACATGCCCAGGCGACCGGGCATCTGTCAAGTTACTTCTCTCTGCGGCACACTGTTGAATTCGGGGAAACTGTCTCTATCGCCCGTTGCCGCCTCGCCGGGCTGCCGCGAACCGTCAGTATTGCCGGAACCGGCAGCAGGCGAACCCGGCCATTGCGCTGTCGCGCCTGATGCATTAGCTCCGCAACCGGGCAAGGGGTGCGCCCTCCTGCTTGGCGCACGCAGTCCAATATCTATCTTAGCACAGGCAAAAAACTCAACAAAAACAGCTACAATTCACAAGACGCCGGACTCCTGTGCCCTCATACTCACTGCACACCGCCCGTAGGTCCCTCGTTCCTTCAGGCGCACCATCCGTCACAGCCACACTCAATCCAAGCCCTGCGCGGTGCGAACCAAAGTGTTTCTCTCTCCTCACTCCTCTCCACTCTCTCCTCGCATTTGGGCGGTCGGGCCTTCGGCCCTCCCTTGTGCGGGGGCTCCGCCCCCGCAACGCCCCCGGCCCTGCTCGCGCCGCAGTGAGATTGAGGGCAATATGACGGTGTCCGCCCGCGGCGACCGTGCTTCGCCCCATCCCCCGTCCCGCTCCCGTAGGTGCCGGCCTTGTGCCTGCCCATCTGCCACCCGGTCCATGGTCGGCAAGCAATTTCAGCCACCACTGGCACGATGCCCTCACCTGACCTCTCTCGACCCAAAACTGAACTGCATCCACTGCAGCGTTCCGATTGCCGGATCCTCCTTCACTGCATTATACTGTTAGACCAATTCCGGCGAATCAAAGCCGCCAAATAGGGAAGTGGCACCTCCTGAACAGGTCTTGGTTTTTCCGGCAGGGCACCAGAAATGTATCGCAAAATCGTCGTTAAGTTGGGTACGGGCGTACTCACCAAGGGCACCCGTTTCCTCAACCAGCCCCAAATGGTGGAGCTAACCCGGCAAATCGCGTCGCTCCACCTCCAGAATAAAGAGCTGATCGTCTGCTCCTCCGGGGCGCAGGCCGCCGGACGCGCGCGCCTTCGATTCCCCGAACTGCCCACCACCCTTTCCAGCCGGCAGATGCTGGCCGCCGTCGGCCAGAGTCGCCTGATGCTCCTGTGGGAACGCTTCTTCGAAATCTATAGCATTCACGTCGGCCAGATCTTGCTGACCAGGGCGGACACCGAAAATCGTCAGCGTTTTCTCAACGTCCGCGACACATTCAATGCCCTCCTGGAGCACAAAATAGTTCCAATCGTCAACGAAAACGACGCCGTTGTCGTCGACGAAATCAAGGTTGGCGACAATGACAATCTCTCGGCGCTCGTCGCAGTCTTGACCAGCGCCGACCTGCTGCTCATGTTGACCGACCAGGAGGGCCTCTTCACCGCCGACCCGCGCACCGATCCTAACGCGCAGTTGATTCCTGAAGTCCAGACGATTGACGATTCCCTGCGCGCCCTCGCCGGCAACACGCCGTCCAACCTGGGGATTGGCGGCATGAGCACCAAACTGCAGGCCGCCGATATCGCCTGCCGCGCCGGCACCGACGTCGTCATCGCCAACGGCAGCGCGCCAGACGTGATACTGCGCGCGGTCTCCCGTCAGCAAGTGGGGACCCGCTTCCCCGCACAGGAAGCGCCCCTGGAAAACCGCAAACGCTGGATTCTGGCCGGTCCCGCTCCATCGGGCCAACTCCTTGTTGATGCCGGCGCCGCCAAAGCCTTGCGCCACCACGGTAACAGCCTTCTTCCGGTTGGTATCACAACCGTCCAGGGCGAGTTCGAGCGCGGCGATGCCGTCTATGTCAAGGAGAAAAACGGGCCAAATCTGGCGCGCGGCATCACCCGCTATAGTAGCGCTGACCTGAATCTCATACGCGGCTGCCAGTCCCACGAGATTAGCGAACGGCTCGGTTATGACTACGGGCAGGTGGCGCTCCACCGCAATGACATGATCCTATTGGAATAAGGCTGGGAGGAGATTTATGACTATAGCTGTCAAAAAGCCAGGCACGAACGACCAAAGTACAGTTCAGCTTCCCCAAAGCGAACCTTCTCAGCCCGCACCGCAGCAGATAGACCTGGAAGCGATGGGAAAGGCCGCACGACAGGCAAGCCGCAAACTGGCCGGGCTGTCCTCAACCCGCAAAAATGAAGCGCTCAACGCCATCGCCGACGCCTTGGAAGAACGCAGCGCAGAGGTCCTGGCCCAAAACGAACTGGACATCGCCGACGGCCGCGCCCACGGTCTCAGCGACGCCCTGCTCGACCGCCTGCTCCTGACACCCGACCGCATACGCGGACTGGCCGACGACACGCGCAAAGTGGCCACCCTCCCCGACCCTGTTGGCGCCGAGCTCGAAAGCCGCCTGCTACCCAACGGAATACGCCTCAGCCGCCGCCGCATCCCCATCGGCGTCCTCGGCGTCATCTACGAGGCCCGACCCAACACCACTATCGATATCGCCGTCCTCAGCCTCAAGACCGGCAACGCCGTCATCCTGCGCGGCGGCAAAGAGACCCTGCGCAGCAACCTGGCCCTCGTCTCCGTCATCTGCGACGCGCTGCAAGCCCAGGGCCTGCCCCGCGAGGCCATCCAATACATCGGCAACCCCGACAGAGCCCTGGTCTCCCAGTTCCTGCGCATGGATCAATACGTAGATATGCTCATCCCCCGCGGCGGCAACAGCCTCCACCGCCTCTGCCGCGACCAGAGCACCATCCCCGTCATCACCGGCGGCATCGGTATCTGCCACTACTACGTCGATATCACCGCCGATCAGGAGCGCGGCATGGACGTCATCGTCAACGCCCGCACGCAACGCCCCTCCGTATGCAACGCCCTCGATACGCTCCTCGTCAACCGCCGGATCGCGCCCGAGTTCCTGCCCAAACTGGCGCGGCGCATGGCCGAGTGCGGTGTCGAGATACGCGCGACACCCGACGCCATGCCCCATCTCACAGACAACGGCGCAACAGTCATCCCCGCCGGACCCGACGACTGGGACACCGAATGGATGACGCTGATCCTCGGCGTCAAACTGGTGGACTCTCTCGACGAGGCCATTGAGCACATCCAGGAGCACAGCCAGGACCACTCAGACGGCATCCTCACCCAGAACTGGAACAACGCCCAGCGCTTCGTCGATGCCGTCAACTCCTCAGCCGTCTTCGTCAACGCCAGCACCCGCTTTAACGACGGCGGCCAGTTCGGCCTCGGCGCCGAGGTCGCCATCAGCACGCAGAAGCTCCACGCCCGCGGCCCAATGGGACTCGAAGAGTTGACCACCTACAAGTGGATAGTGCTGGGCGATATGCACGTGCGGGAGTAGCTCTTAGCCGACCGTCCTTTCGACCGGGGCCGCGCGGCCCCGGTTTCCCTGCTACGGTTCTACAGCGTCCGAATAGTCCAACAGCGCAGTCGCCGCCGTCTCCAGAGCCTCGAAAATACCCAATCCAACCGACGCCGCCACCGCCGCACCCACCGCCGCCTCTTCCGCATGGCTCGGAATCAGCAACGTCTTCTCGAAACGGCGCGCCAGGATCTGGGCCAGCAGCCGGTTCTGCCGGATCCCGTTTCCCGAACCCACCAGGAGCGGCGGCGTTCCCACAACCGGCTCCATCTGTTCGAAAAAGGCGAAAAAGCCGTCTGCCATTCCCTCAAGCAGAGAGCGCGCGAAGTGAGCAGGTGTGAAGTTGTCTGGTGACAGCCCGTTGAAAGAGGCACGCAGGCCCGGATCCGTGCGGCTGCCGCTGAAAAACGGTTCACAGCGCAGCCCATCGCTCCCCGCCGGGACCGACGCCGCCAGTTCCGTCATTCGCTCGTAGAGGTCGCCCGGCACTTCAGTGTCTAGAAGCCCCGCTCCTACCTGCTGAAAAAAGCGCTGCAAGTAGGAATAGGAACGACCCCCGAACAACCCTCCCCCTATCAGCAAATACTGCCCACCGGGGAAAGGGCGGTTCTCCAACCCGGGAATGAAATGAAAACCGTCCGTGCGGGCCGAAATCTGGCCCCCGGTTCCCACATTCAGAAGCAGACTCCGGCCCGGCTCCGGCGCGCTGCCGACAAAACTGGCCTGGTTGTCCCCCAGCGCAACCGTCACCGGCGTCCCCGGATCCAGGCCGACAGCTTCAGCCAGTTCGCGCCGCAAACCCCCCACGATTTCCCCGGCGCCGCCGGTCGGCGGGAAGAGACCTACCGGCAGCTCCAACCGCTCCAACAGCGTCGAATCCCAACAGTTCGCCAGGATGTCGAAGATCCCGGAGCTCCCCGCCAGCGTCGGCTCACACACCACCGTCGCGCCCGTCAGAAAAGAGACCACCGCATCCGGGACAAAGCAGGCGACCACCGGTGGATCGGGCAACGCATCTTGCAACCTGAGCCAGTACAAGCTGGGCCCCAGAAACCCCGCCGCCGGCAGACAGCCGGTATTGCGAAAGGCCTCACGCCCTCCCGCAACCGCGATAAACCGCTCCAGCACCGGCCTGTCAGAACCGGGCAGCGGCTCCTGCACCCGCAAGTCCTGCCACGTAATCGCGGGCCCGGCCGGCGAAGCGTCCGGCCCAATCAGAGCTACGCCGTGCTGCTGGCCGGTAACGCCGATGCCCTGGATGTCAGTCGGAGCCAGGCCCGCCTGTGCCACCAATTCGGCAAGGCACTGCACCGACAACTCGTACAGTCGTGACAAATCCAGTTCGGCCCGGCCAGGTCCCGGAGACGAACCTGCGCGGTTGGCAACGGTCCGGTGGGCCGCCTGCCTGCCGCTCTTCGGATCCAGCACAACCGCGCTCAATGAAGTGGTGCCAATGTCGAGTCCGATGATCATAACTGATTCCCTTCAGATGCTCCCCGGGGACACACCGCGATTGTATCCCAGATCTCCGAATGAGAGCATTCTCACATCGCAGCGTCAGTATGCATAGACCCTTGTCTCTCTGTTACAATAGGGGAAATTTCGTAGGAGGAAGTCGCGATTCACTGCCCGTCTCGTAAACATGGCAGTAAACAACCATCCGCGTCCTCGCACCTCTATACATGCGCTTACTCCGTACCGCATTACGCAGGAGATGCATCATGACCACAACCACCATCGCCCAAGACAAAAGGACTCAGTTGATAGAAAACGGTTACTGCGTCTTCGAGCAGGTACTGTCTCCCGAAATGCTGGCCCGCGTACGCGCCGCCAGCGACGGCCTCATCGACGCGCAGTCCGCCGAGCACTTCGAAGAACAGAAATCCACCGGCAGCATGATCAGCGTCTACGATGATCCCTTCTTCGCTGAACTGGTCGCCTATCAACCCGCCCTCGACGCACTGGCCTCTATGGGCTACCAAAAGCCGCGCTGGTCCTCCGGCTTCGTCATCAGCAAGCCCGGCCACTCGCCGCCCCTCTTCTGGCATCAGGACTGGTGGGGATGGAACGATCCGCTCAGCTATTCCGACCTCCCCCTGCAGGTCTTTGCCATGTACTATCTGGTCGACACGCGTATCGAGAACGGCTGCCTGCGCGTCATCTCCGGTTCCCACCGCAAGCGCCACCGCATGCACGACGTCGTGCATACTGCACATACGGATGAGCTGCGCCGTGCCACCGACCCGAACCATCCTGCCTACCAACCATTGCCGGAAGATCAGGCTGTGCCCGTGCGCGCCGGCGATTTGGTGATCGGTGACTCCAGGCTTCTCCATGGCTCCTACGCCAACCAGACTGATGAACGGCGCACAGTCATTACAATCTGGTACCATCCCAATTTCGACATCTCCTCCCCCCGCATCCAGGCCAATCTGAGCAAGACTCAGACACGCGTAGTCGACTGGCCGCCGCAGGCGCAGAAACTCGTTCAGAGATTGGTTCCCACCTATGAGGGCGACGAAGAGCCTCTGGAATGGAACCGCGTACCGGGACCTGAACTGAAATGAAAACCGTGCGTGCTTGACGGGATGCGATTGTCTCCTCTTCTCCTGTCCATTCTGAAATGTCGAGAAAGTGGACTTTACTAACGGGGCGAGTGGCTCAGTGTTTTGAAAGGAAGCTGGAACAGTGCGGAGCAAAGAGAAAAGAGAGGCCAGGATTCGCAGGGTCAATTCTGTAACTCTTCGAGGAGCCGCAGTTCCGTGCTGTGACTGTAACTTGGGCAGCCAGCAAACGAACTCACAGTCGCATTTCCAACCTTTCTTGTAATTCATGCTACACTTCGCAGGGGGCATGTCAATGACAAGATCAACGAACTTCCACGATATGCGAGAGCAAATTTTACGCGATGGTTACTGCGTCTTGGAACAGATCTTGTCACCGGAAATGTTGGATCGCGTACGCGTCGCCAGCGACGACCTCATCGCAGCCCAGCCCGCCCAACACTTCGACAGATACAAGTCCACCGGCAGCATGATAAGCGTCTATGATGACCCCTTTTTCGCCGAACTGGTCGCCTATCAACCTGCTCTAGACGCCCTGGACTCTCTGGGCTTCCCCGATTCTCGCTGGACGTCCGGATTCGTGATAAGCAAACCGGGCCACTCGCCGCCCCTCTTCTGGCACCAGGACTGGTGGGCATGGAATGATCCGGTCAGCTACACCGATCTCCCCCTCCAGCTCTTTCTCATGTACTATCTTGTGGACACCAGCATCGAGAACGGCTGCCTGCGCGTCATCGCCGGCTCCCATCGCAAACGCCATCCCATTCACGACGCCGTCTACACCACACATTCCGAGAAGCTTGGCCGCGCAACCGACCCGTCCCATCCCGCCTATCAGCCGATGCCCGAAGACAAGGCGGTTCCGGTGCGCGCCGGCGACCTTGTCATCGGCGATGCCAGGCTCCTCCACGGCTCCTTCCCCAACCTGACGGAAGAACGCCGCACGGTCATCACGCTCTGGTATCACCCCAATTTCGAAATCTCGCCCCCTCCCATTCAATCCAGCGTGAGCCGTGAACAGACGCACGTGTCCTCTTGGCCTCCGCAAGCACGTAAACTCGTTCAAAAGCTGGTCCCCACTTACGACGGGGACGCCGAGCCTCTGGAAGGGAAACGGGTGCCGGGCCCTGAACTGAAGTGAAATTCGCCGCCGCAAATTGCGCGGCGATGATACATCCAACTACGTAACCATTCTGAAAAGATTCTGACATCAAGGAGAACAATTCGATGAAAATGCACATTGGCGGGCAGTGGGTGGACAAATCCGAAAAGATCGAAGTTCTGCATCCCTTCGACGGCTCCGTCATCGACACTATCCCCAGGGGCGATGCGGCCGATGTCGAACTGGCCCTCGCAACCGCCGAACGCGGCGCCAAAGTTATGGCCGGTCTGACCGGCTATGAGCGCTACGAAATCCTGCACAAGGCCGCCCACTTGATGGAGGAGCGCAACGAAGATCTGGCCCGCACCATTACGCTCGAAGAGGGCAAGATCATCGGCGAGGGCCGCATCGAAGCCTCACGCGCCGTCGAAATCATCGCTCTCTCCGCCGAAGAGGCCAAGCGCCTCGGCGGCGAAGTTGTCCCCCTTGACGGCGCACCCGGTGCAGCCGGCAAGTTCGGCTTCACCGTCCGCGTCCCCTGCGGCGTCATCGTCGGCATCAGCCCATTCAACTTCCCCCTCCACCTCGTCTGCCACAAGATCGGGCCCGCACTGGCCGCCGGCAACGCCATCATTCTCAAGCCGGCCACCGACACGCCGCTCTCGGCCCTCAAGCTGGTCGAGATCTTCCTCGAAGCCGGCACACCGCCCGAGGCGCTCCAATGCCTCACCGGCTCCGGCGGCGTCATCGGCGATGCCCTTTGCGCCGACCCCCGCGTCCGCAAGATCACCTTCACCGGCAGCCGCGACATCGGCGAGCACATCTGCCGCACCGCCGGCCTCAAGCGCGTCACCATGGAACTCGGCTCCAATGCCCCCCTTATCGTCATGCCCGACGCCGATCCCGAACGCGTCGCTCAGGCCGCCGCCGCCTCCGGTTACTCCAACGCCGGCCAGGTCTGCATCTCCACCCAGCGCGTCGTCACCCACGAAAAGATCTACGGCGACTTCCTCGACGCCTTCAAGGCCACCGTCGAAGACATCACAACCGGCAACCCGCTCGCCGAATCCACCAAAATGGGTCCGATGATTCGCGAAGAAGACGCAGTGCGCGTCGATCAGTGGGTTGATGAAGCCGTGAGCGGCGGCGCCGAGCTCGTCCTCGGCGGCCAGCGCAACGGCCAGATGTACCAGCCCACCATCGTCTCCAACGTCAGCCCGGAGATGAAGATCTCCTGCGATGAGGTCTTCGGCCCCGTCGTCGGCGTCACCCGCGTCGGCGACATCGACGAGGCCATCGCCCTCGCCAACGACACCAACTACGGCCTCAGCGCAGCCATCTTCACACAGAATATCGATTGGGCAATGCGATTCGTGCAGGAAGTCGAATCAGGAAATCTGCACGTCAACTGGGGCACCCAGTGGCGCGCCGACCTGATGCCCTATGGCGGCGTCAAGGAGAGCGGCATGGGCAAAGAAGGGCCCAAGTACGCCGTCGAGGAAATGACCGAAACCAAGATGGCGGTCTTCCACCTGGGCTAATCGGGCAGGCTGGATTTAGCCCAGCGGATAAAAGAGTTCTCCGACTTCGAAAGGCATCGGCGCGTGAACGTTCCCGTGTCGATGCCTTATTTCGTCTCCGGTTCTACTCACTGCTGTAGAATATCGCCAGTCGGAATTCGTGGTTCATTCCCGCCTCCTGCAATGTCAGCCACGATTCATTGGCGATCTGCTCAGAGCAAGGGCCGAATGAACAGATCGTCAACCGCCGCGTGCGAGCTTCCTGCCGTAGCCGGCTAAGGACCGTCTGCAGCATCTCACCTCGAAAAGGGGAAAAGAGAAAATAGACCGTGCCCCCACACAGCTCCGCGCTGCGCGCGTCCCCCTCTCTGAAGGAGACACCGCCGATTCCCAGCTTCGTTGTTTCACCGCGGGCCTGCTCCACATACGCTGGCACCACCTCCAGCCCCACCGCCTCCACGCCCGTCAGCAGGTGGACCAGCAGCACTACCTGACCCAGCCCGGAGCCGATGTCGACAAATCGGTCGCCGCCCGTCAGCGGCACGCGGTCCACCAGCTCCAGCACCGCGCTCACCGGCGTTGACTCATAGTGAATCATCTCAACGTCGCCGCCGTCCCACGGCTCTGGCGGGCAGTCGCTGCGAAATAACCCTGCCGCCAGCGCGTCCGCGGCCTCCGCACCCCAGTGCATGCAAGCAGAATCGCCGCGCCGGTACCGGCAGTTGCTTTCAAGAAGCCACCACAGTTGGCCCGACGTGAACGTTCCTGTTCGGATGCCCGTACGCAGCTTCCCAATGAGAGCCTGGTTAAGCGCCCCCAAACTGCCCTGCAATGCGCGCACACGCCGCAGCCCGACTGCGGAGTGGGGGTCCCCACCCTGTATCTCGTACGCTTCCCCCAGAAAATCGAGCGTTTTCAGCGCCTCGAAACGCGCCGCTAAATTGTCACTGCTGTGGAGTGTGGAGTCCCGTTCCAGAGCGGCCAGATCCCGTTCCAACTTCGACAGATCGGCCATGACGGTCTCCGTGCGAGGTAATATTCCTTCTACTCTAGCTCTGCCAGCATTCCCGTCCTGCTGGAAAATGTCTCAGCGAGCAGCGGTTCGCCCACCAGATCATATTCAAGCGCCCCGTTGATATGCACCTGCAGGATTTCGCCCGCCGGCGCCTCCGCAATGCCCGGCACGAGCACAAGACCGTCCACCTCCGGCGCATCGCGATAGCTCCGCCCCATCACTAGCGGCGCGCCGCTCTCAGCGATTTCGCCCTGGCCCTCGACGAGGATGTCGAGTACCTTCCCAACCTGCTCCTGATTCTTGCGCAAACTGATCGGCTGCTGGACCTCCATCAACCGCCCGTAGCGCTCCTCCTTCTCTTCCTCCGGCACGGGGTCGGGCAGTTCCGCCGCTGGCGTTCCCGGCTCCGGACTGAAAGGAAATGCGCCCACCTTGTCGAACTCGATCTCCTGCACGAACTGCAGCAGACCCTGGAACTCTTCTTCGGTCTCGCCCGGGTAACCCACGATAAACGTGGTGCGCATTGCGATATCCGGCATCGCCGCCCGCAACTTCTCCACGTGGTCATAGACCATCTCCAGCCGCGACGGTCGGCGCATACGCCGCAGCGTGCGCGGGTCTCCGTGCTGCAGAGGCATATCCAGATAGGGCACGATCTTTTCCTGGCTCGCCATCACTTCGATCAGCCCATCGCTCACGTGCCCCGGGTAGGCGTACATCAGCCGCACCCACTTAAGAGCGTCGCTCGTCCGGTTGCACAGGGCGCTCAACAAACGCGGCAGACTGTCCGGCTCACCTTGGTCCCGCCCGAAGTCGGTCGTATCCTGAGCTACGATCACCAACTCCTTTGCATCCGCATCCACCAACGCATTGGCTTCATCGATAATGGCCTCAATGGGCCGGCTGCGCAGCTTGCCCTTAAAGCTCGGAATCGTGCAGAACGCGCACGGCGCGTTGCAGCCGTCCGAAATCTTGAGATAAGCGCTGCCCCCGGCCACCGGCGGCCGCGGCACCGCCTGCACGTAACTTTCCTCCGGCTCACCCAACAGACTGTACCGCTCCAACCTGCGCTGCTCCGGCCCGCCGCGCACCTGCTTGATCAACTCCACCACATCCATCCACCGCCGCGTTCCCAGGAGACCGTCCACCTCCGGCACCCGCTCCAGCACCTCCTCACCGTTGCGCTGCGCCAGGCAGCCGGCCGCAATCAGCATCTGGTGCCGCCGCTTCCCGTCCGCCAACTCTTGCAATACCCCAATCGACTCCTCTTTGGCCGCTTCCAGAAAGCCGCACGTATTCACGATCAACACATCCGCCTGATTCACATCGGTGCTGAAGCCAAAGTCGGCCTGCCGCAGCAGCATCTCCATGCCGTCGCTGTCAACTTCGTTTTTCGGACATCCAAGGGTGACCAGGTGAAAGGTCTGTCTACTGTTCATCAACCAGGCTCTTACTAAGTCTTGCTCGCGCTCACCAACCAGTCGGCCTAACCACCAAGAAGGGAGGCCGTGCACAACCAAGCCATTCTAGCACAGATTTCAGTGAAGCTGGATACAGCCACCGCAGAAAATCCGTTCACAGCCGTGGCGCACGCGAGGGTACATAAAGTCAGGGTCGAATAAGGTCCAAAAGCTCGTCCATCTCCTGCTGACTCGCGATCGGCCCTACAACCGTCTCGACAATTCTACCTTCGGGACTGACGAAGAAGGTCTCCGGCACACCCTGAATCCGGTAGCGCCGGGCTGCCTGGCTGCGCAGGTCCGGCCCATTCGGATATGTGATATCAAACTCCGCAAGATAGGCGAGCGCTGCCGGCTCCTGGTCCAGATAGTCCAGCCCCAGAAAGACGATACCGTTCTCCTTCTCCCGGCGCCACGTCTGCTCCAGCAGGTCCGCCTCATCGCGGCAGGGCGTACACCAACTGGCCCAGAAATTGATGACCACGCCCTTCCCCCGCAGCTCGCCCAAATCCACTTCCACTCCATCAAAAGTCGTGAAGCGCAGTTCCGGCGCCTCACCCGCGGCCCGTTGTTCCTGCACATTCGTCTGCCACAACCGCACTGCCAGTAGGACAATGAACGTCAGGCTGACACCAAGGAACAAGACGCGCCAGAAACGCACCGCCCGCCTGGAAGGCGCTTCCGTCTGTCGTTCCGTCTGTGTTTCAAGCAGTATGTCTCCATCAGGAAGCTGTGGCGTGCCGCGCTCCGACCCGCTCAATTCAGTCATAGCGGGCCAGTTCCTCATCCAGCCGCCGCTCCCGCTCATCAACCTCTGGCCCGGCTGCTCTGGCCGCCGTCAGTCGCAGCGGTCGCGACATCTGTTGCAGGCGCAGCCAGAGGAAGACGCCGCCTCCCGCAACCGCAACCACAGGAAGAATCCACGCTAGCCAGTTGAATCCCTGCCTTGGCGGTTCCCCCAGCACCTGCGGCCCGTACTGCTCTAGAAAATAGTCCCGGATCGACGTCGCGTCCTCACCCTCCGCCAGTTTGATCTCGATCACCTCCCGCATCTGCGCACATGCCTTCAGTTCGCAGCTGTCCAACCGCAACCTGCCGCCGCACAGCGGGCACCACAAGTCACGCGCAACGATGTTCACTTCATCAGCGGTGATGCTGGTGGCTTCGTCTTGGGCAAAAAGGGGCGGACTGCTGAACGTGGCAATGATCAGCAGATAAACGGCTAGGAGGGCAAATCGTAGAGTGGTCGGATGCGTAGCAGAATCGCGAATTGTGCGCGTCTTGAAGGGAAAGGCCATGCGTGTACTGTGCTGAACGATGCCCGACTACGCGGCGGGCTGCTCAGTCAATCTTACAAAGAGACATTTCGCCAGGGAGCGGCCGATTATCTTTACGAGGCCCCCCGGCTCTGTCTGCGTGGAACTATCCTCGATCTGTACGATGCTGGGCCCATCAAAGGGCTCTACATTCAACACCTTGACTCGATGTCCAGGTTCAAGATTCATCTGTGTCAGATACCGCAGCATCGGCGCGTTGTGGTTGGCCACGCGCCGTAATTCACCCGTCTGCCCCGGCCGCAGCTCGGCCAGACTAACCAGATTCTCGCTTCGAACGTGGCCGTCCTCGCTCGGAACCGGGTCTCCGTGCGGGCAATGGGTCGGGAAGTTGCACAGCACTTCCATGCGCTTCTCGAACTCTGGGCTGATAGCGTGCTCGAGCCGCATCGCCTCTGCCTTCACCTGGTCCCAGGTAAAGCCCATCACCTCGATCAGAAACACCTCCAACAGCCGGTGCCTTCGCAGTAGCTGCAACGCCGCCAGCCGCCCCTGATCGGTCAACTGAATGCCGGCCTTCGCAGAGCGCACCACGTGGCCCGTCTCTGTCAGCCGTTTCGCCATGCTGCTGGCCGCAGCCGGCGTCACCTCCATCTTCTGTGCCAGTACAGAAGTGGAGATTCTGTCGTAGGTTTCGCTCAACTCGTAAATCGCAACCAGGTAGTCGAGCATCCCATCGGTAATGATGTTGCAGAAAGTACGCATGATCGCTATAGTTCAACCGGTGGGAGGAAGATTGGCAACCGCGACAATTGCCAAATTATATTATGTCGTCGGTAAGCTGTCAATACTGAATCGGTGTAGTCAATCAGCGTCCAACCGCTGTCGCTGTCTTGCCCGGTTTAGGCCGCCAACACCGCCGCATGCGCGTCGCAATTTTCGGTCCCGTCACTTCCTAGCCGACTTCGGTTGAGGGCATTTGCGGAAAGACCCTATGAAGCGTAGAATCGTCGACCTGAGCTACCCTCTGGCTCCTTCGACGCCCCCCTTTCCCGGTGATTCTCCAGTTGAAATCGAGGTGCGCAACTCTATCCCCGCCGACCTCCCTCCCGCCGCGCCGGGACATATGAATACAAGCAACCTGCGCACTTCTCTCCACACCGGCACACACATGGATGCCTTCTTCCACTTCTATCGAGACGGGGCGACGATCGACCAGATCCCGCTGGCTCAGTGCATCGGCCCGGCCCTCCTGCTTGACCTTCCCAGAAGACAGGTTAAAGAAGAAATCACCGCCGACGATCTGGCGCCTCATCGCCAGGCTATCAGCCGCACACCTAAAGTGATCTTGAACACAGGCTGGTCCCGCAACTGGGGCAATGCGAATTATTTCTCCGACTATCCGGTGCTGACAGGAGACGCCGCCCGCTTCCTCGTGGACTGCGGCATCGACCTGCTAGGCATCGATACCCCGTCGGTCGACTATTCACCCAACGACGCCCACTACGTACTCTTGGGCCATCAAGTTCTGATCGTCGAAAACCTGACCAACCTCGAGCAGATCGGCCAGCCCCACTTTCAATTTGTAGCCCTGCCCCTCAAAATCACAGGTCGGGACGGATCCCCCGTGCGGGCTATCGCCATCACCGAAGAGACGTAGTACATCCCGCAATACTCTCGCGCTCGCTTCCGCCGCAACCTACCCGGATATAGATGACCTGAAGAGGCTGAATCATGGCACACAAGTTAGCAGAGAAAGCCGCGCCCGCCCTCCACAGCGACAACACACCGACTGCCGTCGACGGCAGCCCCACGCCAGCCGAACGCTTCTTCTTCGACAAAAATGGCTACCTGATTCTTGAAGAGTTCCTCGACGCAGACCACGTTCACACCCTGCTCCAGGCCCTCCACCGCGTGATACAACGGCGGCGCAATCTGCAGGTGCAGGGGACCCCGCATACCGGCATTACGACGCCCATGGGCGAAGAGAGTACCCGTATCTTCTACATTCTCGACGACGATCCCCTGTTTCTGGAGATGCTCGACTGGCCCGCCATCTGGCCCTACGTAACCGGCCTTCTCAATGCCCTCCCGCATCACCATGCCTCCGACGCCATCCTCGAGCACGGCAGCG
This sequence comes from Caldilineaceae bacterium, assembly GCA_022821585.1. Lineage (GTDB taxonomy): Bacteria > Chloroflexota > Anaerolineae > Caldilineales > Caldilineaceae > Bin5. The sequence goes on from JAJEDI010000090.1 coordinate 20,413, forward strand.
ATCTCATCGGCCGTGGCTTGAGATGGCATATCGACGGCATTGACGACGGATTCAGAAACCTGGGCCCGCAGATTCCTCTGCTGCAACTCAAAATCGGCTACTATCTCAGCGACATGACCCAACCCGGTCAGGGCAATCTCTGCGTCGTGCCGGGCAGTCACAAGGCCGCCTCTACGCCAACTCGCGAAGACCTGCAGCGGTGGGGGACGTCCGCCGGGGTTGCGGAAATCTGCGCGCCGGCAGGGACCGCCATCCTCTTCCACAATGCCCTCTGGCACTCCGCCGGCCCGTTCAGCAGCAAGAATGGTCAACGCGCCATGCTCTATTTTGCCTACGAGCATCCCTGGATGATCGCTTCCCAAGAACACTGGGGCTATCCAAGCGAATTCTACAACAGGCTTTCATCTGCTCATCGCAAGCTTTTCCACGGTTTTCTTTTCGACCCACCCGAGCAGCGCTGGGGATGAGAGTCGCCCGTCGGCCTCCGCCCAGCAACAGACCCCCTTCCCGAGGAGCCGCAAAACTGGACTGTCAGACAGCTCTGCTGGTAGGATGATTTCCCTTGCACCTGGTCGCAGCCTTGGCGAAACCGCCGCGATCGCAAACTCAAGGGGGAAAGCATATGGATATCAAAGCCTTCTGGAGAATCTACGCACTGATCGGCGCACTCCTGTTCGCCGCCTGTTCCCCAGGCGAACCCCCTAGCACGCAGCAGCCGGGTGCGAACGCCGCCGCCCCGCCTACCCCCACAGCCGCGCCGGCACACACGCCTGCCTCGACCCCGGCAGCCGCCGCAGAAACCAGCACGCCTGTTCCCGACCCTGAGGCCCAGCAATGGCCCACCTGGCCGGCCATCACTCTGGTCGAATCAATGTCCGGCCTGAGAAATCCTGTTGACCTCGCCCACGCCAAAGATGGTTCTGGACGCATCTATGTGGTCGAGCAGATAGGCCTGGTCCAGGCTTTTGACGACGGTGGCATCGGCCAGGCCCCGTTCATGGACATCCGCGACCGCGTCAGCTGCTGCGGCGAGAGAGGACTTCTTGGCATCGCCTTCCCCACCGACTTTTCCAGCAGCCGGACCCTCTACGTCAACTACACCACCACCGACCCCGGCAGTCTCCATACTCGCGTCTCCCGTTTCCGCCTCTATCCTGACGTCCACCAGGTCGATCCCGATTCCGAGGAAATCCTCATGCAGTTCCACCAGCCCTGGCGCAATCACAACGGCGGCCAGATCGCATTCGGCCCTGACGGCTATCTCTGGATCGGGACCGGTGACGGCGGCAGCGCAGCCGATCCCCAGGACAACGGGCAGAAGGGCCAGACTCTGCTCGGCAAACTCCTCCGTATCGACGTCTCCGCTGCCACCGGTGCCTCCTACGCCATCCCTCCCGACAATCCTTTCATAGGCAATGATCAGTTTCTCGACGAGATCTGGGCCTACGGTCTGCGCAACCCCTGGCGCTTCTCCTTCGACCGCGATACCGGAGACCTCTACATCGCCGACGTTGGCCAGAACGCCTGGGAAGAGGTGAACTTTCAACCCGCCGGCAGCCCCGGCGGCGAAAACTACGGCTGGCGCATCATGGAAGGTATTCACTGCTTCAATCCCTCTTCCGGCTGTCCCACCACCGGTCTGACCATGCCGGTGGTCGAGTACGACCGTATCAGCGGGCTGTCCATTACCGGCGGCTATGTCTACCGGGGGCAGGACCACCCCGCCCTACAGGGCATCTACCTGTTCGCAGACTATGTCACCGGCAATATCTGGGGTCTAAAGCAGGTGAACGGCGTATGGGAGTCCGAGTTGCTCCTGGACAGCCCCTACAATGTCAGCAGCTTCGGTGAAGATGAGGCCGGCAATCTCTATCTACTCCATTACAGCGGCACCATCTTTCAGATTCAGACTTCCGGCCAGAACTGAAGCAGTTTCGTTGAAGACGCGATCGCGAGCGCGCCGCTAATGAAACGCAATTGAGTAACTCTACAGCAAAACAGCACCAGCTAGAGGACCTACCATGGATTTCGACCTGATTGTCATCGGCGGCGGTATCGTCGGAGCGACCGCAGCCTACCGCGCCGGCCAGCTTGGCGCCCGTACCCTGCTCTGCGACCGGCGCGACACAGGCCGCGCCACCGACGCCGGCGCCGGCATCCTCGCCCCCGAGAGCGGTACCCGCTACGGCCGACTCTGGTACGACTTCGCTCTCGATGCGGTCGACTACTATTCCGTGCTGATCGAAGAACTGACCGCCGACGGTGTACCTGCCGCAGAACTTTCTCAGGCATACAGCCGCTGTCCCATGTTGACCGTCGCTCTTGATGAAAGCGAAGCGGCCGACCTGGCTGAGATGGAGCAGGAAATCTACGCCCGTCAAGAGGAACGTCGCCCGCCCCCCGCGGAGCGTATTCAACGCATCTCTTCCGCCGAGGCACGTGACGCCTACTACCCTCTGCTGGCCGACGTCAGCGCGGTCCTGCTCCAACCGGTCACCCGCCGAGTCGACGGCCGTCTCATGAACGCAGCTATCGAGCACGGCCTCCGCAGCCGCGGCGTCCACACCGTTGAAGCCGACGTGGCGGCTCTGTTACTCGAAGACGGCCAATTGATCGGTGTCCGCACTGTTTCAGGGGATGAATTCACGGCTGGCGCGGTACTCATTGCAGGTGGCGCCTGGTCAGAAGCCTTCGGCAGCCAGCTCGACGTCCAAATTCCCGTTGTCCCCCAGCGCGGGCAGATCATCCACCTGCGTCTTCCCGAACAGGACAGCGGCGCCTGGTCGATCGTGAGAGGATTCAGCGGCCACTATCAGGTGCCTTGGCCCGAAAGCCGCGTCGTAGTCGGTGCCACGCGCGAGACCGGCAGCGGCTTCGGTGCCCACGCCACCGTTGACGGCGTCCAGGAGGTTCTGCACGAAGCCCTGCGCCTCGCCCCCGGCCTGCACAACGCCGCCATCCACGAGATCCGCGTCGGCCTGCGTCCCTACACCACCGATCACCTGCCGCTTCTGGGCTCCATTCCAGGCGCGAAAGGTGTATACCTTGCAACCGGCCACGGGCCCACCGGTCTCACCATCGGCCCGTATAGTGCAAAGCTGGTGGTCGAGCAAGCTCTCGATCAACCGGTCACCTGGGACTTGGCGCACTTTTCTACGACCCGCTCCATTAGCTGAGTAGAACTCAACTCCTGTTCGCAGCCGGCCCCGGCCGGATACTGTCGTGCGGAACCTGCCATGCGATCTGCCGGCTGCTGACTTCGGCTATCCCGAACACCTTAAGACAGGCATACTCGTGGTATACTCATGACCATGATGGAGACAACGGAATCAATGAACGCTCAGCCGTTGACAACTGAGCAACTGGAACAGGCCAAACGATATATCCTGAATAGCCTGCCGCAGATACTGGAGCAATCCCCCGAATTTGTTGTATTTGTTGAAGGGGTGGTCGCCGACAAGTTTCCGCGACGCGACGAGTTTGCGCGTCTCCTGGATCAAGTGGAGGCGCACCGACGGGAAACTCAGCAATTCCAGAGAGAAACTAGCGAACGCTTCGACAAAGTCGACGAGCAACTCGAATCCTTGGGACTGACCCTAGCCCGTCTTGGCTCACGCTGGGGCATCCATAGTGAAGATCTCTTCCGCAAAACCATGAAGTCCGTGCTCGAAGAATCCTTCGAAGCCACGGTGGAAGAGAAAAATATCCAGGGAGAGCAGTTTGACCTCGTCGTCATGAAGAACGGCGACCACATCCTGATCGAAATAGCCGCTAGTGTCCGGCGCAATATCCTGGAGCGACTGGACCGCAAGAAGGCTCTCTATATTTCCGAAGTGGGGATAGTGCCGGCGCGGATCATCCTGGCCGTCGGCTCGATAAACAGTCGTTCTGCTCAGATCATTCGCGACGCGGGATTCGAAGTCGTTGAGCCTGACGACGGCTTCTATGGCGAAGAATAACCGCGTCCGTTGCCGGTGCGTTCTTTCCGGCACATGGCAACGAGCGCAATGCACCTGATTTGCTGGAACTTATATGTGGCTTTTGGTTGGCTTGATACCGGCCCTATTCTTTGCATCCAAACCTTGATGCCCCGCCCATAACCTCAAGGACACGCTATTCCTGGCTTCAACAAAAAACCAGTCCTGATCCCGACTGAGTTGCTCTAATTAAATATCGGTCCACGACTATCTCCCGGTCACACCCGTATGCAACTGACACCTGTAGACAATATACCCCCTGCCATCGACGCTTCCCGTAAAGAACGATCTGACCAGCACGATCAGGCAACCCCTTCCCGCACAGCCTACACAATCAAAGAAATGCCGGAAGACCTCCGCCCCAGAGAAAGGCTGGAGTATGTCGGCGCCGGCGCCCTCAGCGCTGCTGAACTCCTCGCGATTCTGCTGCGTACCGGCGGCAAGGGAGAGAACGTCATCCGCCAGTCCGAGCGGCTGCTGACCGAATTCAACGGTCTGCCCGGCCTCGCGCGCGCCAGCTTCGAGGAGTTGACCAAGGCCCACGGCGTCGGCAAGGCCAAGGTCACCCAGATCAAAGCCGCACTCGAACTGGGACGTAGACTCCTGCTCGCCGCCCCCCAGGAGCGCGACAAAATCCAAAGCCCCACCGATGTCGCCAATCTGCTGATGTTGGAAATGGGAATGCTCGAGAGGGAACAGGTGCGGGTCGTTCTCCTGGACACGAAAAACCATGTCCAGCGCACACCCGTTGTCTACTCCGGCAGCCTCAACGCCGCCGTAATTCGTGTAGGTGAAATCTTTACCGAGGCCGTGCGCGCCAACAGCGCATCACTCATCGTCGTCCACAACCATCCCAGCGGCGATCCAACGCCCAGCCCCGAAGACGTGCAGGTGACAAAACAGATCGTCGCCGCCGGCAAGCTCCTGCAGATCGATGTTCTCGATCATCTGATCATCACCCGCGACAACTATGTTAGTTTGAAGGAAAGAAGGTTGGGGTTCGACTGATGCCAGGCGCGGCGCTACGCCAGCGCACTGACACTGAGTAGGTAATCGGTCACCGCGCGCACGTCGCCGGCATTCAACGGCTGCTCCTTCTTCGTGCGCACATACTTCTTCAACTGATCCACCCGCAGCACCGGCATCGAGGGGTTCTCAAGCTCCAGTTGCATCGCCGGATTGATGAAGACCGCTGCGCTCTCGATCGGAATGTCGGCAGCGTTTACCATCAATTCACCGCTTGACTCTCCCTCTTGAAGCAGCTCCCGGACTTTCCGTTCGGTCTCCTCGATCTCACGTGTGGGGTTGCCCAGCCCCTCCCGGTTGAGAAACGTGAGCAATCGGCCCAGGCTGAACCGTTCCCGCCATCTGTCCCCGTATACGGTCACCGTCCCTTTGTCGCTGCGCACAAGAAACACACGTACACCGGAAGGCCCCACCAAAATGTAAGGCACTTCATCCAGGCCCCACAGGAAGAGGGAATACTTGTCGTCAAAACCTTTTAGCCCATTCTCGACAAGCTCATCCGGCCGCGCGATCTTGTTGCTGCCCGGCCAGCGGCGGGGAGCAAAACGGTTAATGTAGTAGCTCCCTACGTTCGAGGCGATAAAGCCCACTGCCAGCGCGCCAAAGCTGACCACCGTCCAGTATCTCTGTATAAAGCCACTCAGAGCGTTCGCAGCCGGTTCGTCCGGCGGAAACCAGTTCGGCGTGAAACTGGCGAGAAGGCCCACAAACAGGATCACCAACCCACCCAGGGCAATTCGACGCCCACGCTGCTCTCTTGACTTAATCGCCGGCAGATTGCGGTACACTTTCATTGATTTGAATTCTTTGGTGACTTGGCTGGTTTACCGCTGGAGTGCGACTACCTCTTCGTGGCTGTCGATGACTTCACTGACGCCCGACTGTATCTCCTCAACCAGTCGCGAATCAATTAACTGCTTCGCATTACGAATCGTGTGACGGATGGCATTGGCGTTGCTTCTGCCGTGGCCGACGACCATCAAATTGGATAGGCCCAGCAGCACAGCCCCGCCAAACTCGCTGTCATCAAGCCTTCGCGCCATCCTGCGTAGCGCCGATCGTACCAGCAGACCGCCTATGCTGCTGATCGGCCCCGCCGTAATCTCATCCAACAGGACGCCCTGCAGTAGCTTGACGATTCCCTCAGCGCCCTTCATGAAAACGTTGCCCGTAAAGCCGTCCGTGACCACCACGTCCGCAATGCCGCTTGTCACGTCCCGCGCCTCAATGTTCCCCATGAACCGGATGCCGGGCGTCTGCTCAAGCAGTTCGGTCGCCTCCAGAACAAGCTGATTGCCCTTGCCTTCCTCTTCACCATTGCTCAAAATGCGAACGCTCGGATTTCGCACCCCCATGATGCGCCGTGAGTATACGCTGCCCATCACGCCGAACTGCTGCAGCTGCTCAGGCTTGACGTCCGTATTCGCCCCAACATCCAGAATCAGGCAGAATCCCCGTAAAGTAGGAAAGGGAACGATCAACGCCGGACGCAGAATGCTCTGCATCCGACCAAAGTGCAGAATACCCGCTGCCAGCGCGCCGCCGGTATTACCCGCCGTAACAAATGCATCCGCTTTGCCTTCCTTCACCAGCTGGCAGGCCACCACCATCGAACTGTTCTTCTTGGTGCGTACCGCCTTGACCGGCTTTTCCGACATTTCGATCACTTCATAGGCAGGCACAATCGGCAGATCCAGCCGGTGCGTCGGATGCCTCGCCAACTCCCGCTCAATAACGTCCGGCCGCCCAACCAGCGACACGGTCACATCGTACTGCCGCGCCGCCAATATCGCGCCGGATACAATCTCGTGTGGAGCGTTATCTCCGCCCATCACGTCCAGGGCAATATTCATCCAGATACTCCTCCAATCGGCAATATCATCAATGCTATACTACTATAGGTTCGGAGCTATGGAGAAATCGCCCGAAAAGCAATAGCTGCCAATTCAACTTCGATTTTTCAGGAGACGCGGCAAAAGTGCCGCACTCTTGCAATAGGAGCGCGAGCGTGAGTTTGGGACCCGATCTAATGGCGCGCAGAGTGCAAAACGACGGCATCATCGCGATTGTGCGCGGCGACTTTCCCGCACAGAAAATCCTGGAAATCGGCGACGCTCTCCTGGCAGCCCCCGTTCTCTTCATGGAGGTGACGCTCAACACGCCCGGCGCCCTGGAGCTGATCCAGATGCTGCGCGCCCGCTTCGGCGAAAACATGTACGTCGGGGCCGGCACCGTACGCACTGTAGACCAACTTGATGCCGCAGTTGCCGCCGGCGCTCAGTTTACCGTCGCGCCGGGGTTCAATTCTGCCGTCGTCACCCGGGCCCGCAAGGCCGACATCCTGCACATCCCCGGCGTCTACACTGCCACCGAAGCCGAATCCGCCTTTGCCGCCGGCTCCCGCCTCCTCAAACTCTTCCCCGCCAACATCGGTGGCCCTGCCTATCTCAAAGCCCTGCGTGCCCCGCTCGACGACGTCCAGTTTGTTCCGACCGGTGGCATCGGCCCCGACAACGCCGCCGCCTGGGCCAGCGCCGGAGCCGCCGCTCTCGGGGTCGGCAGTTCACTCGTCACCGGCCCCCACCAACCCATGGCCGACCTCATCCGGCGCGCCCGCGCCCTGCGCCAGGCCTGGGAATCCGGCAACGCCTCTGCCTGATTTATCTAGGGCCCGCTGAATTTCCTTCCCACCGACCGTCCCCGTAGGGGGCCCCCTTGTGGGTGCCCAGCCTCCGCACCCTCAAAACGCGCCAACCTCCCAAATCCCCCCGTAGGGGCACCCCTTGTGGGTGCCCAGGCCCGCACCCCGAAACAAGCAAGCCCCCGCGGAAATCCAGGAACTGTTCAGCCCAATCCTCCAGACCGCCGGCGCCACCACCCACTACTTGCCAAATTCCTTACCCACGCAACTCGTTCATCGCCTCCGGCAAGAGCGGCAACAGGTCACTGGCGACCACTCCGGCGCATCCGATTCGCTCTTCACACAACTCACCCGCCCGCCCGTGTAGCCACGCCCCCAGGCACGCGGCATGATAAGGAGACAGACCCTGCGCCAGCAGACCGGTGATGGCGCCGGCTAGAATGTCGCCCGTTCCGGCCGTAGCCAGGGCTGCTGTAGCAACCGGCAGGACGGCCAGGTCTCCGCCCGGCGTCGCGATCACCGTGTACGGTCCCTTCAGCAGTACGACCGCCTGCCATGCCGCTGCCCGCTCCCGCGCCAGGTTCCAGCGATCGGCTGCCACCTCCTCCACCGAGCCAAGACCGCAAAGACGGGCCATCTCCGCCGGGTGCGGAGTCAGCACGCAGTCAACCGGCAGAAGCGATGGCCAGTCGTCCAGCTGCGCCAGATTGTTTAGGCCGTCCGCATCAATGACAGTCGGCGGCAGCGGCAGGGAATCGGCCGGCAACTGGTCCCGGCGGCGGATCGGACCGAACGGCGAGTCAGCGGCAGAATCCCCGTCCGTCTCGCTGCCGGAGGCAGCACCCTGACTTGGCGCCCCCATCTCCTCTGCAGAAGAAAGCTCGCTGTCAGATCCCGTAAACGCTCTCGGCAACGCTGACGGTCGCTGTCGATGATTTCTGCGCAGCAGCCGCTCCATGAATCCGCGCGTAGCGCTTTCCTGGCCCAGCCCGCAGCCAATGAGCAGAGCGTCATATTCCCCCAGCCTCGCGCTCACGTTGGCGGCCGCGGCCTCGTTCACTACGCCCAGATCGTGGCTGAGAAGAATCCACGTCGGTTCAGAAAGCGCCGAAGACACAGGCACCCACACCGGCTGCGGAATCGCGCCGGTCACCAACCCCGCGCCCACGCGTCCCATTGCCGCACAGCTGAGGTAAGCGGCCCCGGGGTAGTTGACGCTGCCCACCACTGCCATTCCCTTGCCAAATGACCCCTTGTGGCTGTTTCGGCTTCGCGTCGGCAAGAGACCGGAAACCTGTTCCGGCGTCAAGAAAAACGTCCGCAAATCGGCCGTCAACTCTGGAGGAATGTCGATATCCGCAACCGCCAGTTCGCCGACGACCCCCGCACCCGGAAACTGAAAATGACCCGCCTTCGCGCAACCGAAGGTCACCGTCATATCGGCCGGCACCGTAACCGGATCGAGCGCGCCGCTATCCGCGTTCAGTCCGCTCGGAACATCGACAGCGACCACTGCCAGCGGCGGCCGGGTCCCTCCCTCACCCGTTTCCGACGCATCTTCAGACCCAGCTTCATATACAGCGTCTTTCGATGATGACATGCGGCTTTTGCGCACTTCGATCACCTGCTGCAAGACGCCTGCCAGCTCGCCTTCGATCGGGCGGTTGGCGCCGGTCCCCAGCAGTGCGTCAACCACGACATCTGAGTCGTCCAGCCACGCCCGAAGTTGCACACCATCTTTGTCCTCTTCGGCGCTGTGCGTCGGCACTTTTCGATCGAGTACCTTGCCCAAATGGCCCTCGTAGTCCTCCTTCGGCTTCTTCTTCCTCCCTCTCTCTCCAGCCTCTACTCCCTTTGCCGGAACCCCGCCCCTCGCCCATAGATAGACCCGGACACGATATCCGGCGTCGCTAAGATGACGCGCGCACACCAGCCCGTCGCCGCCGTTGTTGCCCGGCCCCACCAGCACCAGCACCGAACGGTCCGCGTCCCCCGAATAGCTCTCCTGAATCGCTTCGGCCAGGGCAGTTCCCGCCTGCTCCATCATCGCCGCATAGCTCTGACCGCCCGCATCGGCCTCCTTTTCCAGGCGCTGCATCTCCTCGACGGATACGATTCGTGTATGGTCCGCAATCTCATTCATAGCGTGCCTCTTGCAAGCCGGTTCTGTCACTACTACGTTACCCGTATCGGATGGGGTAACGGCTGGTTGAAAAGATAACCCTTCTCATTGAAGGGAATTTCGTCTGGTTGCGTATTGCCCGCGGCGTCCGTCGCCCGCGTCATAATCGTGTGCTCGCCCTGTCCCACATCCCAGGTAAAATCGAAACGCGTCCAGGAATATCTGAATGCGCTGTCGCCGAAATCCTCCGCAAGATGCCTGAATTCCGGTTGAATCTGCGGCTCTTCCAGCCTAGAGACGTTCCATGCCTCCCCGGAACTGCTGCTCCACTCCACTTCCGCAATCGGCCCGTTCGGCGAGTGCGCAAAGCCATATAGGCGGTGCTCCCCTGCCGCCAACTCTGCCGGCCACGGCAGCGCCAGCGCGCTCTTGACCGTCTGCGTTGTCAACGGCCTGCCCAGCGAGTCCCCTTCCGGCGGATAGGCATCGCCGATCAACGCATATGAAGTCGTGTTGTTTCGGGTCCAAAGCTGTCTTGACGAGACTACAATTCGACCCAGCCACTTGATACTTGCAGCCCCGACCCACCCTGGCGCCAGCGCACGCAACGGGAAGCCGTGGTCCCTGGGCAAAGCCTCGCCATTCAGCGCATAGGCCAGCATCGTATCAGGATCCATCGCCTTTTCTACAGGCATGACGCGTCGGAATCCCTCTTCCGGCGAACTCGTGTCCAGCCCAATCAAAAGCACGCTGACCGCCTTTTCGGTAATGCCTGCCAGCTCCAACACCTCCCGTAGCGCCGCGCCGGTCCATACACCGTTGCCCACCGCACCCGTCTTCCACTGCGTACCTTTTGCCGCCCGCCCTTTCACCAGGTCGAACATGGCCCGATGGTTGCCCGCACATTCCAGATATGAAATGAAAGTCCGGCTGGGCAGATTCAGAATGTCATCGTAAGTCAGTTCCAATCGACTGGAAACCGCGTCGCCCTCGACGGAGATCCGCCAGTCAGCCGCGTCCACTTCCAGGCTGACCGAGTTGTTGCGTACAAAAAAGAACCGGCTGGGAGTGATCAGCCCCTGCATGTTTTCCAGACGAGCTTCCAGATTACCGCCGCCGAGATCGATGAACGGCGCCGGGTCCTTGCTGAATTGGAGACCTTCTCCCGTACTCTCGTCAGCGGCCGGCGCCGTCGCCGTGGGCAAAGGCAATCCAGCACAAGACGCCAGCACAGCCCCAGTCCCCCCAGCCGTTAGCAGCTTCAAAAAACGACGCCGGCTCATGCCTCGCTCAAGCGCGAACTGCCAGAGCCCACCGCTCCCTTTAGTGTCCTTCTGTGATCCCAAACTCCCTGCTGTCATCCTGGCCCCCTCCTGTCCGCAACCAGCTGCCGGCAGTCCAAACCGTCAGCGGTCAGCGTCCATGAACGGTTACTCACTCAACTCGGCCTCCCAAAGCGCAGTAAATACCCATTACAATCCCGAATCGCAAACTCCCTCATGCCCCACGGCTCGTCCGTCGGCTCCCGTTCGATATGAATGCCCGCCGCTTGGTACTTCTCGAAGAGGCCGTCAACGTCCTCGCCCATAAACACATAGAACCCCACCGGCGGTTTCTCCGGCAACGGTTGATCCGTCAGAGAAAGTTGAATATGCGCGCCCTCTGACGTCCATTCGCCCAGGTGGATGCCCCCGTGCGTCGGCGGGTCCCCGTACAGGAAGCCGACCGTGAATCCCAGCTTGTCGCAATAATACTCCGCCGCGGCCTGCACATTAGGCACCGCCAGAATCGGCGCCAGCAAGTATGCGGCCTGTGCGTTGCCCGCCAGTTGCCCCGTACGCCACTGCTCCGCCGTGAGGCCGTAGGTGATCTTGTCATGACCGTTCGCGTCCTTATGATACTTCTGCCGCATCCTGCCCCGGCGCCTGAATCCCACCTTCTCAGCCACACGCACAGATGCCCTGTTCTCTTCACTGATCCACAGCTCCACCCGGTCCAGACCCATCTCGTCAAAACCGTAGTCCAGCACCGCCCGCACAGCCTCGCCCGTATAGCCGTTTCCCCAATGGTCCGGGTGCAGAAAGTAGCCCATCCCCGGCACGCCCGTATTGCCGATATAATCGACATATCCCAGCGCCGGGCCGTCCTCCGCCGTGCGCACCGTCCAGACCGTCCCTGGCCCGCCGAGCATGCCGTCGACCATCTTCTTGGTCTCAGCCGCTGAACTGTGCGCCGGATCGTCCATAAACCGCATCGCTTCCGGCCTGCGATACGCGTCAAAAAGGTCCTCCGCATCCGAAGCCGCAAGAGGTCGCAAGATAAGTCGTTCAGTCCGAAGTGTGGAATGCATCGTATCGTCTCTCCAAAATGCCTTGTCGCCCATCAAATTGTCTATGCCAATATCTGTCGATTCGGCCTCGGTCAATTCGCGACCGCGCCGAACATAAGCACCCAGCTATCTCTCACTCCTCACTCCTCCATACTCTCTCCTCGCCTTTGGGCGGTCGGGCCTTCGGCCCTCCCTTGTGCGGGGGGTTCCCCCCCGCAACGCCCCCCTCCAACAACATGCCTCGCCGAGTCTGTGCCTTCATTCCAGCTCTCATGCTTGCGACCGGGTGCGTACGGCCGCGTTCCGAGACTTGGCTGGTTCCGAGCATGAGCCAGGGCAGGCAAAAGTTGGGCAAGTCAGACGAGGCAAGTCCCACACAGGCCCTGCCGGTGTCGCCAGTACCGTCGAGAGCCCGCTACTGTAATCCTGATAATCCGGCATTCCCGATTCAGACGGAAACCAATGACTCCTGGCGACCACCCACTAACCTCTATCCGTACAGCGCCCGCAGCGCCGGCCTCAGCTCCGCCGCCTCCAGCAAATCAGTGCTGTCACTGAACTGGTCGATGCTCCCTATTGGCCGCCGCTTGGCCAGTAGCAGCACCTCCGGATCCTCGACACAACCTAGCAGCGCGTCAGCGTAGCCGTGCAACGCCATCACGCGAAACGGTCGCCCAAAAAAGCGTACTGGTTTCTCCGGCATCGATTCGGTAAGCCCCAGACGGTTATGGCGGCCGGCGACAACCCAATATGCCTCGCTCAGCCAGCGCTCACGCTCCTGCCAGGTGTCCGCCCTCTGCACAGCCAGCAATATATCGGTCAAACCAGCCGCACTCTCCAACTGCGCAAAAGCCGTCCCGAACCACTTGGCATACGGTGCATACTGCCTTTCCATCAGAAAACACAGGCGCATCACGTCCCGGACCAACCTCGACCCGATCAGCGCCGAGCCCAGCTCGTCGCCCGCCAGGCCCGCCCGCCCCATTAGATGCTCCTCCTGCCCGATACGGGCCCAACCCGCAGCCAGCATGTAACGCCACAAATCAGGCGGATACCATCTGAACCGCGCCCTCACCTTCTCCAGCCCAATAACGTCGTGAAAAACTCCGCCTGCCGTGATCGTCCGTAGCTTCTGCTGGGGAAAAGTCAGCCAGTCCGCAGTCCCTATCTCTCTGCTGACGTCAAAATTCAGGTACGCGCAGAAAAACCCACCAACCGTCTGCGTTTCAACCCTGTGATTGACCGCCCCGCTATCCGTGGCCTCAAGCAGCTGGACCCCATTGTCGTCGGGGTTCGGTTCACTGAAATTCGTCGGGTAGCCCAGAAAACTGTGCGGCAATCGGTCTCGCAACGCCGCGTCGATGTCTTCAGCGTGAGACTCCCAATCCTCCAGGCGCAGGAAAAGTTGCAGCCGCGGCCCCCAGCCATGGTCCGTCGACATCTCGTCGTCGAACCCAATCGTCTCAGAGCCGGATCCGATCAAGGCGGCGGCATGCGGCAAGCCGCGCCATGACCTGTCGAGCACAGGCCGCACCGCCTCCCAATAGAAGCGTCTGCTCAATTCCAGGCCGGGGATAAACGCCATTCTCTACAGCGCCGAATCAAAAGAAAGTCCGTCGTTTCCGTCACACCTTCGCAGTGTCGATACCAAACCAAACTCGCTCAGAAAGCCGGTTCCCCCCACACAAACGCGCCGCCAAACAACGTAGCCTCCACGTCCGTCTCCAGAATCGCCATCGGATGAATCGTGAAAATATCCTGTGACAGCACCACAAGATCCGCCAATTTGCCTGGCGTAATGCTGCCCTGGCTGCTCTCAGTGCCGCCTGCATAAGCCGCCCCGACCGTATATCCCCACACCGCCTCCTTCACGGTCAGCCGCTCCTCAGGATACCAGCCCTCGCCCCCTGGGCTTCCGTCCGCCCGCATCCGCGTAACCGCCGCATGAATCCCCTGGATCACATCCGGCGTCTCCACCGGCGCGTCCGATCCGAATGCCAGTTTCGCCCCGCTGTCCCACAGGCTGCGAAAAGCGTAGGCGTAACGGCTCCGCTCCCCCCAATGTCTGTCGGCTAGGAGCATATCCTGCGTGGCGTGGATCGGCTGCACCGAAGCGATGATATCCAGCTCCGCAAAACGGGCAATGTCCTCCACAGCCAGCACCTGAGCGTGCTCGATCCGGTGCCGTAAATGCAGCCCCCGACCGGCCCGGCGGCTCGTCTCCAGCGCGTCCAGAACCATGCGATTCGCCCTGTCGCCAATAGCGTGCGTTACTACTGCCAGCCCTGCCTCCGTTGCTCTGGCAATAATGTCCGCCATCTCCTCAGCGCCCGTCAACACAATGCCAAGATTGTCCGGTTCGCCGACGTACGGCGCCAGCATCCACGCAGTCCTCGGTCCCAGCGCACCGTCGCTGAAAACCTTCACCCCGCCAATGCGCAAAAACTCATCGCCAAGCCCCGTGCGTAACCCCAGCCGGATTGCGCCGTCCAGCTCTGCCGCCGGGATCTGCGCCACTGTGCGCAGCGTGAGATCTCCTTCCGCCCGCAGCTGTTGAAAAGCTCGCAAAGAGGCCGCTGCCTCCTTTGTGTGTACACCCACGATCCCCATGCGATTGACCACGTCCTGCGCCTGCCGCACTGCGGCCACCGCCTCCCCATCGGACGGTTCGGCCATGCAGGGAAAGGCCAGCTCCATCGCCTTTTCCAACAGAATCCCTGTCGGCTTCCCCTCCCCATCGCGCACAATTTCGCCGCCCTCCGGGTCTTGCGTTTTGGCCGTGATCCCCACCTGTTCCAATGCTAGGCTGTTCACCCACGCCGCGTGACCGCACTTGCGCGCCAGGTAGACCGGATGATCCGCCGCCACCGCGTCCAACTGTGCAGCCGCAGGAAACGCGCCCCCTTCCCAGACCGACTGGTCCCAGCCCTGGCCCGTCAGCCACTGACCCGGCGCCGTTTGCGCAGCCCGTCGCCTGACCCGCTCCAAAGCCGACGACAACGTCCCCGCGCCGCTCAGATTGATCTCCCGCAGACTCATCCCGTAGGAAAGAAAGTGGATGTGGGCGTCAATAAATCCGGGCACGACCGTCGCGCCCCGTAAGTCAACTTCCCTCCCCCCCGGCGCCAACAGCGCCCGCATATCACTGTCGCTGCCTGTAGCCAGAAAGCGATCGCCCGCGATCGCCGCCGCCGACACCCGAGGCCGCCCCGCGTCCATCGTGTGGATATTTCCGTTGTACAGTGTCAGATCCGCTTGCACTGGCTCCTCCAACCGAAAACTGTCCCGAAATGCTGCTCGCCTATTCCGTTCGTGCCATCAAATCCTTTTGTTCGCCCTTCTTCTGTTATACCATACAGCCGCCTGCGTGCCACTGTAAAATTTCACGGCCGGAAAGATTTTCTGCAATAGAGACTGCGCCTGAACGGAACAGCCAATGGGTGCTCTCCCGCGTACAATCGCGGCCTTACAACTTCCTTTCGCCGGCTCGCAGCCTCGACCCGCTTCATGAGCACACCAACGGGCTCTCTACCCGTCACCATCGGACTTCTCATCCTCGTCCTGTTCGCCGGATCAGGTGCATGGCTGACGATTCGACGTGACGAGCGGCGCTGGGATATCCTGTGCGCTGCCCTGCTCGCAGCAATGATTGTGGCCTTCTTCTGGCGCACCATAAGCGGAACTGCCTACCGGCCGGCCGACGGCGGCGATCTCGTTAGCTTCCTCTTCCCCATATACCGATTCGCCGCCCGCACCCTCAGTCAGGGCAGCCTGCCCCTCTGGAATCCACACCTTTACGGCGGTGCGCCATTCATCGGCGACATTCAGGCCGGTTTCCTCTATCCACCCAACCTTCTTCTCTTCCTCATCAGTCCATACTTTGACTATCGCTGGATGCAGCTGCTAAGTATCGGCCATCTTTGGTGGGCTGCGCTCGGCGTCTACATCTTGTCGCGAACCCTCGGCTGTAGCAGGCCCGCCGCACTACTCGCCGGTCTCGCCTTCGGCCTCTGCGACATCCTCTTCATTCATCTCGGCAATCTCAATCTCATCGCCGTCCTCTCGTGGAGCGGCTGGATCCTCGCCGCCTGCCACCGCGCCCTGACCCGTCGCAGCCTGACCTGGGTCGGAGTCGCCGCTGCCCTCTTCGCCATTGCCAACTACGCCGGCCACGCCCAGAGCAGTTACTTCCTCGGCATGGCTGTGGGGATCTATTCCCTCGCCGTACTGGCTGTCCAATACTGGGAGCAGCACTCCCGAACGTCCCCCGCCGCGGCCCTGCGGCAAGCGCTGGCCAGCCTGCAGTTTCCCCTCGCGACTCTTGTCTTGGTCGCGTTCCTTTCTGCGCCAGTCCTTCTCCCCGCATTCGAAATGCTGCCCTATACCGCCAGAGGTCAATTCGACTACCGCGACACCGTGTCCTACTCACTGGCGCCGGGTCCTGCCCTCGTCGGGCTACTGACACCGGGCTTCTTCGGAAGGGGTCCTGCGGCCTACTGGGGCTCGTGGGATCGGGTCGAGTTGCCCTATGCCGGTCTGGTAACACTTCTCATTGCGGTCGGCTCTTTCCTTCTTCCCACGCCTGCGAGGCGCCGGGAACTGCTTCCCTGGCTGGCGTTGGCCCTGTTCGGTTTTGCCATTGCGCTCGGTGACAACACACCCATCCACGGTTGGCTGACACGGATCCTCCCCGCCTATGGCAGCTTCCGGGCCCCTGCACGCATTATCGTGCTGTGGGCGCTGGCGCTGTCCGTTCTGGCGGCGATAGGTCTGGATGCCTTGCTGGCAGGATGTAAGAGAAGTGCAAAGGATCCCTATCCGTCCTACCCGGCACTCTATTCTTTCGTGGTCCGCCTTGGCGTGCCCGCGTCGCTACTTATTCTCGTCCCACTGATATTCGTCACGACGCGCGTTCTGGACGGCGACCCCGTCGCCGTCCAGCGGGCCATCATGGCCGGCCGAGCTCTCCTATTGTCTGCCGCAGCTTGGATGGCCGTGTGGCTGCTGCTGACCCTGTATCGACGCAAACGTCTCGCGGGCAACACCGTGGCAGGGTTGCTCCTCCTCGTGTCGCTGTTGGAGCTGACCTTCGCTGCCGCAAACATCGACATCGGCGAGAACAACCCGGCACACCGGTTTTCGCATCCGGAGATCCTGGCTTTCCTACAGGAGCAGGCCGGCGAAGAAGACACCTGCGCTCCCCCCGGAAACGAGCGCTGCCCGGCCGCGGAGGGTACCTCCCGCCATTTCTTCCGCATTGACACACGCACCGGCATACTGGATCTGTGGCAGCCCAGCGCCGCCGCCCTGACCGGCCTGCACGATATCTGGGGAATATCCAACCCGCTGGAGTTGGTCCACTGGCATACGCTCTGGGAGAACAACGGGGGCCGCCATACACGCATCTATGACCTGCTCAACGTACTCTACGTGATTGTGCGCGACGGCACACCCCTGCCCGAGGAATATACCCTCGCCTACGACGCTCCCGGCCCCCTCGCCGTCTACGAAAACCCCGATCCATTACCCAGAGCCTGGCTGGTTCCCGCCGCGAAGATCCTCCCCGACCAGGAAGCCGTGCTCGCAGCGCTGAAGCAACCCTCGTTCGAACCACTGCACGCCGTCTTCCTGGCGCAGGACAATGTCAACCTGTCCATCCCCGCGACCACAGAGCAGCCAACCCCATCGAGCACGTCAGGACCCGTATCGGTCCTCGCATACAGCCCCAACGAGATCCTGATGGCCGCCCATGCCGAGAGGCCCGGCTATCTTGTTCTCAGCGAAGTCTGGTTCCCGGGTTGGTTCGCGACCGTAAACGGCGAGTCCACCCCCGTATGGAGGGCCAACTTCACCTTCAGGGCCCTCCCCGTACCCGCCGGAGACCTGGAAGTACGACTCTGGTACGCGCCTGCAAGCTGGCGCTTCGGGCTCGCGCTCTTCGGTGTGGGGTTACTGCTGCTTGCAGGTCTGGGTCTGTGGCGGCTCTTGGCCTCCAGAGAGCGCAATGTCCAAGTGACGTAACAGCCATAAGGGAGATGGTAGTAGTGCCCTCAACTGGCGACCTCCCAAAGAAATCAAGATCTTGCCCGAATTCAGTACGAAATTCTCTTCCTCTCCGCTGCCCGCATCGCCAAAATAAGATGCTTTGACCTACGGGCAAGCTACCTACCCACCTGAAATACACCGACCCAACGGTCCAAAAGCCGCGAACGGCCCTGTTGCCAGAAGGCTGACCCCAGAACAATCGGGAACGCCCCTCCGCGGAGCGTAAAGCCGAGGTTCTGCCGCGCCGCCAGATCCGTCTCGTTCAGTCTCTGGGTAACCCGAAATATCACAGTTTTTCCATAAGAATCGACAATTTGTGCGGAGGGAAAGGCCCTGTTTGCCCGGGTAGAGGCCGCATTAGCCCCTGCGATGCTGTATCCAGACATCTCCATACATCGGCTCACATTCCGGGGTGCCTGAGAAAAGGAGACCCACTATGAAGCGCTACCTCATTACCCCAGCCGTGCTGGCCGTACTACTGCTCGCCGCCTTCACCGGCGGCGCCCTGGCGCAGCAAAAGGGCCTCTCGCTCAAAACCCTTGCCGGCGCACTGGTCGCGCTCGCCGCGTGAGTCAACACCCAGCAGGACAAGATTGAAATGCTCGAAAAGCAACTGCACTTCACCTACCGGGAACTGCAGCTGCTGAGGATGACTGCGGCGGGGGGAGACAAGGCGACAAACATCTCGTTTGAGGAGCACTTCTTGTATATGGCCGATTTGCAGGCCGAAGCGATCACCGGGGACACGCCAACTTGTGGCCGGCTTCCCGAGTCGGAGATGGACTACGCACTCAGGCTCCTCAGGGCCTTGGAGCACTGCGCAGGGGACGACATCTGGGAAGTGCTGAACATGACCGATTCACGGGCGGACTGGATGGAGGCGAAGAATATAGTTTGGAAAGTACCGTTCAGGGTAGGCAAAACCTTCTTGCGATTTAAGCTGCTTGATGCGATCGAGATGTTAGGGCCGGGCGAACTGTCTTGCGAACAGTTCCTGAAGGCGAAAACGGACGAGGTGCTCGCCGGGTACGAAAAGGGCCAGCGATAATCATGTGAATTTGACCGGCGCAAACCACCCGCCGAACATCAGGCGGGTAACCGTTCGTACCGGGTCGACCTGACCGTCATCGCGACCGGTCGGGAACTCGGCCGGTTCACTGTTGTTGGCGGTATCCCAATCGGCTTCCGACATTGGTCGCCACGCTTAAGGTCTTCTCAGTCAGAGACCAAAACTGGCTACCCCCCACCATAACCGCAAAACTGCCCGGTTTCAGTACCAAGAACGGTTCCATCCGTGCGCGCCTGTCGATACAATGAGGTGTCGCGATCGGCGGACAACGGAGGCCGCCCTCAACATGAGGTGCCATCTAACATGATCAAGGATATCGCTCTAATCGTCCTGGGAGTCTGGGCCTTCTTCTATATGAGCGACCGGATGGAACCCAACACACTCAGGAACGCAACCGTTTTCAGCGTAATCGCCGTCGTCCTGCGGCTTGCCTGGGCAATTCTTGTAAGAATGTGGGAAGCCTCGCCGCCTCTTTAACGTACAGGCGTACACGACCAGTGCAAAGCACGCGTCCGCAATCAGCCCCTACCTGTTGGCCGCGTGATCGACCTGGTCACCGCGGCGACCGGCCGAGTTGATGTAGCTCCGACTCTGTAGGCCGAGCCGTCCCTCTTCCCTCACTACTCGCCCTACGGCAACACCGCCTTCGGCATCTTGCAGACCATCGTGTAAGCCGGATCATAGATGTTCCCAAGATCGTATTCCACCGTCTGCCCCATCAGAATGTGCGCGCCCACCGCATCGATCCCCAAATCCTTCTCCAGCCATCGGATCATCTCCGTGGTCGCATGTTGCGTAGCCTGGTCCAGCGGACGCGCGTTGCCAGCGGCAAAGATATAAGACTCGTTCTCCCCTCGGGGCCAGTAGATGCGCCGTCCCTTCTGCACATCCACCGTAAAGCCCACGTCGAAAGAGATCTCCACACCGGTGCCCACGATCTCCCCATCCCCCTGCACAGCATGGCCGTCGCCTATGTGAAATAGCGCCCCGGGCACAAAAACAGGGAGATAGACGGTCACCCCTTCGACAAAGCCGCGATAGTCCATGTTGCCGCCAAATGGGCCGGAAGTAGCAGTCGAAATCGCTTCGCCCCGGTCCGGCGCCACCCCAAAACAGCCCGGCATCGGTGCCAGCGGCAAGGTCAGCGCCCCCAGGCTCGTCTGCGGTTCCACCAGGGTCACCGTGCCTGCCTCATTGTCCACCCGCCAGTTGGCCAGCTCCTGCCCCTCCGCCGGCCACGGCATTTTGGGCACCTGCTCCGGGTCGACGACATTCGGCGCCACCATCGTCCGCGTCCACCCGTAAGGCCGGTTAGGAAGCAGCTTGTCCAGATGCACCACCAACGTGTCCCCAGGTTCCGCCCCCTCCACATAGAACGGTCCCGTCATCGGGTTGCCCCCTGATGTTACCGGCTGACCGCTGCTGTCCTGCCCTCTGGCGTCGACCGTCGTTGTTTCGATGCTGTCGCCCGCCTGCACACGCAACACAGGCGGATGCGAGCCGATCGTACTGAAATAATGGTCCGGCTCAAACTGGTGAGTAGCCATGCATCTTTCCTTTCGCAGTGAGTGCTGAGAACTCGAGGATTCGATTGCTTTTGGGAATAATCTTCTGTGAGGGCTCAGAGGGAAATCAGGCTGGCAGTCGGCCGCAGCCAGGGGTATTCCATCTCCAGTTGCCCGCGCCAACTCCCTACCGGTGTACTGTCGCGACGCCCCCGGTCTCAATTGACGAACAACTGCCCGGTGGGGCCGATTGTCATTGCCGGTAGCACTTCTTGACTGCTGATCATGTGGTCAAGCAGTTGTAGTTCGCGCCCCAGATAGTAATTGCCCAGCTCCAGGAGCTGCGGCACACCCGGCAGCGCCAGCATACGGTGTTTGTCTTCGGGCCGCACCTGCAAAGTGATGGCAGTGAGAAAGGCCAGGCTGGTGGCATCCTCCGGCAGACGGTCTAGTTTCAGTTGCACGCCCGTAGCCTTCGTCAAGAGCTCGACATAGCGCGTGATCTTGGGGCGTACTTTGTGGGCACGCTCAACCGCCAGTTTCGTATCCCCATCGGTTACGGGAAAATGCCGCACACGTCCCGTCAAATAAGGAAGATCGCGGTTCAGCTCTTCGATGCGGAATCGACGTGTGCCCACAACTTGGATATTCATCCTTCCGTCCGCCTGACGGTCCACCTTTACGATTCGCGCAGCCGTCCCCACCCGCCGCGGCACCGCATCTCCGCCTACTTCCAAGCCCTCCTTGATCAACACAACCCCGAACGCCAGATTCTCGTCCAGGCAGCGGTTGACCATCTCGCGATAGCGGGGCTCAAAGATATGTAAAGGCAGCGCCATACCCGGGAAAAGCACAACATTCAGAGGGAAAAGCGGCATTTCCATGATGGGACTCCGTTGCCTAAGGGAGAATTCGTTGTCGCTTATGGGCTTTCCGTCGTGCACCGTTCAAATCCCGCCATCCTCGTCTGAACTGCTGTCTTCCACCGCCGCTTGAGCCAGTAGGTCGTCCGATACTTTCATGAACTCACGCAGCACTGTCGTGGCAAATGCCCCCTTGGGTAACGAAAACGCCACAACGATTTCCGGCCCTCTCTGGGTGACTGACAGATCATTCAGCAGTATCCGACCCAGCCGCCGCGTACCCATCATCTTTGCCTTGGCCAGCGCGGCCATGTCGAGGCCGCTTTCTGCCAGGACCTCCTGCTCCAGCTCGCCCGAATCAGCCTCCGCCTCCCACATCTTGGGGCCGTATATGGGGGCTGTAAAACTGATCTCCTTCTGGTCGTAACGGCTTTGCTCCGCCGCCTGGTCAGCCACAACGAACAGGCCGCCCGTGTCATGCTTCTTGGCGATATCTCCTGTCATCAGCACCGAGAACCACCCTTGCTGATGCCGCAAAGCCAGGTAACGGTTGCACAAATGGCTCTGCACACTGGCCAGCAGCAGACTGCGCAACCAGCGGTTTGCCATTCTCTTGTTACCCTGCAGCAATTCCCATCCACGCCGCACGTTCGCGCCGTTTTGTCCCAGGCGTTGCGGTCCGTAGTAGTTGGGAAGCCCGCGACCGCGCAACGACTCCGCGATGGCCGCGGCCCGCTCCATCGCCAGCTCGCCTTCGACTGATGGACGCGTTACCGTTATGGTAAAACGGTTTCCCAGCAGGTGTCCCTTCTTAAGCTTGTTGCGATGCAGGCGAACCCAATTCACCGTCACCGGCGTCTTCGCGCTGATGCGTTCCGGCGCCGCTCGCACAAACTCCTCGTCAACGTGACCCACCAACAAACTGAACGTCTGCGTCGCCCGCGCATGCTTGTCCTTCATGCCGGCAAACCCGACCGCCCTGTAAGGCAGGTCGAACGCCTCAGCCAGTCCCCGCTGCACTTCTCGGGAAGTCAACTCCTCTTTGGTAATGTTGACATAGAGATGCTGGCCCGCGCCGCTCGCTTCGTATAGGGGAATCTCCTCAACGATAAAGGCATCGGGCGCAGCTCGCAACTGTCCGCCTAGCCCCGGCAGTCCCTCCGTACTGTATGGCAGTCTGAGATCCAGTTCCACGCCAACTCCACGCCTGCGCGGCTGTTCACATCGCTTCAGGAAATTATAGCAGATCGGAGCCAACCGCTTAGGAAGAAATGTTCCAATGACACTGGGCAGTCGCAGCTAACTGTCATTGAAATAGATCAAACTGTAGCAAAATGGAGTGCCCCGCAGCCCGCCGTAGCGAAACCCCACCTCCTGCAGCCACTGCCGGACCGTGCGCTGCAGTGCATACCCTGCGTGCGGCATCTCCTCACTGACGGCCAGTCGCCCGCCCGGTTTCAGGACCCGCCGAACCTCTTCCAAGGCGAAAAGAGGCTGCGGCATCTCGGATAGCGAGGCGATCGCAATGGCAACATCAACGCTGTCACTCTCTAGAGGAAGACTGTAGGCGCCGCAATGATGGAAACTGACGCGGGAGGCGAAGTCGGCGCTTTCCACCTTAGCGCGCGTGGCTTCGATCATCGACGCCTGAATATCCACCGCATGCACGCGCCCACTGCCGCCCGCCTGGCGCGCCATCTCCACTGTGAACGTGCCCGTGCCGCAACCCAAATCCAGTACACTGTCGCCAGGGCCGATTCCGAAAGGTCCCAGTGTGACAACCGGATCGCGATATCGCATGCGCACCGGATGGTCCAGGAGGTCCCGCAGCGGCGCAGGATACGGGCGGGGCCGAACGCGGTGCGCGACTCGGGCGCCGACCTGAGTACCCAATGCGACGCCAATGCTTCGTATCAGAAGATTTCCCAGTCCCATTCGTCAAAGTCCCGTGACTGGCGAACTGTGCAGAGCTACTGAAATCCAACCGCCAGCTACTGGCTGCTGCAGGGAAAACGGATGCGCAGAATCCCGCCGGCGAAGACCGCGCCGCTGGCATCCCTCTGCGCCAGGACCGCCGGCAGGAGATATTCACGCTTGAAGTTGCCGATTGAAATGAAAAGCTCGTCGCCCCGTTTCGTCAAACGGATCTTGTCCAGCTCGATGTGGGGCAAAGGCAGCTTCAGGATGAAGTCGTTGCCCTGCTCCTCTATCTCCTGCGCCTGACCGACGAACATCACCTCGCCCGGGTCCCGATGCCCGTACAGCTCATCCGCCAACGACCGCAGCGGCGCAAAGCCGACCACCTCCTCGCTTCGCCAGCTGCTGTACAGAATCGGCAGCGGATAGAAATCCCGCTCAATCTCAACCATGTAGCGCGCCTGGTGCTCCTGAAGCTGGCGCAGATACGGATCCTGGCTCGGCGCAAAAACGGCTGCTCCCCCTTGACCCGTCTCCCCGTCCGCAGCGCCCCCGCCATCCCCCCGAACACGCACACCAGGCAGAATCCTGTTGACCAGGACCGCATCTACCGGACAACCGAACAGAGACAGATATGTCACCGCCCGCGCCCCCTCCTTGATCACCATCTTTTCAGGATTGATCACGACCCGGTAACTGGTAGTCTGGGGATCGCTAAGGACCTCTTGTAATGCCTTCACATCATCAACCAGTTTGGGTAGACCGGCAAGAGCGTCCTGCTCCGGCATCAGCCGCCGCAACAGCCCCCCGGTCAGCCGCATCGCCGTCTCCCCCCAACCCAGGAAGCGCTCGACATACCACTGGAAGCTCTCCGGCATGGCCAGCAGCCGCATCGACTCGCCCGTCGGCGCCGCATCCACAATCACCCGGTCGAACTCACGCCTCGCCGCATTGCGGTAAATGTGCAGAAGGCTGAAGATCTCCTCCATGCCCGGTATGATCGCCATCTCTTCGGCAACCGTCTTGCTCATCCCCTGCTTACGCAGAATCTTTCCCATGTACCCCTGCATCGCGCCCCAATTCTTCCGTACCTCGTCCAGGACATTGATCTCCTGCGCAAACAGATTGGAGGTTACCTCCGTCGGTTCACTGTTCAGCGGCATGTCAAGGCTGTCCGCCAGGCTGTGGGCGATGTCTGTGCTCACCACCAGCGTTCGGTAGCCCATCTGCGCACAGCGCAGCGCCGTCGCCGCTGCCGTTGTTGTCTTGCCTACGCCCCCCTTGCCCAAATATAGAAGGATGCGCACAGTCTCCACCTCTCGTCACTACTCAGTAATGGGGAACCTGTATGCCCTGCCGCTGCAGAGCGTCAGGTCCGTCCCCTGGATCTCCAAACTTGACCACCGCCGCCAGAGAATCTCTGGAAACGGTCAATATGTATTGCCCGCTCTGTCATCACTCTTTCGGCGCTGCGTGCCTCTGCGCCGCAGAATCGCCGCGACCGATAGTACGATCAGCGCTGCCCCGGCCAGCACATACAGAGCTGCCGCACGGCTCAGACCGAACCAACCCCGAATCCGCCACCAGTACAGCGGCAACTGGGCCCAATAGCTCCACCGCAGATGCCAGCGATGGCCGATCGAGATCACATACTTGCCCAATCGATTGTGCGGGGTCCAGACCACAAGATAGCAGCGCCCGCCGACAACCGTACGTGAGTCGATCAGAGGTCCGGGCAAGTAATGCACACGGGTCAGCACATCCGTAACCGGCTGTAGGAGTTCGCTCGGCGCTGGCGCCACGATCGCGCTGTAGCCATGGGGCAGTTCCAACGGCAGCTTCTCTGTGTCCGCACTGTACGGCAGGCTCCTCGCCACGATCGCAAAAGTGGGAACGACCGAACCGCCGCGGGGAAGGACGGGAACGAACATCTGCGCCCGTAAACGGTCGCCCGCCTTGCAATCCACGCGGTAAACATGCGTCTCACCTAGCCGGGTAAACGCCCCGAAAATGAGCCGCTTTCGGCTGAAATCGGCAAACGATTCGCCGTCAACCAGCTGGCTGCCCGGCTGGCTGCCAAATACAGGTACACTACCCGCAAGGTCGACACCGGGAACCGGCCGTTGCCCAGCTTCAGTACCTACCTCAGTCACATTCCCTCCTGCAAAAAATACGTATGGAGTAGCCTGCACGTTGCAGTTCAGTTTCACGGCCAAGAGTCTATCACCCGCGCACACGCCCCGTCAACCAAACGCCTGCCTCGCCAGAGACATAATCCAAGCCTCTCTAACCTCCTTTTGAGACCTGCTTTTTGACGCCGGATTCTTGGAAATCCAAATTAAACTATGGTACGCTTCGAACATGAATGCTCGCGTACTCGCCCAACTTACTCTCGTACATGTAGGCGTCTCAATCACCGTCGTACCGGTCACCAGCACGCTCAATCGCGTCATGATCGCAGACATGCAGATGCCGGTAACGCTAGTGGCCGTCCTGGTTGCCTTGCCCTACCTGCTCTCCCCGCTGCAGATATTCCTGGGAAACTGGTCGGACCGCCATCCTGCCGCCGATTACCACCGCACTCCTTGGATTCTCCTCGGCGGGCTTCTCGCCGCGACCGGAAGTTACTTCACAGTCCACGTTGCCTATCTGCTGGACAGTAACTTCCTGTTGGGTCTTGGGGCCGCTGTCGTCGTTTTCTGCCTCTGGGGAGCCGGCATCAACGCCGCCTCGGTCAGCTATCTCTCTCTGGTCACCGACCTCGCCGACGAAGAGGGGCGTAGCCGCGCCGTCAGCATCATGTGGACTGCGATGATCGCGGCAACGATCGTCACCGCCTATGCGTTATCTCGCATGTTAGCGACTTTCTCGAAGGAGACGCTCTTCACAGCATTTGGCGCGATCTGGTTCGTATCCGTCGTCTTCGTCCTTGTCGGCAGCTATCGCATAGAACCCCGGGCATCAGCCAGAACCGCCCAACCTTCCAACAGCGCCGATGATCCCATGCTGGTGTTGCGCTTGCTCGCTCTGAACCCACAGGCCCGACGATTCTTTCTCTATCTGATGATCGTGTTGATCAGCATCCACGCACAGGACGTGGTGCTGGAACCCTTCGGAGCGAAGGCTTTGGGTATGTCGGTCGCGGCTACCTCCCGTCTGACTTCGATCTGGGGAGTAGGCATCTTCATCACACTCCTTGCCGGTATCCTGTTTGTAAAGCGCTTTGGGAAAAAAAAGGGTGCAAATGTTGGTGCCTACGTGACCGCCGTTGCCTTCGCTTCCATTATCTCCGCCGGCCTGCTCGGCCGGTCAAACCTGTTTATCGGCTCTGTCTTCTTGTTGGGGCTGGGTGGCGGCCTCATGACCGTCAGTAACCTCAGTTTTATGCTGGATATGACCGTTCCCCAAGCCGCCGGACTTTATATTGGCGCCTGGAGCGTAGCCAACTTCGCCGGTCAGGCCATAGGCAACGTCATGAGCGGCGTGCTCTATGATATGTTCTACTGGCTGACGGGCAACCCGCTCATAGGGTACTCATCCGTCTTCTCGCTCGAAATCGTTGGCCTGCTCCTGGCCGTCTGGCTCTTCCGTTCAATCAGTGTCGAACAGTTCCGACGTCAAGCTGAAGTGCGTTTGCAAACCGTTCTATCCCTTGCTTCCGATTGACACGACGGCTGCATTGGCTTGAGACGCGAAGCCATCAGTTTCTTGTAGGCTAGGGTCCCCAAAACGGTGTTCCTCAAGGGCTCCGGCTATGCGCTGTAGCTGTTTGTCTGTGCTATACTGGTTCGTAGAACCGGATATATCGACCGATTTGGACGCTGCCTGCTTCGGATTTTCCAAAAAACGAGCATCGGCCAATGTGCCGTAGGACTGTCTCCCAGCCCTTGAGGACGGTAGCATGGTCAAAGTACTACTGAGTTACGATATGCGGGAAGGGCACGAAGAAGACTGCCAGCGTTACGTCGTGCAGACGCTGGCCCCAGGACTGGCC
This sequence comes from Caldilineaceae bacterium, assembly GCA_022821585.1. Taxonomy (GTDB): domain Bacteria; phylum Chloroflexota; class Anaerolineae; order Caldilineales; family Caldilineaceae; genus Bin5. The sequence continues at coordinate 47,901 of JAJEDI010000090.1, forward strand.
CAACTGGGTCTGCGCATAACCGACGCCTGGTACACCCTCTGGGGAGAAGCCCCCCAGATCCTCGGCGGCGGAGTCCTCGAGGACAAAGACGACGCCGCCCGCATCCTGAGCTCCGACGAGTGGCAGGAGCTAATAGCCGGCCTCGAACCCTTCGTCGAAAACTTCAAAGTTCGCGTCGTTGACGCCAACGGTCGCTTCCAATTCTGAGCGGCCTGCCCCGCGCCGCGTCACACCGCACTCCCCATGGCTCTTGCCCGGACGCCCGCAAACTCCACCCGCACCAAACACCCTCCTTTGGCTACAAAACCATCCGCAGACCAGGCCGACGTCGCCGCGCCGGCTGCAGGTAAACCCTTGGCGCTGATAGTCTTCCTCGAAAACGTTGGCCATATCCACGGCGTCCACCTGCCAAACTGGGCGATGACCGCCATCGATTGGTTGACCGAAGAGTACGCCAAGCTCCTGCTCCGGCTGTTCGGTGCCTACCATCGCTACCAGCGCGTACTCATCCTCGAAGATGACGCCGCCACCGCCGCCAATCTGACCGCCGCCCTCGTCGAGGTCAGCGCCACCCACACCGTCGATCAGCTCCTCCTCGTGCATGGACAAGAGCGCTGCCTGATCGGTTACAAGGGGCGGGAACTCGTCGACGCAGCCTCGTTCGACCAGCTCCTGACCCGCTATGTCGAGGATAGCTCCCTGCTCGACCTGCGCATGGTCTACGGACTCAACTGCTACGGCGCCAGCCTGGCATCCACCTGGCTGGCCTTGGGCGCCCAGGCCGTCAACGGCGCCCAGGCCGTCAACTGGCTCCCCGAGCCAAGTCTCAGCCTCTTTCTGCGCCAGTGGCTCAGCGGTGCTCCCTTCAGTGAAGCCGTGGGCTGCAGCGCTCGCCGCGCCCGGGCAGTCGGCAAACTGCTCTGGCGGGACCGGGCCGACGGCAGCGAACACCCCTACATAATCGGCAGCCGCCAAATCGTATACGGCCTGCGCGACGTGACAATCACGTCGCCAACCGGCAAAGCCCGAACCGTTCAATCTTCACCAGCTCGAAAAGTCGCCGCCACTGCACATCCTCAACTCACGGCGAGCGGCCAAATCCCCACTGCAGACTCGAGGAGCCGATATGCCCCTGCCCAGTCGAAATGAAGCTGTACAACTACTGTATGAATGGGTCGAAAACGAGGGCCTGCGACGCCACATGCTCGCCGTGGAAGCCGCCATGCGCGTCTACGCCCGTCACTATGGCGAAGATGAAGACCTCTGGGGACTGACTGGTCTGCTCCATGATCTGGACTATGACCGCCATCCAGACATGGACGACCAGGAGAACGGCCATCCCCGCACCGCGCTCCGCCTCTTCCGCGACCAAAACTATCCGCCCGAATTCATCCACGCCGTCGAGGCCCACGCAACCTTCCTCGGCGTCCCGCGCCAGTCAAAGCTCGATAAAGCCCTCCTCGCCTGCGACGAACTGACCGGCCTCATCCTCGCCTGCGCCTACGTGCGCCCCGACAAGGACCTGCGCGGCGTGAGGCTCAAGTCCGTCAAAAAGAAGTGGAAGGACAAGCGCTTCACCGCCGCCATCGACCGTGCCGAGAATCTCCACTTCATCGAGGAGCTGGGCGAACCCTTCGACGAGCACGTCCAGCGCGTCCTCGACGCCATGAAAGAGGTCGCCCCCGAACTGGGCGTCTCAGGCGAACAGAGCTGACTGCGCCCGTGGCGCATAACCGGGCAGCCCCGCAGTTCAGGATGCGCCCCCAGCCAGCGTATCCACAACGCGCGCCGGCGTCATCGGCAGTGTACGAATGCGCATGCCCGTCGCCGCCGTAAACGCGTTGCCGATCGCCGCGCCCACCGGCCCAATCGGCGGTTCGCCCATACCGTAAGGCGTATCTATACCTGTGTCCACAAGTACGGAGCGGACATCCGGCGCCCCGCGCATCGTCAACAGCGGGTAGCTCTCGAAATTGTTCAATTCCAGTCGCCCGTCCTTCACATACGCCTGCTCGATCAGCGTCGACCCCACGCCCCACATCACGTTCCCCTCTATCTGCGCCTTCGCCCCATCGGGGTTCACGACTAGCCCGCAGTCAACCGCACAGTCCACCCTGTGAACGGTGATCTCCCCGGACCCTTCGTCCACCGACACCTCCGCCACCTGCGCCACCACTGTATTCGATCCAAAACAGGCGACGCCCCTTGCCCGGCTTTCAGGCGGCGCGGTCCCCCAGCCGCTCAGTTTCCCGGCCGCTTCCAGGACCGCCCTCATACGACCTCCTGCAGGACTGTCCGGCAGATGATCGAGGCGGAACTGCAGAGGGTCCGCGCCCGCAGCCGCAGCCAGCTCATCAACGAAACTCTCCACAGCAAATGTATTCGCGAAAAGTCCCAGCCCCCGCCACCAGCCGGTCCAGACAGGCAGCGTCTTTCGCCAGGCCGTCACCGTGCGGTTGGGCACGTCATAGCCGATTCGCGCCCCCACCGTTGCGCCGAAGTCCGCGCCCAATACGATCTCCATGAACGCAGGCATGAAACTGAATGCCACGTCGCTGCTCCCCTGCCGGTGCTCCATGGCGACAATCCGTCCGTTCCCGTCCAGCGCGCCGGAGAGAACGCTCTTGGTCGGTGGCCTCAGGTAGCCATGCAGCATCGCCTCCCTTCGATCCCATCCCACGTGCACGGGTACGCCGGCTGCCCTCGACAGGCGCGCTGCCTCAACTGCCACCCCGGTATCGAGCTTGGCGCCAAAGCCGCCCCCGAGATAGGTCGGGACGACCCGGACCGTGTCGGCTTCCACGCCGAGGGCCTCCGCGATCAACCCTTTAGCCCTCTCGTGAGATTGGGTCGACACCCACACCGTCACCTGGCCGTCCTGTACATCCGCCAGTGCTGCTGGCGCCTCGAGCGGAGCCTGTACCGCAAACGGTGAACGGTAGGTGGCCGTGATTGCGGTCTCTCTCCCCAGCACACCGGCGGCGTTGCCCTCGCGTTGGATCGTGATGCCGCCCTCCCCTGCCGGCTCGATCAGCGCCTCGATCTCCTCCTGCTGCCACAGATGCCCTTCATCCCAGTCCGTCTCCATCGCCTTCACCGCCGACCAGGCCGCGCTGCGAGAAGTCGCCACCACCCCGGCAAAGCCGTTTTCCACGTCGATCACAATCTCTTTGACGCCCTCTATCGCTGCCGCCTCACCAGCTGACGCGCCGACCAGCTTTGCCTCCAATGTGGGCGGCCGCGCGACAGCACCGTAGAGCATATTGGGCACGCGCATGTCATAGCCGTAAACTGCCTGCCCCGTTACCTTGTCGGGAATGTCGATGCGAGCCACCGGCTGTCCGACCACGGTATATTCATCCGCCGCCTTCAGTTGCAGCGCCTCCTCCTCCGGAAGGTCCCAACTCGTAACCGCTCCAGCCAGACTGTAGAAGTCAACCTTATTCTCAGGGCTGTCCGCGACCGCAAACCCCCGCCCCGCGACGCGCAGAGCCGCCTCCGGCTGCTCTAACAACACCGCCGCCTCCCGCTGCAGCAAGCTGCGCATGCCCGCGGCCGCCCGGCGCAGCGGCCCGTAACTGGTTGCAACCGAAAAGCTGCCGCCGGTACCCATGCCATCCACCATTTTGGAAGAAGTATCCGCCTGCTCCACCACCAGGTCATCCCAACTGATGCCCAACTCCTCAACCGCAATCTGCGCGATCGATGTATGGACCCCCTGCCCCATCTCCACCTTGGTCAGAGAGAGACGTATGCGGCTGTCCTCCAATACCTCCAGCCAAAGCGGCGGATCGTCAGGCAGTTGCATAAAACTGCTCCCGGCGTGTTCAGCCTCTGCCATGCTCTCCGCCATGATTCCGTGGACGACCGGCCTGCCGAAATACGCGCCCACGGCCAGACCTGCCCCCGCCACCCCCAGACCGATCAGAAAACCCCGCCGCGTGAGCCGCCAGCGCCCTTTCGCTGACCGAACGGGCTCAGCCCTCTCCGCTCCACCGTCCTCGCTCTCTCCTTCTGTCGAGCCGTCACGCGCCCCGCCCGTGTCGAAACTGTCGCGTTCCTGCGTCATGTCGCGACCTCCTCTCCCCCCGCCATCCCGGCCGCCTGTTGGACCGCCTGCCGGATGCGCACATAGCAGCCGCAGCGACAGTAATTCCCGCTCATCGCCCGCACGGTCTCCTCTTCAGACGGCTGCGGATTCTGCGCCAGGAACGAGGCCGCCTGCATGATCTGTCCGCTCATGCACCACCCGCACTGAGGTACCTGGTGATCGATGAACGCCTGCTGGACCGGATGCAGCGTGACTGTACCGCCGGCATCCGTCGCCGCCAACCCCTCTATCGTGCGGATGTCGGCCCCCGCCACCGCAGCCAGCGGCATCAGGCACGACCGCACCGCCGCCCCGTTGACATGCACCGTACATGCACCGCAGATACCGACGCCGCAACCGAACTTAGTCCCCGTCAGCCCCAGCCAGTCCCGCAGTACCCACAACAATCTCTCCTCGCCCGGGACATCCAGCGTGAAGCTCGTTCCATTTACCTTCAGTTCCATACAACCTTCTCCTGTTCACACCTGCACTACAGCACAATCTCCCGCCCCGCCTTCGCGTCCAGCGAGCCGCCCAGGTCCACCAGCGCCGCGCCCACCGCCCGTAGGCAGCTCTCCAGGTCGGCTGCGATCTGGCTTTCGGGAATCCGCAAAATGGTCCAGCGGTCCGCCGGCTCGTGCGCCTCTCGCATATCGCTGGCCTCATCCAGCCGGATACCCAGATGCCCGTTTCGCACCCGCAGTGCAATATCAACCGGCCAGTCTCCCGCCAACCGGTTGGGAAGCGGCCTCAACCGGCTGGCCCGCAGCGCGCTCCACAGCGTCTGAAACGGCTCTCCCTCCAGTTTCAACTCCGTCACATCCCTCGCGTTCAACAGGCGCTCCAACGTCGTGTGGATAAAGGTCAGGCGCCTGAACGTGGTGGCCGGAACCGGCTGCGCCAATCGCATCAGCGGACCGATTTCAATGCGGAAATAGTACGCCTCCGCCCGCGCATGATCCGCTTCATCCGGTAGCAGCTCCGCCCGCGATAAAAGTTGATAGCGCCGGACCGCAGCATAATAGCTGATCGTCCGCGCCTCCGCTTCGCTCCCGAAGGCGCCCGTCTGATAAAACGCCAGGTAGTCCGCGCCCACCCGCCGCGGCGCCCCCCGCTGAGGAATGCGGTACCAGCCCTCCGATGCCGCCCGGCGCAGATCGGCCTCGTTGTTGACAACCGCCACCAGGACCGTCCGCTTGAGACTGTAAGGGTCCGTATATTCCTGGGACATTTCCGGGCCTTTTCCCCTATTGTACATGCCGCGCCAAATTCGGCGCGTACCGTCTGATCTGTTCCCGCAATCGCAGCAACGCTACATCCTTCGCCTTGGCCTCCAGCATAATATCGAACGACCGCAACCGCGCCGAGACCGCAGCCTCCAGCAGGTCGATGACCTCAAACGGGTGCAGAAAATCGCTGTGCTGATGCGGCAACGGCATCTGTACACGGGCTTCGCCATCGCGGTAAAGTGTACGCACCGCCGTACGCGGGCTGCTGACATGGATCTTCGGACCTATCTCCTCCGGCCACGTCGCCAGAGCGATTTTCAGCGCATCCAACAATGGGATGGCATCCGGGTTGTGGCAGCGGTGGTGAAGCGTATCCAGTACCACCGGGATCCCTGTCCGCCGGTGCAGCCACACCACATCTCGCAGACTGAACTCACGGTCCCCGTTCTCCAGGACCAGGCGCTTTCGCACGTCTTCCGGCAGCAAACTGGCCGCACGCGCAAACCTCTCCAGCGCCGCCGCTACGTCACCGTGGCCGCCCCCAACGTGAACCACCACCACGCTGGACCCGTCCAGCCCCATCCCATCCAACAGAGAAGTCGCCGCCGACAGCTCCAGGCTCGACCGCGCCGCCAGGGCAGCATCCGGATGGCTCAACTGCACGTAAAAGCCCGGATGCAGCGTCAGACGCACACTCTGCTCCCGCGCCATATCGCCTATCGCGGCCAGCTCCGTCGAACATTCTTCGAGCTGACTGTGGAAAGCAGGCAGGTCCGGGTGGGTCAGATAGGGTGCAAGCTGACCCGCCATTCGATAAAACCGGATCTCCCTTCGCTCCAGATAGAGAAATATGTCGCGCAGATAAGCCAGACTGACGCTCAGATGCGGCTGGTTCTGCCAGCGCCGGCTGTCGTGCGAGCGCAGCCCCGTCGCCCCCAGCACCTTGACGGGAAAGCCCAGCCGGACGCGCGTCCCATTCGGCACGGGTCGGTAGGGCATTCTATCCTGTTTTGGGAAACGCTAAACGACGAGGAGAGGAGGTTCTTTCGTGTATGTATTCCATCTTGAAATCGCTCGGGGGTTTCCGAGTCTCAAAATGCTGCGCCGCTCCCATGGCCTTTCACAGTCCATGCCTGCCGGCCCCAAAACAGACTAGCATAGCACGGACTAGCCCTCCAATTTCCTCAACGGCTGCACCATTGCCAGACTCTTCGCCCATCCGCGTGGGCCCACAACTGTCTCGACTGCTGACCGCCTACCCGGCCGGACACACGCCACAAACCTGCATACGCGGCCGCGCAGGCAATTCCATCGTCAGGTTGACGTCTGCGCCGCTTGTTTTGTACTCTATTACTGCAATCGATTCGATTGTCTTGTCGAGAATGCGTACAGCATCGCAACCCTCGGCGCCACCGAATGGCGTCGCGGTCTCTGGGACCGTCCTTTTGGCTTCTCAGTTAGGTCCAGTGCCCCCTCCTGAGAACGCAAAAGACGTCTGAATTCCGTGCCGCCTGTGCCGGGGCTCGCTACGGAATCTCTTCGCAGGCTACTGGTTCGTCTAACTGCAGACAACGGAACCGGATCACCCGCCTGCGCTGCTCAAGGAGCCACATATATGTACCGTTCACGCCTCTTGGACTTAACAGTGGCACTATTATTCTCAATGATCGTGATACCGGGACCCCTGTCTGCACAGGAACTGTCGCCTGCTACAAGGTCGGCACCCGCAACGGCCTCCCTGCCCGAGCCGACTTGGCTGACAGGCCTTCCGGCATCTGTGGCAAATCGCTCCGATTCGCAGCAACCAGCCCATGTTTCCACCACGCAATTCCCGTCTGGATGGAAGCCAGTTGTCGACGAGTCCCTCGGCTATTCGCTCGCCGTACCCGCCAATTGGCTGACCTTCGACCTCCGAACTGGCGACCTCGACCTGATTGCCGCTATGCTCGGCGGCCGCGCCGCATCGCAGCAGCTGCGCCAATACATGGGCACCCCCGCCGGCGAAAACCTCGGACTCCTTGCCGTCGACCCTGATCCCGGCGAGCTGTTCGCCCGCCCGCCTTTCCCTACCTTTCTCAACGTGTCGGTCACCCAATTTCCAGGCGGCGTAACCGACGAACAGTGGGTTACCCTCGTTGAAGACGCTATCTCTGCTCTGGGCGAAGCCCGCATCGAAAGTGTCAGACTGAGCACGCTCAATGAGCTGCCCGTAGTCAGAGCCGCCACCGTCTACCAATTGGGAGGCCGGGGCGCCGGCCTGACCGCCCATCTTGACATAACCATCGTCCGGGCTGACCAGGCGGCCTATACACTTGTGATCGCGACCCGGCTGAGCAACGCTCTAGCCAAACGAATTGTGATCCACCAGATCGTCCAATCCTTCAGGCCGGTCTTGCCCGAACAGGAGGCCGCTGCAGGGCCAGCCCAAACTCCGGCTGCAGAAGAAGGCCAGTCCCCTTCATCCGCCTCTGCACCTGCTGCCAATCTTCCCAGGTTCTGGATACCAATCGTAGACGGGCGCTTAGGCTACTCACTTGCCGTGCCATTCGACTGGTTAACTTTCGACCTGCAAGCGGGAGACTTGGACCAAATGACAGGCCTGCTCGGCGGAGAGACGGCAACACAGCAATTGAAAACCATTCTGGACTCGCCCGCAGGCGCGAATCTTGGCGTCTTCGCCGTCGAACCGGACCCGGAGAGTTTGTACACTGTCCCAATCTTTCCTACCTTCCTGATCGTGTCCACTGCACCTCTGGCCGGCGAAGTTACCGACGAAGAATGGCTTGCCCTCGCCGAAAAATCTGTCGCAGCATGGGGCGATACGCAGTTGATAACTGTCGAGAAAGGCACGCGCAACGGTCTTCCGGCCGTCCGCGTCGCCGCCGCCATAAGGTTGGGCGATCAATTGCAACGCCTGACCGCCCATCTTGATATTACCTTCCTGCGCGCGGGCAATACCGCCTATGTGATTGCAATCGCGGCCCGCCCCGAAATCGCCGCCGCCAGCCAACCGGTGATCGAGCAGATTTTCGACTCGTTCCGGGTTGATTGAGACCCGGAAGTCACCGGCACAGAACCTTTCGCGTTGCCGACGGAAGGCTGGGCAGGATTTCCCTGAAAGACAGTTCACCCTGTGAGGAGGACGCTTAACTATGAAACAGAGACGTTTCAACACCCCATTTCTATACCGCGGCACACTTCTGTTCGTTGCCCTACTGGTCACACTCGCCCAACCTGCGGCAGTGACCGCCCTATATGCGCAGGGCGACGACCAGTCCGACGGCGACGCCGACCGCGTCGCGCTGACCGCGCTCTTCAACGCCACCGACGGCGAAAACTGGGTGAACAACCACAACTGGCTGACCGACAAACCCCTCAGCGCATGGTACGGCGTCACCACAGACGAGAATGGCCGCGTCACGCAGCTAAGCCTCCGCGGAAACCATCTGACCGGCGCCATCCCACCGCGGTTGGGCTCCCTCACTCAGCTCGTACGACTCGTGATCGACGACAACCTCTTGAGCGGTTCGATCCCCCCGGAACTGGGAAACCTGGCCCAACTGCAGTGGCTCGACCTAGACAGAAACCAACTGACCGGTTCGATTCCTCCCGAATTGGGAAACCTCAAACTCCTGGAACGCCTCGACCTTTCGGGAAATCAGTTGAGCGGCTCGATCCCCCCGGAGATTGGCGGCCTCTCAGAGTTGCGAACACTCTATTTCGACGAGAATCAGCTGATCGGAGCAATCCCGCCGCAGCTCGGTTTCCTCGCCAATCTGCAGACAATGTTCATCGAAGAAAATCAACTGAGCGGCGAGATCCCCCCTGAACTGGGCAACCTCACCCACTTGCGCGCCATGTCGCTGGAGGAAAACAACCTGAGCGGGTCCATTCCTGCCGAACTGGGCAACCTCACCCAGCTGCGCTCACTCGATCTCGATGAAAACGATCTGAGCGGACCGATTCCACCCGAACTGGGCAACCTCACCCAGCTGCGCTCACTCTATCTTGACGAATGCGGCCTGAGCGGGCCCATCCCGCCCGAGCTGGGGAACCTCTCCCAACTGCGGGCCCTTCTGCTCAGCGAAAATGAGTTGAGCGGACCGATCCCGAAAGAGTTGGGCAATCTCACGCACCTTCAGTCCCTCCAGCTCGCTGGAAACGATTTGAGAGGGGAGATCCCGCCAGAGTTGAACGCCCTCGCTCATCTGAGAGAGTGGAATATCGGCGGAAATCCGCTGTCCGGCTGCATCCCTGCAAGCTGGCGCAACGCCGCTTCCGTCGACACGGAACAGTTGGACCTGCCCTTCTGTCCATCACCCGCGGCGGCGGAATCCGGTATGGAGTCACTCTTCGGGCTGAACGGCGACCTTCTCTTTGCCCTCTACCGCGTTTCCCTGAGAACCCTTACCCATCAGGCCCTGCAGGGGCTCGACCGTGCAGCGCTCTCCTCGCTCTACATTGCCTTCGGCGGCGACGACTGGGTGAACAGCGAGAACTGGCTCAGCGACAAGCCGCTCAGCACATGGTACGGCGTAACCACCGACCTCAACGGCCGCGTAACCCGCCTGGACCTGCGCGGCAATCAGTTGAGCGGTTCGATTCCGGCCGTCATCGGGCGCCTTTCCCATCTGACCAGGCTGGCTATCGATGACAATCAACTTACCGGTCCCATCCCGCCCGAAATAGGCTACCTGACCCACCTCAACTCTCTCGACCTCGACCGCAACCGTCTGACAGGCCCGATCCCACCCGAGCTCGGAAACCTCACCAAGCTGGAACGGCTGGACCTCACCGGAAACCAGTTGAGCGGGCCGATTCCGCCCCAACTCGGCAATCTTGCCGCCCTGCGTACCCTCTTCCTCGACGAAAATCGCCTGACCGGGACCATCCCCCCCGAGCTGGGCAATCTGATCGAACTCCGCACACTTTATCTCGAAGAGAACCGGCTGACCGGTCGCATCCCCCCTGAGTTGGGCAACCTGGTTAACGTGGGCCTCTTCTCCCTCGAAGAGAACAACCTGACCGGCTCGATCCCACCGGAGTTGGGCAACCTCGCCGAAGTGCGCACCCTCTATCTCGATGAGAACGAGTTGAGCGGCTCCATCCCGCCCGAACTCGGCAACCTGGCCCAGCTGCGAGTCCTCGACCTCGATGAGAACGAACTGAGCGGACCGATCCCGTCCGAACTCGGCAACCTGACCCAGCTGCGCATCCTCTTCCTGCGCGAAAACGAGCTGAGCGGCTCGATACCCTCCGAGTTGGGCACCCTTGCTCACCTTACATGGCTATACCTGCAGGACAACGAGCTGAGCGGGGAGATACCCTCCGAGCTGGGAAACCTCGCGCTACTGCAGGGGATCAGCCTCGGCGGCAACCAGCTCAGCGGCTGCGTTCCTGTAAGTCTGAGCCGCGTACGCCACAACGACCTCGACTACGTCCACCTACCCTTCTGCGTCGACTAGACAACACTAATGCAAGGGAGAGTAGCAATCTGCTACTCTCCCTTCGCCTCTCTATATGACGTTGTCAGCTCGCCACGAATTCACGTCTGGCTTAAGCTATCTCTCCTACCAACCGAGGAACAGCGGATCCCTGCGGACTCTCCGTCCCGTCACCCTCGCCACAGCCATCTCCCGCTGGAACGGCGCAACCACTTGACTCAAGCTGACGGCCGCCATACTTCCGTACATGTTCAGAATCGGAGCAACCTCAGTCTGATAGGTAATGTAGGCATCGGGCCAGGACACCGGAAGTCTCCATCCAACACCTGCTCGCCTTCGAGCAGGCCTCTCACCCACCTGTCCCGCCTTCAGCCGCCGTGCCGCCACCAGCATCGTGATCAGCAGCGCCGCACCGCCTGCAAGCGGCAGATAATGCAATCCCAGCTCCACCTGTCGCACCACCTCCGTTGTCTGATGCCCGATCACCGCCAGCGCTGGCACCCACACCAGCTCACCCAATAGGACGACCGGAAACCAGCGTCGGAATGGCACGCGACCCATCCCGGCCGCCACCAGCACCGGAATCACAAGCACGGAAAACGCCTTGGCGACGAACAGGAGTCTGGGGCCGTGCTCCTGCATCTCCGACTGCACCTGCTCCAGATGATGGCGTCGCAGCCCCAGCCAGCGGCCATAGCGCAGTACAGGCTCCTTCCCATATTTGTAGCCGAGTAAGTACCAGAGCCCGTCCGCAACGATCCCCCCAACGATTGCGCAGATCATCACCAGCGGCAAGCGCATATACCCCAGCGAAGCCGCAACCGCCGCCAGCAGCGTCACGATCCGCCCCTCCACTATCACCAGAACGGTCAGGAGCGGATAACTCCAGACGCCCCACTCCTGCAGACCCTCGCTGCGCAGCAAGTTCATAGCTGTATCGAATATCTCGGAAATAAAGTTCATTCACCCACTTCCTCTACCCACCATGCCAACACATCCAGCCTCTCGACGAAATGGAGCAGAGGCTCTGTATCCGGCAGGAAGAGCCCGTGTGCCTGCGCAACCCAATTGCGCCCGAACTCCGCCTCGGCTGGCTGTAACGGCCAGGGCCTATGGTGGATCTCACCCCGATAGACGCGCCCAGCCCTGTCCACACTGTACAGACAATACCTCTCAACCAACCACTGCTCCAACGAATCCGGCGCCGCCCGGTAAACCGGACCGGTCGGCCGGTAGGCAGCCCTGAAATCCGCCTCCGGTGCGCCCTTGTGCGTGCGCCGGCTCGAATAGCGAATGCCGCCTTCTTCGGTCCTGCATTCCATCTGCGCCCGGAAATAGGGCAGATGATAGAATCTCCGCGCCATCGCCACCGCCAAAGGGTTGCCCGCGTCCAGACTGAAAAAGAACACGCCCGGCCTTGGCTCCTCCCCATCGCTACTCTTTACGTACGTACGCACATTTAGTTCCGGAAAAGAGGAAACCCACGGCGCCGCCGGCGTAAACCGCGGCCGCACCCCGTGCATACGAAAGGGGACCACCGATACCCATGCCTCACCCGCATACCTGTCCAGCGCCAAGCCGGACGGCAGCAACCTCTGGACTGCCGAGGCGGGAACGGGCCAGTGCGCAAAAAGAAGGTCCTGCCACGACTGAAACATGAACCACGGCCGTTCGGGCACAGGCCAGGGGCGGTGATCCTGCTGGGCTGGAATCTCAGCCGCGGCGGCCTGCACGCGCCGCCACAGCGAGGCAAGGGGCAAGCTTCTCATCGGTCTATTCTTCACTCTCCATATATCCAGAGAACGATCAGATCGTCGATCGGAGTGCCGCTGTGTCGCCGGAATATGCTCAAGAGGTCCTCCGCATAGGCGATCCCGTAGCGATGCGTCTGCACATAGTCAAGCAGTGCCGCGAAAAACGCCGCATCGCCCATACGTTCCCGCACCGCGTGCAGGAACAGTGGCCCTTTGCTATAGATGATGTTGATATAGTTGCTCTGATCAAACCCGACCACCGCGCCGCTGACCGGCCTGTCTATCCCCAGGTTCCGCGCCGCATCGTATCGGTAACGAAAAACATTCTCCATCATCACCGTCTGCATCTGCGGCCAGTCCACCGCCTCGTAATACAGATAGACCGCATAGTTGGCAAGCGACTCATCCAGCCACGGCTCATCCGGCTGATCGTTGCCTACCAGGTTGAAAAACCACTGGTGGGCAACCTCGTGGGGCGTGGCAATGCCGAAACCGCCGCCGCCCTCCCCGTAAAAGTTCGCCGCCAGCCCAAGCAGACCGGCATGCTCCATCCCAAACGCTGTCGTCGGCAGCGGCACGACATCCAGCTCGCGATACGGATACTGACCGAACATGCCGTTAAAGACGGCCAGGCTGCCCGTTGTATAGCTTAGTGCCGTCTGCGCAGACGCCATCCCCCCAACCGGGTAGTACGAATTGACCGTGGTCCCATCAACCTCTTCGCTGATCGCCTCCCAGCGGTCGGTCACAGCCGCATAAAAGGAGCGCACCGGCCCCGCCGCGATCCGCCATGTGGTCGTGCCGTCCTCGTTGGGCTCTCGCGCCGCTGTCGAGCCGCTTGCAACCACCGCAAGCGCCCCCGGCACAGTCAACGCCACCTGATAGAAACCAATGTCCGCAAAGAGCGAGTCACCAAAGCTCGCGCCCGCGAACAGATCCCAGCCCCTGTGGTCGTAAACTGCCAGCGTGGGATAAAAGCCCGCCAGATCGTAGACCCCGTTCACAAACCCGTACAGGCCTGCCCCCGCCGTGCCCGCGTAGACCTGTGTCGGCAGCGTGGCCCAAAACCAGAGCGTCACATCCGTCGTTGCCCCCGCGGCCAGCCCATCGTCAAGCGGGATATGCACCACCGCATCCTCGAAGAGATGCGCGACGTCCACGACCTTTCCGTCCACCATCGCCCGGCTGACCTGGGCTGAGCCCCCGAAAGCAGGCAAATTGGGATACAGCCGGAAATAAAGCTCGTTGAGGCTGGTCTCCTCCTGATTCGTAATGCGCATCCGCTGTACACCCTCCAACAGCGGGACCTCTCCCGGCAGCAGGCGGACCTGAATAGTGTAGTGGGGCGCGTCCGACAACCGCTCTGCATCCGTCGCAAATGCCGCCAGCAGCGTCTCGCCGTAGACCGAATAGTCTGTCAGATCAACGTCGGGCGTCGGAAAAAGAGGAGGTTCCACTACCGGTTCCGGGACCGGAGTGGCCGTTGGCGGTGGGGCCGTTGGCTCGGGTGTATGGGTCGCAGGGGCAACAGTCGCCGTCGGGGTTGGCGCAAGGACGACGACATCCGGTTCTTCTGTTGTCGGATTTGCCCCTCTGCTGCAGGAGGCTAGCACAGCCGCCAGCGCAACCGTCCCGGCGAACTTTGCGAAAAAACGACACTGCGACCTGAGCCTGCATCGGCGCATCCCTACAGCGCGCATCAGGCCCCTTGTAGATGCAGACCGTCGACCTGCATGGCTTGCCGCGCCCATCAATCCCGTCCCCCATTTCCCGCCGCCGACTCCACGACTCCGGCAGGCTTCTTCACATCCCTGCAGCGCATACCGTCGGCGGCAACACCATAGCTTGGCGACGAGCGAAAATGACGATCTGTTAGGCTCGGCACAGTCAACCCTGCGTTTCAATAATCGCTGCTTGGTGTTTTCTCTCCTCTGCCTTCAATTAAGATGAAGGCCCCGACGCGGAGCAAACCCTTGGCTATGCCTACAGTCTTTCCAAAGCCTTGACTAAGGCGAATTCACATTTGGAGATTCTCGCTGCAAACTCTCGACAAGTCGCTTGCCTTCCCCACTGAGAGGCACGGGCAGCTCAACCACAACCTCCACCAGCAGGTCTCCCCGGTTCTTGTTATCCTTCACATCCGGCATGCCCTGCCCCTTCAACCGGAAAACCTTCCCGTTCTGTGTGTCCGGCGGGATCGTCAGCGCCACCGCCCCCTGCATCGTATTCACGCGCGCCTCACCCCCGAGGAGCGCAACGAACAGGTCCACGGGTACCTTCGTGCGCAGGTCGGTCCCATCCACCTCAAATTCCTTGTGCGGCTGTACTGACACCGTCATGATCAGGTCGCCGGCCCGGACCTTCGAGCCCGTTCTGACCCCCGCCGGGATCGTCACCTCGAACCGGGAATCGCCCTGCTGTACTGTCCGTTTGGTCCCGACGAACGCCTCTTCCAGCGCGATCTCTACCGGGACCGTCTGGCCGCTGCTGGGGCGGCCGAAACTGGGATGAGGCGCCTGACGCGTCCCTCTGCGCGTCTGCGCCGGCCCACCCCCGAAAAGCTGCTGAAAGAAATCAGAAAACGAGCTGCCGGCACCGGCCATGCCGCCGAACATCTGCTCAAACTCTTCAGGACTCACCGTTCGGCCCTTCTGACGCTCCGCGCCGCCGGCATTGTACCACTGTGACCAGTCGAAATTCTGCCCGCTCTGCTCGTACTGCTGCCACTGCGCGCCGAACTTGTCGTAGGTCCGCCGCTTCGCCTCATCGGACAGAACCGCATACGCCTCACTGATCTCTTTGAACCTCTGTTCAGCAGCCGCATCACCGTCATTGACATCGGGATGATACTTGCGCGCCAGCTTGCGATACGCCTTCTTGATGTCGTCTGCGCTCGCCTTACGCCGCACGCCTAGTACCGCGTAATAGTCCTTATAGTCCACTGGTCCGTTCTCCGCTCTATTAGGCCCCTACCGCTCACCCCGCCTGAACCGCGTGAAGGAAACACTGTCGCACCCTCACCCGGCCCTCAAATTCAGCACCAAAGACGCGAAACCGGGCACAGGGCGCCCGGTTTCTCATCATCATATCGTTACTGCGCCCAGGTCGGCAATCCTGGCTCGAACCGCCGCCTACACCTGCCGGAACTCGCCTTCCACCACATCGTCCTCATCAGGCGTGCCTGTACCGTCCGCTTCGCCGGTTGCATCGGGCCCGGCTCCGTTTTCATCTGCCTGCTGCTGATACACCTGCTGCGCCAGCGCAGAACTAGCCTGCTGCAACTGCTCGGTCAGGCTGGTGATCCGCTCGTGATCATCGCCCTCCATCGCCACCCGCAGGTCGCTGATCGTCTGTTCGATCTGCTCCCGGTCCGAAAGCGGCACCTTGTCCCCCAACTCGCCCAAAGTCTTCTCCGTCGCGTAAATCAGACTGTCCGCGGCATTGCGGCTCTCCACCAGCTGACGCTGCTGCAGGTCCGTCGTCTCGTTCTCCTTGGCCTCGCGCACCAGCCGGTCCACCTCATCGTCGCTGAGGTTCGTCGACGCCGTGATCTGGATGCTCTGCTCCTTGCTCGTCGCCTTGTCCTTAGCCAGCACGTTCATGATGCCGTTGGCGTCAATGTCAAACGTAACCTCGACCTGCGGCACACCCCGCATCGCCGGTGGAATCCCGTCCAGCCGGAAATTGCCCAGCGTCTTGTTGTCGCGCGCCATCGGACGTTCGCCCTGCAAAATGTGAATGTCCACCGCCGTCTGATTGTCCTCGGCCGTGCTATAAGTCTCCGTCTTCTTCGTCGGAATCGTCGTGTTGCGCGGGATCAACGTCGTCATCACCCCGCCCAGCGTCTCCAGCCCCAGGCTCAGAGGCGTCACGTCCAGCAGCAGCAGGTCCTTGACCTCGCCGCCAAGCACACCCGCCTGCAGCGCAGCGCCCACCGCCACCACCTCATCCGGATTCACGCCCTTGTGCGGCTCCTTGCCCGTCAGACTGCTTACCAGCTCCTGGATCATCGGCATCCGCGTCGAACCGCCAACCAGTACGACCTCATTCAGCTCGCCCGGAGACAGGCCCGCGTCCTTCAGCGCCGCATGGAACGGTTTCTTCAACCGTTCAACCAGTACCGCCGTCAGCTGCTCGAACTGGCTCTGCGTCAGTGTCAGCTGCAGATGCTTCGGCCCTGTACTGTCCGCCGTGATAAACGGCAGATTGATCTCCGTCTGCGGCGTGCTCGAGAGCTCGATCTTCGCCTTCTCCGCTGCCTCCCGCAAACGCTGCAGCGCCTGCCGGTCCTGGCCCAGATCGATCATCTGCTCCCGCTTGAACTCGTCGATCAGCCAGCGTACAATCGCCTCGTCCCAGTCGTCTCCGCCCAGGTGCGTGTCGCCGTTCGTGGCCTTTACCTCGATCACGCCGTCACCGACCTCCAGTACCGAAACGTCAAACGTCCCGCCGCCCAGGTCGAATACCAGAATCGTCTCGTCCTCATTCTTGTCCAGGCCGTACGCCAGCGCCGCCGCCGTCGGCTCGTTGATGATCCGCAGCACCTCCAACCCCGCGATCTGACCGGCGTCCTTCGTAGCCTGACGCTGGCTGTCGTTGAAGTAGGCCGGCACCGTAATCACCGCCTGCTTCACGTCCTCGCCCAAATAGGACTCCGCATCCCGTTTGAGCTTGCTCAGTATCATCGCGCTGATTTCCTGCGGCGTATACACCTTGTCCTTGATCGGAACACGCACCCGCGCGTCGTGATTTGGCCCTTCGACGCTCGCGTAAGAGACCATCGCCTGCGTCCGTTTCGTCTCCGGATCGTCAATGTGACGCCCCATCAGACGCTTCACCGAGTAAATCGTATTCTCCGGGTTGACCACCGCCTGCCTCTTCGCAGTCACCCCGACCAGTCGCTCGCCGCTCTTGGAAAACGCAACCACCGACGGTGTCGTGCGGCTCCCCTCCGCATTCGCAATCACCGCAGGATTGCCCGCCTCCATGACAGCGATCACGCTGTTGGTTGTGCCCAGATCAATGCCTATAATTTTCGCCATCTGTCCTTCCCCTCCTGTCACAAGATGATGCCGGGCGCCCATCCGCTCCGCGCCACAGCCGCCCAGTCCATGACTCCATTTATGAACTGTTCTTCACTATTCACCAATACTCTTCTATATTATAAAAAACTTCTGTATGTATGGTATTGGGCGAGTATTAGCAATTCATATGAATTTGTCCACGATGATCATACGCATCCTGTCCAATACGAAACCCACAACCCCCACGCCCCTTGCCGTCTCTCACCAATAACTCCTGGCCCCCAGCCTCTAACCCCTGCAGTTCTGGGCGGTCGGCCGCAAGCGGCCTCCCTTGTGCGGGGGCTCCGCCCCCGCAACGCCCCCTCCAACAACATGCCTCGCCGACCTGGTGTCGACATAGGTGACAGGTGCCCATTCGAAAGAGATTCGCCAAACCACGTCCCCCAGTCCCATCTAATCCCTGTAGGGGCAGGCCTTGTGCCTGCCCGTTCTCGCCCCTCTGCCTCCACCCGTAGAGGCACCCCTTGTGGGTGCCCAGCCCCGCGGCCCCAAAACGCGCCGCCCAGCCCTATCCCCCCGTAGGGGCACCCCTTGTGGGTGCCCTCTTCAATACGCGCCGCCCCCTCGCGTCGCTCCGTGCATCCGGAGCAGTTGGAAATTCTCCGCGGCCCTCCGTGGATCAAGAAATGTCAGATGTTCTTCGTGAATATCCTGTGTCAGGCAACCGACGGCGAACCCCAATTGCCCCTCCAGAAAGATCCAGGCGGAACTGTGACGAAGGCCCTTCAGAAAAGAATACACCCGCAAATGTGCGGGTATGTCTACACAACCTGTGTTCGAAATGTCGACCGATCGCCGTTAGCTGTCCGGGACGCTGTGCTTCCTTTCCCTAAGCATCAGCCCAATCCAGACCTGCGCACCGCCTAGCACCAGAGCCAAAAAGCCTGCAATAGCGGAGAATATCACCCGTGTCGTCTGAGCCGCTGCATGCACTTCAGATCGTAATGCGACCACCTCGG
>JAJEDI010000001.1 GCA_022821585.1 Caldilineaceae bacterium
AACTCAATACTGCTGTGGTGGGGTCGGGCCTTTTCGCCCCGCCCTTGGGGGGGGGCCCCCCCCCCGCAACGCCCCCGGCCAACAACATGCCTCATCGACCTTGTGTCGATATTGGTGACGGGTGCCCAATCGAAAGTGTCTAGCCAGACCACGTCCCGCCAGTCCCATCAGAACCCCGTAGGCGCCGGCCTCGTGCCTGCCCTCGCACCCTCCTGAACTGACGCACTCCACCGTGCAGCCAGGCCTGGCGCCTGCACTACGTCTCGCCCAAAGACGGTAAACAATTCCAGCCACCGCTGGCACTGATTCCCCGCCAGACTGTTCCCACCCCAAAACCTGGGACGCACTCGTTTATGACAGGCAGACTGCCGGCGTTGGAACTGGCATCCGCTTCCGCGCTCCCGGCTGCCGGCGCCAGCATCGACCCGGGCGTGCCGTTGTCAGGGCCAGACGCGCCATCGAAGCGAGTCTGCTATCCGCTGTGCAAACCCCGGATTCTGCTTATCAATTGCGCAAAGTGGGATAGCCCCGGTTCTTATGCCCGGAGGTGGTCAACTCTCTTGCATTTCGACCAACCGACCGTCAGGGTCGCGCGTGTATGCTGACCTGCCCCATGGGTATGTTGCCGGCTGGATCGAACCAGGGTCGTTGCCGAATGAAGTCTCTGCCCACTCCTTGTCCAGAGACTTCACGGCAATGGCGAAGTGGTCCTCGTTGGGGGGCCAGTCCGGTTCTGCCTCGTATCCAGGTTCGGGCGGTTGGTGGTGATGGATCAGAATGTGGACGCCGTCCATTTGAAACAAGGCCATGCCCTTGGACCGGAATGCAGGGGGCCCACCCAGAAGGTTCTCATAAAACGCGACAAGTGAGGGAACGTCTTGCGTAAAGAGAGCAAGTTCAACAAGCTGGCGCATGGCCGATAACTCCTCTTCGGTGCAATAAAGTGGATGACGTCGGTTCAGCGCAGTTGGTGGAGAATCTGCTGCTGCCCGGGGTAGCGGGCCAACAACGAGTCAAAATCTGCATCGTCAGGGAGAGAAAAGTCCTCATCGCTGTATGCCGGGGCAAGTGAGCAGGCCATCAACGCCCAACGCCCGCCGCTCCGCAAACTTGCACCAAACCAGCTGCCTGCGGGGACGACCGCCTGAACCGACTGACCATCGATGACATTGTGCCCCAGTTCGATTTTCGTGTAGTCAATTTCAGGTCCAAACACAAACAAGTCAACCAAATCACCCAAATAAAAATGCCACATCTCATCAGTCTCTAACCTGTGCAAACGTGACTTCGTGTCGGCAGTCAGAAGATAGTAGACTACAGATTTAGCCGGCCGCTCCGATCTGATGGAAGGAGGCAGGACACTGGCTGGCAATCGCAATTCGCCTGTATAGGTTACGCGGTAGAAGCCGCCTTCTACCGGCAACGGTCTCAGGTTGAAGTGGCGGATGACGTCACCCGCTGTAAGCTCACTCGTTCGCATAGTCCTCTAGAAGGCCGGCGCCACCAGGACACCGCCGTCGACGGCAAGCGTCACACCGGTAATCCACCTTGCCAGGGGGGAGGCTAGGAACAGGCACGCGTCAGCGATGTCTTCCGCTGTTCCCAGCCGCGCCAGCGGAACACGGCTCTGCCAGCGCTTCACACCGTCTGGCCACGCCTGCCTCAGCCCGGGGCGATCGATTAGCCCCGGCGCAACCGCATTTACTCTGATTCCCTTCTCTCCTAACTCCAGGGCTGCGTTTCTCGTATACTGCTCTACCCCCGCTTTGGCAGCAGTGTAATGACTGTGCCCAAAGGCAGTGGAGGCGGCTTCAATCGAAGAGATGTTGATGATAGAGCCGCTGCCTTCACTGTCATTCCGCCCAGCAGACAACTCGATCATCGCCCGTGCAGCTCGCTGTGTACAATTGTGCGTTCCGGTCAGGTTGGCTGCCAGAACCTGCTCCCATTCGTCGTCAGCCATGTCCAGAAGCGGCGAGAGCGGATATACACCGGCGTTGTTGACCACCACATCCAGCCGTCCGCACCGTTCTACCGTCTGCGAGACCAGCCGTTCCACATCATCTGCCCGTGAGACGTTAGCCTGAATGACCTGCGCTCTCCCGCCGGACGCCTGAATCTGCTCGGCGACTTCCTGTGCTGCCTCTTCCGCCTGCACGTAGCTAACCACCACCGACGCACCTGCCTCTGCAAAACGCTTCGAGATTCCCGCGCCGATGCCCCGGCCTCCGCCGCTGATCAAGGCTACCTTTCCTGCAAAGCTGAGTGCGCTTTCGAGTTCTGGGGCTCGTTCTTCCACGGCAGATCCCTTCATCATTGTGCCGGTTAGCAATGTAACCTATTCTAAGCATGATATTACAGCCGCCACCCGCCCGCAATTTCGGCGCCCGCATACACCAATTCTGAAAGACCGCTTGGCGCCGAAAGCTCTTCACGCCTGGCCATTGGCACGGTTGACCAACGCGTCCAATTTGTGTACGATTTCCTCGATTCCCGTTCTTTCCTTTCACCTCAGGAGACACCTATGCTTACTCTTGCCCAGAAGCGGCAGTTCTATGAAGAAGGCTACGTGAAAATACCTGGCGTCGTGCCCAAAGTGCTGATCAATGAAGCGCTGCGCGCCGTGAATCACTCCATAGGCGAAGTAGGACTCGGCGGCGAAGACATGGAAAACAATCGCTCCGCCTTTTTCTGCGCCGAACTGCTGCGGGCGCCGGTCATTCTCGATCTGTTCAACAAGTCCCCTGTCATTGAGATCGCCGAGGAGCTGATGGGCGAAGGCAACGTCACTCCCATCGTTCAAGCCAAGCCCTATCCCCGTTTTCCGCTCCCTCTGGGCGAAGATGCACCGGAGCCGCGCGGCCATATCGACGGAATCGGCAGCGGCACGAACGGCATGCCCAAGGGGTACTACAATCGCGGCTTTACGGCCTTTGCAGTTGTATATTTGGAGGATCTGCTCGAAACGAACGCCGGAAACTTCACAGTCTGGCCCAAATCCCACCATGCCTTCGAAGAGTATTTCAAGGCGAACGGCCATGAAGTGCTGGAAAACGGCAGGCCCGACATTACACTACCTGAGGGGCCGGTAATGGTCACCGCAGAGGCCGGCGACCTGATTCTTGCCCACTACCTGATGTTCCACACTGGCGGACCCAACGCTTCGCCCAACGTCCGCCAGGCAGTCATCTCCCGTCTTCGACACAAAGAGGTGGAGAGCATCGGAAAGGCTGGCTACACCGATATCTGGAGAGAATGGCCCGGCATCAGAGAGTCGGTTCTCTGTGAGACGGTTACAGCTTAGGCCTTTCATTGGGGATGCACCCCAATTCCAATGCCAGGGGCCCTGGTCGGTTGCGCGCGAAAACTATTGCCCGAATTCACCATTCTGGATCGCAGTCTGACGCGCTTCTTCCAGCATCGACTGAATCTCCGCCACCTGGATGCGGTTGCTGATCGCAGGGAAGAGGCGCCTCAAGACCTGTTCGAAACGCCCGCGCATGCTATTGGGAAGTACGAAAAGCATGGGCGGGCTTATGCTGTCAGAGCTGCGCACAATCTGGTCGCCCTTGGCTGCGACCGGCGACAAAAGACTGCGGTCAAAGTCGCCATGGACGGGAACGTACCCAACATTGCTCTCATCCTCTCCGATCCTCGTGAGCTGCAACTCCTGCGCCTCGACAGAGCCCAGGAAACCGACGAACGCGCCTGCCTGTGGACGGTTTGGCGCGCCAGCCGGGATTACGTAGCCGAACGCGAATGAGACCTCACCTGTGGGCTGGTAGGCGTCCATCTGGGGAAACTGGAAAAAACCCAGTTCCCCGGCGAATGCCGGTGGCAGCTGAGCGAGACTGAAGTGGGGTGCTAGCGCCATAACGGCCTTCTCGCGGTTCAGTGGACTCTCTGCGTCGCCGCGAATCAGAGCCGTCAAGCTCGCGATTTCCGAAGTGCCACCCGGCGACTCTACGAAGTAGCCGCGATCCAACAGTGAAAACCAATATTGCCACACGTGCCCAACCCTCTCATCTTCGAAACTGACTCGGCCGGCCATCAAGTCGCGATGAAAGTCGGGCCCGTTCAGTCTAAGATTCAGATAGTCGAACCAGAGGACACCTATGAAGGGATTCTGACCTGCGAGTGACATAGGTGTCTCGCCGTAGGTCAGCAGTGTGTCGCAGACCTGTTCGAACTCTTCCCAGTTGGCGGGAGGAGTGAGCCCGTAGCGTTCGAAGACCTCCTTGTTGTAGTAGAACCCGGTAAAGGTAAAGCCTGCCGGGACAAAACGCATCGCGCCGTCAATACGGCTGAGATCCTCAAAGGGCTGGCCGTACGCTTCGGCAAAGTTGCCCTCCAGCCAGACGTCTGAGAGGTCGGACAAAAGACCCGATTCGCCTGCACTGACTAGCTCGTTGCCGGCTACCATCAGGATTGCATCCGGAGGTGGCGTGTCTAGAAGATAGTCGCTCAGGCTGCGCTGGAAGGTCTGGCGGTCAATCTCGATGCTCGGCGCCAGTTCTTTGAACCTTTCTATGGCCACAGCTTCCGGCTCTGATATGAGTGGTGAGTTCGGGGCAATATAGGTCAGCGTTACCGGTGGGCTGTCATCCGCAAATGGCAGATCGTATTCCGGTTCGCGGCTGCAACCGCCCAGAACAACGTATGTAGCCAGCAAGAGAAGCGCGGACCCAAATCGCCAGTTGCTGCGGACTGAAAACCTCGACCTTCTCATTCCTGTTTTCCTCTTGTGAGAGGCGAACGGGCTCAAACACCGCATTCGTTACGACTACTGCCGAATCTCTCCGTTCTGGATTGCTCTTTGGCGTCCTTCTTCCAGCATGACCTGAATCTCAGCAACTTCCAGTGGATCGCTAGTTGCCAGGAAGAGCTTTCTCAAAACCTGGTTGAATGTTGCTCGCATGCTGTCGGGCAGCAGGAGAAACATGGGCGGGCTGATCTCATCGGCTTCACTCACTATCTGGTCTCCCTTGTAGGCTGCTGCCGAAAGCAGCTCGCGGTTTATGTCGCGATGGACTGGAACGTAGCCAATGTTGCTCTCGTCCTCACCAATCTGTTTGATCTGCAGCTCCTGCGCCTCAGCGGAACCCATGTACCCTACAAAGGCATTAGCTTCAAGACGGTTCAGCGCGCCGGTTGGGACTACGTAGCCGAATACAATTGAGACCTCTCCCGTCGGCACTGTCTCGTCGATCCGGGGAAACTGAAAGAAGTCGAGTTCGTTGGCAAAAAGAGGCGGCAAATCGGCGAGGCTGAAATGGGGCGCCAGCGCCATCACAGCCTTTTCCCAGGACAATGGACTGTCTGCGTCCCCTCGGATCAGTGCCGTCATGCTGTTCATCTCCGAGGTGCTCCCAGGCCTCTCAACGAAATAACCCCGGTCCAGCAGCGTTTTCCACAGTTCCCACACGTCCGCAACTCTTTGGTCATGGAAGTTGACGAGCCCTGAAATCAGGTCGCGATGAAATTCCGGGCCGTTCAACCGCAAGTTCAGATAGTCGAACCAGTAGATGCTGATAAAGGGATTCTGGCCTGCCAGCGACATTGGCGTTATCCCGTTAGCAAGAAGTGTGTCGCAGATTCCGATAAACTCATCCCAGGTGGTCGGGGGATCCAGCCCAAGCTGGTCGAAAACCTCCTTGTTGTAATACACCCCAGCCCAGCTGAAGCCCGAAGGCACTAAGCGCAAAGTCCCGTCAAAGCGACTGATGTCACGGAATCGGCGTCCGTAAGCCTCCGTAAGGTTGCCCTCCGTCCAGACATCCGAAACGTCGGCCAGAAGCCCTTGTTCAGCCGCGTCGCGCAGTTGGTCTCCGTTCCACATTAGCAAGACATCAGGGGGAGGGTCGTCCAGGAGGTAGTCTCCTGCGTTGAAGCGGTAGGACTGACGATTGACCTCGATGCTCGGCGCCAGTTCTTGAAAGCGGCTTATGGCTACCTGCTCGGGGGCGCTGAATAGTGAGTTGCTGGGCGCAACGTAAGTGAGAGTCACAGGGGGACTATCCGGGGCAAACAGAAACTCTTCCTCAGGTTCACGGCCGCAACCGCCAGAGAGTCCCCAAGCTACAAGCAGTACGAGCACAGATGCGAATCGCAATGTTATCGGATGATAGGCCTCTGAAGAATACATGTCCTTTTCCACTCAGGATATGCCTGTAAAGAGAAAAGAGTCAATATAGTGGCACACACGCAAGAGACCTGTGTCCGCAAAGAAGCCATCAAGGCCGGGCAGCAACGTGGGATAGCCGTTCCGACATGGCCTGAATGTGGTCCGGACCGATACCGCAACAACCCCCCACAGCTCTGGTCCCCATCCCGATCCATTCTAGCGCCCGGTTGGTGAATTCGGTTGGGGGAATAATGTCCACAAATTGCCAGTTCGGCTTGATGAAGTGCCCGCTCTCCGGATAAGCGCCGGTCGGCCCATCATAGACGGAATCGACGACTTCCAGGGCCGGCCCTGTAATGTCGACGTCGCTGTGCATTACCGCCGCCAGCGACCCCCCCTCTGCCATCACCGCAGCTACGCCCTTCGCCAGCGGAATCTCCTCGTACAAGGCGGGCGCCAAATTGATGCCGCCATCGTTAGTCCCCTTGCAGCTGAAACCCACCCATATAGGCAGGCCCGTGTTCCGAGCAGCCTCGAGCGCAAAGCAAGCGAAGTCAATGTCCCGAATCATTTCCAAAATGAGAAAGTCTACGCCGGACTCGGCGAGCAGCCCTGCTTGCTCCTCGAAGTCGGATCGCAAGAGCTCTGCGGACGATTTCGCTTCGTCTCCGAGGCCCCCCGACATCGGAGAGATCGAACCGGCCACCCAAACGGAATCTGGCGCGACCTGCCAAGCCCCGTCCCTGTCCTGGGCCTTTGCTTCCCCAGCCTCTTCTCGAGCCTGCAGTGCTAAGCGACCCGCCTGACGATTCAGTTCCGCGGTTCTGTCCTCCTCTCCTGCGAGGCGCAACATATTTCTCCCCGTGGCAAAAGTGTTTGTGATAATGACTTCTGCTCCGGCACGAATATAGTCAAGATGAACTCTGCGTACCACGTCGGGATCGGTTGCCATGGCTAGACCGCTCCAGGCGATGCCGTTCATCGGCACGCCTCTGCGCTCCAACTCCGTGCCGGTAGCGCCGTCCAGGAGGATAGTCCTGCCTTCCTCTAGTCTCTCTTCGATTGTTGACATAGAGATTTAAGCTCCTAGAAAAGGCTGAATGAAATGCGATGCATTCAAGGCCACATCCCTACGCAAGGAAAGTGAAAACGCACGCCAGCTTGTATAGGGTGGCTTTTGGGCCATTGTAACAGGCGTGAACGAAAAGGAGAACTGGATTCGTGAGCTGAGCAGTTTCCGTGCGGTCGCAGCGACTCGCTGGCATCGCTTTTGGGCAATCCATCAAAATCGGCCAGTTCATTTAAGCCGAGTAGGAAGAGCTGGCAGGATGAATCTGAGCCACAAGGGTCAACTCCTTTTCTCTGCGCCGCCTGCGGCGACTCTTGCCGTTCCCGGCATCATGGGATAGGCTTGCGGTCAAAGATACTTTGTCTGGGTGAGAGAGTGGTATCAGCACAGGCAATACAGGTGATTGGCCGGGGGTCGACAAAGATTAGGCCGGCGCGGCCCCTCAGACCATACTCCCCCCGATTCAACTCAGGAACACCTCTACGCGATGACGACCCACATTTACGAAAGACCGACCGAGTTGCTCCGCACTCTCGTCCGCTACGACACGACCAACCCGCCCGGCAACGAAGCCGAATGCATAGGATTTCTCAATGGTCTGCTACAGGAAGTAGGTTTGGCGACCACTTTACTTTCGAAGGATCCAAACAGGCCGAATCTGGTGGCACGGTTGCGGGGCAGGGGCGAGGCGCCTGGACTGGTCCTTCAAGGCCACGTCGATGTGGTGACGACCGCAAACCAGGACTGGCAGCACGACCCGTTCGGAGCAGAGTTGATCGACGGCACAGTTTGGGGCCGCGGCAGCCTGGACATGAAGAGCGGCGTAACCATGATGACCTGCGCCGTCTTACGCGCCGCAGCCGAGGGGTACACGCCTGCTGGCGACATCGTCCTGACGATTATGAGCGATGAGGAGGCCGGCAGCGATTACGGTGCCCGCTTCCTGACCGAAGAACATCCGGAGCAGTTCGAGGGCGCGCAGTATGCAATTGGCGAAGGCGGAGGAAGCGCTCAATACATGGGCGACCAGCGTTACTACCCTCTGATGGTTGCCGAAAAACAGGTCTGCTGGCTGCAGACGCGCGTTACCGGTCCTGGTGGCCACGGTTCGACGCCGTTACGCGACGGCGCCATGGCCAGGCTGGGGAACCTGCTGACGACACTGAACGGCAACAGGCTGCCGGTACACGTAACGCCGGTAATGGAGCAGATGCTGCCCGCCCTGGCCGAACACGCTCCCGATCACCTTGCAGAGGCTTCCCTGGCGCTGCTCGACCCGGCCCGGACCGACGCCACACTGGACCAGATGGCTGCAGAAGGCCGGCCGCAAGCCCGGTCGTTCGACGCTCTGCTCCACAATACCGTTAATGCAACCGTCGTCGGCGGCGGTATCAAGACGAACGTCATCCCCAGCGAAATCGTACTGGAGTTGGATGGAAGGGTTCTGCCCGGCTTCAGTTCCGACGACCTGATCGCTGAACTGCATGAGCTGCTGGGCGAGGATCTGCAGTTTGAGATAATCCGGCACGATCCTGGGCAGTCGAACGTAAACATGGGCCTATTCCCGCTGCTCAAAGAGATCGTGGAGGATCTTGATCCAAACGGTGTGGTCATCCCCTCGATGGTGGGCGGCTTCACCGACGGGCGCATGTTCTCCCGCCTGGGTATCCAGAACTACGGTTTCCTGCCGATGAAACTGCCGCCCGGCACCAATTTCAGCGCCACCGTCCATGCCGCCGACGAACGCGTGCCCGTGGAAGCCCTGGAGTTTGGTTTACAGGCAATGTCAACGATCTTGGAGCGGTATGGACAGGACTGCGCCGTCTGACGCCGACTGGCAAATCGACTATGACAAGAGAGACTGATCTGAAAGGCGCCGTGCAGGAACAGTTCGGCCGGGTCGCGGCAAAATACCTGACAAGCGCAGTGCATGCACAGGGCAAAGACCTGCCGGTCATGGTCGAAGCTGCCGACCTGCGGGGCGATGAAAGCATATTGGACGCAGGCTGCGGAGCTGGGCATACTGCTGCCAGCTTTGCCCCCTTTGCTGCCGAAGTCGTTGCCCTTGATTTCACGGCCTCGATGCTTCACCAGGTTGAAGTTCTAGCCGAAGACCGGGGACTGACCAACATCAGGACCCGCCTGGGAGACGTGGAAAACCTGCCCTTTCCCGATTCAACTTTCGACCTGGTCGTTTCCCGCTACAGCGCGCATCATTGGGCCAGGCCGGGCAAGGCACTGCGCGAATTTCACCGCGTTCTCAGAGACGGTGGCAGGTTCATCCTCAGTGATGTGCTCGGATTCGGTGATCCGGTGTGCGATACCTACCTGAACGCAATAGAAGTGCTGCGGGATCCCTCCCACGTTCGCGATTTCACGCTTGAAGAGTGGAGCAACCGCTTTGCCTCAGCCGGCTTCAATCTGGAAGTCGTCTTTCTCTATCGCATTTTCGTCCACTTTGATGAGTGGACCGAACGCATGGAAACGCCTGAGGTCAATCGCGCCGCAATTCGTGCGCTCTACAACGCTTCACCGGAAGAGGTGAGAGAGGCGATGCAGATTGACGAAGAGGGCCACTCCTTTCAATGCGCCGTCTTGCGCGGCACGGCGTCAGTTCGCTAGGTACTGAGACTATCGTAAACTGGTGACTGCAAGAGCAGCTAGTTCAGACCCAAGCGATCTACGGGATCGGCACGGTCGGTAAGGGAGCGAGATTGATTGGACTTTCGCATTAGTTAGAGCAAGAACTCTGATCTCACAGGCGATTCAAATTGGCACAATGAGGAGGAGGTTCCAAAGTGACAGCAAATCCCACCATTTTCGCAGGCACAATCGGACAAAGTGTATGGCGCAGCCCCGACGGCGGCGACACCTGGGAGAGAGCCTCCCAGGGTCTGTTCATGGAGTCGGATATCCGTGCCATCGCCATAGATCCTGGCGATTCGGTGTTAATGTACGCCGGTACCGAAGCAGGTGTCTACCGCACGCGTGACGGAGGCGACTCCTGGGCGCTCGTCGATTCGCCCATGAACGACCTCGAGATCTGGGCGCTCGCCATCGATCCCGCAAATTCGGACACGATTTTCGCCGGCACCTGCCCCTCGGCACTGTACCGATCACAGGATGGCGGCGGTTCGTGGCAAAAGTTGGATGTTGAGTTGGCGGAAGAGTGCGAGGGCATTCCGATCACGCCTCGGGTGACAATCATTCTCTTCGACCCTGAAGACTCGCAGACAGTCTACGCCGGCATCGAAATCGACGGCATGCGCATCAGTCGCGACGGCGGCGATACCTGGCAAGAAGGCAGCGAGGGTCTTTCCAGCCTGGATATTCACGGCCTCGCCGTCGTGCCCGGCTCGCCCAAGACCTTAGTCGCGGCGACCAACAACGACGTCTGCGTGACGACCGACATGCAGAATTGGACGCCACTGGAAGTGAAGAATCACTATCCCTGGCCCTATTGCCGCGGCGTCATTCACCTCTCAAACGGAGACAGCCGCATCTGGGTTGGCGCCGGAAACGGTCCTCCCGGGGACGAAGGCGGCCTCTTCCACAGCAGCGATCTGGGCAAGACGTGGGAGCGGGCCGACCTCGGCGGCGTGGCCAACAGCACGATCTGGGCTGTTTCCCACAACCCTGCACTTCCGGACTGGATCGTAGCCTACAGTGTGGCCGGTCAACTCTACCGCAGCACCGACCGCGGCCATTCCTGGACGAAACTGGAGCGAGAGTTTGGTGAAGTCAGGGCCGTAGCTTTGGCGGAGTAAGTTCCCAGGTGGCATAGCTGTTTCCTGCCGGCAAGGAGCCATGCGCCGGCAGGAAACGCGTTCTCACGATTCAGTTCAGGTGTGCTCAACCTGCCTGAAAGCCTCGACCCCGGGTCGGATTGCGTCAACCAATAACCTGTAGTCCGGGCCATAGCTCAGAAACGTAAAGCCCTGCGCGGCGAGCGCCTTCAGCTCCTCCGGCGTGCCGGCCCCGGCGCCGACTGCAACCCCACAGGCACGGCCTACGGCCAAAGCGCGCTCCATCACTGCATCAATCTCGGGCAACGGCATTTCGAATGGGTTCAAGCCCATCGAAAGGCATAGATCAAAGGCGCCGATGAACAGGACATCAATGCCTGGCACGTTGGCAATCTCTTCCAGGTTCTCGACCGCCTCCGGCGTCTCGATGATCAGCATGATGAGTATGTTCTCGTTGGCCCTCTCGAAATACTCCTCATATTCAAAGGTGTAATGGGATGCCCGCAGCGGCCCGAAGCTGCGCCTTCCCTGCGGAGGATAACGGGAGGCGCGCACGATCGCCTCGGCCTCCGCCACGGTCCGGACCATCGGCACCGCGATCCCCATTCCCCCGATGTCCAGAGACCTCTGGATGAAGACCGGATCTGCCGACGGAATCCGCACCATGGGTATGGTGTCTGTCCCGTTTGTCGCCATCAGGATGCGCTCGACCTCGGCCATGTCGAGACCGTTGTGCTCCATCTCTATCAACAGCCACTCGGCGCCGGCGTGGGCCAGCAACTCGGCGACCGTTGCACTTCCCATGCCCAGGAAACATCCCATCGTCTTCTGTCCGCTGAGCGCTTTTTCCCGTACGAAATTGGTTCGCATCCCGTTTGTTCCTCCTATGGTCATTTTGATGGGAACGAGGGAGCTGGAATCTTGTACTCAGCTCGCCTCATTGTGAGTAAGTTTGCTGGAATCCGAGTCGCGCCTTTATCGTCCTCACCACAGTATCTGACGAATACTCGACCCGGCGAGTCCTCGAATGCACTGGAATAGCCGATTAAACGCCGGGCAGGTTGGGCATAGGAGAAGGAGGGTGAAGCCGCCGCGTTCGCGCCCGGAACGCCATCCCCTGTTCCGCCAGCGCGGACAGCTCATCGGCGTCACCCGCAAACCACTCCTGCAGCTGTCGGCGGGCAATCTGCACATGCTCGACTTCATCGGCCCAGTCAAAGTCCTGCAAGGTGGTCATCAGGGGATGGCGCGCCTGGTCGCGGCAGAACTCGTATTCGGCGCGTTTTCCTGGCGGATACTTCATCAGGGCCGCTTCCACGCCGATTCCCAGCATCGCGTAAAGCTCCAACGGTGTCATTTCGAACAGGTACTCGATCTCGAAGTCCCGCAGCGGCAGCGCCGCGCGGTCGCCGTAAACCTGCTCAGCGGCCGCCTCCCCGAACAGAGAGTGGCGCATCTCATCCCACATATGGCGGGAGATGGCAACGTAGAATGACCACGGCTGCCCCTCGACTTCCAGCAAGACGATGGCCAGGGCCTCCGCAATCGTGATTTCACCCAGTCGCGTGGCAATCATCTGCGCCAGCCGCTCCGGCACACGGTCTTCATCAACGTGAAGGAAGTCCCATACGCTCGAAAACGTATCGTCCCGCTCGGGCCGCCTGGCAACCCTGTAGCAACCCCCACCGCGCACCGGTTGAACGCTGCCGGAACCCGTCTCGACCTCGCCGTCGATTCCACCTGCATCCCCAAGCATCCTTGCGAGGGTTCCAGCCCACTCCGTCGCCAGTTCCTCTTCTGCGTTCGTTCGCACCACGTCACCGTAGGCTTCTTCCAGCAAACTGAAGGCCTGTTCCTCCTCCGCAATAATAGTGCGCATCTGCCGCACCGACTCATAGTCGGCCAGGCCGTTCGTCTGGCGAACATAACAGCGATATGCATCCAGCAACGCCGGTTTGAACACCTTCACCAGGGCGGCAAGAAGCTCGACGCTTCCATGCGAATGCATCGCCTCATCCAGAACGACTTCCAGCCTCTCGTCAGGAACACCATGGCACTTGCCTCTGGGTACACGCAGCTCCGTGAGCCGGTTCTTCAGGATGTCAGAATGAAGACCATCCTCGTATTGCAGACGCGACAATAGCCCCTTCAGATCCCTCTGCGGCGTGGTGACAATATGTGCAGCCTGCATGAACATGAGCCGTTCTTCGACATAGGCCATGCGGTGAATCCGGCGAGCGCACTTTTCAACGCTGAGGCCGGGCTCTTTGGCGCGCTGCAGGCCGGCGAATTGGTAGGGAGCGTTCATCAGTTTACCTCTCGAATTCTGGCAGCTCCTCGGGGCCGCATGGCATTTCGCGGGGCAAGTTCACTACCCCGAAATTGCTCTCCGTGCCAGGTAGTCTGCGCCAATGCTGGGCGTCAGTATAGGAGATTGTCTGGGAATCATCAACCACAATATGCTCCATTTATTACCGTTGAAAATATATCTCATTGATGTTAGAGTCCCAACTATCTGGTGAACGCTTGCTGGGAGGACTGGCATGCTCCAACGTTCCCGGTACCCTATTCAGACCATGCCTGACGCTGAGGATAGCCAGTGCCACGAATAGCTGTAATCGGGAGCTATGTTGTGAGCCTTACAGTGCGCGTCCCGAGAAAGCCGGTGATGGGCGAGGCGCTGATTGGCGATCTGTTTGACATGGGCCCTGGCGGCAAGGGCACAAATCAGGCAATCGCCGCCGCGCGGCTGGGGGCGCAAGTGGACCTTCTCACCTGCATCGGCGACGATCCGTTTGCCGATTCTGCCGAGCAGCTTTATGTGGGCGAGGGCATAGGAACAGATCACATACTTCGAATCTCGGGCACGAATACCGGCGTCGGCATGGTCACACTTCTGCCCTCAGGTGAAAACTCCATCGTCGGCCACTTGGGGGCAAACCTGTTGATGCTTCCCCATCATGTGGATGAGTTCGAGCCCGTTATCTCCCGCAGTGACATTCTCATGGCCCAACTCGAAGTACCATTGGATTCCGTGACCCGTGCGCTGGAGCTGGGACGCATGCACAACGTCCTGACCATCCTCAATCCGGCCCCCGGCCAGACGTTGCAGCCGGACGCTCTTGCCCATGTGGATGTCCTTACCCCCAACGAAAGCGAGACCCGAATCCTCCTCGGCCTGCCCCCTGACGATCCCACGTCGACGGAAGACCTGGCCGGGCGGCTGCTCGAACTAGGCATCGAAACCATCATCGTGACCCGCGGCGAAGAAGGATCGCTCATCATAACCGCACGGGGTATCGAGGCCGTACCGCCGACCCGCGTGAAGGCCCTCGACGTCACCGGCGCCGGCGACAGCTTCAACGCCGCGCTCGCCGTCGGTCTCGCCGAGGGCCAGGATCTGCGCGCCGCAGTCAAGCAAGCCAATCGCGCCGGCGCCTACACGACCACGCATCTGGGCGTGATCGATGGCTTGCCCACAAGGGCCGAATTAAGCGCCTTTCGGGGCCTGATGGGGTAGCGTTGACAAATTGTCGGCGCGTCTCGACCACCTCTACGAAAAAGCCGGAAGTTGCCTTCATTCAAGAGGAAGCAAGATGAAATCTATTGACATTCAGGAATGCATCCGCCAGGTCCGGCAGGACGGTTACTGTATTCTACGCGGTCACTTCCCTGTGCACGCAATCGATGCCTGTCACGCGGCTTGGCGTCCTATCGCCGACGCCCACCTGGCAGAGCATGCCGACAACCCAAACCGGGGACCGAACCGCCACTACATTCCCCTACCCTTTCGGCCTCCTCTCTACAATTCGGCATTCTTCAATGACGATGCCATTCTCGCCATCGTGAAAGGCATCCTCGGCGAGCAGGTGATTGTCGACGGCTTCGCCTCCGACACGCCCTTCAAAGGCTCCGTCCACCAGGAAATCCACGCCGACCTCCCGGAGCTATTCCCGGAACGGCCGGACCTTATTCTGCCACCGCATATCCTGGTGGTGAACTGGCCCTTCGTCGACGTGACAACCGAAAACGGCCCGTTTCAGATCGCCGAAGGGACGCATCTGCTCCCGAAGTCCGAGGCGCTGACCCGCATTGAAGCCGGTGAGTTCCCACTGAAATCTCTGCTCATGAAGGTTGGCGACGCAATGGTCCGCGATCCAAGGTGCCTGCACCGCGGCTCCCCCAACCTGACGGACACGCCGCGCGTTCAGGCTGGGTTCACCCTTCTGCGCCCCTGGTACCGCCGCCACCGACGTGACAGAAACCCCATCGCTCGTTCCTACCTGGAAACGCTGTCCGACCGTGAGAAAAGCCTGTTGCAGAGGCTCCCGGTCGACGAAGAGAAATAGGTCCCGCCCCCCATCAGCTAAAGCAGAGGAGGATTTCCTCCATGCTCCATACCATTGACAGGTAACTTGGGCCGGGCCCCAGCCTGGCTCTGAGCCGCTTAACCCGCGCACTGGCCTTGCGCGGCGAGTGATCTGGCAAAGGTTCGACAACTGATCAACGAATTGGGTAAAGCGCAGCTGGAAGAAATTTACTGACCTGGAAAAGTCGTCCATCCGCAGGCTCCCGGGAGCGAAGTCAACGCGCACAGTCTCGTCGATTCAGCTCACATCCTCCCTCTCCGGCGCAAACTACACAAAGCGGAGGAGCGCACCCTAACAGCCGTCCGCTGCTTCTTCCGAATCGCCCACCAGGCAATGAAATTCGAGGAGAACGAGATGCAGGCGCGTACCGAGGGCTACGAGACCGTCATTCCCGGCAACTCCATTGACGCCGCATGCGACCTCATGCTGTCTTACGAGTTCAGGTTCAGCCGCGAAACGGCCATAAGCTGGCCAGAATGGCGCACCGTACCTGGTCATTCAAACGCGATAACCCGCACTTCACCGCCGCAACACGCAGATAAGGGAAACCCTGACGAACAGTCACACTCCTTCCAGCCTCTGACATAAGTCGGACCGCTCAATCGATGTGAAACACCTCTCTCAGATCGGTCGCAACGGGACTGTTGTCGGGATTGGAGGGCATGATGTCACCCATATAGCTCCACCACTTCTGACAGACTTCCTCGTTAGCGATGCTGGCCCACTTCTCCTCACTCTCTATCTCCGCGTATGCGAACAACTGATTGGTCCCGGCATGCAGGAAGATTGAGTAGTTGTTGACGCCGTGCGCTTTGAGCACGGCCTCCAATTCAGGCCAAATTGGCGTATGGCGATCTTCGTATTCTCCGTGCCGACCGGGATTCACTGACATGACAAACGCTTTTCGAATCATATCGACTTCACCTTTCTCGTCATGAACTGATGGGCCGCTCTCAGTCTTATCAAAATATGGCGGGCAGCCTTCCTCTTGTATTCTTGTCTGCAAGTTGGATCGGCCGAAGAGGGAAAACGCCAGGCTTTGCCTTGTTTCGAACTGCTAACTGTCCGCCGGATGTGTATCCCTTACTTCAGCCGGACCAGGTATAAGATTGGCACAATAGGAAGATTCGGCCAAGTCTCAACCGTGGATCAAACTGTGCACTTCAGGAGTTCGAGTCGCTGGCAAATCCAGCCAAAAGGGTCCACGTCTCGGGAACTGTAATGCTCTTGCTGCAACCTGGCAGGGCAAACTCCTGGAACATTCACACAGGGTAATCTGCACACATCTACTGGGGCAGGAGGGACTCGAATTACTAAGGGTCCCTACCAGGACTCCTTATGATATAGTTGGAGAACACACGCCAAGAGTCTCCCGGACTGAAGATTCTCCAACCCTCAACTATGAAGTCCCATTTCCTTCGGAAGGAGGAATCAGGATGAATCGTCTCTACGTAGCGCTCGCCGTATCAGCCCTCATATCCCTCGTCGCCTTGGCCTCCTGCCACCCTGGAGTGATACCGGCAGAGCAGAGCAGTGCTGCGGCTACCTCAGTGCCTGAAGCCGCTGCGGCCCCCGTCCATTCCTCTTCCTTCGACGCCACCAAGTATGAAAATGTCTGGGTTCACGCGATCGAAGAAAAAGAACACGAAGGCCGTTCCCTTCTGCGCGTATCCTATCCCCTAACCGAACAACATGCGATCAACGCCCGCATGGAAGCCGTAACGCAGGAATTCATCGATGAGTGGCGTGCGATGGCAACCGAGACTGAAGCGAGCTATCAGAAGTACAAAGAAGAGACAGGAAGAGAGGCCGCCACCTTTATCACGCACTACCGACAACACTTCGACGTATCTATCGCTAACGAAAACCTGATATTCTTCGACATTGTTCGATCCATCCATACGGGCGGGACCGGCAACTCCTTTGTCGTCGGCTACATTTTCGACCGCCGAACTGGCGCCGAGTTGACTATCGCCGACCTCTTTGTGGATGACAGCTACTTGGAGCGACTCTCGACTCTGTCCAGAGAGGCGCTGGGTGAACGCATATGCAATGAAGAGCTGGCAAGCGACCCTGAATGGGTGGAGAGCGGTACCGCGCCGACAGCCGAAAACTTCGACAACATTCTGCTCCTGGCTGACGGTACAATCTTGGTCAGGTTCGACAAGTACCAGGTTGCCGCCGGGGTAGAAGGCGTTGTTGAAGTTGTATTGCCTATCGATTCAATCGCCGATTTGCTGAAGGAGGATATCCGCGACCTGCTGGGATTGAAGGCGGAAGCGGCAGCGCCCACGAAGATCGTCGTCAACGTTGCAGTAAGCGAAGTGACTGATAACGATGGCCGGTCAACTCTTTACGTCTCCTATCCGGTAACCGACAAAAAAACGATCAACCAGCGCATTGGAGAGATTACCCAGCCATTCATCGACGAGTTCCATGAGACGGCAGCCGAGATCGAGACAGCCTACCAGGATTACAAGAAAGAAACAGGCAAGGAGGCCGCCTCCTTGGGAACCATTTATCACCTGGACCATGAAGTGACCATCGCCAATGAACGGGTACTGTTCTTCGAAGTCGCGCGTTCAACTTCTACTGGCAACACTTTTAGTACGCTTGTTTCCAGTTACATCTTTGACCTTCGTCAAGGGACCGAGTTATTCATTTCCGACCTCTTCGTCGATGACAGATACCTGCAGCGCCTCTCCGAGCTGACACGAGAAGCTCTGGCAGAACGCCTCCGCAACCAGATTGCCGAACGGGAGCCCGACGCCGACGACGACCGCAAAGAGGCTCTTTTCGAGAGCGAAACGTGGATGTTCGAAACAGGCACAGAGCCGACCGCCGAGAACTTTGACTTTATCGTGTACCGGGACGACGGTACCTTCCTGGTCAGGTTTGACAAGTATCAGGTTGCCTCAGGTGTGGACGGCGTGGTGGAGGTAGTACTGTCTGTAGCCGCGATTGCAGACCTGCTAAGAGCGGAGGTTCGCGATCTACTGGGAATCGAGACTGGCATGACATCAAAACAGTCCGCGATTGCCCAAGCCGGAAATCCCGAGGCACTTTCTACGCTATCGCCAACAGCAACATGGAATAGCGCCCAAGTCACAGTGTTCCAAAACTTTCCACGGCTGTCGCTGTTGAAATTCGGGCGATATGTTCAGCCAGAGTCTACTGCCCGGGATGAGGTCAACTGCCGCGAAGTGGCCTGCGTGGCTCTCACATTCGATGACGGCCCCTCGTACTACACCGAAGGCCTGTTGGACATACTTAAGGAGCACAATGTTAAGGCAACCTTTTTTGTCCTTGGAACACAGGTCCGCATCCAGTCTGAAACCGTTCAACGCATGTTCCGGGAGGGTCATCAGATAGGCAATCACACTTGGGACCACCCCAACTTGACCAAAATGTCAGATGATCAGATTCGCGAACAGTTACACAAGACAGACAATCTCATCGCCCAAATCATCGGTGAATCGACGCCATTCATGCGCCCGCCTTACGGCGCCTACAACGACAATGTACTGGCAGCCTCCAACCTGCCCATAATCTTCTGGAGCGTCGACCCGCTCGACTGGAAGGACCGGGACGCTGCAACTGTGGCTGCCAGAATCATCGACGCGCCCGCAGGGGCGATCATCCTCTCTCACGACATTCACAAGTCCACAGTCGACGCGGTACCCGCAATTATCGCCGCGCTCAAGAACCGCGGTATCCACATGGTCACCGTTACGAAACTGTTCGAACCGCAAACTCTGCACGCGCAGAATGTCTACATCCGGCAGCATGAATCGCCATCCCAATAGAGCGCTTGCTGGACGCGCTTGACTCTTTGATTTGCGATGGCGTAATCCCCAAGGTATCTGAAGAGCCGCTACCTGCCGGCAGTGCATGCGACGAAGGCTGTCGGGGGAAGTCAGTGGTTTTCTAGATCAACGAAAGTTCATAACTGTCTGACTACAAGGCGGATTTCGTGTAGTCAAATAAAACACCAACCAACCCACTCCACTCCAACTCTTCCAACATGAACAACAGACCCAACGTCATAATCTGCATCTGCGACCAACTTCGTGCCTTCGAAGTCGGCTGCTACGACAATCAGGTAATCAGTACTCCCCATATCGACGATCTTGCACGCAATGGAGTCCGCTTTGAGCACGCCGTCTCGACCGATCCAGTCTGTATGCCGGCCCGCTCTTCCCTCATCTCAGGCCAGTACGCCCGCACCTGCATGGGCGCCCTCGGCAACGCCTCAGTACCCGATGAGCACGGTAGACCCATCGTCGCCTCATGGCCGCTACAGGACCGCGTCCATCTGCCCGACCCAACCATCGCCGAACGGTTCAAAGATGCAGGCTACGACACAGCCCTGATCGGCAAATGGCACATTCACCCCGCCCCCGAAATCGTCGGCTTCGACTACACTCTCCACCCCAGGGTCAACCACCGCCACACCGGACAGGATTTCATCGAAAACGGCGGCCCCCCGCAGCTCGTTGACGGTTTCAGCGTCGACTACGAAATCGAGAACGTCCTCTCCTACCTGTCAGCCAGCCGCGACAACCCCTTCTTCCTCTACTACAGTATCTCTCCTCCCCACATGCCGCTGGTCGACGCCCCCCAAGAGTACCTCACCATGTACGACCCCGATGACATGCCCCTCAGGCCCAACGTGTTCGTGGACGGAGAGATGGCCTATGACGAACACTGGTTCAAAATATATCTCTGGGACTTCCTCTACTATTCGCAGAAGCTCCCCTATACGCTCGATTTGCCGCAGGGCTTCGACCTGCGAACTCTGACAGCCCTCTACTATGGCCTTACAACCTGGGTCGACGACATGGTGGGTCGCATGATGGAGGGCCTGCGTTCGAACGGCCTGCTCGACAACACAATCGTCGTCTTCACCTCAGACCACGGGGACAACCTGGGCAGCCATCACAGGTTTAATAAGGGTCTGCTGATCGAAGAGTCGATTCGCATCCCCATGATCTTCCACGCGCCCTGGCTGTGGGAGTCTGGAGTCAACAGCTCGCAGGTGGCTCAACTTATCGACATCATGCCAACAGTATTGGATGCCAGCGGGAGCCCTGTACCTGACCACGTGCAAGGACGCAGTCTTTCACCGATTCTGGCGGGTGACAGCCCGCGGCTGGACGAGAATTGGGGCTTCATCGAGACAACAGACGGCGAGATTGGAATCAGAACGCCCACCCACCTCCTGGGGCGGCGAACTTCAAATAGCGAAAGAGGAGCAGAGCACCGCCCAAACTGTTTCTACGACCTGCGTGACGACCCTTATGAGCTGAAGAACCTCGCCGGAACCGGAGAACAAGAGCAGGCCGAGTCTGAACTTGATGACCTGCTTACAGCCTGGGACCAGAATACGCCCTGGATGAACTAGGAACTGCGATTCATCTGAAGACTGAGATGAGGAAGAGCTCTCATGAAGATCGAGGTGTTTACAACGATGAAGTTAGGCACTTTCTGAAGGGAAGAGTCCGGAAAACTGACACCAGGCTGCTCACGCCCCTTCTTAGAAGTATATGCACACATACAGGTCCCGCTTGCACGTGACCTGTATGTTACGCGGCAGTGTAATCGTCGCCTTGCCGGCCTCCCACACATGACTGTTATCGACTGGTTCGCTCCCCACTTCAACGGTGACTTCTCTAGCCGCTGCGCGCGGCAACGTTGCATAAGTCATCTCCCGCACGGTCAACTCCCCACCCAGTACTTCCCAACGTACACTCTGCTCACTGTCTCCAATGCTATGATGAACTGTGCCCCAGCCTGAACCCGCTGTCCAAATGCACTGAAACGTATGCGACCGCCACCGCGGCGCCAATTCAAGCCGGCCCGAGACCGCCGAGTAACGCATGCCGCTCAACGCCGGGATCGCCGCCCAGCTCGCCATCGCGCGTGCGTAGTGATGTCCTGCCTCGTGCTCGTTCCACGGATTGCGCCGCTGCCCGTCAAAGCGCCGCCGGACCGCGCTGATGACCTCCAACCCCTCCTCGATCATATCCTCGAAAATCATATGCACGGCAGCCTGGTACTCGAAGCCCGTCATGACCTCACCCCAGTAAGGGAAGGGAACTCGCGGCTTATCACCGCCGGGCCAGCTCGCCATCAGCAGTCCCGCCTCATCGCCCAGGGCATAGGTCCGCATGTTGTTCCAGTGGCCCTTTAGATCGCGACGATAATTGTAGCGGAACAGGGAGCGAAGCGCTGTCCTGATGTGATCCCGAGACAGTAGGTAGCCTAGCCCTGTCAAGTGAGCCATGAACTGCCCTACCAACTGATCGGTAAGGCAGCCGCTTCCCATCTGGAACTCGGGATCAGCAAGATTCGTCTCTCCCATACCGGCGCGCAATTCGGGCAGCGTATCCTCCAGGGTGGCCGGCGTCCTGATATGTTGGATGTAGAACTCACCGTTGAAGAGATTGGCATCAATCCAGGCGGAGCCGCGGCGAAAGAGTGTGAGGCAGTAGGCTGAAAACTCGTCGTCTCCCACCGCGCCTGCCATCTCCGCGGCCGCCCGCAGTGCGCCCAGGTACCAGATGCCGGACAGCGGATTGGGCCCGAAAAACTCGACGTCGTAGGTGTTGTGCTGCACCCCTTCCATGACGCCGTCCTGGTCGGCGTCCCACCCGCCCGGCAGCCACGCGTAACTAACTAACGAGCGGATAGTGGGCCACTGCCTTGCCAGCCACGCTCCGTCACCAGAAAGTTGCCACTCACGGAAACACTTCATGACAACGCCCATCTGACCATCGGCGGCCGCAAACTTCCACGGCTCGCCGCCCAAAGGCAGATGCAGACGGAAACAGTTCATGCCGCTGAGCAGTGTCCCCTGCTCCAGTTCTGAGTCGCGCATGGAACGGGCCAGCTCCGGAAAGACTTGCGCCGTAGCCTGTTCATAGTTCCACACGTGGGTGCATGAGCCGAAGCAGCTGCCCCGGTCGTCTTCGGTGCCTTCAAATGCAAAGAAGCGGCCGTCAGCCGTTCGGAAGCAGGTCTGGCTGCGCAGGGTGGAGAGGTTGTTCAGCGCAGCCTCTTTCACAGGCTGCGGGAGACTGGAATCGACCAGGGCGCGGGCAAAGGCCAAAGATTCCGCTTCAAGCGCGTCGAGCTGCGGAGCGATCTGAACGGCCGCGTCCCAGGCATCGGCGTACTGTGATGCGTAGTAGTTGCCTACCCAACCGCCTTTCGCGTCAAGCGTATCCCAACCGCAACCGGCCGCGGTACGGTGGGGAAAGTGCCAGCAAATGAGAAAAGTAAGAGACCTGGCGCTCTGAGGAGGCAAGGTCGCTCCCACGGAGAGCGAACCGATCTGACCCTCACCTTCCGGACTGGGCGGCGCGTCCGGCGGGTCGTCGAGGCAGCCGTCTTCAGAAAAGTCATCCCAGAAATCGAGAATGTGCCGATTCCAATTCCTTGAACCCCAGCTCCGCCTCCAGGTCGCCTCACCGCCGACAGCAACCAGGGCCATCGTGCCGTCCTGAGGCGTGCGTGGCGCAACGCGTTGCGAGCGCATGAGCAGTCCCCGCAGCGGCAGCCCCTTCTTCGTAGCTCGGCGCAGTTCGTTGACGTTGCCGCCCAGAAGTTGCCCTGGCTCCGCCGGCTTGCTGCTCCACTGGCCCCGCCGCCCGCTCGAATCGTAACCGATAAAATTGTAGAGGCTGCCTGCCACCGACGACTGAATTGGCTGGCCGGTCGGATTCACGAGCACATAGCGAAGTATGGCGACGGGCAACCCGGAGCGATCGATGTCCAGCGGAATCAGCGGGTTGAAGGCCTCCAGATGTACGGTCAAAGGGACGTCCGGATCGCCGAGCGTGTAGCGCGCGAAAGGATAGCAGGCGTCAAGCGCAATATCGCGCATGCGCGGCAGACCGGCCAGCGGGACACCGGCACCGAATCCGCCGCCGCGGAATGGTGGCTGGAGCGCGCCCTCCAATATACGCGTTACGGCAGGTTCCCCAGGCCGCTGGACACGCATCGCGAAAAACGTGTAAGGCGGGTTGCAGCCTTTGTCGGGACAATTGAAGAGTTCAAAATCGCGAAAATCGGCGCGACCGCCCAGGCAGAAACTCCCCGTGCCGATGCCGCCCAATGGAAAGGCTATCTCTTGCAGGTATGGCCCATTGTAGCGGGTCAGAGAGGGCCATTGTGACGGTTCGGTCTGCATTATACCGGTAAAAGAGGAAGAAAGTCGCGAAAACCGCTCAGGCGGTGGAAAGTGATCCGGTTCGCATCATGGTAATCGGCCGCGCCGCCATAGGCCGTACGCAGGACATAGATGATGTCATCGCCGTCAAACTGCCAGTCGGGGTACTGGAACGCCACCTGCCCGATCGACTCCTCCCACGGGAGGCCCGAATCATCTTCGATGAGCGTCTTGCACAGCGTCCACCGGATCAGATCCTCCGACGCACACAGAGATAGCACATTGCGTTGGTTTGGAAAGCGGGGATCCGTGTTGTTGTTGCACAACATGCAATAAAGGCCGCTCTCGGGATCGCGACGGATGACGAATTTGGTCATCCCGCCCGGCAAATCAATGAAATCATTGGCCGGGTCAAACGAAATGCGACGGCCTTCGTCGTGGACGCGAATGACTGCGGCCATATCCACGACCGGGGCCGTGTTCACGCGGATGATGTTCCAGAGCGAGCCGGCGGGCGTCTCCAGCACGTTGCCCTCCAGCCAGCCCGGCTTGACCGGAGGGACCTCCCAGTTGCTGGAAAAAGCGGCATCGTATGGCAGCTTGTTGCTCATGCGCCAGCTGGCGGGGTCCAGCAGGTCGGCGTCGGACGGGGCCGAGATCACAAACGCCTGCATTCTTCGGATCGAGGAATCGGCGTGGATGCCGGGCCAGTCCTTTGGCGCACAGTCCTCGAATGCCCGATAGATTCGGCCCCCGCTCTCAAGGACCGGCATGGAGGTACTGTGGTAGTTGGGAGGGTCCTCACCCGGCCCGCCCTGGAACAGGCGTCCGGCGCAGATGCGTTGCGATTGCGTTCTCAACGCCTCCTCGGCGGAGCCCACGATCCGGGCGGGATCGCTTCCTTCAGGCGCCAGGCGGGACCATGTGTTCCCGCCGTCGTCGCTGCGCCGAATGCAGATTGAACCAAATCGGCGGTCCATGCCAAGGAGATGGACAGAGCCCCCGTGCACAAAGAGATTGGCGGCGAAGCAGTAGTTTACGTAGGTCAGGAACGACCAACTATTGCCCTGGTCGCTTGAGCGGTACAGGCTGGTCAGGCACTCCTCGTCCTCGATACTGCGGGGAGAGCCGGGCCCGTGGTAGTTGAGAGAGACCAGAAATTCGCCGCTGTCCAGACGCACGATGCTGGGATCGTGCAAATAGACATTGGTGGCAGGATCCTGAAATGCGATCTGGTTAAGGTGCATACTATCGTTCTCCCTCCGACCCGGCGCCACCGGCGGCGATGCGTGGATTCAGCGCGTCGTTGAGGCCGTCGCCCAGGTAGTTGACGCCTAGGGCCGAGATGGCCAGAGCAATGGCCGGCATCGCTAACAGCCACGGTTCGTAGCGCCAGTCCATCAGGCTGTCATTGATCATCGCGCCCCAGCTGGCGGCAGGCGGCTGGATGCCGATCCCAAGATAGCTCAGAGATGCCTCCATCACCATCGCGCCGGAAAAGCCGAAGGTCGCTGCCACGATCACCGGGCCCAAAGCATTGGGAACGACATGGCGAAAGAGGATACGCGCAAAGGGCACTCCGCTGGAGCGGGCGGCAGTCACGTACTCTCGCTCCCGCAGCGAAAGTATCTGCCCGCGAATCAGACGCGCATATCCGGGGAAGGAGACGACGGCCAGCGCCCCCAGCACAATGAGATAGTCTAGGAACGTTGTACTCCTGAAAAAAGCCCAACCTGTCTGTTCGTACAAATCCTCGTACCAGATGGCTACAGGCTTCTTTATGGCCGTGTTGACAAGGAGCGCGAGCATGATCGATGGCACCGACATGACTACATCGGTCAGCCGCATAATCAGCCAGTCCGCCATGCCTCCAGCGAATGCCGCCACGCCGCCGAGGACGATTCCCACGCCCAGGCTGATCGCTGTAACGAAGATGGCAACAGTTGTTGCCGTGCGTGCGCCCCACAGAATGCGGCTCAGGACATCGCGCCCCAACTGGTCCGTGCCCAGCCAGTGGTCGGCGCTCGGCGGTTGGCTGATAAGCTTGAGATTCTGTTCCATGAACGGGTAGGGCGCGACGGATGGCCCGAATATCGCCACTACGAATAGGATTGACAATATGAAGATGCCGACCAGTGAGAGGCGGTTGCGGACAAGGCGGCGGCCTGCATCGCGCCACAATCCTCGATTTCCCGCCACCTGATCGCGGGCATCGCTCTGCTCTTCCGCGCTTTGGCTGAGGTCGAGTTTCTGATCCCGGCTCATCAGCGTCCTTCCCTTCCAGTGTAGGTCACGCGTGGATCCAGGAAGGGATAGATCAGATCAACCACGAGATTGGCGGCTATCACGAGTAAAGCGCTGAACACTGTTGTGCCGAGGATGACGGGGAAATCCAGACGTTGTATGCCAGTGACAACCAGATTGCCGAAGCCGGGTATGTTGAAGATACGGTCAAGATAAACAGAACCATGGATGAGTCCGTTCACGATCAGACCCAGTGAGGTAACGACGGGGATGAGGGCGTTGCGCAAGACATGACGGGTGATGATCAAGATTAAGGTAAGCCCTTTGGCGCGGGCGGTACGCACATAGTCTTCCTGCAAGACTTCCAGTACCCCTGCTCGCGTCTGGCGGATGACATCCGCCAACGGGTAGGCGGCCAGCAACATGACAGGCAGGACGACAGCGGGCGTGGCGATGCCTTTCCAGGCGGCGGGAACGTCCATGATCTTGAGCTGAAGAACAAGTAGAATCAGGA
Source organism: Caldilineaceae bacterium (assembly GCA_022821585.1). Classification (GTDB taxonomy): domain Bacteria; phylum Chloroflexota; class Anaerolineae; order Caldilineales; family Caldilineaceae; genus Bin5. The sequence goes on from JAJEDI010000001.1 coordinate 26,241, forward strand.
GAAGAGGCGCCAGCACAAATACGGGCACCGAGCGGACCACGAGGGCCAGACTGACGATCAGATAGTCCAACAGGGTGTTGTGACGGAGCGCAGCCAGGACGCCCAGAGGAATGCCCAGCAAGGCCAGGACAGCCCCGGCCAGAAGCCCCAGTTGCAGCGAGATTGGCAGCGAACTGGCGAGCAGGCGGTTGACCGGAACTTTCGAAGCGATGGAACGGCCGAGGTCGCCGCGAACGGTCCGGCCCATATAGTCCAGATATTGCTCCCAGAAGGGCCGATCCAGTCCCAGGTTGCGTCGCATGCGCGCAAGGTCCTCTGGCCTGAGCCGGTAGAGGTCCTCGCCATATATGATCAGGATTGGATCGCCGGGCGCATAAAAACCCAGGGTGAAGGTGATCAAAAGCACCACCAGCACAACCGGTATCACGACCGCGAGACGCGAAACAAGGTAGCGGACCACTATGCTTTGTGACTCCTGAGCGAGGGAGCTGAAACGATGAGGAGCGATGCGCTTCGACTCAAGTTGCGCGGGTCAGGGCAGACGGTCAATCTGCCCTGACCGGACGATTCGTCATCACTTCTCAATCGTCATCATCGGTTCGACCCATGGGAGAAAGTAGTATGCAGGCCCGATGAAGACGTTCTTCGCCCAGGGTTGCGCCACGGCAACTTCGCGTGCCAGCTCGACAGGACGGTGGTTGGTATAGAGAGGGATGAGCATGGCATCAGCAAGGAACAGATCCTCGGCCTCGCGAAGCGTCGGACAGAACTCAGGATCTTCTCGGCTCATCGCCAGAGCCTTCTCGATAAGCTCGTCAACTCGTTCGTTCTTGTAGCCGCCCATGAAATGTGAGGCCGCAGGGCTGTTCGAGTGGTATGTGTTCCTGGCCAACACGGCGGAATCAGTGGGACTCGCGCCGGTGCTCTGGCGTTCGATGGCTATTAGTCTCTCTTCATCACCATAGCCCGAAGGCTGCTCCTTGATCTCCACGTCGGTGATGCCCAGGTGAACCCGCCAAGCTTCCTGCATGATCTGCAAACTCTTAATGTTTACAGGGTCGGTGCCGTTGGGCGTCATCCGAATCTTGGGCACCTGGTCCCCGGTCTTGAACCTGGACTTGGCCAGGTACTCCTTGGCCAGATCGACATTGAACTCGGTGTAGCTGGCCGTGGCCGGATCATGGCATTGGAAGCCCTCTACGAGACCTGGCGCAGGCCAGACCCATTTCGTACCCTGTCCGGCCACTTCAACCATGGTTTCAAAGTCGATGGCGTGGAGAAGGGCCTTGCGCAGGTTGACGTCATCTACAGGTTCCACGTTGGCCTTGAACGAGGCGTAGGCAAAACTCGTCGTACGCACCGTCACTGTGTATCCCCCGATTCTCTCCAGCGTATCTTTGGCCACTTTGCGGTCGCCGAACCAACCTACGTCAATCTGACCGTTCTCCATAGCTATGCCCATCGCCATCTGGTCTTGGTACGCTTGCATGACGATTTTGGTGATCACCGGCTCGTCACCCCACCAGTTGGGATTCGGGGTGAACACGGCCTGTAGACCAGTGGGATGGACCTCGGTAATCTGGTAAGGGCCGTTGACAAGCGGGTTCGGTTTCAAGAAGTAGTCGGGATCCCCTTCGGCATCCTCGACGTTGAAGACCCCGCAATACAACTGACTCAGGGAAAATGGGAGCAGACGATCGGTGGCCGTAAGATGTACTTCCAAGGTGCTCTCGTCCGTCACAACCAGACCCTCAATCTCGTCGACCTCGCCATCGGCCGCTGCATCAAATCCCACGACCCCGTTAAGGAAGAGACTGGCGAGCCCCCCTTCGACCCATGCGTTGGCCGGATCAGTCTGCCACTCCCAAGCTGCCTTGATCTGGCCGGCGGTCACTGGCGAGCCATCGGACCAGACGGCACGGGGGTCGATGTGCAACGTGTAGAGCGTGGCGTCGTCATTGACTTCGTAGCTCGAGACGAGGTAAGGGGCCACTGTACCGTCCGGGAGAGCCTTGAAGGGCATGGCGTACTGAAGCGCTCCCATTATGACCCCAAACCCGACGTCCATGGGTCCAAAATGCCGGGCGGCGCCGGAACCGGTCATCGCCAGATGCAAGGTCTGCTCGTCCGCTTCGGCAGCAGTGTCCTGCATGACGGGCTGCGGGACGCAAGCGGCAACAGCTACGCCGGCCGCGCCTGCGGCTAAACCGCTGAGAAATGTACGTCTTGAAATCCTGGTCATTTCTTGTTCTCCTTTGAGCTGAATTCGGGGCAAGACCCCTTCAATCCGGGCATATCGGAGAGAGTCGTCTGTGCGCAACATCCAGGAACATTGGGCCTGCATAATACATCAAGAGCACGCGCCTTCAGCTTTCCGTCTTCAATGCCTCCTTTCTCTTGTATGTGCGCCTTTCAGGACACGCGAACCACTTGATTCTGAGTGTCATAGCGCACGAACTTGGAATAGTGATTCACCTCGATACCGTCCCCCACCGGCGTCGGCACGCGCACGACAAACTCTGCCCAGTCGGGGCTGTTGAATGCGATGAATGCCAGCTCCAACCCGACGATCAGGTCGTCAGGATCACGTGAGAAATCGGGCATGATGACCGGCCCGGTGTCGGTCTGGTAAATATGGTCCCGCTCACTGGCGTTCATCGTTTTGATCGGAAACTCAAGTGTGGCCGTATACCTTCCTTCTTCGATAACCGTTCGTCCAACAAGCGGAGACCCCCCTGAGTCCAGAGTTGCATCAACAATGGCGGCGGCAGTTTCCAATAGCTCTCCCTCCACCCGACGGATGTCCAGCCGCAATCCGTCGAAGGCGTCGGCCACGTTGCCCACCTGTCGCTCCGGCTGCATGCCGCGCGAAGGTGGGTAGAAGGGCACACCTTTGTTGGCAACATCGTAGGTCTTGACTATCAGAAAACGATCTTGGGAGAAAATGGGAAGGAAGTCGGCGTTAGGATGGAGCCATATGTCCCGCTCTACACCTACCCGCTCGGTCTTGCAGCTTGCACCGGCCACGAAGGTCTGCCCCGCGCCCGTTTCCTTGTCAACGATATCGCAAACACATTCAAGCAGAATGCGGGCGTTATTCAGTGAGGAGGGAGGCGGGTGCGAAGCCGTAGGGGCCGGCCTCTTCTGGTAGTCGTTTCGAAAGGTGAGAAAGGAGCGAGCGAAGTCGACCGTATGCATGGCAATCTCCGCGAAAATAGCAGTGCGAGGCCTGATAGGTCTTGGCTGAGGGTGAAGAGAATGACTATTCAATGATATTCAATATAGTGCATCCCAAATGTACTGTCAATGAGCTTTTTTCGCTGTGTTCAAGCGGGAATGCCCGTGCTATAATTGCGCAAACCATACCACGGTGACAGTTGACATAATGTGTCAACCTCTGCATACGCCCCCCGAAAGGACCAAACAAAATGACACTGCGAGCCGGAATCGTAGGGTGCGGCGGCATCAGCCGTGCCCACGCCTCAGCCTACGCAAACCTCGAAGGCGTCACCCTCACCGCCCTCTGCGACATCAACCCCGACGCGCTCAACGCCCGCGCCGGTGAACACGATGTCTCCGCCCGCTACACCGACTACGAAGAAATGTTCCGGCAGGAGGACCTCGACCTCGTCAGCGTATGCACGCATGCTCCCCTGCACGGACCCGTCGCCATCGCCGCTGCCCGCCATGGCATTAACGTCCTCAGCGAAAAGCCCCTCTCCGTCGACCTGCAGACCGCCGACAAAATGGTCGCCGCCTGCCGCCAGGCCGGCGTCCGCCTCGCCGTCAGCCACCAGTTCGCCTTCACCCCGCCCTTCCAGGAAGCCAAAGCATGGGTCGACGCCGGACGCATCGGCGAATTCCGCTCCGTCCGCGAAATCGGAAAAGGACGCCCGGCCGGCTTTGAGCTTATGGAAATGGGCGTCCACTACTTCGACGAAATGGACCTCTTCCTCGACGGCATCGATTGGATCCACGCCCAGATCACCTACGAAGGCCGCGAAGTCGACGTCGGCGACATCATGACCAGCGCCGAGCTATGCACAACCGACCGCCGCGACAACGGCATCGTCGCCGGCGATACGATGTTAATCCACATCAAAGGCAAGAACGGCGCCTCCGGCATCATGGAGCTCTATCGCCGCCCCCACATGCAGGGCTGGATGATGGGCCCCCATTTCCTCGGATCCGAGGGCCAATTGATGATCAGGCCCAATCCCGACACCTTCGCCGACGAGCTGTGGCACTGCCCGTTCGACATCTCCTTCCCGAGCCATACGCCCGAGTGGAAAAAGGTCCCAATCGACCCCGAACGCTTCAGAATCGGCGATCAGCTTTGGCAGCGGCGCCAGTCGATCTGGAGCGTCCGCGACATGGTCGACGCCATCCGCGCAGACCGCCAGCCGCGACTGGGCGGTACCGCCGCACTGACCTCCCTCGAATGTGTCTTCGCAGTCTACGAGTCCCACTTCACCGGCACCCGCGCCACCCTGCCCCTCAAAGAACGCCGCCATCCGCTCGTCAGACGGCTTGAGGCAAACTCAGGAAACGGCGAGTAATGAACGTCGCTGATTCTCACAGATCCTCGCCGTAGTCCGGATAGTCGGTTGACTCCCCGATTCTTCTACGGCTGGTGGATCGTGGCCGCCGCGGTCCTCCTTCAATTCGTCTTTCTCTCCGTTAGCCAGTCCACTGTAAGCGTTTTCCTGCGCCCCGTCGTCGAGGAACTGGGCTGGCAGGTCTGGCAATTTACGCTTGGATCATCGCTGTCTGTCCTCGCCGGCGCTCTCTCAGGCGTAGTTGTCGGCCGCATCCTGGACCAGCGCGGACCTCGTATACCCGTCTTCGCCGGTGCCCTGGTTTCGGCCATCTGTCTCTGGAGTTTGGGCAGACAGTCAAGCCTGTGGCTCTTCTGGACACTGCACCTCGTCGCCGGCTTCATCGGTTGGACGCTCTTCAGCCCCCTTGTTGTCAACACTACCATCAACAAGTGGTTCGTCCGCCGCAGGGGCTGGGCGCTCGCCATCGGCTCCAGCGGCATCTCGTTCGGCGGCCTCGTCGCACCGTTCGCCATGACCCTCGTCGTCGACTCGCTCGGCTGGCGCAATGGCTACCTTGTCCAGGCACTCTTCGTCCTCGCCGTCGTCGCGCCCATCGCCCTCATCATGCGCCGCACCCCGGAAGACGCCGGCCTGCGCCCCGACGGAGAGCCTGCTCCAACCGAGACCCAAGACGCTACATCTCACGAAGAGGAACCCCGCTCCTACACCAGCCGCCAGGCCCTCCGTACACCTGGCTTCTGGCTGCTCCTGCTCGGCTACAGCATGAACCAGGCCGCACTCGCCTCCGTGCTCGCCCACGCCGTTCCCTTCGCCACCGACGCCTCCTTTACCCGCAGGATGGCCGCCCTCGCCCTCGCCGTGAACGGGCTGGGCAACCTGCTCTCCAAGGCCGTCTGGGGGTACTGCCTTCAGCGCTATCCTCCCCGGGCGCTCGCCGTGGCCGCATTCTCGCTGGGAGGCACAGGCGTTGCCCTCATGCTGCTCTCCGCCGCCACCGCCCAATCGGCCTTCCTCTTCGCCGGCTTCTTCCTCTACGGATTCGGCTTCGGAGGAACGATTCCAATCAGCGAGTCCCTCTGGGTCACCTACTTCGGCCGCGCCCACATCGGCGCCGTCCGCGGCGTCGCCCAACCCCTGACCGTCATCGGCCCCACAGTCGCCCCTGTCCTCGTCGGCGTGGCCTACGATTTGCAAGGAACCTACCAACTCGGCTTCCTCGGCATCATCGCCATCTACCTCCTCGCCGCCGTCCTCGTAGCTGTCTCCCGCCCCCCAAGAATAGAGTCGACTCAACCCTAATCACCGTCAGCAGATTCGCCTTCTCCGACCACCGGCAACTAACTGCTAACTACTGACTACTGCAGTTCTGGGCGGTCGGGCCTATTCGGCCCTCCCTTGTGCGGGGGCTCCCCCCCCGCAACGCCCCCTCTCCTACAACATGCCTCGCCACCTATGCGCCGCGGTTCCAGCATATTCCTCAGCGACCGGGTGCCCCCTCCCCGGTCCCGCACCATTGACCTCTCGCGAGCCAACAGAAGTCCAACTGCCAACCCCATCACAATCAAATACGCACGACAGCAATCCAGAGAATCCGGATTCTTAATCCTGCCAATCCTGATTCAGACAAGAAGCGCCCCACTCAACGTAGGGGCACCCCTTGTGGGTGCCCTCGTACAAACGCCCAAACTGAACCGCGCCTCCCGGCGGCCCGCAGCACGTCAGAGACCCGTTCTTCGCAGCCCTCCGCGGATAAAATGAAGTTCTTCGCGACCCTTCGCGTCCCTTCGCGTCCCTTCGCGGATAAACTGTATCTTTGTTCGTTTTTCGGCTATGATAAAGCGATCTCAAGAACCGTGCGCGGCGCGATTCTTCATAACATAGACCAAGACCATGCCTGACCCCCAGAGCGGTCTGCTGCTACGCATCTCGGACGAGGACAACGTCTTCGTACTGCTTCGCAGCGTAAACGCAGGCACCCGTTTACAACTTGGCGAACATACCGTCGTAGTCGAGAACTCCCTCGAACTGGGACACAAGATAGCCGCCCGTAACATCACCGCCGGCGAAAAGGTCGTCAAGTACGGCGCACCCATCGGCTCAGCCACGCGCGACATTCGCGCCGGCGAGCATGTCCACCTGCACAATATCAAGAGCGACTACATTCCCACCTACACGCTGAATTCGGGGACAGAGTGAACCGGTAGAGGAGCGACTGTATGTCTGCGAAAACCGCATTTCAAGGTTTCCTGCGGCAGGACGGCCGCAAGGGCATTCGCAACACCATCCTGGTCGTCTATCTGGTCGAATGCGCCCACCACGTCGCCCGCGAAATCGTCTACCCCTACCGCAAGCAGGGCGTGCACCTCATCGGTTTCAGCGGCTGTTACCCCAACCAATATGCATTCGACATGATGTCCCGCCTTTGCACACATCCCAACACAGGCGGCGTCCTTCTCGTTTCACTGGGCTGCGAAAGCTTCGACCGCCGCGGCCTGCAGCAACACGTCAGGGAAAGCGGCCGCCCGGTCGAAACTCTGGTCATCCAGGAAAGAGGAGGTACGCTCACCACCGTCGACCAGGGCTTGGCTTGGCTGCAAGAAACGCTGATTGAACTCGAAGAGACCGCGACGCGCGTGCCGATGTCGGTGGATGAACTGGTCGTGGGCGCCATCTGCGGGGGTTCCGACGCCACCAGCGGTATCACTGCCAACCCGGCCATCGGACGCTGCTTTGATCTCCTGGTCGAGAACGACGCCGGCGCAATCTTCGAGGAGGGCGGCGAACTGATCGGTTGCGAGCAGATCATGGCTGACCGCGCCGTAACCCCGGCTTTGGGAGAAGAAATCCTCTCAACCATGGAGAAGACCGCCCGCTACTACACCACCATGGGCCACGGCAGCTTCGCTGTCGGCAACGCCGACGGCGGCCTCACAACCGTCGAAGAAAAATCAATGGGCGCCTACGCCAAGAGCGGTTCTTCACCGATTTCCGGGCTGATCAAACCCGGCGACTTGCCCCCGGCAGGCGGCCTCTACCTGCTCGACATCGTCCCCGACGGCGGCGCCCGCTTCGGCTTTCCCAACATCAACGACACCGCCGAAATCGCCGAACTGATCGCCTGCGGCGCCCATTTGACCCTCTTCTCGACCGGACGCGGCTCGGTAGTCGGCTCTGCAATCTCGCCAGTGATCAAGGTCTGCGCCAACCCCGAAACCTACCGCCGCATGGACGGCGACATGGACGTGGACGCCGGCCGTATCCTGGAAGGCCGGGCGACGCTTGACGACGTAGGCCAGGAGATTTTCGCGCAAGTGCTGGACGTCGCCGGCGGCGCGTCAACCAAGTCCGAAAGCCTCGGCCACCAGGAGTTCGTTCTGACCTACAAGTCTTTCGAACCCATAGGTCCCGCCTGTCTCCCGGTCTGACCTCACTTGCATTCAACCACCTACTCCAGCCGGCACTTGCGACAGGAAGGCTTTGCCCACCGGCCGGTCTATCCGACACTGCAGGGACCGACACGGCTGCAATGCCATCGGTCCCGCTTCACCTGCATGTCCAACGCAGTGAAAACCCTATCCCTATGAATCAGTTACCTTCATTTTTCGTCGAGGCGCTGCGATGACCGCGGATTCTCACCTACCGCCCCGCCAGGGAGACGGGCCAGGCCATCCCAATGCGCCTGTGCCTGCGGAATTCGGCGCAAGGCGAACAGCCAGAGAGTACCTCGGCCTCACCGCACGCGGCTTCGCCATGGGTTGCGCCGACATCGTGCCCGGCGTCTCCGGCGGCACTATGGCCTTCATTCTCGGAATCTACGAAGAGCTTGTAATGAGCATTCGCGCCGGCGCTCGCCGCCCGTTCTGGCAGGCACTTCTGCGTCTGAACCTTCCCGCCGCGCTTGAAGCGGTGAACGCCCGCTTTCTCCTCGCTGTCCTCGCCGGCATCGCCATCGCCGTCCTCACCCTCGCCTCCTGGCTCGAGTGGGTTCTGGAGCACCACCCCGTCCTCATCTGGAGCTTCTTCTTCGGCCTCGTGTTCGCCTCCATCGTCACTGTACGCAAACGCATTCGTAACTGGAACGCCGCGCTTGTCGCCGCGCTGGCCGCCGGCGCAGTCGGTGCCTATTTCGTTGTCGGTGCCGTCCCCTTACAGACCCCCGAAGCCTCCTGGTTCCTCTTCCTCAGCGGCATGCTCGCCATCTGCGCCATGATCCTGCCCGGCATCTCCGGCTCATTCATCCTCGTTCTCCTCGGCAAATACCAGTTCGTGCTGGCCGCCGTAAACCAGCGCGACATTGTCAGCCTGGCCATCGTCGGTGCCGGTGCCGTCGTCGGCATCGTCACCTTCGCACAGGTCCTCGCCTGGCTGTTCAAGCGCTACCACGACGCCACCATCGCCGTGCTCATCGGTCTCATGGCCGGCAGCCTCCGCAAGATCTGGCCCTGGAAGGAAACCGTCGCCTCCATCATCGACCGCCACGGCGAAATCCTGCCCACCGTGCAACGAAACCACCTGCCCCCTACCCTGACTACAGAGGTCTTCCTTGCCCTTGGACTGGCTCTGGCAGGATTCGCCGTCGTGATGGTCCTGGACCGACTTAGCGCACCGAAATGAGCACAATGCCGTCGGCTGGGAGTCGTCGATAACTCAACCAGTAGGGGCACCCCTTGTGGGTGCCCCGTGTGTGTCCTGTAGATTACCCCTCATGCTGTCCCTTCGCGTGACTTCCCGGATCAAGGATTGGTGTTCTTCGCGGCCCTTCGTGGACAGGAAGACGTCCTTCGCGCCCCTTCGCGTGCCTTCGCGGATAAACTGATTTTGTCTGTCAATGCAATCAAGCGGGGATAAATGGGGAACTGCAAAGTTCAACGACCTGCCACGGCATGATGCTCCTCCTCCAAACGCAGCGGCGTCGTCCGCCGCGGCTCCCGAACCCAAAACACCATCAGAACAAGCGCTATTGTCCCCACCACCAGCGCAGCACCAAACATGGCAATATAGCCCAACGCGCCGGCCAGCCAACCCCCCAGAATCGGCGCGCCAATCAGGATCGGAGCCAGCAACGTGTTGGTCATCCCGATATACGTGGGCCGGTCCTCCGGCGCGCTGAACTCCAATATGATCGGCAGCGAAGATGTGTGGTCTGCAGCCAGGAAGGTCCCCAGAAAAACGAACGTGACCACCAGACCGATCGGCACGGTGCCAAGTGCGAAAGGCGACATGATCGAGCCGGCCGTCGCCCCGTCGGCGGCCGCACTGCCCACAATCAGCGCACTCAGCGGCGCTACCACGACAAACAGTGCCGCCCCCGCCAGCACCGTCTTATGACCGACCCGGTCAGCCAGCAGTCCGCACAGCGGATTGAGCACCGCCTGCGTCCCCACCAACACTGCCGTTAGCAGGCCGACGCCGCGACCGTCAAGAGCAAACATCTCCGTCCCGTAGACCGCGAAGAACCCGGCGCTCATCCCGCCCAGATTCACCATAGACTTGCTGATCAGGTAGCGGCGGTAGTTGATGTCTAGCTTCAACACCGTTGTCACGCGGCCCAGGTACCGGATCAGGGGAACCGTCTTCTTCGTCACTTCGCTCACTGGCTCACGTGTTGCGGCCAGCCCCATCCACGAAACAACCACAAATCCGAATGCAATAAAGAACAGTAGGGCGAAGTTGCCCGGAAACGCCCGACTGACCAGAATCCGGCCCACGAAATAGGCGCCGACTACCCCCATCAGCTGTCCCAGCCCGTGTCCCAATCCCAGCCAGATGCCGCGTCGCCGCACCGGAATGACCTTCGCTATCATGTCCAGCCACGGCGGCGTCCCCAGTCCTGCACCCGTCGAAGCCATGCCGATGCCCACCAAAACCGCGACAAGAGCAACTGTGGGGCTCTCTACTGCGAAAAAGAGGATTGCCAGACCAATCAGGAGATAGGGCAGCCGTTCGAGGAAGAAGCCGATGACCATGACAAACGGCTTCTTGTAGGGCATGCTCTCGGCCCAGTTAGCGGTCAGGAGTTGAGGAAGGTAGAGGCCCAGCGACCACATCGCCGGGATTAGACCGATCACCAGCTTGGAATCGGTCAGCTGGCTCACCAGTACCGGGACAACAGTCTCTCTGGAAATGAAACTGATGCCCAGCGTGATGAAAGTTATGTCCCACAGACCAACGGAGAAATTCCAGGTGGTATCTTCCCTACCGCGCCCCATCGGTGCCGGCCCCGCCCGTATCTGAGTAAGGCCGGAATCCCCGCACCATTAGCCCCGGAGGCTCGTCCTCGCGGCGGGCCTGCTGAGCACGACTCTCGGCTTCGGCGCGGTTGGAGGTGGTCGTCGCACGGATGATGGCGAAATCATCGGGACGCCGGTAGCGGTTGATGAAGACAGGACGGGGACTATCCGAGTGGTTCTGCTTGGAGCCGTGAACCGTCCTGACGTGGAAAAAGATCGAATCGCCTGCCTGCCCTGTTATCGGCAGCGCAGCCTCCCAGGGCCACTCGTCTTCGTCCAGTCCCAAATGAGAGAATGTATCGATGTGCTGCAGCTGGCCCTGCTTATGCGTGCCCGGCACCACGTGCAGCGCGCCGTTCGCCAGGTCCGTGTCCACAACGTATGTCAGGATCCCGACCGGCCCTTCATATCGGTGTTCGAAGTAGGCCGAGTCCTGGTGCAAATGCTTGGGATGCCCGCCTACCGGCTCCTTGACCAGTGACTGCCCCTGGCCGAACAGTTCGATATTTGGTCCCAGTATCGCCTTGAGAATATCGAGAGCCTTCGTGTCCATCGCCGCGCGCAAAAACGCAGCGCTTGTGGTGTAGCTGATCCCGACCGTCATGATCTGCTTATCCCTGCTGTACCCATCAGGCGCAGGAATGAACAGAGAGCCGTTCGGCGATACCCAGCCCTCCGGCCTCCTCTCCGCCCGGTCGAGCAACTCAATCGACTGGCGCACCGTGGCGCCAATGTCCGCCGCCATATCCTCGATGTACGGCTTCATCAGACCGCGCACGACCAGGCAGCCCTCTTCTCGGTAGACTGCCGCGGCCTCGGCAACGTTTAGGTCTTCAACCGAAACCGAGATCTCGTCGGCCGTAATCTCCGGTCCCTTGACGTACGAGGTCATTGGCGTTTCCTCTAAAACAGATTGTCGGGCGTCGTCGTCGGGCACCAGCGATGCGCACTCAGATAGTCCAGCGCAATATTGAGAGCCTCATTCGTGCCGATTCGGCGCAGAGCGTCCACGGCATTGGCGCGAACATAGCGGTTTTCGTCGCGCAGGGCGGCCTGCAAGGCCGGCAGGGCACCTTCTGCCTTGGTGCCTAGGCGCAGCAACGAGAGCGCCGCCGTAAAGCGCACCTGGTCATCGTCGTCCCGCAAACCCAGTTCCATCGCCGGCAGCGTCAATTCGATAGGTTCTTTCAGCAGCCCCAACGCCTCCACCGCACTGCGCCGTACGACAACCGATGGGTCGGAGACGGCCTTGGCCGCCGCTGCGGCACGCTCTGCATCCCCAGTGCCCAGCTCGCCCAGGGCAAAAGCCGCATGCATGCGCGCATTCTCACACTCGTGCCCCATCGCCTCCAACAGGACCTCCCGGGCTGCAGTGCCAACCTCACACAGGCCATAGCCTGCATTGCGAGAAGCCGTGGCATTGCCGCTGGTGAGTGCCCCGCCAAATGCACGAATGGCCTCTTCACCATATGTGGCCAGCCGGTAGGCCGAATCTACGCCCTCCGGTTCATACCTGGAGGGCAGTTTCTCGGCCAGATCCGCTATTTTCGTCTCTTCACTCCCGTGGCCGTTCGACTGCGAAGCTACTCCGGCCGTTCCGTTCCCGGTTGTCCCGGTCTCACCGCGATGCCAGCGCCACTGCTGCGCCCACAACACGTTGTGATCGACCGGAGCGTCCTCTACCTGCTTCCAACCAACCTCTTTGTTGTTCCAGGCCGGGCCGGTGGGAGCATTCATGCGCACAAACTGGAATTTCATCATCGCCCGCGTCTTCTGCGACAGGTTGGCGCCGCCTCTGTGCCACAGATCATAGTGGATCAGCGCAAAAGTGCCTTCCGGCCCTTCCATGTAAACCGGCGTCTCCGTCTCGTCACCAGCCCGCTTCGTATAGTACTGCGAACCCGAAAGCAGACCCGACGGCCCCATCTCCTCGTCCACCGCCTGGGGATAGTAGAAGATCATCGCCCACCAATTGTGGTGGTTGCGTACCTTCTGGTGGCCCCAGTAGCTGTCCTTGTGCCACGTCTGGTCCTTGCGCCCCGGATACGTAAAGTGACAGTGCCGGTGCGGATGTATCGTATAGTCATACCCGACTACGCTCGTCAGCGCACCCCGCACGACGGGACTCTGAATGATGTCACCGACCTCGCTGAACCGCGGCAAAAGATTGTTGCCAGGATTCCCTTCCTTCTCCATTGCTTCGTTCAGTTTCGCGTTCAGACTCTCATGAAACTCTTTCGGGAAGTCGGTCTGCAGCACCAGGTAACCGCGGGAGATGAACTGCCGCATCTGATCGTCAGTAAGAAGATAGTTCGAAACGCTCATTTTGCTTCCCTTCCTCCTGGGTTGCAGGAACCCGTATTCACACTGTCATTCCCGCAACGAAGCGGCAATGGGCTCCCCTGTCTGCAACGCTTCGGCAGTTCAACTCTGCACAGGCACGCCGCACGACTGGCCGTCCCGTACTATCGGGATCGCCTGTCCCCACAGCCCCGTTCCCTCCCGATTCATAATCGGTTCCGCCGAATACTGGGTCAGATAACAGCGCCGGACCCTGGAAGTCGTATTCGGCCCGCTGCGGTGGAAAGTGCGGCTGCTGAATACGACAATACTGCCGGCCGGAACCAGTGCCGGGACGCCCGGGTTGTCTCCCTGGTAGCCGATCTTGTCATTGCTTCCGGCTTCGATTTCATGGTTATAGAGGTCGTCTGGTGTCATCCCGATCGCGGAGTACGGCAGGACCGAAACAGTCCCGTTCTCAATCGACATGTCGTCAAGCGCGCACCAGCACGACAGGTACGGCCTGTGGTAATGACCCACGTAACCGGAGTCCTGATGCCAACCGAACTTCGTGCCCACCTCTGCGAACTTGACCACATACTGCTCGTGAAACAAGAATGCATTTTCGCCCAGCGTCGCCCGGCAGACGTCCGCCATCAGGTCCCCGAAAAGGAACTCGGTGATAGTCGGACTCTCCAGCCCCCGCCGGCTGATAAAATACCGTTTCTTATAGTGGTTGATTCCCTGGACCGCCACCCCCTTGGCCTCCATCTCAGCGTCGTACCGGTCAATGTAACGCTGACACTCCTCCCTAAGACCCTCTACCTGCTCCGCAGGGATGGCGTTCTCCAGAAAAAAGTATCCCTCATTGCGGTATTGCGCTCGCTGTTCTTCAGATATGTGCATGGAAGACCTCAGTTACCAGTATTGTTATTCCTGGCCCAGTGCGGCTGGCCCTGCCGGAAAATGAGAGGAAATGGGCAGCCGGCATACCCTCACAGGCCCTGATTGACCCGATTCAACGCCTGTACCTGTATGCGGACTTTCTGCTCTAATCCTGCAAGTATTCCGTCTGAAGGAATACCTGTACGCCCCCTGTTCTTATACATCACCCCCAACCGAAAGTCAAGCAAATTCCCTTTCCGGTTTCCGCCAGAATAAGCGCCGTCACTTAACCCTGGCCCCAAGCCCCTAACCCCTGCTTTTCCGGGCGGTCGGGCCTATTCGGCCCTCCCTTGTGCGGGGGCTCCGCCCCCGCAACGCCCCCCCTCCTACAACATGCCTCGCCGACCTGGTGTCGATATTCGTAACAGGTGCCTAATCGAAGGTGTCTGGCCGGCCCACGTCCCGCCAGTCCAATCAGGTCCCCGTACGTGCCGGCCTTGTGCCTGCCCTCGCACCCTCCCCAACTGACGGACTCCACCGTACGGCCTGGCCAGGCGCCTGCACTGCGTTTCGCCCAAAGACGGTAAACAACGCCAGCCACCGCTGGCACTGATTCCCCGCCAGACTGTTCCCACCTCAAATCTGGGGTTCACCTGAAACTACTTAACCCCTTGACAGTTCACCCATCCTGAAGTACACTACCTCCAATACCTCGCATGTATCCCCATGTAGGTATCCGTACCTCGCTGGCGGGCCGGGCGTCATCATACGTTTACCCCATCCATCTCATCACACGGTGGATGGCGGCCACATGCCATGGAGGATCATACCTATGGCCAGAACACCATGTAAAGGTATCAAGAAAGACGGCACACCCTGCCAGGGCCACGGCCTGCCCCAGTACGACGGTTACTGCATCGCCCACGGACCCCCCGCCGACCAGGCCCACGAGTGGCGCTCCCAAGGCGGCCAAAACTCCTCCACCGCCGCCCGCCTCGACAAACGCACCCCCGAACGTATAAAAAACGCCATCGACCTGATCAATGACGGCATCGTCCAGGTCGCACAGGGAACAATGGAACCTGCACGCCTCGACGCCATGAGCCGCGGCGCCAAAGCCCTCCTCGACCTCTGCAACTTCGCCGACCAGGACATGGAAACCATCCGCCGCGAAGAGACCGAACAGGCCGCCGCCGCAATTACCGGCATCCCAGGCAACCTCGATCTCCTCGAAACCATCGACGCAGTCTCCGCCCGCCAGGACCGGTACCGCAGCCAGTCCCTCGTCGACCAGGGCCTCGCCGAACTCGTACCTTCCTCCGACCCCCACCAACCCCCGCAAACAGTCCTCACCGAAGAAGGACGCCGCCGCTTCGGCTACCGCCGCGCCTGTACTATTATACAGAAGGAAATCGACGACTGGCATGAGGTCCTTGACGATATACGTACAATCTCATACGATGAACGCTGCGACAGGGTCCAGAAACTGGTCGCCATCCACAGCAACGTCCTGGACGCACGCGAAGACCTCACGCTTGAGCCCTCGCCCCCGACCGACCCCTTGACCGGCCAGCCCATGATCGAACCGCCGGCCTGCGTGCAAGCCAGTCTGACAACCAAGTATG
>JAJEDI010000047.1 GCA_022821585.1 Caldilineaceae bacterium
TTCGGAGAGGTCGCATAGTCTGGCCGAGTGCGCGGGCCTGGAAAGCTCGTAGGGTGAAAGCCCTCGAGGGTTCAAATCCCTCCCTCTCCGCCTCGCGTGTTTGCATCGCTTCGTCAGTCGCTGGGTCCTGTGCGGCAGGGCACCGTGAACCCCGTCAGGGCCGGAAGGCAGCAGCGGTAAGCGATTCGTCCTGGGCGCCACGGGGGTGCCTGGCAGCTGGCGAAGCGGTGCGAACACGCGGCTTCCTTTTAGGCCCAAACACCTTCATCTCACCTTCACTCGCCGGCAGTCTGCCGTCAGTCCAGGAAACCGGGCTCTCAATCTGTTACCCGGTCACCGCGCCGCGGGCACACGGACTTGAATTTCCTTGCTTAGACAGGATCCGACCCGAATCTATCTTTTCATAGGCGGCGGGCGGGCGCTCTTCAATGCGCTTGTCTTCACCATCAACTTGGTTTACCAGGTGGAGACGGTGGGCCTGAATCCTTTGCAGATGGTGCTGGTAGGTACCGTTCTGGAGGTGACGGTCGTATTGTTCGAAGTGCCCACCGGTGCGGTGGCCGACGTCTACTCGCGGCGGCTGTCGGTGATCATAGGGCTGGCGCTGGTCGGATGCGGCTTTCTGCTGGAAGGGTCGATCCCGATGTTTTGGGCGGTGTTGGGCGCGCAGGTGCTGTGGGGCACTGGCTATACCTTCCTCAGCGGCGCTTTGCAGGCTTGGCTGGCCGACGAGATCGGCGCCGAAGCGGCCGGTCCGGTCTTTTTGCGTTCGGCGCAAGTAGGGTTGGTCGCCGGGTTGGTGGGTACGGGCGTCAGTGTGTGGCTGGCGAGCCGCTGGCTGCAACTGCCGATCCTGGTTGGAGGCGTGCTGTACATCGCGCTGGCCGCGTGTATGGCAATTATCATGCCGGAGAGAGGCTTTCGGCCCACGCCGCCGCAGGAGCGGGAGACGTGGAAAGAAATGGCTGCTACTGCCCGCGCCGGGCTGCGGGCGGTGCGCGGGCATCCGGCCTTGCGCATTGTCGTTGGTCTCAGCCTCGTGGCCGGGCTGTATAGCGAGGGATATGACCGTCTCATGACCCCGCACTTGCTGGGAGCCTTCAGTTTTCCCATCTTTTTTGGCCTTGAAGATTCGGTTTTCTGGTTCGGAGTCATTGGAGTAGGCGCAACGATGACCGGAATCGCGGCCAACGAATTGGCGCGGCGCGGGCGGGCGACCGAGGAACGGGCGCGTTCCATCAACTGGCTGACGCTGCTCTATGGGCTGTTGCCGGCCGCCCTGCTCCTCTTGGCTTGGACGCGCAGTTTCTGGGTGGCGTTGCTGGCAGTGTGGGCGATTAGCCTTTGCCGCAGCACGCTTGGTCCGCTGGAGAATGCGTGGATCGTGCGCAACACGCGTAGCGCGCAGCGGGCGACGGTCATCTCGTTCTGGGGACAGGCGAACTCTCTGGGGCAGGCGGCCGGCGGGCCGGTCCTGGGATGGATCGGGACAGCGGCAAGCATTCCAATATCGCTTACGGTCTCTTCAGCGGTGCTGTTGCCGGCACAGTGGCTGCTGGTGCTGGCGAGGAGGGATCGATCGCCGGAGGATCAAGCCGCGGAGGGACGGGAGGAATTCTGACAGAACGCAAACGCCTGGGCATTGACTTTGGCTTGGTAATCCGTTATATTGAGGGCGCAATGGGGATGAACGGCTTCGACGGGGCATTGTCAGGCCTGAGACTGCAAGCCGTAGAGCGTCGACTACGTTAAAAAGGCGCACACAGATACAAATGCCAAGAACACAGGCATGGCTTTCAACTTTGGCTTCACCCCGGCTGCTTCCGCGGCCGCGGCGGCCTAAGTAAGCCGCCGGCCCTTTCAAAAGGGCCACGGCCCGTCCCAGTGGGGCCAGCAGGCTGGGCGGTCGCCGACATACACTGTGAGCTGCGGCAGCAATACGCCGATAGTGCTGTCTAAGAGAATCGGCTAGTCGGAGAAGCGCCTCGTGTTGATCCGAGGCCCGCCGACGAACCATATAAAGATCAACTAAGCTTGTAGACGTTTCAGGGCGGATGTTTCGGACGCGGGTTCGATTCCCGCCATCTCCACCAATTTAGCGAGGCGCAAGAGGGAAGTGCGTCGCGATGAGGGAGGCGATCCGGGAAACTTACCGGATCGCCTCTTGTATTCTGTAACAGAGGCGAGCGGCCCTGTCCCCTGGTTGCCAGATCGCTTTGGTGGTGCATGGCGCTTGAAGTTCTATTGGAATCTGAGGTAGGGAACATGTCTTTGGTAGACAAGGAGGCTGTCGATGTCTAATGTCGATCTCAAAGAGCGTCCATGGAGATTGCACATCTTGGACATGATTGAATGCAGCGAAAGGGTACTCGGTTACACTGAGGGAATGGACCGACAGGCATTTATTGCCCACGGCCTCACTTATGACGCCACACTACGTAAGCTGCATTTGATTGGCGCGGCTGCCAGACACATACCAACCGAGGTGCGTCAGGCCCATTCGGAGGTTCCCTGGGACCTCCTCACAGGTATTTGCAATCAACTGGTCCATTCCTATCTGACGATCAGTGACTCTTTAGGTCTGGGAGTTTATCAAGGAGGTAGTTCCAGGACTCCTGCCCGCGTTGCGGAATTTGTCGGAATCGGAGAGCGAGAAAGGAAGTTAGACTACGAGGGAATTTCCGAAAAGAACAATATGAACGTCTCCTGCAAGGAGGGAAGTCGGCCCTATGCTACCGTTGCTGGGAAGACAGGCATTTTGAGAACCTCGCGCGGGGAATCTGCCCATTGCTAATTGATTGGAATCTCCAGATTCCCCCCACTCGTGTTTACTGAAGTGCGGGCATGAAGCACCAGAGTGCCTTGGCTCAGGGAAACTAGCAATCGACAACTCTTGGAATCCGCTAGCAGCTGAAGTCACGAAACCCTCAATCCCCTTGCTCAGTCCTTCAACTCCAAGTAGGCGATCTCCTCCTCAGACAGCTTGATCTCGGACGCTTCTACGTTAACTCGTACTTCGTCGGTGTTACGCGCGCCTGACAGGGCGTGGATGCCATCGGGCTGGTTGTAGACGTAGGCCAGGGCGATGTGGGGTACTGAAACGCCCTTGTCGGCGGCCAGCTCCTGCACGCGGTCGTGGCGCTTGAAGTTTCCCTCCTCGCAGTAGACCTTGACAGCAAGCTGATCATACCATTCCGTAAAAGTGTCCAGGTTGTCGCGGCGGAAGCGGCCGCTGAAGAAGCCGCCGGCCAGACTGGACCATACAAAGAGCGTGACGCCGTTCTCGCGGCACCAGGTGCGCGCGGCCTCACCGGCCGGCCCGCTGACGCTGATGCAGTCTCGCCAGGGCGGCTCTATCTGGACAGCGAGGCTGAACTGGGGGCTGCTGACGACGAAGGGGGTCAGTCCGTGTGCGGCGGCGTATTCGTTGGCCTCTCGCAGGCGTTCGGTGCTCCAATTGGATCCGCCGTAGGCGTCGATCTGGCCGGCCTCCCTGGCGTCGTGGAGCGTTTCTACGATGGGCCCGACCGGCTCTTCAGGATCGTCGCGGTGCAGGACGTAGAGGTCGATACTGTCCACTTTGAAGCGGGCGAGACTGTCGTGGAGGTCGGACTGGATGTCGTAGGGCGTGACCCGTTTGCGGTCCTGGCTGTGGTGGGCTCCCTTGCCGAGGATGACAACCTCATCGCGCAGGCTGCGTTCGTTGATCCACTGGCCGACTGCGCGTTCATTGTCGCCGCGACCGTAGCCATGGGCGGTGTCGAGGCAGTTTCCGCCGGCCGCGTGGAAGGCGTCCAGCACGGGGAAGGCGTCGTCGAGACTCTGTGTGTTTATCCACATCGTTCCCAGGACGAGCCGGGAGACGGGTTTGTCGATGCCGGGAATTTCGGAATAGAGCATGTAGGGTACTCCTGAGTGATTGGGGCGAAAAGTAACGCGATGCGATGACGTTGTTGGTTTTCGATGTTGTCTTAAGCTAATTCTACTCTGTTTTTTCTATGGAGCAGGTACATTCGACTACGCATTTGAATGCGAAAACTCCGACGAAGTGCAGCCCTGTGAACGTTCTGGTCGATGTGACGCCTTCAAGGTCGCCTGTCAGTCCGTTGGATCTCTTACAGGCACAGGACGAACTGGCAATCCTTCTTACTCTTTTGGGCCCAAGGCGATATCTTTGCCCTCGACATACATGCCGGTAGGTACTGACTTAGGTAGTGAGACGCATGTTGGGACGATACCGAGCAGCGACAGTTCGCAGTTTGTTGAGAAAGCATGATCGCTGGCCAAGACATTCACGTAGAAGAGGCCTTGATACGGAGCAAGATTAGTCGTGCTTACTGAAGGATCATCCAAGTTGTCCAGCCTCTAACACGTATAAGACTGGCCCTCCTCCGCCACCCATACGTGGATCCAGAGCGCGAATTGGCTGCTCAAGGTAAAGGTCCCCGGTGCAACCACTCTGGCCATTGCCGGGACTGATGCGTATGTCGGCATGTCAAGTGAAAGCAGTGCGCCGACATTCTCGATGGTCGGCTGCCTGACCTCGGCAGTTCGCGCGCCGGTTACTGTTTGTCAGGATATTGGTCGTTTCATTCGACCTCAGGGCTTTTACGACAAAGTAAGGAGAACTATGATATTCCAAGCTGCTCAGGTAGGCAGTGATGGACGCCTGCAGCGAGTCCCTCTCGAAGGCAAGAATCCCGAGATTCCTGACTTCCAGTGTGCTAAGAAAATCGCGTAGGATCTCGACCGCCCTGTCTCCGCTAAGCAGAACAGCGATGGGATTCACCGCATCGCTGTGCAGGTAGGATGTCAGCCAAGTAAAAGGGACGGCCAAGGAGCAGCTGAGTCTGTCGTCCTCGACTCGCTTCCACCCGACCGGAATCTACACAACGGGCTCAGCGGAGGGCGCTCCCGATTGCACTGATGCGGATCCAATAGCCGCAATCAGCAAGACGAGCACAGTAATCGCCATAGACCAAAACCGACTACACTGCATCATTTCTGCTCCCCAATTTTCGTGAATCGGTACTTCTATGTCCATAATTGGTTTCTGGGCTGTCAGGCGATCTGAATCGAGCCTGCGGCTCTCAGACTCGCGTCTTGCAGTTGTCTCAACTCTGAATGAATTTTCAGACCGTTTGCTCTTTCTCCCTCCCATTGGCCTGCCAGGGGAACGCTCGCGCTGACTTCCCGACAGTTAGCTCCTGAGCCCTTTCCATAAGAGAACTTCCTGAGCGATGGATATTGCGTCCAGCCATCGTAGGAAGTGCTTTAACAGTCCTGGGGAGTCCTTTGACCGCTTCTGCAAAGGAGGAACGGACTGGCAGTTTCTGTCTTGCCAGAACAGGCCACCACCCTTTGGCCAATTTGACACCCTTGGCTCCCGTTAAGGCTAAAGATACGGCCTGAAGCACAATCAAGACCGGCGTTAACATAGGGATAAGGAAAGGGAAGAGCAGGGAGATACCGACAATAATGCCGGTCGTGACGAACGCCCCTCCTCCTGCTATAACGCCCATCTGCAGGACCTTTTGCACCAACTCGCGCCCTGAGGACTTGCCTTCCACATAGTCCAGTCCGTACTCCAGACAGGCAAAAGTGCCGCTAACGATTGCGGCCACTGTTGCGCCTCTGACCATTCCGCTTGCGGTCTGCGTGACGGCAGCGCGCATGGCGTCAGACCGAATTATAGCCCTAGCGTCTGCTATGTCGGCCAGACTCATTGGCTCGGGCCCAAGGAAGTGGTTTTTCGCCGAGGACCACCAGATCGCGTTGTCCGCCGTCGAAGGTCCTCCCTTAGATTTGGGGATGATGTGGGACCAGTCCTTGCCCTGGTGAAACTTCCACAGCGCTTCCGGGCCGCCAGCGCGTATTTGGGCAGGGATAGTCTCCCAGACCTGCTGTGCCTGAAGCAAATTCTTATATTCGTTCCCTGCCAGCTGATACTTAACTTTAAGTATCGCCGGCAAGTTATTAAATGTGAGATTACCCGCGAATACATTGAGAAAATGACCCGCTACCCAAATCGTCCCTACACCCGATGACAGAAATTCGATGTTTGACGCCTCGACCCACTTGCCGTTGCCGCTGTGCCCGCGTTGGACAAAGTGTTGCTCTTCTTGACCATTCCGGCGCCGTAGCCGATATCTGACGCCGTAGCTGTAGCCGCGCTTCTCACCGAAGCTTTGCACACGTCGATCACCGTAACTACGGACACTTCGGTCGCCACTGCGGGATCCTCGTCGGGTACCGTAGCTCCAGACGCGTCTCTGGCCGTTCCTGGATGCCACCCGGCTGGAATCGCTGTGAACGCGTCGGTGGCCCTGGTGCCTTTTGGGGTCATGCGATAAACCGTAAGAGCGCCTACTTCGATCCTTTCTGACGTAGCAGTTCTCATATCTTACCTGGACTTCGGGCCTGTAGGGAGTTGCAGGAGAAGATACGAGAGGTGAGAGAGCGGTTATCCGATTGAAGAACTTAACGACCTTGGCGGCTTCGAACTGGAGAGCGCGTCGGGGGAAAGAGACAGCTCTGGCAGCAGCGCTTAGACGTTGGCGGCGTGCGACGGCAGCTTTGGATACCGCACGGTGGAGTCCACGATAGTGGAAAGTTTCTTCTTTGCTCATTGTTAGCTCCATTCGCCGTGGACATCAATCGTGATCAGTTTTAGAGTAACAGATGCGACTCGCGTTCTGACAGGTCTAGCTTCCCAAACTTAGTGCTTTAAACTCTTCTACCTGACCGCGAATGGCGCGTTCGGTGGGGAGGCGCTCGATGCTTGAGGCACCGAAGAAGCCGGCGATGCCGGGCATCATTTTGAGCGCAGTGCCGACGTTTTCGGGCTCGTCGAAGGGGCCGCCGTGGCAGATGACGATCTGGTCCGGATTGACCGCGCGGCCGGCGGCGGCCATCTCCTGTACTTTGTCGACTGCTTCCTCCAACGTGAAAGCGACGGCGGCGCCGATAGTGCCGGCGGTGGTGAGGCCGACGTGGGCGACCAGAAGATCGGCGCCGGCCTCGGCCATGGCGGTCGCCTCCTCCGGCGTGAAGACGTAGGGTGCTGTGAATATGTCCAGCTGATGGGCAACGGCGATGGCCTCGACTTCCTTGTCATAGCCCATTCCGGTTCCCTCCAGGTTCTCGCGGAAAGTGCCGTCGAGGAGGCCGACGGTGGGAAAATTCTGCACACCGCTGAAGCCGATCTCTTTGAGTTGCTTGAGAAAGACGTGTTTGAGACGGAAGGGATCGGTGCCGCAGACGCCGGCCAGGACCGGTATATCCTGCACGACCGGGAGAACCTCGGCCGCCATTTCGACGACGATGCCATTGGCGTCACCGTAAGGCATCATTCCCGAGAGCGAGCCGCGGCCAGCCATGCGAAAGCGGCCGGAATTGTAGATGATGATCAGGTCGGCGCCGCCGGCTTCGGCGAACTTGGCCGAGATACCGGTGCCTGCGCCGCAGCCAACTATGGGCCTGCCCGCGGCCTGCTGGGCCTGGAGCCGGGCGATTATTTCCAGTCTTGGAATCGACATCTGGAATGCTCCTTGGAGGTTTCGTAGAGCGTTTCTGGTATCGAGTACGGCGTGGCTCTGGAGGCCGCGCTAGGCTTCCTCCTGCAACATTTCCAGCAACAGAGAGACCGCTCTCTCGGCAAACTCAGGGTCATTGATATTGGCGTCCATCTCGATCAGCGGGATGTCGGCGCGCAGATCGTTTTTGAGGGCGTCGTAGCAGGCCTGGTCGGCGCCAGGGTCCCAGAAACGGTCGCCTTCGCTGTCCAACATGGATACGCCACCGAGGGGGATCAGCACGGATACCTTGCCGGCCTGGCCGGCGTTGGCGGCCGCAGCCAGCATTGCGCCCATTTGCTTGTTCTCCTCCTCATTCGTACGCAGGAGGGTGACTTCTGGGTTCCACTCGTAAAGAGTGCGCTCGCGGTAGTGACCGGGCACGGTCTCTATGCCGCCAAAATTGGCCATATCGACGCAGCCAGGGACGATGACGGTGGGGACGCCCTGCCTGGGGGCGGCCTGGACACGGTCCGGCCCTGCGCTGAAAACGCCGTCGCAGATTTCGTCGGCCAGCTCGGTGGTGGTCATGTCGAGACAGCCGGCGATGTAGCCGTCGCTGATCAGGTCTTCCATCGTGCGCCCGCCGCTGCCGGTGGCGTGGAAGACGAGGACTTCGTAGCCCTCGGCTTCCAGCAGGCCGCGGGCGTGGTCAACGGCTGCGGTCGTGTTGCCGAACATGGAGGCGGCAATGAGGGGGCGCTCGTCGGCGGTGGCCTCGGCTTCGGTCTTCACCATGCCTGCGATTGCGCCGGCTGCGTTGGCGTAGATGGCGCGGCTGAGGCGGTTGATGCCGGCTACGTCGACGACGGAGGGCATGAATGTAATGTCCTTGCTGCCGGCATAGACGCTTACATCGCCCCCGCCGACGGTGGAAACCATCACTTTGGGCACGCCGACGGGCAGTGTGCGCATTGCTGATGTAGCGATGGATGTGCCGCCGCTGCCGCCCATCCCCAGAATGCCGTCGAAGCGGCCCTCGTCATAGAGTCGCTCGACTACGGAGGCCAGCCCCTGGGCCATCGTCCGCATCGCCTCATCCTTGCGCGTGCCGGAGGCCAGGTATGACAGATTGCCGCCGCCGGCAATGGCAACCTCTGCGCGGCTGACATCGGGTTCGAATGCCGGCTGGCCCATGACGCCGAAATCGACGACGAGAGTTTGCAGTCCAGCAGCCTCGATCAAGTCTTTGACGAACGCATACTCGGCGCCCTTCGTATCCAGCGCGCCGACGAGAAGAACTGTTCCGGACATGGCATGCCTCCTGTTAAGATGGGAAACTGGGCCTCTGGCGGTAGGGGATCTATAACGTATTGCAGTTTGCCACTCGCGTCAGACGATGTTTCCAGTGTACTGACTTGCTGATGGAAGCTCTCTTCGAAGCAGACGAAAGGAAAAGATTGAATAGCTGAAAAGGCGAGAAGAAGGAAGAGGTGCGTCAAGACAAGTGAAGGCAAACCCTCCCCCTCTTGTTTCCCGCAACTTGAATTGGAACCTTCAGGCCGCGTGGGCCTTTTCTTCCTCCTCCTGGGCCTGACGCAGGAACTCCTGCACCTTTATGGGTTGCCCGGTGTGACTGCTCTCGATGGCGGCGAAGATCAGAGCAACCGATTGCAGGTTGGCCTCGACATTGGTCTCCATGGGCGGGCCGCCGTCCAGCCAGTCCAGGAACTGGGCAATAATCCACTCGTTTCGCCACTTGGACTGTTCCATGAGCTGGACTTCCTCGCCCTGGCCTTCACGGCTGTACAGCTTTGGCTGGTAGGGGAAGCGTTCAATGCGGCGGCAGTCCATGATCAGGGTCTCGTTTTCGCATTCGGCACGGAAGTACTCTTGCGACCAGCCGTTGAAACCGCTGGCGTTGGTTTTGGCTCCTTCGTAGAAAGCACGCGTACCGTTCTCGAAAGTCATCATAACGTGGCCCTGCGAGCCCGTGTTGTACTCGCCCCAGGTCGGGTTCCAGGTCTGGGCGTAGATGGTGTCGCATTTTGAGTCGGCGAGATCGGCGATGATGTCGAGATGATGGACCGAACCTTCGATCATCAGGGTCTCTTCCATGGTATGGCGGAAGTGGGCGCCCCAGTCACCGAAGTTGCGCAGCCCGCAGGTAAAGCGGCAGATGATGTAGTCGATGGTGCCGGTCCGGCCGGAACGGAGCTCGCGGCGCAGGGTGGTCTTGTCCTGGTCGAAACGGTGGCTCATGGTGACGCCCATCTTCTTGCCCGCCCGCCTCACTTTGGCTGCGATGCGCACGGAGCCATCGAGTGTATCGGCGATCGGCTTTTCCGAGATGATGTGCATGTCGTGGGCGAGGGCGACATCGACGACGGATTCGTGGAAGGCCGGTGGGACGACGACGGTACAGAAGTCGGCCGGGTTTTCGTCGAAGGCGCGCTCGATATCGGTGTAGCACTTTTCTGGCGGAAGTCCCAGATGCAGTTGGGCATTGATGAGGACGTCCGGGTTGACATCGACGGCGGCCACGGGCTCGATGCGGCCGTCGGCGATATTGGGGGGCAGGAAGCGGGAACACCAGCCGTTGCCTTGTCCGCCGGTCCCGACCTGGATCATGCGGTATTTCTTGGTCATTTGGAGAATCCTGTCTGCGTGGTCAATCTGTTACTGTCCTGATGGCAGGGCTTCAGCGCAACGAACTCCACGGCTCCTCTTCGAATACGTCGACGAGCGCGTAGCCCTCGTCACCGATACAGGGGCCGAGAATAGCCAGCAGTTTGGCCGGGCTGCCCGAGTCGTTGTAGGAAGCGTGGACAACGTCGGCGCCGATGAAGGCGGAGTCGCCGGTAGAGAGTAGTTGCTTGTCCTGCTCGATCCACTGCTCAATTGTACCGTCGATGACGTAGATTACTTCCTCCTGGTCCGGGTGTTTATGAAAGGCGTGGCCTTGTCCAGTTTCCAGTGTCACTTCGATGACGACCAGATCACGGGCGGCGGTCGTGGCGGGGCGGCTGGCCCAGCCCATGACGCCCCAATCCATATGATCTCGTTCCATTATTGAGGAAGTGATAAACTTACCTTTCATTGTCAATGCTCCTGTGAGGTGGGCTCTTCGGGCAGAGGAGGCAGGAAGAATCCAGCAGTTGAGGTCAATCCTGTTCGAAGGCTTGGCAACTTCAGTGGTTTTTGCAGTGCAAGTATACCATAGGGACGGCGCGGAGACACGAAGTACAGTCTTATCTAAGCGAACGGAGGAGGAGAGATGTCCGCAAGACGAAGGGACCATTGGAAGGAAAGGCTTGACGAATCACGCGATGCGCTGTTTTCTCTTCTAAACGGGCTCTCGCCGGAGCAATGGCAGGCGACGGTATACGCCGAGGGCAACACGTGGACGGTGGCCACCGTTCTTGCGCATCTGGTGGAGAGTGAACGGGGTATGAGCATCCATGTTCACAAGATACGCAGAGGGGAAGCCACGATCCCGGACGATTTCGATCTGGAGCGCTGGAACGCCGGCCTAACCCGCCGAACGGGGGATGTCGCGCCGGATGAACTGATGGCCAATGCGGTCGCCACGCGCGCCAGAACGCTCCAAGTGATGGAATCTCTGGAGGACAGAGAGTGGGAGTTGACCGGAAGGCACCCTTCCCGGGGCGAGATCACGATTGACCAGTATTACGAGACGATTCATGCTCATGAGGTGGGCCACTTGGGAGATATTCGCGCGGCGCTGGGGGTCTGAGGATTGGATCGACTTCTTGGTTCAATCCCTCGCAGGAATTCCTCAGACTTAGACGACCTTTACCGGGCCGTACGGGGATTGACATTGCGTTCCGCTCTAGTGCAAAATGCTGGGCATCCTGTTAGAGGGAGCTGCGAGGAGTGCTACAGTGAATGCATGCCTCTCAGCAGGTATGTGACAACTCGTGTTTTCATGGAAAAAAGGTTAGTGAGGAAAGTAGGATGGTAACAAGAAGTGTGAAAGCTATATTCTCAGAGGGTGTGCTAATACCCCAAGAGAGTCTTGATCTCGAAGAGGGCGAGAACGTCATCCTATCAGTCGTAGGCCAGTCGGTAGAGCGCTCTCTTGAAGCACTGAGAGCTTCTGCGGGCGCGTGGAAAGGGACGAACGATCCGGAGGCGCTAAAGGAAAGTATCTACTGTAGTCGAAGTAGAAACTCTCGACCCCAGCCTAGGCTTTAGTGTATGCGCTACCTTGTAGACACTGACTGGGTCATAGACTATCTCCATGGTAAGGAACCGGTAGTCAGTCGTCTTGCGGTTTTCGCACCACAAGGAATAGGATTGAGTATCGTTTCGCTTGCAGAGTTGTACGAGGGAGTCTTCTTTTCTTCAGCGCCGCGGGAAAACGAGAAGGCACTTCTTAGTTTCCTTGATGGTGTCAGTCTTCTGTACTTGGACGAAAGCATCTGCCAGATTTTCGCACGAGAAAGAGGTCGGCTGAGGGCGGCAGGAAGAATCATCGGAGATTTCGACACGCTGATAGGTTCCACGGCCCTATAGCATGGGCTGACGCTGCTCACGAATAATCGAAGGCATTTTGAGCGTATGGAAGGATTGTCTATCATTTCAATATAGTGCTTGCATCCACTACCTCCAAGCCAGGTTAATACTAGACTGCACTCAGTTCTCCAACTTTTCGCTCGCACACGACTCGGTGAAACCCGGAATACAGGTGATTCATAACTTGGTAGCGTAACGCGCCACCGCCGCCTCGTCGATCTCGACGCCCAGGCCCGGTTCCTGGGGCGCGGCAAAGCGGCCATCCTGCGGGATCGGGTAGGAAAGGGCGACGCTTCCCTTCCAGGCGAGAGACTCGTGGCCATGCTCCATGATCTGGAAGTTGGGGATCGCCAGCGAGTAGTGAATTGTGGCGGCCACGGACAGGATGCCGCCACCGCCCACGTGGGGAGCAATTGGCAGGTTGAAGCTGTCGCAGAGTGCGGCGATACGCTTTCCTTCGGAAAGGCCGGTACGGGCGACGTCGGGCATGGCGACGTCGAAGCCGCGCAGCGCGATCCAGTCGCGCCACTCCCAGACGGTGCGCAGCCACTCGCCGGTGGCCACCTGCATTGAGAGGGCGCGGGCGATCTCGGCCTGGCCGCGAATGTCC
The DNA here is from genome assembly GCA_022821585.1 of Caldilineaceae bacterium. Lineage (GTDB taxonomy): Bacteria > Chloroflexota > Anaerolineae > Caldilineales > Caldilineaceae > Bin5. The sequence continues at coordinate 12,664 of JAJEDI010000047.1, forward strand.
TCAGGCTGGCAGGGAGCCTCAAGCCAGCGCACTCCCAGTTTTTCCAATCCCCGCCCCAGTTCGATGGCCTCCGACACGTCGCGTGTGCCGTGAACGTCCACCAGCAATTCAATATCCGGTCCCACCGCCTTACGCACTGCCTCGACGACCGCAAGTATCTGCGGATTGGGCATACGCAGGTGCAGCTTTAGGGCGCGGTAACCTGCGTCGATAAGGAAGTTGGCGTGGTCGACGGCGGCGTCCGGCTGTGTCCCTCCCATGCCGGCGTAGACCTGCACGTCGGGGCGAAAACTGCCGCCCAGAAGCTTGTAGGCCGGTTTGTTCAGGGCTTTGCCCAGAAGGTCGTAGAGGGCCAAATCGACGGCCGCCAGTGCGTCAACGTAGAAACCGGTCACGTGTCCTCGCTCGCGCATGGCGCTGTACAGGCGGTACCAGAGGTACTCCACATCGAAAGGGTCCCTGCCAAGCAGGAGGGGGGCGCACAGCTCCTCTACGATGGCAGCGGTGGCGCGAGGCGCCACAGGCGCCTGTCCTTCGCCCCAGCCAACATGACCGTCATCGGACTCCAGGCGCACAAGGCATGTCTCATGGTTGCGGGAATAGATCGAAGTCCAGGCATCGGCGGCAATTGTATAATCTCCGTAGCTCTCGTTCTGGTCGCCGCCGGTCCCAGAACTGTTGCTGGTGGGGGGTATTTTGAGGGCGAAAGCTTTGATCGAGGAAATACGCATTGATTTCTCCAAGGGTGCTCTGATCCGAGCGCTCCGATTTGCCGTCGCAGTCAGATTCAGTATAGTTTAGTTGCCCGCGTGCAAGTGGACATATATTCAGCACTATACGGGTTTCTGCATTCGCACACAAGGAGAACGCGCGTGGCGACAGCCGGCCTGCAGTACCGATACGCGTCAATCGGAAGAAGAGTATTCAGCTACGTTGCAGAAGTCTTTCTATTGTTTGCCGGTGTACTGCTGCTTCAGGGCATTCTCATTGTGCTGAGACTGAATCCTCTGGTGCAAAGTGTGCTAAGCGGATCCGGTCTTTCCCGAGGCGTCTACCACACGTGGCTGCTGGGAACGGTCGATTTGCCTCTTATCATCTATTACACCGCAACGCTGGGATCCTCTGCGCAGGCAACGCTGATGATGCGCTGGCTGGGGTTGCGATTGGAACGGGTTGGCGGAACAGCGGTTGGCTTCAGGCGGGCGCTGATGCGAACCGTGGTGATGCTGATCCCGTTTGAGGTGAACCATGTTTTCATGGTGTGGGCCAACACACCTGAAGGAGTACCGAACCGACTTTCACTCCAATACGCTGTAGTAGGAATCTTGATTCTGGCTTTCGTGGCGGCTACGGTGTTGTCGCCAAGGCGGCAGAGCCTCCATGACCGGGTTGCGGGTACGGTGGTGGTCAGCACGAAAGGGACGTAGAATGACCGGTTCTGGCGCACTTGTCGCGTTGGCGATGTTTGCCCTTGTTCAGACGGTACGCTATAATTTTCCGCATCATGTCCTGAATGGGACCTCCTCATCCTCACCACCGTGTCGGGGCTCAATGACGGCAGAACTCTAGGCGACAGATCATCACCGCCTTTGACAAGAGTTCGACGATCGCATATCACATTCCACACGCATTTCAAAGCCTCCAAGAATACGATCGCAAAATTGCGGGAAAACTGTAGCAAGAAAGAGCACTGACTAACATGGTCAAATTGGCGGGCACTCACAGTTTTGACGCTCCAAAAGGCGAGGTATGGGAAGCGCTGCTGGATCCCGACGTTCTTTCGCGGATTCTGCCTGGCTGCAAACGGTTGGACAAGACCGCGGACAATGAATTCAGTGGCGAGATCAGCATTCGCGTGGGTCCTGTGCAGGGCAGTTTCAACGGCAAGGTCACGCTGGAAGACATCGACCCCCCCAATGGTTACCGGATGGAGATAGCGGGCCAGGGACGGCCCGGATATGTCAAGGGCGTGGGCACGCTGCGTCTGGAAGGCGACGGCCCGACAACGCTCCATTACGACGGTGATGCTCAGTTGAGCGGACGCATCGCCAGTGTGGGACAGCGTTTGGTTGACAGCACGGCGCGTTCGTTGACCCGGCAGGGTTTGCAGTCGCTTGAAAATATCATTGCCGCGCGACTTCAGCCTGCGCAGCCGGAGGCTGAGGCGGGAGACGCGGCTCCGGCACCTTCGAACGGGACCGAAGCGGCTTCGGAAACGAGTGCAGTTACGGGTGCACGCGGACCTGCCCCGCCGGGAAGCGCTGCCGGTTCAGCGGCACCACCTGACATGGCAACTCCCTCGACTATGGAAGTAGGTATCAACGTGGCCAAAGACGTAGCCGCAGACCTTGCCAAAGAGATTCAGAATAACGGCAACGCGCGCAAGGTCCTCTACATCTTGGCCGGTTTCGCCGCCTTGGTATGGATGTGGCGGCAACTATTCGGCAAAGGCAAATAGATCGGATTTCTTCAGAGCTCTAAAAGAGGAGGAAGCTCTATGGGTATATCCATCGAACTGGAGGTCAATGGCGCAGGCGTCAGTAAGGAGGTTGAGCCAAGGCTGCTTCTTGCGCATCTCCTGCGCGAGGAACTGGGCCTGACCGGCACGAAGATCGGCTGTGACACGAGCCAGTGCGGCTCCTGCACTATCCTGCTCGATGGGCAGGCGGTCAAGTCGTGCACTGTGCTGGCGGTCCAGGCAGACGGCAGCGAGATCACCACGATCGAGGGATTGGCCAACGGGGAATACCATCCAGTGCAGCAGGCCTTCTGGGACAACCATGGGCTGCAGTGCGGCTTCTGCACACCGGGCATGATTATTTCCTGCGTCGACCTGCTGAGCACGAACCCGCAGCCGAGCGAAGACGAGATTCGCCACGGGCTGGAGGGGAATCTGTGCCGCTGTACCGGTTATCACAATATCGTGCGCGCGGTGCAGGATGCCGCCGAGACGATGAACGGCTAAAGGAGGAACCAGAATATGGCAGGTGAAAGCAACGGTGCGGGTGTATTCGGTTCATCCATCCGCCGACGAGAGGACCCTGAGCTGATTACCGGGCGGGCAAAGTACACAGACGACCTGCAGCTGCCTAACATGGCCTACTGCACGATCCTCCGTAGCGACTATGCCCACGCCAAGATCAACAGTATCGACGCCAGCGCAGCCGAGGCGTTGGACGGCGTGATTGCCGTATACACGGCCAGTGATATTGCAGATAGCGGCGTGCCGGGCGGCATCCCTGTCGGCTGGCTGCTACCGGACATGGTAATCCCCGAACATTTCATGCTGGCGAAGGATACAACGCGCTATGTGGGAGACGGCGTGGCGATCGTTGTCGCAGATGACCTATACACGGCGCACGACGCGCTTGAGTTGATTTACGTGGATTACGACCCGCGCGACGGTGTTGCCGATCCGAAGAAGGCGACGGAGGACGGGGCGCCGCTTGTACATGACGAGGCGCCGAACAACATCGCCTTCGACTGGGAGATTGGCGACAAGGAGAGTACGGACGCAGCCTTTGCGAACGCTGCGCACGTCGCCAGTCTGGACATTGTCAACAACCGCCTGATTCCGAATGCGATGGAGCCGAGAGCAGCGTTGGCCGACTACAACAGCATCACGGGCGAGTTGGTGCTCTATATGACGACTCAGAATCCCCATATCCACAGGCTGTTGATAAGCTTGGCCTCGCTGGGTTTACCGGAGCACAAGATCCGGGTTATCGCGCCGGAGGTTGGGGGCGGTTTTGGCAGTAAGATCCACCACTACGCAGATGAGGCGATCGCGGCGTGGGCTTCGATGCAGTTGGGACGACCGGTCAAATGGACGGCGACGCGCACGGAGACCTATCTGACCGATGCGCACGGCCGCGACCACGTGACCCACGCCGAAATGGCAGTCGACGCGAACGGCAAGTTCATCGGCCTGCGGGTCGACACGTACGCGGCCATGGGCGCCTATCTGTCAACATTTGCGCCGGCCGTACCAACCTATCTGTACGGTACACTGATGTCGGGCGAATATGATCTGCCGGCGATCCACTGCCACGTTTACGGCGTCTTTACGCATACGGTACCCGTCGACGCCTACCGCGGCGCGGGCCGGCCCGAAGCGACGTTCGTGGTCGAGCGTTTGGTGGACGAGGCCGCACGTGTCACCGGCCTTGACCCGGCCGAAATTCGTCGACGCAACTTCGTTGCGCCGGACAATTTCCCGTTCCAGACGCAGGTTGCGCTTGCGTATGACAGCGGCAACTACGAAGGCGCATTGGACAAGGCGCTGGAGGAGATCGGATACGCGGACTTCCGCAGCGAGCAGGCTGCGGCCCGAGAACAGGGCAGGTACCTCGGCATCGGCCTTTCGACCTACATTGAGGCTTGCGGCCTCGCGCCGTCGGCCGTTGTCGGATCGCTGGGCGCCCAAGCAGGCCAGTGGGAGAGCGCGGTCGTGCGCGTGCACGCCACCGGCAAGGTGACTGTGTACAGCGGCTGTTCCGGCCACGGTCAGGGCCACGAGACCACCTATGCGCAGATCGTTGCCAGCGCTTTGGGTGTACCCTACGAAGATATCGACGTAATCGAGGGCGATTCCGGGGTCATGCCCCATGGTTGGGGCACGTACGGCAGCCGCAGTGCGGCGACCGGCGGCAGCGCGATCGCTTCCGCGGCCGAAAAGGTTGTTGACAAGGCGCGGACCATCGCCGCCCATCTGCTGGAAGCGGCTGAGGAAGACCTTGAGTTTGAAGATGGAAGCTTCTTCGTCAAGGGTTCGCCGGACCAGGCGCAGTCGTTGCCCGATGTCGCGTTGCAGGCGTATCTTGCCCATAACCTGCCGAAGGGGATCGAGCCGGCGCTGGAAGCAACGAGTTTCTACGATCCGGAGAACTTCGTTTTCCCGTTTGGCACGCACATCGCGGTGGTCGAAGTTTGCGCCAACACCGGAAACGTCGAACTTCAAAGATACCTGGCGGTTGACGACGTGGGCAATGTCATCAACCCGATGATTGTGGATGGACAGGTACACGGCGGCATCGCGCAGGGTGTCGGGCAGTCTCTCTATGAGACGGCCGTCTACGACGAAGGCGCCAATCTGCTCAGCGGTACGATGCTGGACTACGCGGTGCCCAAGGCCCACTTCCTGCCCTCTTTCGAAACCGATCGTACAGTGACACCTTGCCCGCATAACCCGCTGGGCGTCAAAGGTGTCGGCGAGGCGGGCACCATCGCGTCCCCGGCGGCAGTAGTGAACGCGGTGGTCGATGCGCTGTCGCCATTCGGCGTGAACCACATCGACATGCCGGTGACATCGGAGAAGGTCTGGAACGCAATGAACTAGCTTTGTTCTCTCGTCTTCGGTGACTGCGGCGCAAGCAGAGATTCACCGAAGACGAAGAGCTCGAAGCGCACAACGGGAGTAAAACGAATGTACCCATCCAAATTCGATTACCATCGCCCGTCATCCGTTCAGGAGGCGGTTCAGATTCTCTCCAGCAATCCGGACGCCAAAGTCCTGGCAGGCGGCCACAGCTTGATCCCGGTGATGAAGCTGCGGCTGGCCGCGCCTGCTGCGCTGGTCGATATCGGGCGCATCGATGCATTGCAGGGCATCAGCCGTTCCAACGGTAGTCTTAGCATCGGTGCATGTGTCACCTACAATGAGATCGCGAATTCGGCCGATGTGCAGGCGGCGGCGCCGGTGCTTGCGGAGGCGGCCGGCCAGATCGGCGACCGCCAGGTACGATACCGCGGCACGATCGGCGGAAACCTCTCGCATGCCGACCCGGCTTCGGACCTGCCGGCGGCAGCGCTGGCACTGGGCGCGACCTTGCATGTTACGGGGACCGGCGGCAGCCGATCGGTCAGTGCGTCCGACTTCTTTGTCGACCTGATGATGACAGCGTTGCAGCCGGATGAGATCCTTACCTCAGTCGAGATTGAGGCGGCCGCGGCGGGAACCGGCTCGGCTTACGTGAAATTCGAGCATCCGGCGTCCGGCTATGCGCTGTGCGGCGCGGCGGCGGTTGTGACGCGCGGCGCGGGCGGAAGCTGTACGGCCGCCAGCCTTTGCTTCAATGGCGTTTCGTCCACGGCAGTTTCCGCGAGCGACGTCGCGTCGAGCCTCGTCGGCTCCGATCTCAGCGACGATGCCATCGTGAGTGCAGTCAGCGGACTGTCGATACCCGATGCTACGGGTGATATGTTCGCCTCAGCTGGTTACCGCCAGGAATTGGCCAAGTCGATAGGCATCCAGGCTTTGCTCGCGGCCAGGGACAGAGCTTAAGGACGAGAAGTGAGACACGGAGAGTGAGGACTGAAAGCCTTGGGGTGAGAACTGGAGTATGCTCTCGCTTCCCTCACTCTCCTTCTCAACCCCTGCGTCTGGTCGTAATCGGCGTCAGCGGTTGCGGCAAGACGATGCTGGCGCAGCAGTTAGCGCAGAATCTATCTCTGCCTCACGTAGAGCTTGACGCGCTTTACTGGGAAGAGAAGTGGCAGCCGGCCTCAAGGCCGGTTTTCCGCGGGCGGGTACAAGCTGCGACGGCAGAAGAGGCATGGGTCGTCGACGGCAACTATAGCCAGAGCCGGGACATCGTCTGGAGCCGTGCCACGGGTCTTGTCTGGTTGGATTACGGCTTGATCCCGGTGATGTGTCGGGTTATCTGGCGGACGGCCAAGCGGCTTCTTTCACAGCAGGAGTTGTGGAACGGCAATCGCGAATCGCTCCGCAGCATTTTTGGCCGAAGCAGTATCGTATGGTACGCGTTTACCAGTCATCGCCGCCACCGTAAGAAGTACTTGGCGCTTCTGGAAGGCGAAGAGTTCAAACATATAAAGGTGTATCGGTTCAACAGACCGCAGGAAGCCTCACGCTGGCTGCAGTCACTACTTCAATCCAATACAGCGGCGCCCTAATGACCACTCCGAATCAGTTGCCCTCCGTTCAATCCGTCGCCGAAGCCTTGCGCACGAAGGCGTATATTGCGGACCACAGCCTCGCGACGGCTATCTTCCTTGCGCTCAAATTGAGGCGCCCCCTGTTCCTGGAGGGGGAGGCCGGTGTCGGCAAGACGGAAGTGGCAAAGATCCTGTCGCAGATGCTTGATACGCGACTCATCCGGCTCCAGTGTTACGAGGGGCTGGATGTGAGCACGGCGGTGTATGAATGGAACTACGCGCGCCAGATGCTTCAGATCCGGCTGATGGAAGCAACCGGACAGGGCTCAAATCCACCAGCGCATGCCGGTGAAGCGGCGGGCAGGGAGTTGCGAGAGTCGGTGATCCAGGACCTGTTCAGCGATACGTTCCTGCTGCGGCGGCCGCTTCTACAGGCGATTGACGGCCGCGGTCAACAGAACGGGAAGGCGCCGATTCTTTTGATTGATGAACTGGATCGGGCCGACGAGGAGTTTGAAGCCTTCTTGCTGGAGGTGTTGAGCGACTTTCAGATTACCATTCCCGAGATCGGCACGATTCAGGCGCCGACGCCGCCGGTGGTGGTCATTACTTCAAATCGCACCCGCGAGATTCACGACGCGTTGAAACGCCGCTGCCTCTACCACTGGATCGACTACCCAAGTTTTGAAAAGGAGTATGCGATCCTGCACGCAAAGGCTCCGCACGCGTCAGAAAAACTGTCGCGAGAGGTCGTGGGCTTTGTGCAGGAGTTGCGGCGCGGGGAACTGTACAAGTTCCCGGGCGTCGCCGAGACGCTGGACTGGATGAATGCCCTCACCGCGCTCGATCAAGAGGAACTTACCGAGAACGTGGTGGACGAAACGCTCGGCGTGCTTCTCAAGTACAGGGATGACATTGAGAAAGTGCAGGGCCAAACCGTCCGCGAAATCGTTCAGGTGTTAAGGAGCCAGGACGGCGCACTGGCATCACGCGATGAGTGATTCCGACAGCGGCGCGGTGGCCGGGGAGACATATACGGGCGTAGAGTGCAACGGAATCGGTGAGAACGGAGTTCACCTCCCGCACTTCATGCCTGCCCCCTCCGGACCTGATTCGGAACCTCCTCCTTCCCACGGTAATTTTCTACAGAATATGCTGCTCTTTGCCCGTCTTTTGCGCGGGCTGAGCATCCCGGTCACGCCAACGCAGATTCTCGACCTGGTGGAAGCTCTGACGCAGATTAACCTGCGGGTCAAGGAGGAGGCACGGGACGCGGCCAGAGCTATTCTGGTCAGCCGGCAGGAACATCTGGAGTTGTTCGACGAGGCGTTTGAACTGTTCTGGCGGGCGAGAGAGAGACAAGAGCTTGCGCGCATCAATCTGGGTGAACTGCTGCAGCAGACGCCGCAGGGAGAAATTCAATATCGCCTGATTCGGGCCGACCGCGATCAAAAGGACGAACGCAATCAGGTGGACCAAGAGCCACTGGTCGAAAAGATCTACACCTACAGCAGCGCCGAGGCCCTGCGCACCCGAGATTTCGCGACGATGACCGAGTATGAGCTGCAACAAGTGAAGCACTTTATGCAGGAGTTGCAGTGGACACCGGCAGAAAAACGCACCCGGCGCCGGGTTCCCGCCACACACGGAGACCAGGTTGATTTGCGGCGGTCGCTGCGCCAGAATGTGCGCTACGGCGGAGAGCCGATCGTTATTGCCCGGCGCCAGCGCAAGACCCGCCGCCGCCCAATTGTCGCACTGGCCGACATCAGCGGCTCGATGGATCGCTACAGCCGCGTGCTGCTGCAATTCCTGTACTCGATCACTCATGCGCTTGACAGGGTAGAGGCGTTTGTTTTCAGCACACGGTTGACCCGGATCACGCGCCATTTGAGACGGCGAGACATCGACCTGGCTCTGGACCAGACCGCCCACGCTGTGCATGACTGGGCGGGAGGTACGCGCATAGGTGAAGCGATCCGCGCGTTCAACTTCGACTGGGCGCGGCGCGTCTGCGGGCAGGGCGCAATCGTCCTCGTCATAAGCGACGGCTGGGACCGCGGCGACCCGGAGATGCTGGGACAGGAGATGGGGCGGCTGCAACGCAGCTGTCACCGGCTGATCTGGCTGAACCCACTTCTGGGCTCGCCCAGCTACGAACCGCTGACGCGGGGGATTCAGGCGGCGCTGCCGCATACTGACGAGTTCCTGCCGGTACACAATCTGATTAGCTTGGAGCAGCTGGCGCAAGTGATGGCGGAAGCGCAGGCATGATAGAGTCTGCATCGAACTCATAGAGGCGTGTCGTCCCGAATAACTCTAGTACACACCAGGGGGCGTAGCTCCTATAATGAAAGAGATTCTGGCAGATATCGACAACTGGCAGCAGGCAGGCAAACAGGTCGCCCTGGCAACGGTCGTGCAGGTGTATGGTTCGGCACCGCGTCCTTTGGGCGCGAAGCTGGCGGTGTCCGAGGACGGCGCCATGGTGGGTTCCGTCAGCGGCGGCTGTGTGGAGAGCGCCACTGTGCAGGAGGCGCTGGAGGTATTGGAGACGGGCAGGCCGCGTCTCGTCTCCTTCGGCATCGCCGACGAGACGGCCTGGGAAGTGGGACTTGCCTGCGGCGGCACGATCGAAGTCTTCATCGAGCCTTTGAATTGGTAGCTTGGAAAAGGGATAAGTGGCTGAACTCTTCGATGCAGCGGCACAGGCAATACGTAAGGATGAACTGTGCGCTGTCGTCACCGTACTGAGTGGAGATGAAATCGGGCGTAAACTGCTGGTACGTCGTGAGCACATGGCGGACGGGAGCGCCCCCGCCGTTGAGACCACAGGGTCCCTGGGGGACGCGGCGCTGGATCAGGCAGCCATTGCCCGAGCGATTGAAGTGATGGAGGCGCGGAGGACGACACGCGTTACGCTGCCGGTAGAGGACCGGGAGTGTGACCTGCTGATCGACGTCCACGTGCCCCAGGAAAGGCTGATTATCGTTGGGGCGGTCCACATCGCTATTCCATTGGTTTCCTTCGCCCGCGAGCTGGGTCTCTATACGGTCGTGATCGACGCGCGCCCGATATTTGCCACACAGGACCGATTCGGTCATGTGGACGAGTTGATACAAAGCTGGCCCGATGAGGCTTTGCAGGAGATGAAGCTGAACGAATCTTCCTACGTCGTCACATTGACACACGACGAGAAACTGGACACGCCCGCGCTGATCTGTGCGCTGGACCATCCGGTCGGCTACATCGGTGCTCTTGGCTCAAAGCGCACGCATGCGAAACGGGTGACCGCATTGCGCGAAGCTGGTGTGAGCGATGAACAGATTTCCCGTATTCACGCTCCGATTGGGCTCGACCTGGGAGGGCGCAGCCCCGAAGAGATCGCGCTTGCAATCATGGCGGAGATTGTGCAGGTGCGGAATCGCGTAAAGGAGGCGGGTAGATGAACGTTCATCCTTTGATCGAGGCACTGTCCCGTCTATATGATGCCGACCGCCTCCTGACCCGTCCTGCCCAGTTGATGGCATACGAATCGGACGCGCTGACGGCATTTCAGCAGAGACCGGCTGCGGTGGTGATTCCGCAGAACCGCGAGGAGGTCATCGAGACGATCCTTCTATGCCACGGGCACAACGTCCCTTTCGTTGCGCGGGGGAGCGGTACCAGTCTGTCTGGTGGCTCGTTACCGATAGCTGAAGGAATCGTCATCGCCCTGAATCGCCTCGACCGGATCCTGCGGCTGGATCCCGAAGAGCGCATCGCCGTGGTCGAACCGGGCGTGATTAATCTGAAGGTCTCCGATGCGGCGAAGCCCTACGGCCTCTACTATGCGCCCGATCCTTCCAGCCAGTCGATCTGCACAATTGGCGGCAATGTAGCCTTCAACTCCGGCGGGGCACACTGCCTGAAATACGGCATGACCAGCAACCACGTCTTGGGGATGACGGTTGCGCTGCCAGATGGCGAAGTTGTCGAGCTAGGCGGCGAAAGCCTGGAAAGCGCCGGCCCCGATTTGCCGGGCTTTTTTGTGGGCAGCGAGGGGTTGTTCGGCGTTGCGCTGGAGATTACATTGCGATTGTTGCCGATTCCGGAGACCTATCGCACCGTGCTGGCGGCGTACGACTCGTTACATGCGGCGGGGGATGCTGTGACGGCGGTGGTGGCATCCGGTCTGCTACCGGGCGCGATCGAGATTATGGACGCGCTGGCGATCAAGGCGGCGGAAGTTGGCGCCAAGGCCGGCTATCCGACGGCGCCGGCGCTGCTGATTGTCGAGTTGGAGGGTGAAGAGAGCGCGGTGGAGGCCGAATTCGCTCAATTGATGCAGCTGATCGAAGAGACCGCGCCGTTAGAGGTACGCATGGCGCAGACCGCAGACGAACGCGCCCGCATCTGGAAGGGACGCAAAGCCGCATTCTCAGCAGTGGGTCGACTTGCCCCGGACTATATCGTGCAGGATGGGGTTGTGCCTCGCAGCCGGCTGGGGGATGCGCTGGCGGAGATTGACCGGCTCAGCGCCAGTTACGGTATCGATGTGGCCAACGTTTTCCACGCCGGTGACGGCAATCTGCACCCGCTAATCCTGTTTGACGGCCGTGAGGAGGGCGCACTGGAACGGGCAGAGGAACTGGCAGGTGAAATCCTTGAACTGTGCGTTGAGCTGGGCGGCTCCATCACTGGAGAGCACGGGGTCGGCATGGAAAAGCGCGCCTTCCTTCCAAAAATGTATGGCCCACTGGAGATGCAGGCGATGGAAGATGTGCGGCGCAGCGTGGACAGCAGATCTCTCGCCAATCGCGGCAAGATGCTGCCGGCGGGCGAGGCCGAGTCTTTGACGCACGTCGGTCCCCATCCACTAGAGAAGGCGGGCGTCATTTTCAGGGAATAAGGCTATGCCAGGCCTCCTGGAATCCAATCGCGTAGTTCACGGCCGGAAGAATACTAATGCACACTATAGGTCAAGGCTCACTCTATGGTGTTGGGAATCCGATTCGCGAGTGCAACGCTTTGATAGAATATCAGCTTGATGGGGTGGGTCAGAGGTGAAAAGTAGCACACTCCTTGCAGTTGCCCTGCTCATCCTCTCCTTTGCCGGGGCCTGTGCACCGGGCGAGGATCCTCTTCAGACAGGCTCCGCGTCCCCTGTTGAATCACTTCCTGCTGCGACTGCAACGCCGGCGCCGATCCGTGAAAACATCGCGATGCAGGGGACCGCAAACGCCTTTGAGAGGAGTGGCTTTGCACAGCTGGCGATCGATGGAGATCTGGAATCGATCTGGAATTCGAATCAACTGGCGCCCCAGTGGTTTTCAATAGAATTCGACAGTTTCTACCTCGTTGACAGAATCGAGCTGGTAGTGACGCAGTTGCCCGCCGGCCCAACAACGCATGAGATCTGGTTAGGGGGCGGTTCGGACACGCGCATTCTCCAGGATAGGCTCATCGACGTACATACTGAGGATGGCCAGACATTGGAAATCACTGTCGAGCCTCCGCGCAGGATGAATGAAGTCCTGATCGTAACTCTTGATAGTCCCAGTTGGGTCGGGTGGCGGGAGGTCAAAGTGTTCGGATGGCCGTCTACCGACCCGGTGGAGGTGAAGGGGAGGGAGACGGAGTCAGGCGGGGCCGATCGTCCGGCGGCTGAACCGTCTGCGCCGCTGGCGACCAATGTAGCGACAGTAGGGTCCGCGTTTGCTTCGGCAGGGGAGGAGTCGGCCGGCCTGGCAAATGACGGCGATCCGGATACGTATTGGACTACGCAGTTCCCGTCCCCGCAGTGGTACTCAGTCTCCTTTGACGAGCTATACCTTGTCGACAAACTGGAGCTGGAGATTGCTCAGGCGCAGGCCGGTCCATCTACGCACGAGATCTGGCTAGGTAACGGCTCCAGCACGCGGACGCTGTACAGAAGATTTGACAATCTACACACTGAAGACGGTCATGTGCTGGAGATTCCTATCGTTCCACCACGCAGCATCAGCGAGGTGCAGGTCCTGACGCTTGACGGTTCGGACTGGGAGGGCTGGCGCGAGGTAAGGGTGTATGGCTCACGTTTCGAAGACCCTGTCGGAGATGCAGAACTTCCGCAGTTCAGTTTGGACAAGTTCGCAGAAGGACTTTCGTTGCCTGTACAGGTCACACACGCCGGCGACGGGTCAGGGCGCCTGTTCGTAGTCGAGCAAGAAGGACGGATTCGAATTGTCAGAAACGGCGTAGTCGACGAGACACCTTTTCTTGACATTGCAGGCCGGGTAGGGTGTTGTGGAGAGCGGGGATTGCTCAATGTAGCCTTTCCACCAGCCTATGCCGACAAGCAGTATTTCTATGTAAACTATACGGACAGAGCCGGGGACACTGTCATTAGCCGTTTCACTTCGGCGGCGAATCCTGATCTGGCCGATTCTGAGAGCGAAGAGGTCGTGCTGCTGATCGCCCAGCCTTACCATGTCCACAACGGCGGCCGCATCGTCTTTGGTCCTACAGACGGATATCTGTACGTTGGCAGCGGCGACGGCGGCCACTCCACCTTTAAGGATGTCGAGAATCGCGCCCAGGACCCGCGCACGCTGTTGGGCAAAATTTTGCGCATCGACGTGGAGTCGGACAGCAAACCATACGGCATTCCGGCAGACAACCCATTTGTCCAGGTCGACGGTTTTCGCGATGAGATTTGGGCCCTGGGACTGCGCAATCCGTGGGGATTCGCCTTCGACGAGGCGACCGGCGATCTCTACATACCCGATGCAGGCCACATAAAGCACGAAGAGGTAAACTTTCAGCCCGCAGGAAGCCGCGGCGGCGAAAACTACGGTTGGGATGTAAAGGAAGGCAGCAGATGTTTCGAGTCTGTGTCGTGCAGCGCGCAGGGCTTGATTTCGCCGGTGGTTGAGTACGACCACGTGTACTCTTGCGCGATCGTAGGAGGCGCCGTCTATCGGGGTGACAGCTTTCCCGAATTGGATGGTGTTTTCTTCTACGGTGACTTCTGCAGCGGAAGAGTCTGGGGACTGAAGCGGTCGGAGGCCCCCTCGACCGAAAGCATCTACGACGGCTGGCTGAGCACACTGCCGGTAAACGCCAAGGTCCCTGTCAGCGGCGTGGGCGCAGATGAAGAAGGAAACTTATACGTCACCGGTTATCAGGACGGCGCACTGTACAAGATTATTGGCAAGTAGGTGGAGAAGAAAACCGGTCTGGAAACTCCAGTCTTGGTGGCTTCGGGGCGTCCTGATAGACTCAATGCCTATAGTTTGAAAGCGTCAGTCGAATCGCCGCAGACGTAGCGGGAGTCTGACCGGCACGAAACTCAGACCATGAACAGCGTTGATGAGATCCAGGAAGCGATACGTGGGGCGGAGAGTGTGCGCGTCCGAGGGGGCGGGTCCAAGCCTGCTCTATCGTTGCGACACTGCAATGAGGACGTGCAATGGCTGGACTTGTCAAGGTTAAGTGGCGTCATCGACTATCAGCCCGACGAATACACCTTTATCGCCCGAGCCGGCACACCAGTCTCAGAGATGTCGACGATGCTGGAGGAAAAAGGTCAGTACCTGCCTTTCGATCCGCCGCTGTCCGAACGAGGGGCAACGCTGGGTGGAACGGTCGCCGCCGGCCTGAGCGGGGCGGGACGCTACCGCTACGGAGGCATTCGCGATTTTCTGATTGGTATTCGCTTTGTCGACGGAAAGGGTCACGAGGTGCGGGGCGGGGGCGCGGTTGTGAAAAACGCGGCCGGATTCGACTTTCCCAAACTGTTCGTCGGAAGTCTGGGAAGACTCGGAATCCTGACCGAACTGACTTTCAAAGTCTTTCCCCAGCCGCCGGCGTTTGCGACAGTGGCAGCGGAATTCGATGGCCTTTCCGAGTTGCTGAGCGCTTTGGATGCGGTAACGAGCAGTGCCATCGATCTGCACGCGGTCGATTTTGCGCCGACACAGGAGGGATGGACGCTATGGGTGCGTATAGGGGGTTTGCTGAACGTACTGCAGGATAGGGCTCAGGCATTGCAGGCGATAGTAACTGCGGGCGCCGGGCTGATGCGCGATAGTAGTTTGCACCATGGCCAAGAGGAAGAGAACTTGTGGCAGACGGCGCGATCGATGGGGTGGCTCGGAGAGGGGATGGGGCTGGTTCGGGTCCCGTTGACACCGAGACGGATCCCGGCGTTGGAGAATGCGCTCGGCCGCTCCAAGGCGACAACGCGCCGCTATAGCGTCGGCGGGAATCTGCTCTGGCTCGGCTGGCCGGCGGATACGGCGACGGAGGACAGTGACCAGAGTTCTTTCGGAGACCTCCATAACCTCTTGCTGGAATTGGACTTGCAAGGTGTACAGTTGTTTGGCCGCGCGCGGCGTGCGTCGACGCAATACGACGGTGACAACACAGACGCCGGGGAAGGTCCTCTGTTGGGCCGGCCATTTCAAAACGCGTTCCTGCGACGTATCGCGCTGGCCCTGGACCCAGAAGGAAAGTTTGAGAAGTTTTGACGCAGGCGAATGGTAACAAAACAGATAGAGGAGCAAGCTGATGAGAGCGATTCGTGTTCAAGAGGTAGGCGACCCCAATGTGCTGCAGTGCGTAGACGCGCCCACACCGGAGCCAGGCGCGGGGGAAGCGCGAGTAAGGATCGAGGTGGCCGGCGTAAACTTTATCGACACCTACCACCGCCGGGGTTGGTATCCGCTGCCACTGCCGTTCACGCCCGGCGTTGAAGGCGCGGGGACCGTCGATGCAGTCGGCGAGGGCGTGAGCGAAGTTTCGGTTGGCGACAGCGTGGCATATGGGATGTCGACCGGCTCTTATGCCGAATACGCGATCGTCCCATCCAAGAATCTGGTCCATCGCCCAGCTGACGTGGATGCGCAGCATGGGGCGGCGGCGATGATCCAGGGGTTGACCGCCCACTACCTTGCGTGCAGCACCTTTCCGCTAAAGCCGGGCGATACCTGCCTTGTGCATGCCGCGGCCGGCGGCACAGGGGCTCTGCTGGTGCAGATAGCCAAACTGCGCGGCGCGCGTGTGCTCGGTACGGTTTCAACCGAGGAGAAGGCGCGCATCGCGGAGGCGGCCGGCGCTGACGCCACGATCCGCTACACAGAAGTGGACTTTGCTGAAGCAGTGCGCGATCTGACCGGCGGCGAGGGCGTCGAAGTCGTGTACGACTCGGTCGGCATCGCCACCTTTGACAAAAGCCTGGACTGTCTTAAGCCGCGCGGCTATATGGTACTGTTCGGCCAGGCGAGCGGCGTTGTCCCCTCAATCGACCCGCAGGTCCTCAACCAGAAGGGCTCGCTCTTCCTGACGCGCCCAACGTTGGCCTCCCATATGCTCACGCGATCGGAGTTGGAGGGACGCGCCAATGACGTTTTCAACTGGATCGCTGAGGGTAAGCTGAAGATCCGCATCGACCGCACTTTCCCGCTCGACGATGCGGAGGGCGCCCATACCTACTTGGAAGCGCGTCAGACCAAGGGCAAGGTATTATTGACGACATAACGCTAGAGGACGCAACCCCATGCGCCACTCAATCCCGGTAGATTCGCTCGGACCACAAGCCCCGTCGATGGCGGAAGCCGTCGCCAGTTGCGTCCACTGCGGCTTCTGCCTGCCTGCCTGCCCAACCTACCTTGCCTTGGGAGAGGAGATGGACTCGCCGCGCGGTCGCATCCTACTGATGAAGGGTGCGCTCGAAGGGGAGCTGTCCCAGGAGGAGGTGCTGCCGCATGTGGACCGATGTCTGGGCTGCCTGGCTTGCGTCACCGCGTGCCCGTCCGGGGTCGAATACGGTGAACTGCTTACACCATTTCGGGAGATGGCGGAAAAGCAGCGCAGCCGCACCCGAATGGAGGAGCTTACACGCACCCTAACCAATCAAACGCTCCCCTACCCCGGACGTTTCCGCGCCGCAGCCGCATTAGGACGCTTTTCGAAGGCCTTCAAGCCGTTCCTGCCCGCCGCCCTGCGCACGATGCTCGATCTGCTGCCCGAACGGCTACCTCCGCGCATCACATTGCCTGAACTGGCCCCGGCCAAGGGTGAGAGGCGAGCACGGGTTGCGTTCCTGAGCGGCTGCGTCCAGCAGGTACTGACCCCCGGGATCAACCGCGCCACGGTCGAATTGTTGACCAGCAACGGCGTCGAAGTGGTCATTCCGCCGCGCCAAGGGTGCTGCGGCGCGCTCTCGATGCACACCGGCGCGGCAGACCAGGCACGCGAGCTGGCAAAACGCAACTTTGACGCCTTCAACTTAGACGGCATCGATGCGGTGGTGACCAACGCGGCGGGTTGCGGATCGGGCATGCACGAGTACCCGCTGCTTTTCGCGGGCGAGGCAGAAGAACAGGCAGCGAGGGACTTTGCAGGCAAGGTGCAGGATGTCACGGTCTTCCTGGATGCTCTCGGCATTGAGTCGCCGCCGGCATTGCAGGCGCCGATGACGGTCGCGTATCACGACGCCTGCCATCTCGCCCACGCCCAGGGCGTGACGGAAGCGCCGCGCCGTTTGTTGGGGGCGGTTCAGAATCTTACGCTGGTTCCGATACCGGAGGGGGAGATCTGCTGTGGGTCAGCAGGGAGCTATAACATCGAACAGCCGGAGATTGCCGCCCAGCTGGGCCAACGCAAAGCCGAAGCAATCCTCAGCACTGGCGCGCAGGCTGTGGTAACCGGAAACATCGGCTGCATGACCCAGATCGACAGCCATTTGCAGCGGCTCGGGAAACCGCTTCCCATACTCCATACGGTTGAACTTCTTAACGGAACGGAAGAGTGACCAAGAACTGCGAGAGTTCTCCTTCGATCCGCAGAGGGTTGGTTCTTCGCCCACTCCATACCGGTAAACGGTCTTTTACCAAACGTTAACTGCCTCTTTCAGCCCGTTTAACCCATCTGGCCTAATCTGATTTTCGAATCAGCCAACCTCTCACTTCAGGGCACGGATGGCGGTCCGGCTCTGACGCAGGACGTCCTCGCGGAAACCTCCGGAATTCCGGGCTCCGCCAAGTGCGCTTCGAAGCATTTCGGCGACAGCCCAAGGGTGTGGTTCGTTCGGGGGGATGGACCACACCTTCTTCTCTCTTACAGTCGACCGGGAATCCAGAACTGGGTACCGGTTCGGCATGCAGCTGTCTCAGAATTTAGTTGGCTGGCCCGCATTCTCGTGTGCCTATTGTGCCTCGGTCGAACCTGGCAACTCTCACTTTCCGGTTCATTCGCCGCTACCCTGAATCCTACGAGAAAGGGGCAAAGTGGGCCGGTGCTCTAATTGCTGGTCGTCTGAACAGGCATCGCAAGAGTCCTGTAATGCTTTCGAAGGTTGATGTTTCAGCCGTACCAGAAGTTGACCGTCTTCAAACTGAGAATCCTCTACATCACGCGGTTGAAGAGGCAGCCTTTCTCCCGTAGCAAAGCTATAGAGTCCGATGCGAAATTGATAGTCTCCCTGGGAAAGACCATCAGGCAACCTCATCTCTCGTCGATCTACGTAGAGCGCATTCTTTTGCCAAAGGTTGGTTGGCAAGAGTCCTCCCAAAGGAGGGCCGTCGAATTGAGCGACCACTTGGCCTCTATCGTCCAACATATGGATGAATGTGATCCAGTCGTTTGAGACACCGTCTCCGGACTCCCAGAACAAACGCAGTGTGAGATGTTCAGAAAGGGCCGACAGGTCGTACCCTTGCAATCGAATGCCGTCTTTGGTCTCGGCCGGTGATTCTGTGGACGCCCTCACACGCTGAAACCACCCAGGACGAACAGGCGCGACTTCGATGTCGCGCAGGTGCAGGAGACCGCTCTCCGAACCCGGCACTTCTAATCTTCCTTGAGTCGGGGAGGCCAATCCCGCAGCAAGCGAATATGAAAGCGGCGGAACGTCAAGAGGAACGGGAAGAATCATCGTTTCGACGTAGTACTTCTCAGGATCCCAGATCCTGGTAGGAATACGGATGGTACCATCGGCGTCGGCGGCCCAAGAGTGCTTAATGGAAGGTGAGTACAGATGAAGCAAGGAGTGTAGATCTTCGTCCAGACTCTGATTCGCCCGCCAATACAATCGAACGATTATCGAGTCTCCAGGACTGGGTGTGGGGCTGCTAAGCAGCTTCCAGCCGAGGAGGGTCACCTGACCTGTCGAAGTGCCTCCAAAGACGGTGGGCGCCCCCTGAACGGGAAAAGGCAGATGGTCCGGCGGGGAGTGCCAGATGAATGGGCCTTCAGTGTACCGGTCAACGGCATATCGCGCCGTGATCACAAGAAGAACCGCTACCGTAAGAGGAATCACTACCCGCGAAAAACTCTTTCCGTCTTCAACTGGTGTCTCTTTCTCTTGGACAGGGAAGAAACGGTGACGCCGTCGCCCCAGAAGTGCGAAACCCGCTGCAGTTGCGAAAAGCCCAACCACGCTAATGCCTTCGCCCCATCGCTGCGGTGTCGTCCCAGCCCAGTGAATCTCCAACTGCTCCCCGTGTTCAGGTCTTTTCGAAACCTGAACCCAGCCGGCCGGTCCCTGTTCAAGTGCAGTTCCTTCTCCGGCGGCCCAACCGGGATGAAAATGCAGCCGAAGTAGTAGAGGGTCGGACTGGGAGGGCAGGTCTGCCACAGCCTTGTGAGGGGAATGCCAGTGTAGTGAAGTCGCTTCGGGCCCCTCCTTGAGGCCCTTGGCCATTTCCATTTCGGCACCCCGAACCAGAAACTCGCCGGTGCCTACAATGAAGTCCCAGTCAATATCTTGCTCTTGACTTGCTGTCGCGTTTTGGCTGGGAATGGCATCCACTGACAAAAAGGAGGTGAACGAGGCAAGATTCGGAAAGAGATATGGAAAGGGAGGCAAAATGGAGCCAGAGAGCAGGACAAGAGCTGGGATCCAGCGACGCTTGTTCGACCAGACGTCCACAGCAAGCGCGGCGGCGGAAAGCGAGCCTATTGTTGCAAACGGCAGCAGCCGAAAACGAAACTGCAGAAAGTGCAGCCACGGGAGGGCATCCCAGATTGGCTCAGAAAAGTGCATTGTAAGGGCGAGAAAGAACAATGCTAAGAGGGAACCAGCCAGCCCCCACAGCCTCTGTTCTCGAGACCTTGCGAAGAACAAACTGATCCCACAGAGTATCAAGGCTAACCACTGGACGACGCCGAAAGTGAAGGAAGGCGGCATAAGAGGATTACCTGCCCTGCTGTCCAGAAAGGCCGGCTGAAATGATGTGAGCTCGCGCAGACTAAAGAAACCTCCCTTATAGCCGACTTTAACCTTAAGGGCATTCTCAAACTGCACGAGAGGCAGGTCGAATAGGGCTGGCAGCCAGAAGGCAGCTGTTACAAGGACAGCCGCCACAGCAGCCGAAGCACAGAGTACTAGACCCCCGGCACGCCTGTAAACTAGAGCCAGGAATAACCACTGAAGCAGCAGCACGAGGGCTCCCGTAACCGCTGTCAAGTTATGGCTAAGTACCAGGGTCGATAACGCGAGAACCGCGGCCAACCAGTACCATGAATTTGGCTGGAAGTGAAGAGCAGTTATTGCCCACAGGCAGACCGGTAGCATCAGCAGAGCGAACATCTGTGGGTAGTCGCCAAGATAGTAGCATTCTGCAAAGACAAAGTGAGGTTGTGCAAGGAACAGGGACGAACCCACAAGGGCTGCAGGCCGGCTGAATGCCTTCTGGAGCCAGCCATAAAGACCCAGTCCTGACAGGAAGAAAGCACAAGACATCACTATTTTGTAGGCGGTGTCAAGACGGGTACCTAGCCAGTGGAATGCGGCGACCAGCCAGTACAGAGCGGGACTGTAGTGGTGGAAGACAGGTGCGCCCAGACCCTGGTATACATTGTGAGCCCAACGCGGCCAGAACACGCCTTGCTCAAAGGAATGTTCTACAGCCGCAGCGCGGTGAATGTGAATTCTTAAGTCAGACTGGCCGCCTGGGATTCCCTCTGGATGCCACAGAGGGCCGACTAAGAGGAGGGTCAGCAAGAATAAGAATGTGATGACCGCCAGGGTCTGAAACCTCCGCCCTGTAGTGAATACTTTGAGCATCTTCTCGTTTGAGTTTTCGAGCGTCTATGTGTGTAACAGGAGCAGGAATTTGCGGGTTGGTGGACAGGCTGTCAAGTTGCCAGGAGGACCTTCCTGGAAATCTAGACCGCTGCCGGGCCCTCGATGTTGAACTGATGCGGCTGGGTAACAGTGGGTCCGTACGAGTGGATGGACCACACCTTCTCCTCTTTACCTATCCGTCGACCAGAATTGGGAAGCCAGAGCTGCGGGTCAGTTCGGCGTACAGTTGACTCAGGCGTTGGGTGACGGGCCCGCCGTCTCCTGTACCGACTGTCCGTCCATCCAACTCGATCACCGGCGTCAGCTCGCCCATTGTGCCTGTGCAGAACAGCTCATCTGCCCGATAAAGCTCGGGCAGCGAAATGTCGCGCACTTCCGCGAGAATCCGATGCGTCTTGCAGAGGTCCAACACTGTGGCACGGGTGATCCCCTCGGGGCAGGCGTGGGTATGGGGTGTTGCTACCACACCGCGTTTGACCAGGAACAGGTGCGTAGCGTTCGTTTCGGCCACGAAGCCGTTGAGGTCCAGCATCACGGCATCGTCGACTCCTGCTGCGTTGGCCTGGATCTTGGCCAGTATCGAGTTAAGCATATTGCAGGAGTGGATGTTCTGGTCCAGACAGTCCGGGGGAATGCGGCGGATGCCGGAGGTGATCAGACGGATGCCACCGCGGTCGTAGACCGGCGGTTTGTGTTCGGCCAGTACGATGAGCGTTGTGCCGCTCGTATTGATGCGGGGATCCATGCCGCTTGTGTACTTGACGCCGCGGGTGAGAGTCAGGCGGACGTGGACGTTGTCCTGCATTTCGTTGGCTTGCAGCGTACGCCGCACCTGCTCCACAATCTCCTCTTTCGGGGGGATTCCTTCGTAGGCGAGGGCCTTTGCACCGTCCTGCAGGCGGTCGAGATGCTCCTCTAATTTGAAGATACGACCGTCGTAAAGTCGCAAACCCTCCCAGACCGCATCGCCGTTTTGCACGGATGAATCGAAGGGGCTGATGCCGGCCTCGTCCCGGTGGACTAGCTGGCCGTTAATGTTGACCAGCAGATGGCGATTGGCTTCGTAGAATCTCTGCAACATGGTTCAGAACTCCTGGGCTCCACAGCCGGCGCATCAGATCCGCAACTGGTCACCGACCACGATCCTTTGTCGTCAGGCGGAAGCGATACAGATTCCGGTAGGCTTCCTGCGCCTGCGTGAGAAGGTCCTGAAGCTCCGGCGGGGGCTGTTCGTTTTTAGGACGGTACGGGGCGAAGCCGGTCGACTTTTCCACCGCTGCGTACCAGTAGGGTGCCCAGACGCCATCGCTGTCGCGGCGCCCTGGCGGCCAGGAGAGCATTTTCTCAGAGAATGGCACTGCCACTGCTTCACATAGCAACATGAGAGTGCCGCGAGGATCCTCCAGCACGTCCCGACTATCGATGACGGGAGGAATCGAGCCGGTGTTGCGGCGGACGGTATCGAACAGCCGCAGCAGTTGCGGGAATCCGAGATCCTGTAGCGTGGGCTGGGACCGTACCTTGATGTAGGAAGTGATGACTTCGACCGGCGACCGGATCAGGAAGCAGTTGGTCAGTCTGTCCAGCCAGGTCAACTCGATATGGTCCAACATGTGATGGGCCATATGCTTCTGATACCAGATCGACGCGCCCTCCGGCAGGGGGTCTTCCGTAAGCGTGCGAGCGACAGTGCGCCATTCGGTCTCATAGCTGGCGATGATTTCATCGCTCACAGGGTGATCGATGCCGGTGACCTGCAGGTAGTGAGCATAAAACGGCTCGTCGATCACTGCAGTGTCCGCGCGGTTTTCCCAGGCACGCATGAGCGCCGTTGAGATGGTACGCGGCGCACACCACATGGCAATCCGAGTCATTTTCGTCCTCAGCCTGCTGTGGATAAGGGATGATAGTTTGTATTCTGTTGTTCTGTCTAACTGCTGACCACGCCCGTCGTCGCCCTCATCCATCTTGCCAGTGTTTCCGCCAGCAGGCAGAATCGTCCGAGGCTGGCGAGACTGTAAGGTTCGGAGAGCATAATCGTGTGCGGCGTCTTGAACTCACCTTCCAGCAGTTCGAGACGGACATATCCGCGTCCTGTGTGGTCACCTGCGCCGTTTCCGACAGTCTCATGGTTGTGGAATGCGGCGATTGAGCCATTGCTGCCATTGTGGGAGTGCAGGTGGGCGAGGTCGCCGTTGTGAACTCCATGAGAGGAACTGTGTTCCTCTTCAAGTACAGGTGGAGCGAAGATGCTCTGACTCAGACCGTGCTCCTCTTGATCTTCTCCGATCAAGGAGCCCGTCGACTCCGCGGGGTCGCCTGTCTCAGGGGAAAGGGAGTCCCAGTTCGGGATTCTTGCGGCCTGCTCGGTGGGCTCGGTGCCCAGTTGAGACTGCGGGAAACCTTTGCGGTAATTGATCTGCAGTTCACAGGGCTCGCTAACTTGCCAGGAAGCAACTCCATCGCGTGTCTGGATGCAGGCAACCCGACTTCGCAAATGATAACGAAGGGTCACCAGGTCATCCCCTTCCACTTCAAGACTTGCCATTTCTCGCCGCAGATGTTGCGGCAACGACTTCGACAGCTGCGGCAGGGAAGTCGAAGGGAAAGCATAGGAACGTATTCGTACGAACTCTCTATCGATCAACCTAATCATTGTCCACTGCTCCCGTCATCGAAGGGGACAGAGTCAGTGGTGTCCAGAATGAACGCATACTCCAAGGCAACCTCCTCCAGGTAATCGTAGCGGCCGGATTTACTGAAGTGACCGGCCCCCATCTCGGTTTTGAGTAGTAGCGGGTTATCGTCGGTCTTGCACGCCCGCAGTTTGGCCACCCACTTGGCTGGCTCCCAATATTGCACTCTCGGATCGTTGAGGCCCGCGGTGGCCAGAATGGCCGGATAGTCCTTGGCCTCGACATTGTCATAGGGTGAATAGCTCTTCATGTAATGATAGTACTCCGGATCGGCCGGGTTGCCCCATTCCTCCCATTCGATGACAGTCAATGGGATACTGGCGTCGAGCATGGTGTTTACCACGTCGACAAAGGGAACACCGGCGACGACGCCTGCGAACAGATCAGGCCGCATGTTGGTTACTGCGCCCATCAGCAGACCGCCGGCGCTGCGACCGCTAATCATCAGGCAGCGCGGCGACGTGTAGCCCCGTTCGATTATCGTCTCTGCGCAGGCAATGAAATCGGTAAAGGTGTTCTTCTTTTTGAGATATTTGCCGTCATCCTTCCATTGCCGTCCCATCTCACCACCGCCGCGTATGTGGGCGTAGGCGACGACGAAGCCCCGTTGCAGCAGACTTACGAGGTTGCTGCTGAAGTAGGGATCATAGCTTATGCCGTAGGAGCCGTAACCGATCAGAAGGCAGGGGTTATTGGCGTCTCTCTCCAAGCCGGCCGGAAAGACAAGCGAGACAGGCACTTGCACGTCGTCTGGCGCGGCAGCCCAGATTCGTTCGGTCTTGAAGGCCGCTGGATCGTAATCATTGACTTCGTCCTGTTTGAGCAGCGTGCGAACGCGTCTCCTCATATCATAGTCAAAAACCGTCTGTGGAGAGACGAGAGAACTGTATCGATAGCGCAACGCCTGACTGGTGAATTCAGGATTCTGGCCATGGGAGACCGTGTAGACCGGCTCCAACTGCTCTATTCGGTGGGAGGAGGATTCCTGGCCCGCAAAGAAGGCCCCGGCGCGCAGGTCCTGAATCCTGATGTGCGTGAGGCCGCTTTCCCGCTCCCAGACAACCAGGAAGTCCTGAAACGGCTCGATGCGGTCCAGCATGACCTCGGCGGAGTGTGGAATCAGCTCCTGCCAGTTTTCTCTGGCGGGCGCATCGACCGGCGCAGCCATCACCCGAAAATTTTCCGCTTCCCAGTTTGTTAGAACGAGAAAGCGTTCTTCCCGGTTCCGACTGCAATGGTGGGTGACGAAGTACTCCATGTCCTGGACTCGCGGCTGCACCAGCTTGGGCTTCGCGCCGCTGTCGTCGGCATCGATGGCAAAGACTTCGGAGGTCACAGCACTCCCCAGGGCGCAAAAGATGTAGCGCCCGCTCTTGGCCTTGTAGAGCCTCAGAAAGAAGCGTTCATCCTCCTCGTGGTAGACGACCTCGTCCTCCGTTGCATCGTCTCCTAAACGGTGGCGGTGCAGTTTGTAGGGCCGTAGAGCGGGATCAAGGGTGGTGTAGTAGAGGGTGCGGTTGTCGTTGCCCCACTCCAGGCCATAGTACGTGTTTTCAATTCGGTCCGGCAGCAGTTCCCCTGTTGCTAGGTTCTTGACCTGCAGAGTGAAAGTTTCCGACCCATCGGTATCAAGAGCAAATGCCAGAAGGGAATGGTCGGGACTGACTTTGAAATTTCCCATGCGCAGGTAGTCGCGTCCCTCGGCCTCATCGTTAAGGTCGATCAGAATCTGTTCATTGGCATCTAGACTGCCCTTCCTGCGACAGTAGATGCGATACTGCTTGCCCTTCTCCTCGCGGTAGTAGTAGAAGTATCCGCCATGGGCAACGGGCACCGAGTCATCGGTCTCCTTGATGCGGCTCTTCATTTCGTCGTAGAGGGTGACTTGCAGAGCCTCGGTATGGTTCAGCATCGCTTCCGTATATCTGTTTTCGGCTTCCAGATAGGCCAGTACGGCCGGGTTATCACGCTCCTGCAACCAGTAGTAGTGATCGACGCGTTCGTCGCCGTGATTGCAGTGGGTGACGGGCAGGACCGGCGCCTCCGGAGGCGGCAGGTTTGCTCGTGTCTCTGGCACAGCGGTATACGCGCCAGTCTGAACTGACATTGATTCTCCTCACCTGAAATTGTAATTTGCTTCACAAGGGGGTACTGGCCGACCATTATAATGTATCAACATAAAAAGCCCTATTTTTGATAGATAGTGAAAAATTTGACAATGAGTAGGGCCTCGTGTAGCCTAGCACCGGTTCCTCCAGGCAGGTGGTCCAACCGAACTGAAACGGGTGGGCCGCAGGCCCACTGACCAATTCAGCCGGCAGGTTACGACCCAGTTTTGAAGCGGCTATCGCCAGTAGCCGTTGTGAAGGTATTCCCCGATGTCTGCAGGAGAAGAGTGCGATATCATTTTCACAGCGCCCTGGATCAACAGTTACGCCAACAATGTTGCCAACGGTGTTCTGGCGCCGCTGGACGATCTGCTGCTCAATCACGCGCCTGGCCTGTGGGGGAGCATGCCGCCCACGACCTGGGACGCGGCACGCGTCAACGGCGTCATCTATGGCGTCATCAATCAGCAGATATTCCCCAAGCCATGGGGCGTACATCCGCGCAAGGACCTGGCTGAGAAGTACGGGCTGGATCTCGACTCCGTGACCAAGTGGGAAGATATGGAACCCTGGCTGGCCGACGTTCGTGACGGCGAGGGCATTACGCCCGTATTCGTTGCGGCGCCGGGAAGGGGTCTCTTCCTTTCCCAGTACTACGGTTTCGACCCTCTGGATGACGGCATTGGCTTTCTGGGCATGAAGGCTGACGACGAGACGCTGACCGCCGTCAATATGGTGGAGACGGTCGAATTTCAGATGGCGGCCGAATCGACCAAGCGCTGGGTGGATGAAGGATACATGCCGCTTGAGCCGCTTCCCAATGACGAGGCTCGATCTGCGTTCCGCGCCGGTCAGTATGCTATGGGCTACCATGTAGAAAAGCCGGGGAACGACGTTGAGGCGCAGAACGCCTACGGCTTCGAGTTCTTGAGCAAGAGCTTGACGGTCCCACTGATTCTGGATACTGCCGGCGCAACCGCAACGATGAACGCCATCTGCGCCACCTCCAAGAATCCGGGCAAGGCAATGGAGGTGTTGGAGGAGTTCAACACCAATGCCTATATCTATAACCTGCTTTCACGCGGCATTGAGGGCGTACATTGGGTCTGGGAAGATGAGGCCAACCAGGTGATGCGCTTCCCCGATGGTGTGGACGGCAACACCAGCACGTACAATCCGAACACGGACTGGATGTTTGGCAATCAGTTCAATGCGTACTATCGGGACGCCAAGCAGGTCGGGGCCTCGGAAGCGACCAAAGAGATGAACGACACGGCCTTCCCGTCGGAAGCGTTGGGCTTTGTAGTGGACCGCGAACCAATCAAGACGGAGATTGCCCAGACGTCGGCCGTCTATAACGAGTTTGTTCTGCCGATCCAGTACGGCTGGGTCGCCTATGAGGATGGCGCGGCTGAGGCCATCGAGAAGCTGAACGAGGCCGGCGCCCAGACCATCATCAATGAAGTGAACCGCCAGCTGCAGGAGTGGCGGGCCAAGAACCCGCGGTAATGACGAGCGTATCACAGTTGAAGGTATTGAAGATGCGCAGATAGCGTTGTGCCGTTGCGCCGGGCTCCCGCAGGGCCTTGGCGCAGCGGCTAACGATTACCTGTAGGCAATCCAGTTCGTGCCTGCGGCAACCAAAAACAGACAGTTTCACACACAAGAGAGGTGAGCCCCGTGCTTACACTCACTGCCAGCGTCCCTCTTGATGCACCGCCCACCTGGGCCGTGATGGAGCGGGCGCTTTTTGGTCTGATGGACCGGTCCGTAGATCCTTTTTTGGAGAAGTACACAAGGCCCGACGGGACGCTGATCTGGGCCGATAGGTGGAGTGACTCACGCGACGGCGCCGATGATTTCTACGAGAGCTCTTACAACTGGCCCCTTTACTATCTGCTCGGGGGCGGCGATCACCTGCTCACGCAGGGGCAGCGCCAGTGGGACGCAATCACGAGACAGCTGGAGGAACTCGGCCCGGTGCTGGACGAGTATGAACGGGGCTATGATCAGTTCCACCAGAGCGAAAGCTACATTTACTTCTACTTTCTCTGTCTGGCGGACCCGACCAATGAGCGCAATCGCGAGCGTACTGTACGGTTTGCCGGCCTGTATCTGAACGAAAACCCCGATGCGCTCAACTACGACCCTGAGCGCAAGCTGATCAGGGCGCCTCATAACGGCAGCGGCGGACCGCGTTGGGGCTTCTCGGACAGCCCGGAGCCAGGTTACGGATGGAGCGCGACCATGCGCACTTATGGCCTCCCCTACACCGACATTGAGGGGGTTCGCGTCTACGACGATTTGAAGGACGACGCCCTGGCGCGTCGCATGGGGGAGGCGATGCAGGAGCGCATGGGAAAGGGGGACGTTGCCGGGAATCTGATGGTAACGAGTCTTATCGCGAACGCCTTCTTGCTCACCGGCGAGGAAAAGTACCGGCGCTGGATCGTCGAGTATTTCGACGCCTGGAGGGAGCGGGCCGCGAGCAGCTCTCCCGCGGCAGAGCAGTCCGGACAGTTTGACCGGCCGAAACCGGAAGGCCTGCTGCCGGACAACGTGGGGCTGTCCGGAGAGGTCGGCGAGTACATGGATGGACGCTGGTACGGCGGTCTTTACGGCTGGAGCTGGCCCCACGGTTACTACAATATCGGCATGGCCGCGACCGTCAGCGGCGGCAACGCATTTCTGCTCACCGGCGACAAGTCATATCTGCAACTGGCCAACGACCAGTATGATGCAATCTGGAATTTGGGCGAGACGCGCAGTCCTCATGACGAGGAAATGAGCCTGCGAAGCCACTGGGTGGACCAGTTGGACGACGAAGAGCAAGGGATCTTTGTCGTCCCCTACCGGCACAACGACGAGGGCTGGTTCGACTATCAACCGATGTCGCCTGTCTACCCAACGGCTGTGTGGAACATGACGATGGATAACGCCGACTGGGAGCGGATCGAGGCGCTGCGACGGGTGGAGAAGTACGACTGGCGTCGCGTTCAGGGTTTTCGCAACAAGGAGGACAACGGCCACGAACAGCCCTGGCTACGGTTCCTTGCCGGTGATAACCCCGACTATCCTGAGCAGATGCTGGCCTCAACCTACGGACAGGTCTGCCGTCGACTGGCGTTGATCCGAGAAGACGTGGAGGACCTGACGCAGGTGCACATCCACCACTGGCAACAGCTCAACCCCGTGATCACAGAGGCGCTGGTTCAGCTTACACTGGGCGCGCCCCAGATCATCTATAACGGCGGGCTACTCCACTGCCGGCTGCGGTACTACGACGCCGTCCGCAAGCGGCCGGGCCTGCCTCCTGACACGGCCGCGCTCGTAACGAGGCTTGAGGCGGAGCGCACGGTGGTGGAACTGGTCAACCTGAACCCGTACGAGTCGCGTATGGTGATACTGCAGGCGGGCGGCTTCGGTGAACACCGTTTCGAGGCAGTTCGCTATACGAAGAGGACAAGCAGTTACCCGGGCCGACCACCAGCATACCAGTCGCCTGAAGTCGAGCATTCGACCGTAAAGGAAGACGTTAACGACGTCTACCTGCAGGTCGAACTCCCGCCGGCGACGCGGATCGAACTGGATATAGCGACGGCTCGATACGTCAACGAGCCTTCCTACAAGCTGCCCTGGTGAAGGGGAATTGAATGAAAATCATCTCTCTCGACACAGTGTGCCTCTCGCGCATGCACGAACCGGAACGGCAGTGGATCACTGCCAGCTACCGAACGGTAAAAGCCGATTGCGCGATTGTACGAATCCAAACGGATGAAGGACTGGTCGGCATTGGAGAAGCGAGCGCTTACGGCGTGCCGCCGCGTATCGCTGAATGGGTCGACTGGCTGGCGCCTACGCTCATCGGCAAGGATGCGACAGACAAGGCCACGCCGCCGCATCCAAATGGCAAGGACCGCGCCCATGACGCGGCCGTGGCCGGAATCGACTGCGCGCTGTGGGACCTACGGGGGAAAGCGGCGGGCAAGCGGGTCAGCGAACTCCTGAGCGACAGCCCGGCCTCGTCGGTACCGATGTATGCCTCGAGCGGATGCCGCTATGACTGGCGGGACCGTCCGGCACAGCTGATCGAGGAGGCACTGGGATACGTAGAACAGGGTTTCCCGGTGATGAAGTTCCGCATTGGTACGCAATGGGAGTGGGACGGTGTGACCGTTGACCGCTTTCTTGGCCTGGTGCGGGAACTGCACCAGGCAGTGGCGGGACGGATGAACCTGGCACTGGACGGAAACTGCCGGTTGACGCTGGAGGAAGCCCTGCCCATTGCCAAGGAGTTGGACCGATTGGAGTTCGCCTGGCTTGAGGAGCCGATCCCCTGGAGCGATATCGACGGCTATGCCGCACTCGCGGCGGCGGTGGATATGCCTGTAACCGGCGGCGAGAGCTTCACGACGCTGGAGCAGTTTCGCCCCTATATTGAAAAGCGGGCCTATGACATCGTGCAGCCTGACGCGGGTGTTTGCGGCCTGACCGAACTGGTTCGTATCGCGGAGCTGGCGGCGTATCACGGCCTCAAACTCTATCCCCATTCCTGGCACAATGGATTGATGGCGATGGCGCACGCGCACGCGGTTGCAGCCCTGCCCAACCTCGAGATTCTCGAAGTTTGCCAGATTCAAGGGCCGCTGCAATGGGATATTGCCGTGGAGCCGCCGGCAATGAACAGCGGCCATCTGCATCTGCCGGACAGTCCCGGCCTGGGAATCGAATTGGCAGAAGGGGTCGCAGAGCGTTACCCTTACATTGAAGGGCACTACGCTCTGACGGTCGAAAGGTAGTCGCAGAACGGCGGCGATGGACAGGCAGAGGACGGGACGGTCTGCTCTCGGCCTGACCCCAGACTATGGACATCAGGAAACTACATGAATAAGGTACGCGTTGCTGTCGTCGGCATGGGTATTGGCAGGCCCAATGGACTCGCGCTGGCAAGCAACCCGCGCGCGGAGGTGGTGGCGCTGTGTGATCTGGTCGAGGAGAGCATGGCCGACTTCGCAGCGCTTCTGCCACAGCCGGACGAGGTTCGCCTGTACACTGATTTTGACGAGCTATGCCGCAGCCGGGAGGTCGATGCTATCTTTATCGGCACGCCCAATCAGCTGCATGTGCCGATGGGCCTGAAAGCGGTGGCCCATGACAAACATGTCTTGATGACGAAGCCGCTGGCCGACTCGGTGGAGTCGGCGGAGCGGCTGGTGGATATGGCGGAGGCGGCCGGGGTCGTCAACATGATGTCCCTCTCCACCCGTTTTTCCGCTGAGGTACAGTATTTGGGCGCCTTGGCGCGATTGGGGACATTCGGCGAGCTCTACTACGCACGCGCCCGCAGCATCCGCCGCAACGGCATTCCGGCGTGGAATACCGGCTTCATCCGCAAAGGCGGCGGGGCGTTTCGCGATATGGGCGTGCACGTATTGGACGCGGCGTGGTGGATGCTGGGTATGCCGCGACCTGTGAGCGTAACCGGTGTCGCTGGCGCGAGGTTCGGTCCCCGCGGGCTGGGATTCTTCGGACGCAAGGCGCCGGATGAGGTCGCGGCGGCGCCAGAGAGTTACTACAGCCAGTTTACCGCGGACGATTACGCGGGCGGTTTCATTCGTTTTGAGGAAGGCGGCGCGCTGCAGGTTGAGAGCTTTTGGGCCTCTCACCAGCCCGGTGACCTGCAGATCGAGTTGTTCGGAGAAGAAGCGGGCGCACAGGTGAGGCCGCCAACGCTGTACACAAACGGCCCCGTCCCGGCAGCTGTAGTGGAAACGGCGAAGAGATTCGGCGCCAGACCTGTGGCGGGCCGGAGTCTGAAGGATGAGGGCCGACCTCTGGACGTTACGTTTGATGGCCTCATCAAAGAAAGAAGCAAGGCTTGGAACGTCATCGCAGATCACTTCATCGCCTGTATTCTGGACGGCGTCCCTTGCGAGGCGCCCCTGCGGCATGGATTGATCGTTCAGGAGATGATGGAAGGGTTACTTACGAGCGCGGAGACTGGTCGGGAACTACGACTCGACAGAGGTAGCGTGAACTGAGGCACTGGTTCGGAAGAGCCTGATGAACAAGGAGGCAAGAGATGCCGGTTTTGGATGAGAAAGACTGGGCTTTCTGGCAAGAGAACGGTTATGTCGTAGTCCCCAATGCTGTACCGCAGGAAAACCTGGACGCACTCGTAAAGCAGATCTGGACCTTCCTGGAGATGGACGAAGCCGACCAGGAGACCTGGTACAGATACCAGCCCTACACACGTGAGGACCTGTGTTCTCCAATCTCGCAGGCGGGAATGGTGGAAATGTACCAGCATCAGGCACTGTGGGACAACCGCCAGTACCCGCGGCTCCATGAGGCTTTCAGCGAGATTCTGGGCACCGAGAAGCTGTGGGTATCTCTGGACCGCGCAAACATGAAGCCGCCTGACAGGGCAGACAGGCCGGAATGGGGCCACAAAGGTATGATTCACTGGGACATAGACACCAGTGCATTGCCTCTGTTGGAGGGTGACGACGTCGCTGCAACCTGGCGCCCGGATCCCACGACCCATACTGGCGTGCAGGGCGTTCTCTATTTGACGGATACCGGCCCGGACCAGGGCGGCTTTCAGTGTATTCCCGGCTTTCACAGGACGTTCTACGAATGGGTAAGAACGCAGCCGGCTGACCGCAATCCGCGCTTTCCCGACATGGACGGCCTCGACATAGAAGTCGTAGGGGGTAAGGCTGGCGATTTTGTCATCTGGCACAAGCTGCTGGCGCACGGTAACGGCCACAACCGCTCGACGCGGCCGCGGTTGGCCCAGTACATCACAATGGGGCCGGCCCCGGATAGGGACGAAGAGCAACGGGCAGCGCGTATTCGCTCCTGGCAGGAGTGCCGCCCTATGGATAACTGGCCTGGAGACCTGCGCGATTGGGAGCACCGGAATCAGACGCCAGCCACGCTGACGCCGCTTGGGCGGAAGCTATTGGGCATAGACTCCTGGAACTAAGGTCGGGGGAAACGCCGGCAATTAAGGTTGTATCTGGGAGAGTTCATCTCCCAGAGATTGCCCAGGATTCTCATCAAACGGACACCCCGGCGGCTGAAGGGGGTTGGGCCTGGAGGCGAATCACTGCCTACCTGTGCCCAGCCACCTTACCGCCGGCTGAAATTGAACTTGGTGACGGGAATTTGTGGGCCCGTCACGTTCTTGCTTCACGCCCCACTGCACATCCACTGTGCCCAGATTGGCCTCTCTCTTTCTGTTCGTTGCAATACAGGCAGGTACCCCAAAGGCAGACCGTCCCTTTTCTCTGACAGAGTGCTCGTCTACGCATAGGCATTGCAGGGGAGACTGGGATTCGGCCAAGGCGTCAGTGCCAAGGGACGGTTGCTTCTGTCGGCCAGGTTCTGGAACACGGCTCCTGTGTCCCGATTCTGGGGTACAAAGGTGGCAAGGTAGAGATCGCCGCAGGAGCTCAGGCTGATGTTGGTAAAGACGGAATAGGCCACCGGCCCATAGATGCCGTGTGTGTAGAAGTGGCTGCGCAGGCGGCTATTGTCGTCCTCGACACGTCGGCGGCTGGCGGCCCATAGCATCTGGAAATCGGGATAGGCCGTCAGTGTGGCAAAGAGATTTCGGAATCGGTTCGTATGGCGATACCGCAGAGTCATGACCCGCCACTGACGCATGTTGGCAAGAGCAATGGCATGCCAGCCGCTACCCAACACACGGCGAATCGGCGCATCCGGTGCAAGCAAGAGTGAGAGGATATTGACGTTACCGGCAGAGCATCTTGCCGCGTTGAACTGTGACCAATTGAGCTTGTGAAAGTCGAGGACGGCGCGATTGGCGCCGACCAGATCGCCGAACGAATCCATGAGAAAAGCGGGTGTACAAAGCGTGCCGAGTGTTGTCCAGACTTGAGCGAAGACTTCCTTGTGATTGAGATCGGCGCGCACGATCGCGTCGTCCGTAATTTCGCTGGCCATGGAGAAGAATTCGCGGCGTTCCATCGACGTAAGTCTGAAGGCCCGCGCCAGATCCTGAAGCGTTCCTCTGTCCAGCCGCACCTGGCTGCCTCTCTCGATCTTGCCCACGATTCTTGTCGTCAGCCCGGTCTCCTCTGCCAGCCTCTCCTGGCTCCAGCTGTTGCCGCTTTTGAAATCGATCTGCTCCCTTCGCAAGACGGCAACGACTTTGCCGAACATTTTCCGTTCCACAGCTTCCTCCGCTGTCTACTGCCAGACACGTCGCTGTGTTCTGGCGTCACAATCTACTAAAGATTGTATCACCTCAAACGGCTTCTTCAAGTGAGCAATCTCCCAAATTAGAACCCTTGATCTCCCGAAATCGGTACATTCAAGAGGGACAGATGCAGTCTACGAAGGTTACACTGTTTTGAAAGCAGTTTCGACAGTTCTGTTTCGCTGTATGAGAGACACTCGGTGGCATTTCAGTTCCGTGACAGTCAGTCAGGAAGGGTTGTGATACATGGTTAGGCAACTCCTGATCGTTGGGATCACGCTGGTTCTCACGGCCTGTGTGCCAATTCCTGAAGAGCCGCCGGCAGCATCGAAACAGGCAGGGCCATGTGTCTCAAATTATCGAGCGCTGTTGATCGGAGAGACGGTTGAAACCGAGCCGTCTGCCGATTTGCCTGGCTACATTGATATCGTAGGCGTGGAATCCAGGTTGCGCGACCAGGTCCTGACCGTCGTCATTAATCTCAGAGATATTCCTGAAAGGCTAACCTTCCACAGAGACGGTGTGAAAATCAGCCAAGTAGAATATTCTTGGATGGTTTCGGTTTCCGAGAGTGGACATATTGAGCCTTGGGCAGATGAAGTTGAAAAGTTTACGCGGTTCAAACACAGTCTGATGACCGCCCACGTGGCGGACTGAGTCGATCCCTTGTTACTGAAATCCGATGCCATTGTGAGCTTGGCGAGTTCAAACGTATTTTTGCTAGAGCGATATGAAGACAGCGAGGGGGAATACGACTGGCACGCTAAGTCTATTTGGAAGGCAAGGACCGATGTCTCACATGAAAGAGACACGCTGACAATGACAGGATATGTCCCGGGCTTAACGAGCAGTTCATTGATCGTAATCGAGACTTATGACTACTTTGACGGTCAGGACAGAATTCATTGCGATACGGCAAAGGTTGTGGCACGGCAGAAAAACGTGAGTGAGCTTGAAACTGCGTCTGCGCAACCGGCTTCTGCCAGAGCATAGTTGAACGACCTTGCGACAATACTGGCGAGAATGGATGGATCTGAGAGTCCGGAAGAGTACGTTGCCTTCCTGCGCGAGTTTTCGGACTGTTTTCTGAGCAACTTGACGGCGAGAGAGAGGGTAGAGGGACTGGGCGACAGTCGTAGCAGGTTTGTCATTACACCTGCCCAGTTAACGGCCGCAACACTGTTTCAAGCGGGAATATTTGCGGTCGTGGGACAGTCCGAAAACGAGCGGGGCGTTGAGCGGGACGACGCCTCTCCTCGATCAGTGAATATGCTTGAACTACTGGAAGGAGCTGTGACAACTTGCAGTGGCAGCAGTTCAGGTTCTGAGGATTAGTTATCATTAGCCCCAGTGGTCAGGCGTCTCAATTGTATAGCGTCCTGTTGGGCTGGCCGCCAGTCGCCAGCATTCAATCCCCTCTCCCGTACAGGCCCCTTGGATCATCCCCGGTTTTTGAAGGCCCAGTTGCCCTGGAGTAAAATATACATTGCCTTGCGGATGCCCTGAGCATCTCAACGGGCGTTGGTCCAGCTTCCCTCCTATCGCAAGAAAGTACGACAGCCACGGAATCGTGCATTTCACGTTGCACTCAGCGGCCGCAGAAATACTGGCGGCCGTCCCAACTCACTCGCGGGCTTCTCTAACTGGCTTCCTGAGCGCGAGGGCAGGCTATCAGCGCTATCTGTGTGTCCTGATACTGCTGGGAATCGGTCTGCGCCTGGTTATGCTGGACCGCTTTCGATTTCACCAGGATGAAGCGCTCTACAGTTATTGGGCGCTGTGCTTTCTTCACGACGATCCCCAGTTTCTGGAGCAGTGGATCGACAAACCGCCGCTGTTCATTTGGCTGCTTGCTTACTGGTTCCAGGCTTTTGGCGCGACTGAAGCCAGCGCACGGCTTCTGAATATCGGCATCAGCATTCTCACGATCCCAGTCGTCGCAGCTATAGCAAGACGAGCTTGGTCGCCGGTTGCCGGCTTGGTGGCAGCGACCGTGTTTGCCCTGAATCCGTTTGCAATCAGCTATAGCCCGACGGGGTTCACCGATCCCTTGATGGTGCTGGCCGGCGTCTGTTCGCTCTTCGCCGCACAGAGTTCGCGACCCTTACTGGCTGGACTTTGCCTGGGCGCAGCGGTAATGACCAAACAGCAGGGGGTCTTTTTTGTGCCGTTGACGCTGGCAGTCCTGATAGCAGGAAACCCGAAGGCCAAGGCGATCGCGACAGCGGGCTTGCGCCTCGCCGGCGGGGTGGCCCTAGCGGTTTTGCCGATACTGTATTGGGACAGCCTGCGTTGGGCCGTGGCGCCTTCGCCCTGGGACCTGGGCGTGCGCAACTATAGTGCGATTGAGCTGCTCTCGATGGAGGAGTGGCCGGGCCGCATGGTGCACATCGCCGACCTGCTCTGGTATCTGACTGCCAGTAATATCGTCTGGATAGTTCTGACGGCTGCCACTGCGCTGGCGGTAGCTAACGTGCCGCGGAAAGAATTGGCGCTGTTGAATCGAAGTTCAGTTCTGGTGGTCCTTCTGTGCGGATGGACCGGCTTGTTCTTGGGTATCCATACTGTTTTCAGTCTTCCGGTCTGGGACCGTTACTTCCTGCCGATTGCGCCGGTCTTCGCCGTCCTTTGCGGATGGCTCGGAGCGAGGATACTGGCGTCCGCTTCCAGCTTGTGGGGACCAACTGTTGTCGGGCTTTGGCTAGTGCTCTTGCTGCCTGGCGGCGTGCAGGCGGCCCGAGGTGAATTCCCAATAGGCGGCGATCACGGTGCTTACGACGGCCTGCGGGAGGCAACGGCCTGGCTGGATAACAACAGCCCACCGGGGGCCGTTCTGTATCACCAGGGACTGAGCTGGCATTTTCAGTTCTATTTTTACGAGAATCCCAGGGATTACACAGTGCGTTGGGTTGCCAGCCCGGTCGCGCTGGCGGACGATGCTGCGAAGAGACCGCGGAGCGCCCGGTTTGTAATTGCGCCTGGCTGGCAGCCGCTGAGGAACTTCGATCCCCAACTAGCTGTTCGCGAGTTGAAGCTGGTGCAACGGGCCAAGGAAGGGAATTTCACTGTTTACGAACTCATGCCGCGCCGACGTTGATTCGGTCACCGTCAACTACAGCCATATGGACAGCTGGTGGGCTTCGCAGGTGTAGGCACAATGTTACAATCCTTTTAATGGGAGAGATGAGATGACAAGTGACAGAAGCCATTCCAAGTCTGGCGTCCTTTCCAGGGCGCAGGGCTGCCTGCTCGGCCAGCTGATCGGGGACTCTCTCGGCAGTCTGGTGGAGTTCCAGTCCCCGGGAGAGATACTCTTCAACTATCCCGAAGGCGTACGGGACATGGCAGACGGCGGCACTTGGAACACGATCGCCGGCCAGCCCACAGATGACTCAGAAATGGCGCTGTTGCTGGCGCGATCGCTCGTATCACAGGGGACGTTCGATAAAGGAGAAGCGGAAAAGGCCTACGTGTTTTGGCTTGAATCCAATCCATTCGACATCGGCAATACAATACTTAGCGGCTTGACCGGACGGCGTAGTCCTGACAGCCAAGCCAACGGGGCAATGATGCGGATTAGCCCGCTGGGAATATTTGGCGCCAGCTACGGATTGGAGCAGGTGGCGGAATGGGCGCGGCAGGACGCCGCCATCACCCACATCCACCGTGTCTGCCAGGAGGCCAATGCGCTATTCGCGATGGCGATCGCATACGCGGTGCGCACTGGATGCGTTGCCGATGACCTGTATCGGGAGATCGCTGTCTGGGCGGAGGATTTGGGCGTCGACGACAGTTTGAAGGAGACGATCACTGTGGCTGCCGACTCTCCGCCGGAGAATTTCATGCGCTTCCAAGGATGGGTGCTGATCGCCTTCCGCAACGCCCTCTGGCAGTTGTTGAACGCTGCAAGTGTGGAGGAGGGAATCGTTGACACGGTAATGCAAGGGGGTGATACCGACACTAACGCAGCGATTTGCGGGGCGCTCCTAGGCGCCGTATATGGTCGTAAAGGAGTCCCCGACCGGTGGATCGAAACGATTCAAGGTTGCCGACCCCAGGCAGGGAAGCCAGGCGTTTACAAACCCAGGCCCAAAGTCTTCTGGCCGGCGGATGTGCTGGAGCTGGCCGAGCAGTTGGTCACTCAAGCTGATTGACTGCTGACGGAATCGAGACCTGAAGACAAAGAGGATGGGCAAACATGATTGACGAGATGAAACGAGCGTCGCTTTGGTTACCTTCTCTGGAGGAATTGGGGCAGTTCGTTCGGGAAGGTCTGCAGGCAAATTACGCCTATGTCGATGTTGAAGTGGTCGATTGTCCTGACCTGCGTGCGCTAGGATGCGCAAGTCCCGGCCTGAACGGGTCCACTGTTCTGTTGGAGGTGGGCGGGGAACCGTACGCCCACAATCCCAGATTCCGCCACGTCACCTTCGACATGGCGGAGATGGCGAGCGACTGCGGCCAGGCCGAGGGCAGCATCTTTGGCGCGGGCATGGCCTTTCCGGGCGTGTTGGACGGACACGGTGGAGAGGTGATCGCCACATTGCAGGCGGGTGGAGTCAACATGTCCAAGGTGGCCCGCGTTGGACCGCAGCAAGAGTGTATTGTTGAGCCCTATGCGTCATCGCGCCACAGCGGACTGTCCAATCTTTTCTTGTCGGAGGGCCGGCCGGGACCTGTGCTCAAGGTCAGCGTGGAAAGGCGAATCGGCCGCGAGCGCTCGCTCACACAGGCGTTGCGCAAGAGTCTGCAAGCCCATCCGGATGTTGGCGGGGAGGGCGCGCCTCCCGGCGCCCGGCAGGTGGGGATGGGCGGCGTCTTTGTCATCGAGGCCGGTCAGGTACGCTCGCATATCATGCCGGATTACGAATGCATCGCCCACCGGTATTATGACACTGAGGCCGAGGAAGTCGTTGCCGATTTTCTCCAGTTCTACGAGCACATGGGGCCTGACCTGCTCTGTTTCGCCGTTTTCTGGACGGGAGACCCCACCGGAGGGCGCCTGCACCTGCGTGAATCTGGGGAACATACGCACTTTTTCCACATGGGTGACCTGAATCAGGCCGGCCACTATCACTATGATGTCAGCCCCGATACCATTCGTTATACGGGATACTTCAATGTTGCGGCGGAACTGGTACGCATCGGCGACATTTATGCGAAACTCGAACGGCAGTCAAAACACACCGACGAGGAGCGGAAATGAAGATCACAGAGGTAAGAGCGACGGGTCTGCGCGGCGCGACGCCGGAGGGCGGCTGGAGCGAGGAGTTGAAAGAGGAAGACTGCGTCCACACGCTTGTTTTTGTCGAGACGGATGAAGGCGTCACCGGTTACGGTTCCGTCTTCACCAACGACGGACTCGTGCTGGCCGCGTTGGAGGTGTTGCGCCCGCTCCTGATCGGTCAATCCGCGATCGAGCCGGAAAGAGTTAGTGAGTGGCTGCACCAGAACACCTTTTGGATGGGACGGGGCGGCACCGTCACGCACACGATCAGCGGCATTGACATTGCGATGTGGGACATTCTGGGCAAGGTCACCGGACAACCGGTCGGCCGCTTGCTAGGCGGGCGCTACCGGGAACGGGTCCGTCCCTATGCCTCTCTGCTGATGGACCAGCCGGCCCCGCTGCGCGACGAACTGCAGATGTGGAAGGAGCAGGGGTTCCGCGCATTCAAGATGGGGTGGGGGCCTTTCGGTCGTGTTAGTGACGAGCTGGATGAGGAGATCGTGGCCACCGCCCGCGAGGTTGTCGGGGACGACAACCAGTTGATGGTGGACGCCGGCGGCAGCGACGCTCACTGGCAGGGCCGCTATACGTGGGCGTTGCGTTGTGCCGGGATGCTGGCCGACTACGGCGTGGACTGGTTTGAGGAGCCGCTGCGCCCCGATGACCTGGAAGACTTTATCCATCTGCGCCGTAACACGACGGTCCCCATAACCGGCGGCGAGGTCCTGACGCGGCGCCAGTCCTTCATTCCCTTTCTACAGCAGGGCGCCTTCGACATCGTCCAACCGGATGTCGCCAAGGTTGGCGGCATCAGCGAGGAACGCCGAATCGGTTGGATGGCGCAAGAGAACGGTGTACGCATGATCCCTCACGGTTGGAACACGGCTCTGGGACTGGCGGCCGACCTGCAGCTGGCTTCGGCCCTCGCCGATACCGACCTGGTGGAGTATAAGACCGGTTCGCCCTATATCGATGAGATCGTAGCCGGCGGCTGGCAACTGGACGAGGAAGGTATGTTGCCGATTCCCGACGGGCCGGGCCTGGGAATCGAGTTGGATATGGACGCGGTGGCGCGCTACTCCTGATCGAAGTCGCCTTCAAGCAACTGCCGTTTCAGACCGCCGGCCGGGTGCGCCAGACCCGCAATTGCTTTCTGCCGAGGATGAGCCACCAGAGTGTAACTGTCTCGGAGGTGAAGCCGGCAAGCAGCGCAGCCACCCCGAGGGTCGCGCCTTGTACTCCCAACAGCGGCAGGACCAGCAAGGCAATGAGAATAGCGCCGGTACGCATCGGCGCGCCAACTGCCATAGGTCGAGTGTCGCGCTCCATAAAGGCGATGCTATGAAAGTGGGCGCGGTGAACGACTACGAACGGGAAAAACGTATAGATCTGGAGGGGCACTCGACTGAGCTCAGCCAAGGCGGGCGTTATTCCGATGACCTGCACCAGAAGGATGGTTCGCAGAGGTGTCCAGAAGAGCAGCAGGCAAATGGCGGAGGCAGCAAGTCCACACCAGTAGGCGTAGCGAAGAAAGGGACGGTAGGACTGCAGCTCGGCGTAGAATGGGGGCACGAGCGCGCGCAGTTCATTCAGCCAGCGGTAGGTCCACTGGCCGAGCGTATAAGCCACGGTCAGCGCCGCCATCGCTTCTGCGCCGTAAGCGCCCCGCACAACGAACAGATTGATGAGCGGGCGGCTGGATTCCTGCATGAAATTCATGAGCGCAATCGGCCAGGTAAAGCGGAAGAAGGCAACATAAGTGATCGGGGGGCGATCGAGCGCGTCCGGGAGGCCGCCGAAGAAGCGCCAAAGATAGTAGACGATAGTGATTGACTCGGTGAGTGTTGACGCGTAGAGAACGAAGATCGGCAGCCAGATGGGCCGGGCTCGGATCGCGTCGACCTGAAGAAGAGCAACGACAGCCGCGAGTCCTGCGGCAACGCTCAGGGCGGTGGCTATGCTGACTTTCCCGGTTTGCTTGCCGCGGGTCAGGACGCCTATGCCCAGTTGTGTTATACCCCGCAGCAGGGGCATCGGCAGCAGCGACAGCATCATGACGCGTACTCGTTCGCTAGTCTCCGCGTCGACAGCGTGCAAGCCTTCGAGCAGATGGCGGCTGATGGGCGTGCCGCCGAGAACCCACTGCACAGCCACCATGATCAGCGCCAAACCACTTACATAAGTCAAGCCACGCCAGAAGTCCCGCTTGTCCTCCACCAATACCAACCCGGCATAGCGAAGTTGCGCCAATGGGCTGGACAGTGACGTAACCAGCCCACTGGCCAGTCCAAAGGCAGCTAGTACTCGGATGGCGTCGGGCATACGCGCCATCCCCGCGTTGATACTCTGCGCGCCGAATTCAAAAATGAGGATCGTCAGTACCAGGGGCAGCAGGAATCGAGTAAAGCGCAGGTACATGTAGTGATGGTCAAACGGTGTATTGGGCGTAGAGGTTGACTTAAGGACCGTTCCGCCGCAGCTCGTCCTAAGCTCGTCCTACGAGTGTGACATGGCAAGGGCAGCCGCAGCCACAGAGATTATCACACAGGGCCAGAGTGCGCGCAATGGAAATGGTAGGGAAGGGACGGTGCGATTAGGCGCTGACCTTTGCGGCCTTCGAATTGATTGCACAGAATCTAAAGAGTCTGGCTTGAGGAGTGAAGATATTCAGACGTTTTGCACGGTTTGATCAGGACTGCCAGTTTTCCTGTGGGGCAGGCGATTCTGTGCCGTATGCCCCCCAACCTACTGCGTATCCAGAAAAGAGCACAAATCGGCTTCGCGGCAAAACGCAAACGAGACGGCTTTAAAGACGTCCATCTCCAGAAAAGTCTCTCAGAATCGGATGCCTATGCCCTGCTTATTCAGGTAGGGGTCCCCGAATAGGCGCCGTTCATATGCTATAATTGTCTCCGAATTCAGAAGCGCCTGCTTTGACCCTTTGGAGCCGTAGCTCTCACAAAAAGAAAGTCTGAAGCCGAATGAGGGCCGTTGTAACTCTGTGAATTGCTCATACTTCATCTACCGACTCCCATCATAGACGGCGAGGAAACGTCTGCAAACTCAAGAACGCAATGGCCGATAAAAAAGGAAACACTCCGTCAAAGTACGACTTAATCCGTCATAATCCGTCGGAATCCGCCCCAACCCAGGGCAGTTGCAACGAATTGGGACCGACCTTGTGAGGCTGCCAGAAACAGCTGAGAGAGTCGGCTGCGAAGGCAGGACAAAAGTCCAAAAAAAGAAGGAGGCGCCCTGCCTTGGATCGACTTAGACCGACCTAACCCAGAGGATAATTGCATCGAATTGGGACATAGCCTCGTCAGGCTGCATGAATCGGGTAAGTACCCCTTGTTGTCGCCCGGCGTGGGCGATTCTGGCGTCCGAACTTAGATACGTTTGCCCTGGCCCCTTCGACCAGATGCATTGACAACCGCCTATGCCTATGCAACAATCAGAATGAAATTCCAGGCGTCGCAGGCATCCATGGCCTCGGTCTCCTCTCCTATCACTTTGGAACGATGATGGGCGTCAAGACACCAGATTGGGTTAAGCACGCAGTTTTCTATCAGATCTTCCCGGACCGGTTCAGTCGCAGCCGCCGTTTGCATCACGCTCCCGGAATTCTGTTCAAACCCTGGGGTGCGCCGCCATCGGAACAGGGTTTTCAGGGCGGCGATCTCCTGGGAATTGTTGACCGTCTGGACTATCTGGAGGACTTGGGTGTCAATGCCCTCTACCTGAACCCAATCTTCAGCTCGGCCTCGAATCACCGTTACCATACTTTCGACTACATGACGATAGACCCGCTGTTGGGAGGGGATGCCGCGTTTCGCGAGTTGCTGGACCGGGCGCACGAACGGGACATGCGCGTCGTAATAGACGGCGTCTTCAACCACTGCGGACGCGGCTTCTGGCCGTTCCACCACATCCTGGAAGCCGGCAAAAGATCGCCTTATTTTGATTGGTTCCGCGTCAAGGGCTGGCCGTTGCGCCCCTATCACAGTAACGAGCAACAGCCCCACAACTACGCGGCCTGGTGGAATCTGCCCGCCCTTCCCAAGCTGAATACCGCCAATCCCGGTATGAGACGCTATTTGCTCGATGTTGCTCGACACTGGATCGAGTTCGGGGCAGACGGTTGGCGGATGGACGTACCGGAGGAAATCGACGATCCGCCATTCTGGCAGGAGTTCCGCCGTGTGGTGAAGAAGACCAATTCCGACGCCTACACAGTAGGTGAGATCTGGCATGAGGCCGAGGAGTGGCTGCAGGGAGACCGCTTTGACGCGGTGATGAACTATGTCCTGAGCCGCGCAGCCTACGGCTATTTCGGTGCGGAGACGGTGCCTCGGGACTACCGGCCCGGCGGCTACGCGATCGAGAGGCTGGATACGCTGACGTTCGCAGCCGCCATCGAGCGGATGCTGGAACGCTATGACTGGCAGGTCGTGACCGCACAGTTCAACCTGTTGAACAGCCACGATACGGCGCGCAATTTGTGGGCTCTGGATGGAGATGCCAGCGGCGTGCGCCTATGCCTGCTGCTGCAGATGACGCTTCCCGGCGCGCCTTGCATCTATTACGGCGAAGAGATAGGCATGAACGGAGGCCCAGACCCGGGCTGCCGCGGAGCATTCCCTTGGGACGAGAAACAGAGCTGGGATCGTGAAATGCTCGACTTCTACCGGCAGGCGATCGCTTTGCGGCATAGCCATCCTGCCCTGCGAACGGGCGCGTACAGGACGCTGGTCGCCGCCGGAGACATCTTCGGATTCAGCCGCTCGATCAGCGGCAGCACTCGCGCCCCCGGCAAGGCAGCTGATGATGAGTGCCCGGACAGAGACAGACTGCTCGTCCTGTTCAACCGGTCGAAGTCCGAGGCGCGGTTGGCAGTACCTCTTGGCGGCGAGGGCAGGGAGGGGGAAACCGACGCTGCCCTGTCCCTACCAACATTCCGGGTGGTCTGGCCGCCAACAGCCTCCGGCCAGACCTATTGCGCTCGCAACGGTACCCTTTGGGACCTCACGGTTCCGGCCAGAGAAGCCCTGATCCTTGAAGGTGCGTCCTCAACTACTGTTTCGGAGGAGGGGTACAGTGGAAACGGTTAAGGTCATTCTCAACCCTTACGCAGGGCGGGGACGCGGCGGAAAGGTGTCCGGCGACATCGAGGCCGCGTTTCGCCGCGGCAACGTCCCATTCGAGATGGCGGAAACTTCTGCTCCGGGTGAGGCTGTCTCTTTGGCACGCAGCGCGCGGTTGGAAGGTTACGCGATCGTGGCTGCCGCAGGCGGTGATGGAACCGTTCACGAGGTAGTAAACGGGCTGGCAGAGGCGACGCCTGAAGATGAGGCAGTGCAAGGGTTGGCAGTCTTGCAGGCGGGCAGCGGCAACGACTTTGCCGACATGGCAGGGGTGCCTTGGGAGCTCGACGCAGCTGTTCGTGCCATCCGCGAGGGCAATACGCG
The DNA here is from genome assembly GCA_022821585.1 of Caldilineaceae bacterium. GTDB lineage: Bacteria > Chloroflexota > Anaerolineae > Caldilineales > Caldilineaceae > Bin5. Next base: position 57,346 of record JAJEDI010000047.1, read on the forward strand.
CGACATCGACTTGGGCTTGGTCGAAGCCTTCGACGGACGCAACACCTTACGGCGCTACTTCGACAACAATCTGGGAATGGGCTTTGAGGCGCAGGTGACGGTCGAAAGCCGAAAAATAAAGTGGCTGCGTGGGTTCGCAATCTATCTGTGGGCTGCACTGCGAGCGTTGCGGTCGTACGACCAGCCCCACTTTGAGGTCAGCTGGATCGACGGCGAAGGCAACAGTTGCAGCGCTTCCAAAGAGATGTTGCTGGTCAGCATCGGCAACTCGCGAAGGACGGGCGGCGCCTTTTATCTGACGCCGGATGCAGAAATGGATGACGGTCTGCTCGACATGGCTTTTGCTGACGCGCTGTCGCAGTTGGCGATTCTGAACCTTCTTCCTAGAGCGATGACCAGGACTGGACTGTATGGCCAGAAGACGGTGACCTTTAGTCGACTGCGGTCCGCCAGTATCGCGGTGCGACATCCCGTTCCGGTGCATACGGACGGCGAGATCCTGTCGAGTGAAGTCGAAAGACTGACCGTCGAATTACAACCTGGCCGCCTGCAAGTAATCGTGTAATATTCGCTGCGGGCACTCGTTCTGGTATAATCCTCCATACAGACTAACCTGATACCCCACTTCCTTGTGGTTACTTCCCGAAATCCGATCGGTTCCTGTGATCTGAGGGCGGTTCGGTCCTGCCAGTAGCACGAAGGAGTACAGGTAGACCTTGACAACATCAGAGAAGTTCGGCGCGGCTGCAGCAGAAATGGAAAGTATGCGCACGCCAGAAGATGTGCCAGGCGCAAACGCCGAACATGAGTTGGTTCCGAAGACCATTTCGGCGACGTCCAGCAGCGCGTTGCTGGATGCCCGATTCTGGCCGGAACTCTCTCCTTGGCGGGTCTCTGCCGCCTGGTCGCTGGCAGCGGCGGCATTGGCCGCTGGAATCGGTGACGTAGGCCGCACGGCATCCCCGCAAACGCTGGTACTTCTCTTCCTGCTGGTCGATCCCCTGTGGGGTAACATATGGGGCGGGCTTGCTACGCCTGAGGCATTGCCCCGAATAAGGTTCACAGTGGCGCAGAGGCGCCCGGGGCTGCCTTATTTGGCCTTAGGGTCGCCTGCTGCCCGAGTTCTGGGGGTGCACGGTCCCGGCGTCCTCTCGATTCTGGCGCGGGCTTGGCTCCCCGGCGTAGCAGTAGCTCTAGTGGCCGCAAATGCAATCGGCATGTCAGCAGTTTGGGCGACACTCACAGTACTTGGCCTCGCGGTGGGCGCCTGGCTTCGGCGCCACGTAGCGCTAGTTCCCGCTTGCGTACTTCACAGTCTCGCGGTCGTGGCTGTGCCCTGGATCCTGGGCCTGACGCTGTTCGGTGTCGATCCCTGGAGCGGACGTCACGGGACACTGATTTTGCTGTGGTCACTGCATGTTTGGGGCGCGAACAGTAGTTTGGAAAACCCTGGCAGGCTGAGTGGACTCGCGGGCATGGCGGCGGCTCAAGCTGGTATCGCCCTGTTGCTGATAGTCGGTCGGGCCCCCTTGTCTTTGGCAGTGTTGTGCATTTTATGGTTGGCGACCTGGGTGGCGGTCTACCGCGGCCAGTCGCTTGTCAACGTCCAGGCATCCTGGACGGCGGCTTTGCTTGTCAGTGCGGCAGCACTGTCGCAGCCCGTTACTTGACAGAGGAACTGGTCTTCCAGACTCGTGCTGCAAAGAGTCGCCAAGATTGGAACTTCCCGTTTGAATAGTTCGTCTTATTTCACGGACACATCCACCCTTGCCCAGGAGACTGGTCTCCAAGAATCTTAGCAGGAGAAGATTGTGAGCGTTACGCCACTCAACCACTTTATCGGCATAGATACTCTTACGAGTGAGCAGTTCTGGGGTCTTCTCAAGCTGGCAAGACAGCTGAAAGATGAGTTGACGGAGTGCGGACGCAATAGCCCAATTCTGACAGGAAAGTCCCTGGCGATGCTCTTTGAGAAGCCGTCATTGCGCACTCGTGTCAGCTTTGAAATGGGTATGCAACATTTAGGAGGCTATGCGTTCTATCTCAGCCCGGCGGAGGTCGGCCTGGGTACGCGTGAAACCCCGGCAGATGTGATCCGGGTATTGGGCGGCTACGTGGACGGCGTGATGGCGCGCGTTTTTGCGCACCGCTATATTGAGGAGATGGTTGAGTGGGGGAGTGTTCCCATTATCAACGGTTTGAGCGACTTCAGCCATCCGTGTCAGGCATTGGCCGATGTGTTTACAATCTGGGAACAGCTCGGCACGGTAGAAGACAGGACGCTCGTATATGTGGGTGACGGCGCCAACAATGTTGCGACCAGCCTGCTTATGGCCGCAGGCAAAGTCGGCCTCAACGTGCGCGTGGTGGCGCCGCAAGGTTATGTTCCGTCCGGAAGTGTGCTGGACGCGGCGGAGGCGGAGGTCGAAGTTACAGACGATTTGGACGGCGTAAGAGGAGCGGATGTACTGTATACGGATGTCTGGGTCAGTATGGGAGATGAGGAAGAGCGGGAAGAGAGAATGGCTGTCTTACCGCCTTACCAGATTAACACGGAGTTGGTAGAACGGTCGGAAAACGAGGAGGTGCTGGTCATGCACTGCCTACCCGCCCACCGCGGCGAAGAGATTTCCGACGCCGTGGCCGACGGTGACCGCAGCCGCGTCTTTCCGCAGGCCCACAACCGGCTTCACGCGCAGAAAGCAGTCCTGGCGCACTTGCTCGGAGGTGTGAGGTTGCCCTCGTAAGAGAGGGCCATCGAGAAATTGCGAGCGCAATTGGCAATTCAATCTGCAGAAGGAGTTCTTGGAGACTTCTTGTCCTTTGAGTTTGATTTGGATCTATGATTTGGGGAAGCGGCAACCGGACTGAACCGGCGGCGGAGACGGTACCGATGGGGACTACTCCTGAGTAGGGGAAGTTAACGTGACTGACCTCATAGCAATTCTCAGTCGCCTAACCGACTGGCAAAACATAGTAGATCTTTTCCTGCTCATGCTGATCTTCTACGCCTTGTTGCATTTGCTGCGTGGAACGCAGGCCGCGCAGCTTGTACTTGGAATTCTGATTATTGGCATTTTGGTCTTTGTGCTTGTCCGGACAGTCGAGTTGACAGCTTTCAGCTGGCTGTTACGCAACAGTTCCCTGGTCGTGTTTGTATCGATTCCCGTAATCTTTCAGCCGGAGATTCGCCGCGTCCTTGAACAGGTAGGTCGAAGGACGCCGATCTTCTTGCGCCGCACCACTGTTGGTGCCGAACCACTGATCAATGAGATCGTCAGGGCGTGCGAGCAGTTGTCGGCGCGGCGCCACGGCACTTTGCTGGTGCTGGAAGGAAGCGGCGGCTTGATGGAGTATATCGACCGCGGGGTCAAAATCGACGGCGAGTTGACTGATGAGCTCTTGCTGACGATATTTTTCCCGGGAACAGCATTGCACGACGGGGCGGTGATCGTCCAGAACGACAAGGTGGCAGCAGCGTCATGTATTTTGCCCCTCACAAACCGCAATATTGCTGACCACCAGTTGGGTACGCGACACCGGGCCGCAATCGGGATAACGGAATTGACGGATGCCATGAGTGTGGTCGTTTCCGAAGAGACGGGGGCGATTTCGATAGCGACGGGCGGCCACATGGCACGGCGTTTGGAAGCAAACGAGTTGCGGCGCAGGCTGACCGAGTTCTATGATCCACGGCCAATAATGGGTAATGCCGCTTCCGGAGATTTCATTGATGAGGATAGATGAAATCCGGCGATACGGTCGCTCCATGAAACCGACAACGACACTGCTTCTGTCGGTTCTGCTGGCGTTTGTCGTTTGGTTTATCGCGATCGATCAAGAAAACCCGATGATTCGGCAGGAGTTTGACCAGCCGATTCTGATCGAACTAAGAAATATGGGGCCAGGCCTGCAGAGCGTGCAGGACCTGACGAATCGCACGGCGGTGCTGACGCTCCGAGCTCCCCAGCGCACGCTGGACGCGCTCCAGGTGGACGATTTTAGCGCGGTCATAGACTTGGCCAATCTGTCAGCGGGCAGCTACGAGGTGGAGGTAGAGGTCACGGCACTGAATCCCGACGTGGAAGTCATCGCCCTTGAACCACGGCAACTGCGGGTACAGTTGGAGCCGGTGATTTCCCGTTTTGTACCAGTGGAAGTCGAGGTAATGGACAGCCCGGCTATCGGGTACGACTGGCAGGAGCCGCTATCGGAGCCATTGGAAGTCGAGATATCCGGCCCGCGGACGCTTGTCACGCAGGTGCGGTCAGTGATTGCCACAGTCTTTCTGCGCAATGCCAAGAGCCAGGTAGAGCAAGTTCGACCCCTTATCGCCCGCAACGCGCAGAATCTGGAGGTAGGAAGGGTTAACATCGAACCGGGTACGGCCCGGATCGTAGTGCCTGTTGTGCAGCCTCCGGGACGCAAAGAGGTTGTCGTGCGCGCGGATGTGAAGGGCCTGCCTTCGCCGAATTACCGCTTAACGGGAGTCAACGTCGAGCCGCAGACGGTTGTTCTGTTGGGTAGCCCGGGTGCGCTGCAGGAAGTTCCCGGATTTGTGGAGACGACACCTCTTGACATAGAGGGCGCGACTGACGACGTACGGGAAAGCCTTCCCCTGATTCTGCCAGAGAATGTTTCGTCTCTACAGGTTAGTGTCCAGGTAACGGTCGGCGTTGCGCCGTTGGAAAGTAGCCTGACCGTAACTCGCCATCCAGTCGTTCAGGGTGCGGGCGACGACATGCGCATCACCGTTTCACTGGAAGAAGTCGAGGTGATCGTGAGCGGCCCGCTGCCGCGGTTGGAACTGCTGGGCCCTGAAGAGGTGCGTGTTCTCCTGGATTTGACGGGACTGTTGCCCGGCAGCCACTTGGTCGAACCTACGGTTGTGGTGCCCGAAGGAATCGTTGAAGAGGGCGTAATCCCTGAAGCGATCGAAGTGTTGATAGAGTCTTTGATTACGCCGACAGCCACGGCGACGCCTGAGCCAGTCGAGGCGCCGGGAACTCCGGTACCGGCTGAATCAACAATCGAGGCCGCGGCAGAGTTGACCGAGACGCCGTCGGCAGTTGAGACGGTGCAACCCTCGCCCGTGCCGGCGCCTGAGCAAACTGAGCCGTCACCGACGGAAACACCAGAAACGTCCAATTGAACTGGAATGACGCAACGAAAAGCAGTGGTCGCGCTTGTGGGTCGGCCCAACGTGGGCAAATCGACCCTTTTCAACCGACTCATTGGCGCCAGAACGGCGATAGTAGAAGACCTGCCTGGCACGACCCGGGACCGAATTTACGGGGAGGCGGAGTGGAGCGGCGTTTCCTTCGTCGTGATTGACACAGGGGGTCTGGAAGCGCAGAAGACGGCCGAGTACAGGGCTACGCGGGCGGGCGTGGCGCCCCTGGCGCGTGATTCTGCCCGCTACGTGACCGAAATCACGAATCAGGCCCGAATTGCGGTGGACGAGGCGGATGTCATCGTTCTGGTGGTGGACGGAAAGGACGGCCTGACAGCAGCTGATGAGGACCTTGCAGAATTCCTGCAGCAGACGACCAAACCTGTCTTCGTCGCGGTAAACAAGGCTGAGAGTGAACAGAGACAGCTGGATGCGACGGAGTTCTGGGTGCTGGGGGTCGGTGAACCGATCGCGATCAGCGCTTTTCACGGAATAGGCGTTGGCGACCTGTTAGACGTGATTGCGGCTGAACTTTCCGACAGTCTGGTTGGGGATGAGAGGGAGGAAGATGTCGTTGCCATTGCGCTTGTGGGCAGACCGAATGTAGGGAAGAGCAGTCTGCTCAACACCTTAGTCGGGAGGGAAAGGGCAATTGTCAGTGAAATCGCCGGCACAACGCGCGATCCCATTGATACTGAGATAATCTACCACGGTCAAAGAGTCTCCCTGATCGACACGGCGGGAATCCGGCGGCGGGGGAGGGTAGAGCCGGGGATTGAGAAGTACAGTGTACTTCGCAGCATGCGCAGCATCGATCGAGCCGACGTGGCACTGCTTCTCGTCGACGGTGTCGAGGGCGTTACTGCGCAGGATGCGCATATCGCCGGCCACGTGTTGGAGGCGCATAAGAGCGTAGTCGTGCTCGTGAACAAGTGGGACATTGTCGAGAAAAACACGCAGACGATGGTAGAATATACGCGAAAAGTGCGCGCGGATCTGCAGTTTCTTGACTACGTGCCGGTACTCTTCATCAGCGCGTTGACGAAGCAGCGTGTGCAGAAGGTGTTGCCCACGGCGCTGACGGTGGCGGCTGAACGGAAGCACCGCATCCCGACGGCGGAGCTTAACGGCGTCATTCAGGATGCCTATCACCGTTCGCCACCGGCTACGAAGCAGCAGCGGCCTTTACGAATCTATTATGCAACCCAGGCCAGCGTTGAGCCGCCTACCTTTATTCTTTTCGTCAATGATCCGGAGCTGGCCCACTTCAGTTATCTTCGTTACCTGGAAAACCAGTTGCGGCGGCATTACCCATTCGTCGGTACGCCCATCCGAATTCGCCTGCGGGCCCGCTCCTGATTCCAGTCCTTTGATGGCCCATTGGCCTAAGCTGGATTCGAAAGCAGGAAACACGCGGCGCCCCCGCTTGGCGCGAGGGCGTGCGGTGTTGGCCACCACCCGGCTAGCGATGAAGACGTGCCTGACTGAAAGCACAGCGGATTCCAGACCTTTCTTCTGTAACGATACTCTTGCCGAAAAACCTGGCTGCATGCTCTTCCCATGTTCCTAGCAAACTGGCGGCGACTTATGAATACGACAAAGACCTTTCGCACTGAGATCACGCTGCTGGTTGCTCTGGCGGCATCTGCGGGTTTTTTCGGATATCTGGGCTATGGACTGCTGGAGTTGCCGGTCTCCTCTGCGTCATTTTCGGCTGAACGGGCTATGACCTACGTAGAGGCGCAGATGGACTTCGGATTCAGAATAACCGGGACGGAGGCCCATCGTGAGATGGGCGACTGGATGGTAAGAGAGTTGAATTCAAATGGATGGGATGTTCTGATTCAACCGTTTCGCCCGCTACCAGATGTGGAGGCACGCAACTTCATTGCCTACAAGGGATCGGGGCCGGTGATCATACTGGGCGCGCATTACGATACTCGAATCTATTCCGACGAGGACCCGGATCCCGCCAACCGTGAAAAACCGGTGCCCGGGGCCAACGACGGCGCGTCAGGTGTGGCAGTGCTGCTGGAGCTGGCCCGTACGCTGGACGTGGACAGCACCAATCACACAATCTGCCTGGCGTTCTTTGACGCCGAAGACAACGGACGCATCCCTGGGTGGGACTGGATTCTGGGCAGCCGCTATTTTGTCGAGAATCTTGAGGCGCTGGGCGAGTGCCAGTCGCCCCGTTATACGGTCATTGTAGACATGATTGGCGACGCCGACCAGCAACTTCTGTGGGAACCGAATTCCGACCGACGTCTGACCGAAGCAATCTGGTCAGTTGCCGCACAGCTGGGGTACGGAGAGTGGTTCCGCCTCGCCCCGGGCACTCCTATACTTGATGACCACACGCCCTTTCTTGAGGCCGGCTACATTGCCATCGACATAATCGATTTTACTTATCCCTACTGGCATACAGTTGAGGACACGACCGATAAGCTAGGGGTGGAAAGTTTCGAGAGGGTGGGCACCACGTTAGAGGTGTGGCTGGAAAACGGCGCCCCGGGACCGTAAGGGGGGAAACTCGACGCGGGCCATGGTCGAGACTCCTATCCGGCGGATTTTTCGGGATAGCGCGAGGATCTTCTATACTTTGGTTTGAAGGTACCGGCGCGTTCTAATTGAAAAGGCTACGATAACTTTATGGGTCCGACCATTTTTGAACTCGAAATATTTGGCAGGGTCTTCGCTCCTGGGTGGTATGGTGTTTTCATTGTCGGTGGCGCTGTGGTTGCCGCCTGGCTGTCTGCGAGGCTTTCCCGAAGAGCCGGAGAAAACCCCGACCACATCTGGAACCTACTGGCCTGGACACTGCTCTTAGGCATCATTGGCGCCCGCTTGTACCACGTGTTCAGCACGCCGGCCGATGGGCCAGGCTGGGCCTTCTATCGCGAAAACCCGTTTGAAATCATAAGATTGTGGGGAGGGGGAAAGGGAGGTTTTGGGTTTACCGGTTTGGGCATCTACGGCGGTCTGATAGGCGGCGTCATCGCCATTGTACTGTATACCTGGCGCAATGGGCTGAGCTTTCTGAGCTATTTGGACTACATTGGCCCCAATGTGCTGGTCGCCCAGGCAATCGGGCGGTTGGGAAACTTCGCCAACCAGGAGCTTTACGGACAGGCTACAGACCTGCCCTGGGCGTTCCACATCAACCCCATGCATCCCTGCCAGCGCCCGGAGGGGGCGCCTCCTTGCGGCGTGGCCGATGTCCCACAAGCTACGCTGGACTGGTATGCAAGCAACGGCTTTCACCCGACTTTTTTTTATGAAGCCGGCTGGAGCCTCCTGTTGTTTGGACTGCTTTATTTCATCTACTGGCAGTTTGGGCACAAGCTACGCCGGGGCGACGGTGCGCTGATGTATTTCATAGCCTACCCGTTGGGCCGCTTCTGGGTCGAATACTTTCGCCCGGATGCGTGGGTCATGGGCCAACTGGCGACCGCTCAGTGGATCGCAATTATCAGTGTTGCCGTAAGCGTAGCACTTCTCATTGTGCGGCACTACGGCTGGTCGGCGGAAGAAAATCAGGGAGAGTCCATCGTTTCACTGAGCAAACACAACGCCTCTCCGGGCGTTCCTCTCGCGGCGCAGGCCAGCTAAATTGTGTTTACAATGGGATTGCAACTAAGTGCGGGCAAGGTTCATGCTGCGTGCCAGAGTCAGCCGACCCTCTGGCACGGGTTCCGCCGGCGCGAGAGCGTACAAAGGGTAGCAGGTCAGCGCGCCGACTTCCTCTTCACGCAACCATCTCAATAAAGTAATCTACAACCTCGGCATCCAGACGCCAGTTTTCGACGCGGATGGCTATCTTTTCAAGTTGCCTGTATGCCAGCGCACCGTTCTGGCTGACGCAGGCTACTTCGAGAACAGCCCGGCTCAGCGTGTCCTGCCCTTCGGCTTCGCAGACCGAAACGTTGTAGTCACGGCGCAGACGGGCAATAAGGGGTCTTATGATGCTTCGCTTCTCTTTCAGCGAATTGGTAAGGGGCAGATATAGTTCAAGGGTAAGATGCCCTATTGCCATGTGACGTTACCGCTGGCGGGTCCAGATCGGATCAGTATAGCGGGTGCGGATCAGTTCGGCGCTGCGACGTAGTTCGTTAGGGGAGAGTGTGCCTGGTTCGAGGTCCTGTTCGAGTGTTGACTTGAATCCGTCTGCCATCGCCGCGGCCAGGCGGGAAAAATCCAGTTGATCTGAATCCGGCGACAGCTCCAAAGCCTCTGCAAGCGTGACGGCCTGCTGGCGCAGCTGTTGCCGCAGACTCTCCTTCGCGGCGCATGGAAGCGCGAGCAGTTCAACCAGCCGCGCGACATCGCCGAAGAGCGGCAAGCTGCCATGTTGCAGGACATAGCCCTTGCGCCGACTCTGAGCGCTGCCCATCAGTTTGCGGCCTGCGGCGGTGATCTCGTAGGCGCTGGGCATTTCGAAACAGGCGGCTGACAGCTCACGTCGCGCACGAGCGCGGGCACCGGCCTTTTCTGCGTATAGCCCCAAAGACATCAGACCGGACAGCAGGGCGTTGCTGAATCGCAGATAGGCGTCCATCACGCCTCCGGCCATGTGCGGCTCTGCGATCGGGCCGGCGACGGAATAGGTCAGTTCGTCGACGTGAAGGATAGCCCTACCGCCTGTCGAACGGCGCACCAGGTCGAAGCCTAGTTCGGCGATCAGTGTTTCGTTGACGTCGGCAATCTTCTGAAAGCGACCAAGGCTGACTGTGGGAATCTGCCAGCGGTAGAAGCGCAATGTGGGCGGGACATCGCCGGCGGCGGCGGCTTCAGCGATAGACTCGTCAACGGCCATGTTGGCTGCGCCGGAGCGGGACGAATCCTCAATAATAAGACGCCAGGGTGGGGATGACATAGAGAGATGCAAGACAAGCGCGGGCTGGCAAAAGGTGGCCGGCTACTCACGCAGTCCCAAGAATACTCTGGGAGGATGCCGTACATAGCAGGCCGCGGCCGCCTAACTCCCGGGCGGCGGAATCTGTTCGACGCGTGCATCAACACCCTCGACCGCGACCACGGTGCCTTCGACAATGTGGGACCGTTTCAATACGGCCAGCGCCACCGGCCCGGTTGACGGACTGTGGGCGCTACTGGTGACCGTACCGACAGAGCGATCATTGCCTTTGACGGTCGCCCCTTCCGGCAGCGGCAGTTCGCTTCGAAGGCGGACCAGTGACCGCGTTACCTTGTCGTACGTAAGTTGACGGGCGATGATTTCCTGGCCGGTGTAGCAGCCCTTGTTCTCGGCGCACACCCAGGCCATGCCCGATTCCAGTGGCGTAAAGGCGTCAGTCAGTTCCTTTCCGGGACGGGGACGGCCCAGCTCGACACGGCGGGCTTCGTAGCCTTGGTTTCCGGCTAGAGTGACGGCTCCGGCGTCAGCAAGGCGCCCCTGGATCTCGGCCGCTGCGTCGACAGTTGCGATGATCTCAAAGCCGGGGAGGTCATAACGCTCTTGCCGGAGGACAATAACCCCATCGACTTCGAGGAATTGGTCGTTGGACTCCGGCTTGGGCAGTCCGACAGACTGCAGCAGATCTGCTGCGGTCTGACCAAGCAGGCGCAGACGGCCCAACTCGTCACTGGCGTCGGTCACAGTCACTTTATCCATAAAGAAGATCTGACTCTGCAGCCGCTGACGCAGGTCATCTGACTGTCTTTCAGACGCAAGTAGCAAGAGGTCGTCCTGACGGCAGAGGACGGAGAAGACGGCGTCGATGCGCGCCATGGGGTTGGTAAGAATGGTCACCGCGGCCTGGCCCGGCTGGAGGCAGGCGATGTCGTTGGTTGTCATTCTCTGGAGAAAATCGACCCGATCGCGGTCTTTCAAACACAGAACGCCAAAATCAGGCCGGGGCTGGACGGCTGCGCCACAGGTGAGGGCCTGGTAGTCTTGGTCATTCACTGAAACAGCTGTCGAAACGCTCATCTGTTCCTCCAAATCGATCCAGTCTCAGATTCCAACTGCCCACATGGGAATGTCGCTGATGACAGTTATCGGAGGCGAATCTAATGACGGCAAGTATTTCGGACTGCCCTCTGCGGCGCCAGTAGCGAACAGACGGTTCCCTATTCAAGATCGGTCAGCCATGCTGGATCATCTAGAGCTACTATAGTTCATTCGCAGCAAATCCCACAGAATTCAGTGAGACTGAAGAGAGGAGAACTGAAAGGACTCTTTGCGTCACTCCCCACTGTTCCCCGTCTGGGATTCCAGGAATCCGAGCACCTGCCAGAACATCTCTTCGCCGGACTCGGTCATGTCTTCGCCAATCTGGAGATAGTGACTCACGTCTTCATAGTACAAGACCTCGACATATACGCCCGCGTCCCGCAGCGCCTGCTCCATTTCGTATGCCTGGCTGATGGGGATGATGCGGTCTACATCTGTGTGAATGATCATTGTCGGCGGCAGTTGTGAGGCCGTGTAGACCGGCGAGAAGTAGAGGAAGGGCAGAGGATAGAGGTTTGCCGGCCCCAGAGCAGGGATCAAGTATTGAAATCTTTCGGGAAAGGTCAGGCGTTTGGCATAGAAGTCTGCACTGCCTGTGAAAGCGTTGCTGACACCCCCCAGGGTCAGCCAAGCGACGAACTGATCCCGCTCATCTCGCAGTAAACGGTTGACCATAGCGCTGCTGAAGCTGCCCCCTAAGGCCACCGCAGGTACGTCGGCCAGGTCAACGCCCAAGTGCCCGCCGCGGGCCAGTGCCAGCGCGAGGCGGGCGTCCTCGGCATGGGCGGCTACATCCAATCCCCACGCGCCGGTCGGTGACAGCGCCAGGACTGTGTAACCTGCGTCAGCCAGGGCCACGTTTACCGGCGCCCAGTCATCGACCCAGCCGGGGAAGAGACCGAATAACAGGGGCATCTTCTCGCCGTTATCGGGGAAGGGGCGGTAGAGCCGAAGGGAAATGATTCGTGCACCTGAGCGAGTGAAAGCGTACGCGCGTTCCCAGGCGACTGCGCCCGCGGGAAATGGAGCCGTCTTCGTGACCGGTTCGCTCGACCAGAGATCTGCGGCCTCAGGCAAGGGGGCGGGCAATGGGCGAGGCCGGTGACGACGCAGGACGAGCGATGGTACCTTGGTCGTTTCGCCGGCCCGCACTGTGATTGGGTAAGGAAGGTCGAATGCTCCGCTGAGGGCTGTCTCCTCGAATTCGGGAGCGACAGCCGCCGGCACGTACCTGCCAAGCGGGATGTCTTCTATGTGATAGTGCCCTGACTCGTCGGTGCGTGCGGCATAGGGCGTGCCAGTACGCGTGGCGACAATAACGGCAGCGCCTGCCACGGGCTCACCCGAATGCAGCACCTGACCGGACAGGCTGCCCTTGGGGACGGTCGGATCAGGTTCAACCGGGCCTCCCAGGCGCTGTTCGAGCATGTAACCGAGCACATTCACCGTTGGTGAGGGTTCGCAGGCTGCAACCAGCGCGACGTACAGCAGGAGGAGGGGCAGCCGCAGGAATGTCCACTGAATACGGGGAAATAAACGGTTGGCGGTGTTCACATCGTGCTCACAGGCAGATAGGAAGCGCACCGGGCGGCAATACGTAGGGAGTATAACACGCCACAAAAATCGAAAACAAAAGGGGTGAATCCATAAGGAAGGTGCGAGCGAGCAGTGGGGCTCACGATGGCAAGGCAGTTGCCTCCGGTGTCAGGCACAGCTATACTTGCATGGTCAAGTCTCTCCAAACTTACCGGCAGACCAGCATCCAGTTTATCTACACTCCTCGCTGTTGAAAGTGGACTGCAACGGACTCATCATTGCCGCTGGGCTGATTTCCTCAGAAACAGTGGACGACTGACGAGCGGCCGACTCAATATTAGGAGCCAACGATATGCAATCAGTGGAATTTGGCTGGCACGCGCCGTCCTTCCCGACGGACGGAGCCGACGCCGACACTTTTCTGGAGCAGATGCACACACATCTTCAGGTCATGGACGGCCATTTGACTTCGGTTTGGGTGGACGATCATGTGCATCCGTGGGGGACATTTGTACCGAGAGATACACCTGCCACCGAGGTGGCGACGACACTGGCCTATTTCGCTGCCCGCTATCCGAGCTTTGACTGGGGTAGTTTGGTCTATTGCCAGTCCTATCGCAACCCGGCGTTGATGGCCAAAATGGCTGCATCGCTGCAGTGGCTTACGGGCGGGCGCCACATATTCGGGATCGGGGCGGGCTGGTTGGAGGAGGAGTACGACGCCTATAACTGGCCGTTTCCCAGACCGGCAGCCCGGATTCGCCAGTTGGAAGAGACAATCGAGATCGTCAAACTCTTGTGGACGGAATCATCCGCCAGTTACGAAGGGCGCTACTACCGCATCGACAATGCCTACTGCCACCCTCAGCCTGATCCGCTGCCACCGGTGATGGTCGGCGGCGGGGGCGAGCAGCTGACGCTGCGGGTGGTGGCCAAGCACGCGGACTGGTGGAATCTGCCGGGCGGGACACCTGAGATCTACGCGCACAAGTTATGTGTGTTGCGAGAACACTGTGAGGCCGTGGGCCGAGATTTTGACGAGATACGCAAGACGAGCGCACTGCCCCCGATCGCAGTCCACCTCTCTGAGGACGTGGCCCGCCAGCAGGGCGAGGCGTCACCCTACGCGTTGGGGGGCAGAGGTTTTCTTGCAGGTACGCCCGACCAGGTGACTGCGCAATTGCAGGAGTTTATCGATTTGGGCGTCACCTTGTTCCAGATCCGCATTGCCGATTTCCCTGAAACGGCAGGCACAGAGTTGTTTATCCAAGAGGTCCTGCCACGTTTCAAGGATTAAGCTCGTTAAGGTTCTTTCAACTTCCTCGCCAGCGGAATCTGGTTCTCGCTCCCAGGAGTACGGATATTGGTTGACAGAATAGGCGTCGGGATCGTGGGGCTGGGGCTGGCGGCGACTGCTCATATGGGTGGATACTTGTGCCATTCCGGGGCCAGGGTTCTGGCGATCTGTGACACTGACGGAGGGCGGGCGGCGGCATTCGGCGAGCGGTACGGCGTCGAACGCGTTTATGCGTCTTACACAGACATACTGGATGACTGCGATGTACAGGTCATCGACATTGCGACGCCTACTTATTTGCACGCGACGATGACGCGGCAGGCCGCACAAGCAGGCAAGCATGTCCATTGCGAGAAGCCGTTTTGCCGCAGCGTGGCAGAGGGGATGGATGCAGTGCGGGCCGTGAAGAACGCCGGCGTCAAGCTTCTGGTTGGCGAGACTTATGTGTTTCTCACTTCCCATATGAAGGCGCGTGCGCTCATTGAGGATGGCGCAATCGGCCGGCCCCTGCAGATTCGGCAGAGACACGGCGCCTGGCGGCGGCGGGCGGAACACGAACTGCATCTCGGCGCGGCGGCGCGTGCGTGGCGGCTGGACGGTGAGCAGTCCGGGGGAGGGCGCTATCCGTGGATGTTCGACCATGCCGTGCACTTCTTTGCCACTGCCGAGTATCTCATGGAGGACGCGACGATCGACGAGGTCTATGCGGTGGTCGCGGCTGGAAGCGGAGGGGGACGCAGGGCGGGCGCCTCCCACGACCCATACGCCACTGAAGAGTTGGACATACCCATCATTACGTGGCGATACGCGGACATGGAGCGGCAGGGCGTGTGGATGCGGGCGGACCCGCTCAACGGCAAGTACGACATGATGCATGGCCTGAGCACAACTGTGGTCGGCGAAACGGGTATGATTGAGGTATTAGGAGAAGGCGGGCACAACTTGCTGTGGGAGGGGAAACAGCAGCATCTGATTCTCCACCGGGCGGGGCGGGAGACAGTCTGCTTCCGGTTCGATGAGGAGCCAGACCGCGTGTGGGATTCGGAGATCAGCTATTACGGGCAAGGCCATGTCAATCAGGTCTATCACTTGCTCGAAGCGATCCTCCATGATCAGCCGCTACGTTACGGCGGCGAAGATGGTGTTCATGCGGTTCGCTGCACGTTAGCCACCATCCGTTCTGCTGAGGAGGGCAGGCCTGTTCGAGTTGTTGAGGTGGACGAGGGTTTTACCGCCTATGGGGAAGGCGACGCCAGGGCCAAGTCCACCCAGACATAGACTGTTCTGAACTGGTTAACATTCGAATTTACGGTTCTCATTTTATCGGTAATCCATTGGAAGAAGTTACACGATACCCGAAGGAGGAGTTGTATGACAATCAGTGCTGATCTTCTTATCGATGCCCATGCACTCGTTGGTGAAGGCCCGATTTGGGACGCGGACGACAATGTGCTGTGGTGGGTGGATATCATGTCGAGCAAACTGTATGCCTATGACCCGGCAACGGGGGCCAGCAGAGAATGGGACGTGGGGCAGCACGTGGGGACGGTTGTTCAACGGGCGTCCGGTGGGTTGATGCTGGCCCTGAAGGACGGCTTCGCCGCCTTTGACCCCGAGAACGGGGCACTGGACATGCTTGCCGATCCTGAGTCCCATCTGCCGGGGAACCGTTTCAATGACGGCAAGTGCGATCCCGGAGGCCGTTTCTGGGCCGGCACAATGGCCTATGAAGACCAGTCGGACCAGGGGAGCGTCTACCGAATGGATACCGACCACAGCGTTCACAGGATGATCGAAGATATCGCGATTTCGAACGGCATCATCTGGAGCCTGGACGTAAAGACGATGTATTACACCGATTCGCTCGATTTCGCGATCCGGGCTTATGACTACGATGTTGAAACGGGCGGTATCCAAAATGAGCGCATCATCATCGAATTCTCCGAAGATGTAGGCTTTGCCGACGGCTTCACGATAGACGAGGAAGGGATGCTGTGGGTGGCGCACTACGGGGCCAGCCGTGTACGGCGCTGGAATCCGGATACCTCAGCCGTGTTGGCGGAGGTGGAACTGCCGACGTCAGCCATAACTGCCTGCGCATTCGGGGGACCGAATCTGGACCAGCTCTACATTACAAGCGCTTCCTTCCGAATGAGCGACGCAGAGAAGGCGGAACAACCTCATGCGGGCGGACTGTTCGTAGCGGACCCCGGGGTACGAGGGGTTCCTTCTGACAAGTTCGGCGGATAAGAGGCAGACCCTAAGGCGTACAGATGGTAATTACGGGAACAAACGGGGGGAGGAGTTCGTCTTATATTCCAGGCTCATTGCGTGATGTTGAGATGGAAGGAGTGAGTTCAGTGGGACGAATACGATTAACCATTCCGATCGTTTTGTTTCTCTTGGAGATTGCTTTTGCAGGCTGCGGTGCCGGCGCTGCGGATATGGCCTTTTCCGAATCGGCAGCGATGAGCGAGCCCGCCATGGCAGACGCAGAGGCTGCCGCGGGGCAGCAGGCAACTGATGGCGCGGGGGAGCCACGCCAGGTCATCGCTAATGCTAACATTTCCCTGATTGTAGCCGATGCGGCGACGGCCCTGTCTGGAGTCGAGCAGATCGTTACGGATCTGGGCGGGTATGTGGCCGACATGGATCTGTCCAAGGGGAGGTATGACGAGTCGGACGTTTTGCGCGGCTCGTTAACGCTCCGTGTGCCTTCAGCGGGATTGGAGGAGGCTCTGGACCTGTTGCAGGCTCTGGCTACGGATGTGAACTACCTGAACGTAAACCGGCAGGATGTTACGGACCAGTACAGTGACCTCGATGCGCAGCTGCGCAACCTGCGGGCAACCGAGACGGAGTTGCTGGCTCTGCTAACGGAGGTGCGTGAGAGGCCCAATGCCAAGGTAGAGGACATTCTGGCGGTCCACCGCAGCTTGACGCAGATCCGGGGAGAGATTGAAACGCTGCAAGGACGCAAGAACCTGCTGGACAATCAGATCGATTTCTCGACGATCTGGGTTGAGTTGATCCCGGACAGCGTTTTCCGGCCGATCGTGGAGGAACCCTGGAGCGCGAGCGGACCGGTACGGAATTCGTTGCGAGCGCTGGTGGCAACGTTACAAGGGTTGTTGACCGCGCTGATCTGGGCAGTATTGTATTTGACCCCGCTGCTGCTGGTCTTTCTGATTCCGCTGGCTGTCTTGATCTGGCTGGTGCGTTTATGGGTGGGTCGACGGCGCAGAAGGGAGGAATCGCGGTAATGCGGCTGGCTGACTGTTAAGTGCAGCCGCGTTAGCCTTTGAGCGCGCCAAAGGTCAGGCCGCCGGTGATGTATTTCTCCAGGGCCATGCCGGCTGCGACGACGGGAATAACGCTGACGAGCGAGATAGCGCTCATATTCCACCATTCGGTATAGCCGGTCTGGCTGACCTGCATGGTCATGAAGAGGGGAATAGTGATCGCTTCACGGAAGGTCAATGTGAGGGCGACGAGGTACTCGTTCCAGGCGCCGATGAGGGAAAGGACGAAGACGGCCACCAGGCCGGGCGCGGCCAGGGGCATGGCGATTCGGAAGAGAACGCCGAGGCGGTTGGCGCCGTCGATCATCGCACTTTCCTCGATTTCCACCGGAAGTCCTTCGAAGAAGTCGCGCATCACCCAGACGATGAAGGGAATGGCGCCGCTGCTGTAGACGATGATCAGGGCCAAGCGTGTGTCGAGAAGGCCCAGCTCGCGAAACATCACCAGGAAGGCGAGAATAAAGAGCGCGCCGGGGAACATACGCTGGGACATGAATCCCAGTACGATTGAGTTGTTGCGGCCGCCGTAATCGAAGCGGGCGAGGGCGTAGCCCGCGCTTGAGCCGATAACCAGAGCGACCGTCGACGAGATGAAGGCGACGAGCACGCTGTTCATGAATGGATCGAGGAACCAGGTGAGGCGGTCGACGAAGAGGTAGCGCCAGGCGTGCAATCCGGGTTGAAAGTCGATAAAGGGCATGTAAGTCGCCTTGATCGACATGTCAATGGCGTTCTTGAAAGAGGTTATCACGACCCAGTACATGGGGAAGAGGAGGATAAAGGACCAGAATCCCAGAATGCAGTAGGATATGATAGTGCGAACCCGTTTTTGTGCGGCTAGTCCCATCAGTCCTTCCCCATCGCTCGTCTTGTCAGAACAAGGTATGCCCCGCCAAAGATCATCAGCACAATAAGGAGGAAATATGCCTGGCTGCTGCCAAAGGCCAGATCGCCTCCTTTGACCCCGGTGCGATAGATGGCAAGCGTCACCGACTCGGTGGCCTGCCCCGGCCCTCCGCCGGTCAGCACCATGATAATTTCCACGACTTTGAAGGCATCGATAATACGGATCAGGAGGGCGGTCATGGTGATGGGCATGATCAGGGGCACTGTGATGCGCCAGAACGCCTGCAGTTGATTGGCGCCATCGACGCGGGCGGCTTCGTGCAGGTCGGGCGGCACACCCTGCAGCGCGGCCAACAGCATCAGGATCATGAAGGAGCTCCACTGCCAGACGTCGATCGCCATCAGCGCGACCATCGCCCAGGTGGGGCTCGTCAGCCAGGGGACCCCGTCGAAGCCGAAGCTGCGCAGGATGTCATTTATGGGGCCGATGTCTTCCTGGAACAACATGCGGCCAACGATGAAGGATACGACGACCGGGCTGACCATGAGAGGCATCAGAAACCAGGTACGAAACAGTTTCTGGCCGCGGGTAATGTTGTTCAGTGCCAGTGCGACGGTAAGGCCGATGATGAGCTGTGTGGGCACAACACCAAGCATGAAGACGACGGTATTGCGGGCAGTACGCCAGAAGGAGCGGTTGCTGAGCAGCTTTTCGAAATTGGCCAGACCGACGAATTTCGTTTCGAAATCTCCAATGCGGTAGAGGTGGAGATCGGTAAAGGCTGCATAGAGGGTCCACAGCACGGGGACAGCCAGCAGGATGAGGATGATGGCAACTGCGGGCACCAGGAAGATCCACTTCCAGAGGTTATCCCGTATTTCGAAGCGAGATCGTCTCGAGGGGTAGATTTGGGGTTCAGTAGCCATTTGTGCGCTGGATGCCTGGCGGGCTGGCCTGACCGTTACGCCGATATGATAGAGAAAAGAGAAGAGGTGAGCGGCCAGCGACCGGGCAGGCTCTTCGCCGCCGGTCGCTGGCCACTGACATTACTAACTGCGGTTACTTGCCCAGAGTGCGGGCGTACAGTTCGGCCTGATGCTGGAGGCCACCCATGCGTTCGCTAATTTCGTTGAAGGCTGCCGCGACTTCGTCCAAGGCATCCTGGGGCGGGAGTTCGTTGGCAAGCGCCTTGGAGACGCCCAGTTCGAGGGCGTCACGATACTGCACCCAGCCGCCGAAGGCCTGGTCGGTGACGGCGTTGGGATGGTCGAGGGTCTCGCGAGCGGCGTTCAGATAGTCCATCGCCACTTCTTCGCCCAACTGGAGCGGGCCGGTAGCGAACTCTTCGACCGCTTCCATCTGGCTGAAGCGGTAGGGGCTGGCGCCGGTGAGGTCGGTGACGAACGCCAGGCCGCTTTCCGGCTTGGTCAGGTGGGTGACGAAGCCCCACACTGCGTCGTAGGCTAGTTCGTCGACCTGGGCGGAAACAGCGATGACCCAACCGCCGAAGGCGTGGAAAGGCGCGTGGCTGGGAATGTCGAAGTAGTCCCATTCGCCAGACTTGGAGTTAAAGACCTCGTGTGAGCCCGGCAGGATGTTGTAGCCCTGGAGGCCCTGGATGACGGAGGTCTCGGGCGCGGTGGCGCTGGTGACGGCGTCCCAGTTGTAGGTCTGGGCGACGCGGCCGCCGTTCATGGCGTTGAGGGAATCACCGTAGGTGAAGTTGGTGCCGCCGGGGGGCGCCCAGTTCTGCATTTCCTCGACCCATTCGGTGAGGGCGCGAACGAAGCCGGGATTGTTGAGACGGGCTTCGCCTGTGTCGAGGTCGATGAAGTAGGCATCGTCGTCGGGATGCTTGGCGTAGGCGGTGGCGCGAGAGTTGAAGCCCCACCAGAGGGTATCGCCGCGCTTGGTCATGCAGGCGGCGCCGAAGTCATCGTCCTCGCCGTTTTCGTTCCAGTCCCAGCCGGAGAAGAATTCACAGATGTTGCGCCACTGGTCCCAGGTGACGGCGCCTGTGTCGGGTGAGAGGTCAAAGCCGTAGCTGTCCTTAAAGCGGCTGTTGATGTCCTCGTTGGCGAACAGGTCCTTGCGGAAGGAGTAGTAGTGGATGTCGCCGTCGTAGGGCAGGGCGTAGATCTTGCCTTCCCATGAGAGGGTATTGACGATACCGGGCAGGACGTCGTCGAAGTCGATGGCCTCCAGGACCTCAGTCGGGATTTCCTGCAGAGCGCCGGCGTTGATGACATCGGCACGGGCGTTGCTGGGGAACTGGAAGATGTCGGCCAGGTAGGTGTCGGTGGCGACGGACTGCATGATCTTGTCGGTCAACTCCTGCTGTCCGAAGGCGCCACGTTCGAGTTCGTAGCCGTTTTCCTCGACCCAAGGCAGCATGAATGCTTCGACGCGGGCACCCATGCCGTCTAGTCCGGCGTAGCGGATAACGATCTTCTCCTGGGACATGGCGTCTCCGCCGTCTGCTGCGGGGGCGGCAGGCGCGGCACATGCGGCCAGTGCAACAGCGCCGGCTGCACCACCAACCATGCGGAGAAATTGACGTCGGCTAACTGTGCTTTCCATTCTTCTTGTCTCCTTGACTATGGTCAATATGGAATGTATAGATGCCTATTGGCGGACGGCTTTTCGGGAGCTACGATTCAGTTGTCTATTGTGCCGCGGGCACGACTTCGAACCTTTGCAGCCAGAGCGAGGTAGCGGTTGCAGAATGAATATCAAGCGGGAATTCTAGCGAAAAAGTCGATGGCTGTCAAAATTTTGGAGTCTTTTATTTTGGGTGAGGTCGAAGAGGATTCATGTCTTACTGCGGCCGAATTGACCATGTCATTCCGCGGCAACCCCTGGGCATAGGCGTCTCATAGGGAGAGCGTTCTCAGGAAATAGTCAGTATTCCAACCGGCTTGTTTACGATTGGCAGCACTACAGGTTTTGGCGCTCGTCCCTCTGCACAAGAGGTCGGGAGCCAAGCGGCGCAAGACAGCCAGGATGTGTTGCGCAGGCTTTCTCAAATGAGTGTTGGTAGAGAGTTTACGAGTGTTTATGAGCGTTTACGTGTCGTCTGAACAACATTTCATGGGATTCGCCTGATGGGCTGAGAAGGGAGCCTTGCCGGTGCATGTTGTCTCGTATGAGCGTTGGACGAGAGTATGCGAGCGTTTACGAGAGTTTTCGTGCAGTCTGAACTGCAATTCATTCAGATTGTGTGATGGGCTGTGACCAGATCCTCGCCGACACTGGAGAGGCCGGACGAATGTTTGCGTGCGTTGTACGAGAGTTGTACGAACTCTGACATGGTGGGACGTGTTTGAACGTAAAAGCGCGTGATAAGTCGGATTAAGTCGGCTTATGTCGGTCGATATTTTATTTGGCTCTTGTTGTTGTTACGCTTTTGCAACAGTTTCTCTGTCTCCGGAGTCTGTTCCCGGTTCTGGCAACCTCTCCACGACTGTCGCAGCGGCCATGACCTGCCCCCCAAGAACTGGTCCAGGTATAATGTTAGTAATGGGCCGTAGAAAGGGGGAAAGATGGCGAAGAAGAGACATACGCCGGAGCAGGTGATCAACAAGCTGAGAGAAGCTGAGGTGGCGATAGCCGAGGGC
>JAJEDI010000069.1 GCA_022821585.1 Caldilineaceae bacterium
GCCCTCGGCTATCGCCACCTCAGCTTCTCTCAGCTTGTTGATCACCTGCTCCGGCGTATGTCTCTTCTTCGCCATCTTTCCCCCTTTCTACGGCCCATTACTAACATTATACCTGGACCAGTTCTTGGGGGGCAGGTCAGATGCCGCGTTTGAACAGTTTCTTACCCTCTTAAAGGAGGTGGATGCCGCCGTGATCGGCTGTTGGCATCGACCGGCGATGCAACCCGAGCACTGGCGTCAGGCGGAAAACCTCAAGGTATTCGCCGGCACCTTCGACAACCGCTTCGCCGGCTGGGTCGATTTCGACCTTCTGGATGCGTCTGGAATCACGCTTATCGATACATCACGCAGTATGACGCCGTCGGTCGCAGAGTTTGCGCTGGCGATGACGCTGAATCTGGTCCGCGACATCCCGGAAGCGATGTATCTGGTGCGGAAAGGGGGCTGGCAGACACATCCCTTTGACTCCTGGGTAAGACCGGGCTTTGTTTACGGTGATCTGACCGGCCGGCGGGTGGGTCTGGCGGGGCTGGGCAGTATCAATCGCCGCTACGCCGAACTGATTGCGCCCTTCAGATGTGACGTTCGGGTCTATGACCCCTTTGTCTCTGACGACGTGTTTGCCCAGTACGGCGTCAAACGGGCGAATTCTCTCGTTGAACTGGCGCAGCAATCCGAAATCTTCGTCGTCGGTCTGCCGCCGATACCGACAACGCTGGAAGTCATCAACCGCGATGTGATCTTTGCCCTGCCCAAGGGAGCCCTGTTTGTCCTGGTGACGCGCATGGCGGTGGTCGAACAGCAGGCCTTGTGGGAACGGGTAGAAGCCGACGAGATCGCGGCGGCTGTCGACGTGTTTGCCCCTGAACCCCCGCCCGAGGATGCCTGGTTTCGGCGCCATCCGAACGTGCTGGCGACACCCCATATCGCCGGCGGCACAGAGTTCTGCCATCGCCGCTGTCTCACCGATGCCTGTAAGGATGCCATCGCCGTACTGAACGGCGAAACGCCCAGGTTCCGGGCGACAAAACGCGACGCTCTTCTCTATGAAGGGAAATTGAATCCGGTCGACTGACGGAACCAGTCCTCACTCCCATCCCAACCAGTTGCTAAGCCACTAACTACTGATCACTGCATTTCTGGGCGGTCGGGCCTATTCGGCCCTCCCTTGTGCGGGGGCTCCGCCCCCGCAACGCCCCCTCTCCTACAACATGCCTGGTCGACCGGGTGTCGATATTGGTGACAGGTGCCTAATCGAAAGTATCTAGCCAGACCACGTCCCGCCAGTCCCGTCACATCCCCGTAGGTGCCGGCCTTGTGCCTGCCCTGTGTCTTTCCAAGAGCCGGTAAGCAATTCCAGCCACCGCTGGCACTGATTCCCCGCCAGACTGTTCCCACCCCAAATCGTGGATATACCCGGAAATTTTATTTGCTTGACAGTGAATCGGTGATCCAGTAGACTGCGCACGAGTATGCGATGTCTGACATCTTGTATTCGAATCCGCAGCATCATTTTTTTCCTCATAGTTCATACCTAAGAGACCGTAAGCGCGGCAACCAGTCAGTTATCAAGCCCTGCCTGAGGCCAACCCCTCAACAGCTCTGCAGGCGCATATCAAGAGTCATATTCTCATTGGCAGTTTCAAGGTGTAACCATGCGAGAAGATGTGACAACAGGCGCTGCGCTGGTTCCGGAAATATCCGATCCCCGCTCACGCCTGCACGACTGGCGCGGGCGGCTGGAAAGGGATATCCGCAATAACTGGCAGCTCTATGTGATGATCCTGCCTATACTGGTCGGTTTTTTCCTCTTTCGCTTCTATCCCTTGTACGGTCTGCAGATCGCCTTCAAAGACTACAACATCGTAGCCGGGGTCAGGGGTAGCGAATGGGTGGGGTTGGAGAATTTCCTCAAGTTCTTCGAGGACCCCTTTTTCTTCCGCGTGGTAAAAAACACGGTCGTGCTCGGCTTCTGGACGCTGGTGATCTCCTATCCGCTGCCGATCGTTTTCGCGGTGTTGCTCAACGAGGTCAAACAGCAGCACGGCCTCTTTAAGCGTGTGACCCAGTCGATCAGCTACCTGCCGCATTTCGTCGCCGTGGTGGTGATCGTCGGTCTGATGTATGACTTTTTCAGTTCCGACGGCATCGTCAACCAGATGGCGGTTGCCCTGACCGGCGAAAAGTGGCGCATCCTGGGCTCGTCGGCGTGGTTTCGGCCACTGTACGTTGGCTCCGTCGTGTGGCAGGGCGTCGGCTGGGGCTCGATCATCTACCTGGCAGCACTGACAGGCATTCCACCGGAACTGTATGAAGCCGCGATCGTGGACGGCGCGTCGCGCTGGCAGCGTATCCTGTACGTCACGCTGCCCGGACTGCTGCCGGTGATCAGTGTCACGCTGATTCTCTCTGTGTCGTCGATCGTTTCGGTGGGATTCGAGAGAGCGTTCCTGCTGCAACAGCCGGCCACCTATAGTGTTTCGGACGTCATCGCGACCTATGTGTACCGCCGCGGGTTGATAAAGTTTGACTTCAGCTATGGCGCGGCGATCGGGTTTTTCGACTCCGTCGTGGCCTTTGCTCTGGTGGTGGCGGCCAACTACATCGTAAAGAGAACCAATGAGGACCGCGAGGGACTGTGGTAGCGAGGTGTAGACCGTGCATACCCTGAGAAAGATGCGGTTGTTCGATTACCTGAACTATCTGTTCCTGATCGTGTTCAGTTGCCTGATGCTCTACCCCCTGCTCTACGTCTTTTCGATCTCGGTGAGCGACGGCGAAGCGGTGTGGCGGCAATCGGTGAAGCTGTTTCCGATTGGCTTCAACGTGGAGGCGTACGAGGCGATTGCGAGGGCGAACGCAGTGGTGCGGGCGTACCGGAACTCGATCCTCTACACCGTGCTTGGCACGTCCTTCACACTGATAGTCTGCCTGCTGGCGGCATACCCGCTCTCGGAGCCGCGCTTTCGCTTGCGCGGTCCGATCAGCCTGATCCTGGGGCTGACGCTGTTTTTTTCTGCCGGCCTGATTCCCACCTACCTGACCTACCAGAGTTATGGACTGCTGAATACGATCTGGGTGATTACCCTGCCGGTTGCCTTCAACTTCTGGTTTATCATCCTGGTGCGGGCCAATATCTCGACGATACCGCGCGAGCTCAAGGACGCCGCCCGCGTGGACGGCGCCAGCGATTTTCGCATCCTGTTGCAGATCATCGTGCCCCTGTCCAAACCGATACTCGCGACCATCGCGCTGTTTGTTGCCGTGGCCATCTGGAACGACTTCTTCAATCCGCTGCTCTATCTCAACAACTCGGAAAAGTTCCCCTTGACCATCATGCTGCGGCGGATGCTGATACGGGGAGCCACCGGGGAGGTGGTGCAGGGGAACTACGCCGACACTTTGCAGGCGAAGGCGTTTTTCAGGCAGGTAAAGATGGCAACCGTCATCGTAACCTTGGGTCCGATCCTGCTGGTATATCCCTTTGTCCAGAAGTACTTTGTACAGGGCACACTGGTCGGCGCGATCAAGGGGTAACCCCGGGCGCGCTATCGTCGAATCGAGGGAAGGAGGTGGTCTTATCGAGTGGTACTTTGGCTACAGTCTGTACTCTATAGAGTCTGCGATTCATCCGCCTTATACACAGTAGAGGAGATGGAAATGAAGAAGTTCAACCTGTCGTTATCTGCTTGCGTGCTCATTGTTTTGAGCATGCTCCTGGTGGGCTGCGTTCCGCAGGCGCCCGGAACCGCCGAGACCTCCGGGGCCGTCGAACTGGAGCTGATGATCGCGCCCGAAGGTGTCTTTGGAGATATCACGCCTGAGACCTACTCGATGCAGCTGCTGGCCGACCGGACCGGCTTCAGCTATGCGTTCCGCCAGATCCCGCGCGAGTTTCTGGGCGAGCGGATCGCCACCACCCTGGCCTCCGGTGATCTGCCCGACATCATGCAGTTAGGCCTGCCGGCCGATGCGACCGGGACGCCGATGGACATTGCGCACGAGTTCGGTCCGCAAGGGCTGTTCGTATCGCTCACCCCCTACATCGAGGCCGGCGACATGCCCAATCTCGCGGCCGAGATGGAAAGACAGCCCGATATGGAGCAGTTGATGACTTCGCCCGACGGCAACATATACGCCGTGCCTCAGGTCAGGCGCTTACGCCAGCTGCGGCCGTGGCTGCAACTGCGGGCGGACCTGATCGAGCAGTGCGGGATCATCGAGGACAGGTGGAATGGCAACTGGGACGCCATCCTGACTCTGGAGGATCTCAAGGGCGCTATGTTGTGCCTGAAAGATCAACTGGGCGGCAAGCCTGTCATCTCCAGCCGCAGCGGCTTCACCGGCCATACGGGCAACTGGGCCAAATGGCTGGGCACCGACCTGACCGTTTACTACAACCCCTACACCGAGCAGTATGAGTATGGCCCGTTGATGGACCGCTTCCGCACCATGGTCGAGTTCATGAATTGGATGTGGGAGAACGGCGTCCTGCATCCGGAGTATGCGACCATGAGCGACCCGGACTGGGAGGCGCTGGCGCGCGGCACCTGCGAGGCCGGAGCCATTCTCGAGAACACGGGCTGGCACTTCTATTCGTGCGTCGCCAATGCCGGCATTGACCAGGGCAAGTTCTACCCCGTCATGTCGCTGACGGTCGATGGCGAAAAGATTCTCTGGCCCGCCCCCTCCAATGTCTGGCTGGGGAACCCTCTGGTCATCTCGGGCTCCTCCTCCCAGGCAGAGATTGAAGCATCCGTGTGGCTGATCGACTACCTGTTCAGCACCGAGGGCCGCTTCCTGATATACCAGGGCAAAGAGGGCGTGGATTGGACCTATCGCGCCGACGGCACCAAGTGTTATACCGACACCATTCAGCGCCATCCGAGCCTGAAGGAAAAGCACTATTGCGCCGGCGCGGTCCCCGAGTCCCCGCCCGCTATGACCAACGAAACCGCGTTCATCAATGACATCGGCTCACTCGCCCGCGTATGGTGGCCGGAGGCCGAACCGCACTGGGGTCTGATGGCAGACTGGCCGGCGCCGGAATTTCCGGACGGCTGGAGATGGATTGACGATCAGTTCATCAATCCCAGCGGCTCCTACGGCGACCCCCTGCCTTCCATCGTACTGAACGAAGAGGAGGCGGAGACAGCCGCCAGCCTCGGCGCTCCGATTGACACCTATCTGCTTGAAACGATCCAGCAGATGATCGAAGGGCAGATTGAAATCAATGACGACACGTGGGGCGAGCTCACCTCCACGATCGAGAGCATGGGCGCCCAGGACATTGTGGATGCGTACAACTCCGCTCTGTCGCGCGTGCAGTAGCGCAGTAGAGTAGCTGCGACACGCCCAATCTGACCGGCGTGCGATCCGGACTGTACGCCGTCTAACGACCAAGACGCTGGGGACGGAAGGATTCGCCGTCCCCAGCGTTCCTTTTCACTGGCGAGCGCCGGAGCAAATATGGCGAAAGACAGGACGACAAAGGATCTGATCCGATGCGCGGTGATTACCGGCGGCCATGGCTATGACGTGCTCAACTTTCACCGGTTTTTCCGCGGCCTGGCGGGGGTCGATGCCTATATCCAGCATATGGACGACTTTGCCTCTGCACGCGCAAACGTGCGCGACAGCTACGACGTGGTTCTCTTTTACACGATGTTGATGGAGGGCCCCACCGACGACGGCGGGCCGTGGTACGCGGGACGGCCCAGGACTGCATTGGAGCACCTGGGCGAGACGGAGCAAGGCATCGTCCTCCTGCACCATTCCATCCTCGCCTACCCGCAGTGGCCCGCCTGGAGCGAGATGGTCGGTATCCAGGATCGCAGCTTCGGCCATCATCCCGAGCAGACGCTGCGCATCGAGATCGCCGATCCCGAACATCCGGTCACCAGGGGCCGCAACGCCTGGGAGATGGCCGACGAGACATACATGATGGATGAACCGGGCACGGACAGCCAGATTCTGTTGACAGCGGACCATCCCAGGAGCATGAGCGCCATCGCCTGGGCGCGGAGGTACAGGCGTGCGCGTGTCTTTTGCTTCCAATCGGGCCATGACAATCTGACCTGGGCAAACCCCGGTTTTAGCGAGACCGTGTTGCGCGGAATCCAGTGGGCAGCGCAACGAATCTAGGCGCGACCTCTATCCCGGAGACGGCTGTATGCGTGCGTTATTGACGAGACTCCGGCCCGATAAGAGACGCGAGAAGGTCCTGGTCAGCGACTGGCCGGCGCCGCACGGACCCACCGGCAACCAGGTCAAGAGCCGGACGATCTATTCGGGCATCACCAACGGCACCGAGCACAACGACCTGGTCGGCGGCAACTATGCGCACCCTGACGACGCCCTGCCGGCCGGGTGGGGTTATCAACACGTGGGGCGCGTGATCGAGACCGGCCCTGATGTTACGCAGCTTGCCGTCGGCGACCTGGTGTATATCAACGCCGACCACAAGGAATATGTGGTGACGCGTGAAGATGGGTTGCTCATCAAACTGCCGGAGGACGTTGACCCCAGCCACGCCGCCCTGTTCGGCATGTCCAGTGTGGCGATGCGCTCCTGCCGGCACGCTGATCTGCGCATGGGCGAACGTGTTCTCGTCGTCGGCCAGGGCTTTATCGGCCAGATGGCGGCGCAGATCGCCAGCGTGATGGGCGCGCGCGTCGCCGTCTGTGAAATCGACCCGCGCCGGCTGGAACGGGCGCGACAGATCGGCGCCGCTGAGGCGGTGTTCGACGTCGCCGGTGACGGCTGGGAGAAACAGATCGCCGCTGGCGCCTTCGACGCAGTCATCGACGTGGCGGGCGTCGAGGGGATGGAGGACCGGCTGATTCGCGCGCTCAAGAGCCGCGGCAGGCTGCTGCTCATCGGCGGCCGCTTTAAGGTCAACTACACCTTCAATCTGGGTCAAGCGCACGAGATTACCATCAGACAGAACACGGGCTATGACCGCGATGATCTGACGAATCTGTGCCGGCTTATCCGCCGGGGCCAGGTCGATATCGCGCCGCTGCTCCAGGACGTGGTGCCGGTGGCGGAGGCCCAACGCGTCTACGACACCCTGCGCGACGCCCCGCATGAACTGTCGGGCACGGTATTTATCTGGGAGTAAGTCGCTGCTCGCGTGCTTCGCGAGCGAGGAGGGCACACCGGGAGCCGGGCCATGGCACAGATGCAGATTAGGGCGATCGATACGATCCGACTGGCGCGCGACGCCGGCCCGCGCGTGCGCACCGCAGCCGTCGAACTGGCACGCTGGATCGAAAGACTGGGGGCAAGGAAGCCGGCCATCGGTGCAGACGCGGGGGATGTGACGGCGTTGTTAAGCACAAACGCGACCGACCTGGAGCCGGAGCACTTCTGTATCGACGTGGAGAGCGCCGCGACGCTGCACATTACGGGCGGCGATGGACGCGGCGTGTTGTATGGCGTGCAGGAATGCATCGACCGCGCCCGTCTGGGTCGGGCCATCATGACGATGACCGATGGCCCCCATTTTGCTCTGCGCAGCCTAGATATGTGGGAGACGCCATCCAGCATGGTCTGGTGTCTGCCATTTGACAGCATTCTGGACTATGACAAAATGCGGCGGCCCGAGGAGATCCCGGAGTACCTGGATTTCGCCCGGCGGCTGCTGGCCATGCGCGTCAACAGCCTCACCCTGTTCTCCCAATACGCGTCGAGAGGGTCGTTGTTCGAACGCTGGCTCTCACGCGCCGAGCCGGTCGAGCGGTTCGCGCAGTTTATGGATCGTTTTGGCGTCTCAATACGTTTGGCGCTCCACTACACCTCTCCCGACGAAAATGGCCACTATGTGACGCTGTGTCCGTACTCGGATCATATCCGTGAGCAGTGGCAAGACTTTGTGGCGCGTATGGCCGTCGCTATGCCGACGGTGCGCAATTTCAGGCTGAGAGGCGCCGGCGAAGAGGCGCCTGGCCCTCACGAAGACGGTTGCGACCGCTGCGCTGCGACGCCCCTGCGCGAGCGTGTTCTAGCAGGCATACGCGTGGTCAGCGACGCCGTGGCCACCCTCGGCGGCGATCTGATGTGGCTCACCGGCACCGACCAGGCCGCCCATGCCAGCGCGGAGGCGGAAATGTATGGCGACTGGGGGGATGACCTTCCCGAAAACGTGCGGATCGCACACTGCCACAACTACTGGGACCTCCGCCCACCTTACCCCCCGCACCCGATCTGGAACCATACCGGGAATCGGCCCGCAGAACGTTCGCCCTATCTGCTTCAGGTCGCGCTGGTGGGCGATTCGGCCGGCATGAACTTTTTGCCGTGCTCGATGGCGCACCGCTGGCACGTGGACTTTCGCACGGCGGCGGACAAGGGATACGAGGGATGTGACGCCAACATGGCCGTACATCCCCAGTACGTAGACCATCCGCTCAACCTCTCCAACTGGTACGCCTACGGCAAGCTGTGCTGGAACCCCTACCTTGCCCCGGACGGAATCTTGTGCGAATGGCTGACGATGGAGTACGGCGCGGATGCGGTGGCGTTCCTGCCTGGCCTGCGCGAAACCTATCCCGCCACCATTGGCGCGCTGTTCAGCCGCAGCGCCTTTACCCAGTGCCACAGTTATGTTGCCCGCTACAACTACCTTGATACGCGGCTCAACGGACCGTGGCGCGTGTGGACGGACCTCCTGCATCCAGGGATGGACCGGGTCGGCGAGAAGGTCCTCGGCCTGGAGTTGCCGCTCGACGCCTACCCTGAGGCCCAGCGCGAGGCGCTGCGCAACGACCCGCGTCACCAACTTATTTTCCACCGCATGCCATTAACCGGCGCCTATGCCGCCGAGTTGATGGCGGAGAAGCGCATAGCCACCGGCCATATGGAAAGCGTGCTGGCAGCGTGGCAGCAACTGGAAGGCAGGATTGACCCGGCTTCCTTTGCTCACGTCGCCGGATTGCTCGAAGCCAACCTGAACGACGTGCGCATCTTTGTGGACTGTTTCGGGCTGTACCTGGACTACAAACTGGGGCGGCTGCAGGCGGCGCAGATCGAGGCAATGCGCGCCCGTTACGCCGGCGTTCCCAAGGGCGAGGCCACGGTGGGGTCCCCGTATGACGGCTGGTTCTGGGATCACTTCGGCTGGCAGGGCACCTACCTGGAGTTCCTGGACGATCTGGACAACCTGTTGCGGGGTGAGACGCCCGGCCCGTTCTTTGCCGGCGGAGCGACGGAGAGACAGTCGGAATGAAGTTTCAAAGAGGTACTCTGCGGCCGGTCTGCCGGCCGGGCCGCCCTTCACGGGATCGGATTCGAGCAACCGGTGCGCTTCGATGACACGGTCGGCGGTGGCATTAACAGGCAAATCGCGCTTGTCACGGCATCAGGACTCATTCACAGCGAAGATGCGCGCGTCGCGCAAGTAGAAGCGCAGGCAGACGTCACGCCCGGCAAGGCCCGCCGTATCCTTCTCACCCCACCGCAGCGGCAGGGCGGCGCCATCCACGTCGCTGAGGACACACCTTTCGCGCTCGTAGCCCTCGATGGCGCTGCCGTCCGGCTGCCGCACCTCCACCATCACGTAGGCCTGATCGGGTAGCAGCGTGCCCGTGCCGCTCTGCAGGTTGAC
Organism: Caldilineaceae bacterium; assembly: GCA_022821585.1. Lineage (GTDB taxonomy): Bacteria > Chloroflexota > Anaerolineae > Caldilineales > Caldilineaceae > Bin5. The sequence goes on from JAJEDI010000069.1 coordinate 9,608, forward strand.
CGTCAGGGGGCGTTGCGGGACCTTGAACAGGCGCGACGAAAACTCGGCGTTCGACTGCGACCCCACCCAGGTAATGCGGTCGACCGGCGTGCTGTAGCGCCGCATCGTGTTGTACTCGAGGAAGCACAGGCGGCCATCAACGACAAAAGGCGTGCAGGTCGTAAACACGCCCACGTGCATCTCGCGCGCCGGGCGCTGCCAGCGCCGCCCATCGTGACTCACCCACCATTCATAGGCGATATGAGTCCCGTGTTCGCCAATCATGAGCGGGCTGCGGGCATAGTTGCGCATAAGGCCGACAAAGCGATCACGGTAGGTGAACACGGTAAACATGTAGAGTTCGAGGTCCGGGGGATCATCCGCATCCGGTTCGATGAAGTTCTCCAGGCGCGACCAGTGGGCGCCGTCGTCACTGCTGCGGATAGCCAGCACGCGGCGCTGGTTTGGCCCGATGTTGTCCGGCAACGCCGCTGGGAATGGCCGCTTTACGGCTTGGTAGCAAAGGTATTTCCGGCTGCGCGGGTCGTAGATGGCCGAAAAGGCGTCGTTGCCGTCGCGGAAGGCCGGATTGTGCTCCCACTCCTGCCAGTGCAGACCATCCGCCGAAAAGGCCGCGCCGGCGTTGTGGACCGGATGATGCCCCGGCAACGTCCCTTCGGCGTGCGCGGGCCCCCAGCCGGTGTGGATCATGGCGTAGCGGCGACTGAGATCGGTCGCCTCGTCGTTCCGCATCACCGAAAAGATGCCGCCATTGTCGATCAACACGTTGGGCGACTTCGCGTCCGCGACGATGCCCAGGTCCGGCCGTTCGAAGTGGATGCCATCGCGCGTGCGGGCATAGCAGACCTGCCACTTCATCCTGGAGGGGTCCCAGCCCGGGCGTGTTATGCTAAAGGTTTTGTCGCTCTCCGAATGGCTGCGTGCGCTGGCCTGTTCGGCGCTCAGCCGCTCGACGAGAAACCGCTCGGGGCTGCGCCGCAGACTGTACCAGACGTGGATTGTGCCGTCGGGCTCCTGGAGGCTGGTGAACGCCAGGTTCTGGGCGAATTCGTTCAGGTCCTCCTCCAGCCCTTCAGGAGGGCTTTCATCGCCAACGAGCCGGCAGCCGCCCGTAAGCAGCCGGCCGCGCGGCTCATGCGCGTCTTCCAGGGACATGAAGAGCAGAGTCAGGGCATCTCTGTCCTGCGGTTGGTCCACAACTGGATTGGCCCCGTTCATACGCCTTGCCCCCCCTCTGGCCCGTTCGCCACCATCGTCAGGCAGAGGCGGCTGCGGGTGAAAGCGCGGGTTTCCTACCCCGCTGCCACGAACCTCGTCAGCTTTCCGGCTTCACATCACGCCAACGCGGCCACCATCTCGTCGGTGTAGCCAAAGATGGCCGGCGTACCGCCGGTGTGAACGAACACCACCGGCTCCTGCGCCGGCAGGGCGCCCCCGCGGATGTGCGCCACAAGCCCGGAAAGCGCCTTGCTTGTGTAGACCGGATCGGTGAGGACCCCCTCGGTCCGGGCGAGCAGCCGCAGGGCCTCCAGCCCCTCCGGCGTGGGGATGCCGTAGCGCTCGCCGACGAAGGAGTCGTCGTTGTCGAAGTCGGCCGCGGTCAGGGTCACGTCCAGGTCCAGCCGTTCCGCGGCCTGGTTCGCCATCTCTGCCATGCGCTCTTCGTTGCCGTTTTTGGATGACGGGTTGATCCCCTTCACCTGCATCGGGCTTCCCACCGCCTTTAATCCGAGAACGAGCCCGGCCTGGGTCGTGTCGGCCGCGCTGACGTACATGTGCTGCAGTTCGACGCCCTGCTCGCGGCTCTGCCGCACCACTTCGAGGGCGGACTGGGCGTAGGCGATGACATCCAGGTCAATGGTATCGGCCTGCCGCGGTACGTAGACGTTGTGGCCGGCCGCCCGTAGTTCCTCAGCCTTGGCCGCGATCGCCTCCTGCTGGCGGTCGCGGTCGTTGTCTGAGAGCACCGTCACATGCGCGCCCAGCAGCCGCTGGATCAGGTTGTTGCCCGTGATCGCGGTCTTGTCGATCTCCCGCTCCGACCGCAGGATCAGATACAGCGTGATACCCAGCTTGGCGCAGGCCCCGGCCAGCTGGCGGCAGTAGTTGGACTGCACGGCCGCGCCGAAGACGATTGTATCGGCGCCGCGCTCCACCGCCACCGCCAGGCTGTACTCGAGCATGCGGGTCTTGTTGCCCCCGAACGCCAGCCCGGTCAGGTCGTCCCGTTTGATATAGACCTGCGGCCCGCCCAGAGCCGCGCTGAACCGCGGCAGATGCTCCAGCGGCGTATTCACCTCGCCCAGGTGAACGCGGTTCAGATTGGCCATCGCCATCTCTAATTTGCTTTCCAGTGCGGACCCCATGACCACGCCTCCTTTTGATCTCTCCGAATACTGATCTGTCAATACGTCGCAAGCATATAAGCGCCTGACAAGAATGAAGCGCCGGCCGCTAGTCGCCGGCCGGCTGCAGTTCCGGCTGCCCGCTCAGCTGCCAGGAGCGCGCCAGGCTCTGCGTCTCAACCATCTGGGCGTATCGTCCGCCGCGCGCCATCAACTCGTCGTGGGCGCCGCTTTCGACGATGCGACCACTGTCCAGCACGACGATCTTGTCGGCGTGGCGGATGGTCGAGAGGCGGTGGGCGATCACCAGCGTGGTGCGGTTGCGCGTGAGGCGGTTGAGCGCCTGCTGGATCAGCCACTCGGTCTCGGTGTCCACCGAGGAGGTGGCCTCGTCCAGGATCAGGATCGGCGCGTCTTTCAGCAGGGCGCGTGCGATCGAGATGCGCTGCTTCTGCCCGCCGGACAGGAGCACGCCGCGCTCGCCGATGATCGTGTTGTACCCGTCGGGCAGGTCGACGACGAACTCGTGCGCGTTGGACGCCTGCGCCGCCTGCACGATCTCATCGACCGTTGCCTCGGGGCGGCCGAAAGCAATGTTCTGGCGCACGGTGCCGTGGAAAAGGAAGACATCCTGCATGACCGAGGCCACATTGGCGCGCAGGAACTCCAGGTCGAGGCTGCGCAGGTCGTGCCCGCCGATGCAGACCTGTCCGTCCTGGGGATCGTAGAAGCGGGGGATGAGGCGGCTGACGGTCGTCTTGCCGGCGCCGGTCGCGCCCACCAGCGCCACCATCTCGCCGGCGCCGATCTCGAAATCGATCCCGTTCAGCACCGCCTCTTCAGACTGATAGCCGAAGGAAACTTCGCGGAAGGCAACGTCCCAGCGGGAGATTTGGGGCGTGACCGCGTCCGGCGGGCTGCTGATCTCCGGTTGCACCGCCAGCAGTTCGAAGATGCGCTCCTGGCTGGCGCCGGCCCGGTGCAGCGTGTCGCTGATGTCGGCCAGCTTGAGGAAAGGCTGGTAGATATAGGCCAGGTAGGCGATGAAGACGAAGAGGTCGGCGACATTCAGCGTGCCGGCGAGAGCGAGGCTGCCGCCCACCCAGACAGCGACGACGACACCCACGCCGCCGGAGAACTCGACTACGGCCGAGGGCAAGAGAGAGACTTTGTTTGCCGCGCAGATTTTGTCGCGGTAGTCGGCCGCCGAACTCGCCACATGTGCCGCCTGCGCCTTCTCCTTGCCAAAGGACTTGATTTCGGTGATGCCGGAGAAGCTGTCCTGCACCTGGGCCACCAGATCGGAGATGCCGGCCCGCACCTGGCGCCACATCCGGCGGACCTCCCTGGTGTAGCGGTAGATGACATAGCCGCCGATCGGCAGCGGCAGCACCACCAGCAACGCCAGCAACGGGTGGATCCAGAACAGAACACACCACATGGTGATGGGGATGACGGTCGCCAGAATCAGTTCGGGCACGCCGTGGGCGATGAAGTCCTCCAGCGTTTCGATGTCGTTGACGGAGCGTACGATCAGGGCGCCCGTGCGCTGTCGGTTGTAGAAGCTGTGGGAGAGCTGCTGCAGGTGGCGGTAGACGCGCGCCATCAGGTCGGTGGTGACGCCATAGGACGCGACGTGGGAGAAGCGGCCGTAGAAGTAGCGGCCGGCGCCGCGCAGCACATAGACAATCCCCAACACCGCGGTCATCGCCAGCAGGCCGGAGGTCGAGCCGCCGCCTTCGGTGATCCACAGGATGAGGCGGCGCACCAGCAGGGGCGGGACAAGGGTCGTCGCCGAAAAGAGCAGCCCGCTGAGAATCGAGAGAGCCATCAGCTTGCGGTGATCGCCCAGGATATGCCAGAGCCCGGTCAGAAAGCCTTGCGGCGGGTCGTTGGTGGTCATGGCTATGAATATCCGGTTGTAGGTCTCAATTAACACTAGCTTTCGAGGTTGGCGCAGTCAATGAAAACATATCTACCAAGCTTCGGGCCGTTCGCGATCCAAAGTGAGGCCAAGAGGATGTTTCTCTCTCCTCACTCAAAAGGGGACGTAGCCGTGGGGTACGGCGAAGCACGTGGAATGACGGCCATCAGACCTGACGGTTCAAAATCAAAGAAATAATACATCAGGGCCATCAGTCCCATCCCAAAGATAGTGGCAAGAATCAAGTTCACGAGCTTCTGCATAGCTGTCACTGGCAATCCGCCTTGCGTTTGGCACGTTTGAATCAGTAGTTCCCTCCTGCGTCAGCGCCGCCGCATTCCACAGCGCCGCCCGCCGCATAAACACACCGGCATCTTCCCGCCAGTTTGCATAGCCGATCCTCTGGTCGTCGGTCAGCCAGTTGATCTTCCGCTGCAGGCAGGCAGCCAGCTCCTCATCCCCGGCAGTCAGCGCAAAACCGCCGTACTCCACATCTTCGTCGAGCGCGGTAACCACAAATTCGCCGCCGCGCGCGTAGGCCGTTTCCCGGTTCCCGATCTCCCCGCGCGCGATCGCGTCGATCCGGCCCTTTTCAAGCGCCTCGAAGAGTTCCGTCTCACCTGTCTCATCGCCCAGGTAGACCACCTGCGGCATGCCGTCAGAAGGCGGCTGCAAATGCCGCCGCCCGGCCAGGCTGTCCGACTCGCCCGCGGCCGTGATAACATAGTCTGGGCCGCCGTCGGCAACGACCATGCCCGCCGGCGTTTCCACCTGCACGCCGGCCGCCAGCACGCCATCCGCGTCCACAAGGCCCACGAGCTCGAGCAGGCGGAACTCTCCGGTGGTCCCGGCCAGTGCGCCGACGCGCACGCCGCTCGTCAGATCGGCATAGCCAGCCAGGCGGTCTTCGTCCTCGGCTCGCACGAGCAACGACTGGCGAAAGGCGACGTGCCCGGCAGTGAACACGACCGCCTTTCTGCCCGCCGCGTCCACGGTGCGCGAGTCCAGGATGGTGATGCCGCCCCCGACGATGTCGTACTGCGGCGTACGGGCCTGCAGCCAGATGTCGTCCCAGACGGCGATGGGGTGGCGGGCAAAGGAGAATCCAGCGCCGTCCATCGCTTCAAGGGCGGTCAGCAGGTCGGCCTCATAGCCGAGATGCGTCTGAAAGCCTTCCGAGTCCGGGTCCCCGTCGGCGCTGTAGCTGACGGGCGCGAAGTAGGCGTAGAAGCCGACGTTCAGAACGCGCCCCTCCTCCACACATCGCTCCGCCGACCTGCCGCCCTGCTCCACCGGCGGCGCATAGGTGCAGCCCGCAGCAATCAGACACAGCATGACCAGCACCCCCTTTCCAATCAGCCTCGCACGCGAAAGGCTGTCCGGTTTGCTCATAAGGTCTCCTCTGACAGGTAATTCCTTACCGCACCGCAATCTCGCCATGCCGCGCCAGGCCCACGTCGTCCAGCGTCCGCGTTTCCTTGAAGCGCTCCCTAGCCCCTGCCTTTCCAGCCGCTTGATAACCGTTTCAGTCAGATGCTTGCCGAAATCCCTTTGGGGGTCCCAGATGCCCCGCGCGTTGAGAATCTCGGTTGCCGGCATAGCCTCCGGGTAGACCTCTCACAAAACCTGCAGAACCGCATCCTCCAAAAGCAAAAGGCCCATATCGGCCGTCTTCTTCGGCCCTCTCGTCTCACTCATCGTCATGCTTCCTTAATCCCGGCCTCCCACCGGCCCACAAGGTTGCCCTTTCGCAACTACTAAAAACTGTCGCACAACTACTCCAGTTCCCGGCGCAGCAGGCCGCGTTCCCTATAGACGTTGGCGGCCTCCTCGACAAAGGCGGCCGTGGCCGCGGCGTTGAACTCAGCGCGCAGACGCTGCGCCAGCGCCTCGTACTCCTCGAAGCTGCAGCGTCCGGGCCGCAGCATCTCGTACATCTCCAGGAGCGTGTCGTTGGGGACGGCCGTCAGCTCGGAAGCCCGTTCCAGGTTCTGCGCCAGTTGCGGGTAACCGGCGCCGCGGGCGATTTCAGCCTGGGCGCGCAGCGTCTCCGCGCTGATGCTGTAGTCCTCGGAGGATATATCTTCGCTCAGCGTCTTCTGCAGCGAGAGATCACGCAAGGGCCGCCCGCTCGCCGCGGCGAGAGTGTCATTCCGGTTGGCGTAGAGGGGATAGCCTCCGTTCGAGGACTGCGAGGTATTTCCTCGCTCCTCACTTCTTTCGTCTGTCATGATCCAGCGTCCTTGCGCTCAAGGCCGGGGAGAGCAGTTCTCTCACTCCTCTCTCCTCTTCCCTCACTCCTCGCCCTCACACATCCGGCTCCCAGCGGAAGTAAAGCTCCTGGGGCGCCTTCTCCTGTATGTCATCGATCTCCCGGCGGTGCAGCAGGGCCGTCTTGACGATCAGCCGCAGCCGCGCGCCGTTGTCGACCTTGACGCCGACCGGCAGGGGGCTGAGCCCCTTGGCATAGCGGGCCGCGTTGCGCCCGATAGCCTGGTAAATCTCCAGCGTCAGGCTGGGCGATTGCGGGAACAGCTCCAGGTTGTTGAGCGGCGCCAGCCCCCGTTTCTGGATGACGGTCGTGCCGCGGCTCTGTAGCCCGACGGCGATGCCGGAGCCGCTCAAACGCGCGCCCGCGTGGCCGATGGCGGCACAGTCGGCGCTGTGATAGACCCGCACGACGCGGCCGTAAAATTCTTCCTCGGCCACACCGGTGAGCAGCGCTTCCAGCACCTCCTCATGGTCCAGTTCGCCGATCGTCTTCACCAGCGAGGTCCCATAGGCCGGCCCCACCGCGACCACGATTTCTTTGGCGGAGGCGCCCACCTTGGCCGTGCTGATCTCGGCCAGGTTGGGCAGCGGCTCCCCCACCTGCGCGTCGATAAAGTCGCGCGGCGACTTCTGTTGGGGAATGCGCTGGAGCGCGTCCCAGGTCTCGCCTTCGAGGCGGTAGCCGGTGCCGGGCCCTGTGTAGTCGTTGTTGTCGTTGATGGCGCTGATCACGTTGAAGCCGTCGGCGAAGATCGCCGAGGGTTGCAGGTAGTCCCCCGCCACCCGTTGACGCCCCATCTCGAGCAGATTGGCGGCAGCCTGCTCGAAGCCGCTGCGGTGCAGCGCGCGTACGACGTCTGACAGATTGGCCGTCCCCTCCAGGAAGCGGTCGGCCGCGGCCAGGTCGGCCACCATATCGCGCTCCGGCATATCCTCGCTGCTGTGGGCGAGTGCGGCTGCCTCCACCTCCTCGTCTCCGATCGGCGGGAAATCCAGCTCGGCGTAGATCGCCTGCAGCGCCTGCGCGGCCTGGCGGCGGGCTGCGACGGCATCGGCTTCCTTTACCGGGCGGATGCCGCCGTTCACCTGCATGTCGCGCTGGATGACGGTCCAGTCATCGAAGTCCTCGGCGTCGAAGTTGCCGCCGCCGAACATGTTGTCCTGTTTGGGGATGGCGCTGTAGCCGGAGCAGATGAAGTCGGTGCCCGGGATCATTTGCAGCATCAGCTTGGCCGTCTTGCGCAGAGCCGAGTGGGAGGCCAGCGCGTCGTTGCCGGACGCGCATTCCAGCCCCAGCATCGACGCCAGCAGGTTCTCGGCCAGCACGCCGCGCACGCCGCCTGGCAGCGCTTCCGGCAGCGCGATACAGGAGATGGAGCCATTCTGCACGCCCTGGCTGCCTGCCCCCTTCGTGATGAGCAGGCAGCGGGCCTCCAGATAGAGCATTGAGCACTGCTCGGCGTAGCCCATCAGCGCCTCGGAGCCGGTGCCGGAGGTGAAGCGTACCTTGATGCCGCGGCTGGCGTAGGCGGAAGCCAGAAAGGCCTTCGACCAGGGCGTATCGTCGCCGTCGACAAAGGAGCGCTCACTGCCGTAGACCGATAGCGTCTCTGCGTAGGAGGTCAGCCCCTTGATGCCCAGGCGCAGCCCGAACGCCTCCTCGACCGCGCACTGGGTGAGCACGCCGCCGCGGCTGGTCTGCGAGCCGACGAGAATGGCGAGCGCATTGAGGGGCGCGGCACGCGCCACGCGCACAGTCGTCTCGATCTCGGCAAAGCCGCGCAGCGCCGCCTCCGCCGCGTCCGCGGCCAGCAGCGCCGGGTTCTCGCGCCAGTTGGTGACATGGGCCTGGTTGGCCGGCGTCTTGCGCACCCGCATCTTGCCCAGCCCCATCATCATCTCCAGCACGTTCATGTGGCGCACGATCTCGCACAGCTTGGCCGGCGTGCAGCCGTCGGCCAGGCGTCGTATGGTCGGCTGCGGCACGTTGATGTCGACCAGCATGCGCGCGATCTGGTGCGAGGGGGTCGCCATCGCCTCTTCGGCGACCGGCAGATCCAGCGCGTGATCGGCGATGAAGCGGTCGAGCGCGTCGAAGTCGGCCCGCTCTTTGCCGTCCATCTCCATAACCTGCCCGTCGACGATGCGCAGCGACGGCTGCGGGTCATAAGGGCTGTCGGCGACGGTCAGACCGGCTTCGGCCCACTCTTCGACGTAGGTCTCGCGGTTGATGTCGCGCCCGGCGAGAATGGAAAAGCGCCGCGAGCCGGTATCCCCGTTGACGCTGCGGTCCAACGTGGCTGTTGTGGTCATTCCTCGTCCTCGACTCCTTGCCCGAAGGCGATCACGTAACCGTCGGGATCGCGTACGGCGAATTCGATGTTGTCGTATTCGTGCTGGTGCGTCAGGCCGTAGGCGAACTCGGCGCCCTTGGCCTCGAACTCGGCAAAAAGCGCCCGCACATTCCGAACCCAGACATAGGCGTCCCAGAGACCGCCCCGTGACTCGTTGGGCGTGATCGTTCTGACGTCCTCGACCTGTTTGAGCATGAAGATAAAGCCATCGCGGTCGGGCATGGCGAATGTCGGCGGTACGCCCCACAGGCGGGGCCGTGTGAAACCAAGCACATCGCAGTAGTAGTCGAGGGATGCATCCAGGTCGCGTATAAAGAAATAGGGGGCGGAGCCGATCAGGGTCGGGGCATTTTCGGGTGGCATTGGAGAATCCAGGGACATAGTAGGACTATGGTGTCGGTCACAGCGCGACGCAGGTCCTGCTGTTCATGTCACGCCCGGCGCCGATGGAGAAGCGCCGCGAGCCGGTATCCCCGTTGGCGCTGCGGTCCGCCGTCGCTGGTGTAATCATTCCTCGTCCTCGATTCCCTGTCCGAAGGCGATGAAGTGGCCGTCCGGGTCATACACGGCGAACTCGATGTTGTCGTATTCGTGCTGGTGCGTCAGGCCGTAGGCAAACTCGGCGCCCTTGGCCTCGAATTCGGCATGGAGCGCCCGCACATTCTTAACCCATACGTAGGCGTCCCAGTAGCCGCCCCGCTCCCGGTTGGGGACAATCTCATGCTTGGGGCCCACCTGCTTGAGCATGAAGATGAAGCCGTCGCGAAAGGGCATGGCGAATGTCGGCGGCTCTCCCCAAAGGTGGGGCCGGGCGAAACCGAGCACATCGCAGTAGTAATCGAGCGACGCAGCCAGATTGCGCACATTGAAATAGGGGGCGGTACCGACCAGGGTCGGGGTGTTCTCGGATGACATTACGATACTCCAAGGTGGAGGGAAGGGTGGCTGTACCGTTCAGACACGAATCAGGTCTTTTTCAATGTATTGACGAAGCAAGGGCTTTCTGTCGACAGCGCCGCGTGTAACTACATCTACCTCTGTCTCCAGCAGTTCCTCCAGATAGTCGTGCAGGTCGACGAATTCCCAGCCCAGAGGGGCGCTCAATGTGACCAGAATGTCCAGGTCGCTGGCGTCAGTCTGCTCGCCGCGAGCATAGGAGCCAAAGAGGGCGATCTCCTCCACGTGGAACCGATTCTTCAGTTCGGACCGGTGGGAACGCAGGATTTGGCGAATCTCCTCCAGGTCTTTCTTCGTTTCGTCTCTTGCCACAAGCTACCGACTTTCTTGGCGTTCTCGCACCCAATCACACAGGTCATGATTCAGACATCGAGTCGAGCGCGGCGCCGATGGCGTCGACGATCTGATCGACCTCCTCTTCGTTGATGACCAGCGGCGGCGAGAAGGCCAGGCTTCCGTTCAGGGCGCGTGTGCGCACGCCGCGCGCCGCGGTCGCATTCTGCAGGCTCATGGCCAGTTCATTGTCCGGTTCTTTGGTCTCCTCGTCCTTGATGAATTCGACGGCGCACAGGAGGCCCAGGCCGCGCACGTCGCCCACGTTACCGAATTCGCTCAACTTGGACAGTCCGCTGCGCAGCCGCTCGCCCATCTCTGCCGAACGTTCGGCCAGCTTCTCATCCTCGAGGATGGCGAGGTTGCGCAGCCCGACCGCGCAGGAAGCGGCGTGGCCGGAGTAGGTGAAGCCGTGCAGCCAGGCCTCGTCCTGCGGCGCGCTGTTCATGGCGTCGAGAATGCGGTCGTTGATCTGGATGCCGCCCAACGGCAGGTAACCGCTGGTGATCCCTTTGGCGAAGGCGAGGATGTCCGGTTCGATGCCGTAGCGGTTGAGCGCGAACATCTCGCCGGTGCGCCCGAAGCCGCAGATCACCTCGTCGGCGATCAGAAGGACGTCGTGCTTGTCGCAGATGGCGCGCACACGGGGGAAGTAGTCGTCCGGCGGCACGAATACCCCGCCGACGCCCTGCACCGGCTCGGCGATCACCGCGGCCACCGTCTCCGGCCCTTCACGCAGGATCGTCTCCTCCAGATCGCGCGCCGCGGCCTCGCCCACAGTCTCGCCATCCTGGAGGTCGCCCTCGTAGCGGTATGGGTGGGGTGCGTGGCAGTAGATGAAGTTGGGCACCAGCGGGCCAAACATCTTGTGGTAGCGGGGAACGCTGGTGGCGCTGGTGGTGGCCAGGGTGATGCCGTGATAGGACTCGCGGCGGGAGATGATCTTGACCTTGTCCGGCTGCCCCTCCCGCTTCCAGAAGTAGCGGGCCGTCTTGAAGGCGGTGTCGTTGCTTTCAGAGCCGCCGCAGGTGAAGAAGGTCGTCTTGAGGCTGGGGTAGGCGTAGCCGGACAGCTTGTAGGCCAGCTCGCTGGCGGGCAGGTTGGTCATGCCCGCGAAGTTGGAGGTATAAGCCAGCTCTTTCATCTGCGCGTAGGCGGCCTCTGCCAGTTCCGTGCGGCCATAGCCGACATTGACATTCCAGAGACCGGCCATCGCATCGAGGATCTTGCGGCCGTCGGTGGTGTGTAGCCAGACACCCTCGGCACGCTCGACAATGATCGGATTCTCGGTCTGGGACGGGTGGTGCAGAGGGTGAAGCTGCCGTCTGTCCTGTTCAAGCAGGGATGGCTTTTCCTGTATTGCTGCCATGTATTTCTCCTTGGTTAATGCTGTTCACCGGCTGTCAGCCGCGGCGCCGTTGGCGAAGGGCGTCAGATGGCGGGTGAAGTGGGTGTTCAGCACCTTTTCGTAGGCTTCCTCGTGGTCGGCGATCAGGCCGTGAATCTGCGCGCCGAAGCGGTCCAGGTTAGAGCCGAATGTCACGTGCAGCAGCTGGCGGGCGTCGAACTGCTCCAACAGTCCCGGCAGGTCTGCGTCGGACAGGTCGGCGTTGGCGGGCACCTTGTCCGGCTGGCAGTCGAGAAAGTAGGTTTTGCGATCGGTCTCGAAGCGGTCTCGTGAGTGGTCGAGAATCTGGCGGAAGAGGGATGTGTCAAGGTCGGCGATGACGCGCAGCGCCTCCAGATAGCTCGTGCCGGCCGTCTTGACGTGAACCCGGTCGTCGGCATATTTGGCGACCAGCGGGTAGATGCTGAACTTGTCGGAGCCGGTGTGGACGCTCAGTTTGTAGGCGTCGAAATGCTTCAGAATGGCGGCGTGCTTGATCAGTTCCGCTTCGAACGGCGCGGTGTCGCCGATATAGTCGACCCCTTTCTGAAACTTGCCGACAAAACGGGGCGCGAGGCTGACGACCGGCAGGTCCCGCCGCAACAGTTCGTGCGCCATAAAGTAGTGCTCGTAGATCGATGTTGGCGTCTCGGTCTCGTCCACCGACATTTCCAGGTCATAGCGCGTACCGTGCATCCGCTGATCGAGCGCGGCCGCGATATCCAGCGTGTGGACGATGGCGCGTCCGTACTTCGCCAGCGCCCGCAGCAGACTCTCTTCACTGAAGGTGAGCGTCAGCCCAGCCAGTTCGATGGGGGCGGCCAGATAGTCGGCGCGCAGCGCGTCCAGGTCGGTATCCAGCCGCGCCCAGGGCAGCGCCTCGACCTTGGCGCGCAATGCCGGCAGCGAGTCGGTCTCGGCGTCATTGTCGACGTGGTCGCTGGGGTCGATCGTGTAAAACGTGTAGCCGGCGGCGACGAACGCGGGCAGGTCGCTCACCAGTTTCACATGGTCGGCGTCCGCGCCCCAGGGGTCGCGCCAACCCATCTGCACCACGCCCCACATGGCGTCATCCACCACCTCCTGCGGCGTGCGCCCGATGCGGTCGTTCTCGCGCACCGACTGCTGCGCAAAGATCGGCGCAATGCCGGTGCCCTCGACCGAGCGGATGTGGCCGGGCGTGGCCGCGCCCAACCGGTCACCGAAACCGAAGGAAGTCTCCACGCCCAGCGGCACCGGATTCAGCCAGGCCAGGCGCCCGCGCAGCACGGCCGCGTTCGCCGCGGTCAGCGGACAGAGCAGCATCCCGTTCGCTATATCGCCGCTGAAGCCGGTGGTATCGCCCTGCACGCAGAGCTTCTTGTCCCTGCCGTCGCGTGCCAGCGCGTAGGTCGTTCCATCCTGTTCGATAACCGAGTGTGGGTATTGCTTCAACTGTGTCATTGTGCGGCTTTCCACAAGCAATTCATCTGATTTCAATGAGGAGTGTGTACAGCATTATACATCCCGGTCAGGCAAGGCGCGCTCGGCCCGGAGCTCCCTTTACCAGGCAACGGGGTCGGGAATCGTGGAAAATGTGTCTCTTCGTGCAAGCTCCGCCAACACCTCGGCCATCAATTTCCCTCGGTTAGACGAGAATTCAGAATCCTGCTCCTCTGGGAACGTAACATAGACCTGCAAGGCCCCCGATGTTTCAGGAGGACGTTCGAGCCACTCGATCTGGTCATCGTGAAGGATCGCCTTGTACGTGCGCATATCCCTGACCCAGGTACTGCAGAGGACAATTGACCACAGAAAATACACACCACGAACCAGCGGTTCCGTATCCCTTGCCGCCTCATCGTTAGAAGGCTAGAATACACGAGATGCGTATTCTACGCTACTCAAAGGGGAGACGAACACCGGCGGTTAGTGGGTAGTGGATAGTAGCAGGACTACTCAATTTCCACTGTAATTTCACCACTGATCACTGTAGAAAAGAACGGGTGCTGACAATGCAAATCCATCTCCAATACGGCCAGGATGGGCTGACAGCCGAGCTGCCGACCGAAAACGCGACCATCATCCGCCCGCGCTTCGTAGAGGGGCTGCCCGACGAGCAGGCCGCGTTCCGGGAAGCGGTGCGGCGACCCAACGGCGCGCGCCCCCTGGCCGAGGCGGTCGGCGCGCACGAGCGCGTCGCCATCGTCATCGCCGACGGCACCCGTCCGCTGCCCTCGGCGCGATTGCTCCCATGGATAATGGCGGAGTTGGCGCACGTGCCGGAGGAGAATGTCACCATTGTCGTCGGCACCGGAACGCACCGGCCCAACACGGCGGAAGAGCTTGAGCAGATCGTGGGGAAGGCGGTCTACCGGCGGCTGCGCGTGATCAACCACAACGCCTACGAGGAAGAGAGTATGGCGGTCGTGCGGCCCGGGCAGGACGGTCACGGCCCGCTGATGATGAACCGCGAGTACGCGGACGCCGACCGGCGCATACTCGTCGGATTCATCGAGCCCCATTTCATGGCCGGCTTTTCGGGCGGCTACAAGGCCGTCTTCCCCGGCGTGGCCGACCTGGCTTCAATTATGCACTACCACCGCGCCGAGATGATCGGCCATCCGCAGAGCAAGTGGGGCGTGCTCGCGGGCAACCCGACCCAGGAGCAGATCCGCGCCAACGGGTCGGTCCTGCCGGTCGATTTTCTGGTGAATGTCACCCTCAATCACAAGCGCCAGATCACCCGCTTTTTCTGCGGCGACGTCATCGTCGCGCACGAAGAGGGCTGTCTTTATGCGAAGGAGACGGCCATGGCTGCCGTCGACCGCAGCTTCCCGCTCGTGATCACCACCAACAGCGGCTTTCCCCTCGACCAGAACCTCTACCAGTCGGTGAAGGGGATGTGCGCCGCCGCCGAGATCATCGAGGACGACGGCGAGATGATCGTGGCCGCCCGCTGTAACGACGGCTTCCCCGCGCACGGCAACTTTACCAAGCTGCTCTACGAACACAGTTCGCCGCAGGCAATGCTGGAGACGATCTTCCGTCCAGGTTTTCACATGCTCGATCAGTGGCAGGTGCAGAAGTTCGCCGAGGTGGCGCTGCGCGCGCAGGTGGCGATCTACAGTGAGCTGGAGCCCGATGCCGTGTCCCGCGCCGGCCTCACCCCGGTCGCCGACCTGAACGAACACATCAGTACGGCCGTTGCCAATCTGGGTCCCGGCGCGCCGGTCGCGGTGCTGCCGGAAGGACCGATGACGATTCCCTATCTGGTGTAGGCGCGGCGTTCAGTCCAGAAGCGCTTCGTTCAGCCGCAGGCCAAAACCGGGCGCGTCGATGGGGGTCAGGTACCCGTCGATAGGCTGCGGCGCGTCCAGCCACAGTTCCTCTTGCGTCCTGCGCCGGTTGCCCAGCACCAGTTCGCCCAGCTCTTCACACGCCGTTCCCGCGATCACGTGCAGACTCCACGGCTCGCCGCCCCGGTGCAGGACTACGGTGGCCTCGGCCTCTTGCGCCTGCTCGACGATGCGCCGCGTCGCGGTGACGCCGCCGCACCAGGTCACGTCCGGCTGCCAGATGTCGAGCGCGCCGGCGCGGGCGATGTCGGCAAAGCGGTGATGCGTAAAGTCGTGCTCGCCCCCCGCCAGCTGAATCGGCTTGATCTGCGGCCGTAGCGCGGCCAGCCCGTCCAGGTCGTCCGGCGTCAGCACGTCCTCGAACCAGTAGATGTCGTAAGGCGCCAGCGTGCGCGCCATCTCCCGCGTCGCCGCGGCATCCCAGGCCATGTAACAGTCGAACATGAGAAGCGCGTCCGCGCCCAGATGCCGGCGAGACTCTTCCGCAGCGGCCGCCGCGCGTTCCAAAGCGGAGGCGCCCTGCGGACCGCCAAAGGGCACCTTGTGCGCGGTAAACCCGCTCTCGGCGAACCATTCCGCATCGTCGCCGGAGGCGTAGGCACGGATACGGGGCGCGGACGTGCCGCCCAGCAGCGCGTACACCGGCTGCCGCTCGGCCATACCCAGAAGGTCCCATAGGGCAATGTCGATACCGCTGAGCGCCATGATGGCGATGCCGCCGCGTCCGTAAGGGATCGAGGATGCGTACAGCTTGTCCCACAAGCGCTCGATGTCGGCGGGGCTGTCGCAGGCTTCCTCCAGCAGCAGCTCGCGCAGGTGGCGATTAACCACCTCGACCGCGGCCACACCGCCGCCGCCATAGCCGTAGCCGCTGACACCGGCATCGGTCTCGACGCGCACGACGATCTGCCAGAAGTAGGGGCGCCAGCCGCCGAGGGGTTGGCGGTAGTTGGGATAGACGGCGCGGATGTCTGTGATTTTCATGGGGAGTCGGTATTTGGAGATGTGCCGTGACTACGACCCGAATATCTCATCCACCTTCAGGCTGAACCCGGCAAGCGTGGGTGAAGTCAGCGTGTCGCCTTCGCCGAACGTGTCAACGACCTCATATCCCTCGTCTCCCAGCAACAGAACAGTGATGGCGCCGGCGTCTGTGCCCACGACCCAGTACTCTTTGACGCCGTGTAGCGCGTAGAGCGCACGCTTATATCCTCGGTCCCGCTCGGCTGTGGAGGGGGAGAGGATCTCAACTACGAGGTCAGGGGCGCCCTGTATATTGTCCGGGGTAATGATGTGCGTTCGCTCGGTGGAGACGAACAAGAGGTCAGGCTGCACTACGTCGATATCCGAGAGCACGACATCCGTGGAGGAATAATAGATGCGCCCCAGACCGTTGGCCTTAATGAAGGTCATCAGATGATAACCCAATTCTGCCTGCGTTCTCTGGTGTACTTCGTTGGGCGCGGGGGTCATTAACAGTTCACCGTCCAAGAGTTCGTAACGCTTGTCTTCAGGTGTAGTGAGGTAGTCTGTGTATGTGAGCTTTAACCGCGGCTTCTCACCAATCATATGAGCACCTCCGGTTTGGATTTTCAGTCCGCTTTCCCACGCGCCGCCTCTAGTAAAACCAGATGATAGTAGCGCCCATGCGCATGAAGGACAAGCATCGTCGCACAATAGTATCACAGAAAGAGGTACTGCACCGACGCTGCCGGTGGCTGATACAGCCACCCCTACCCCTTCAAGTGCGGCCTGCGTTCTTCCGCAAATGGAAACGTCCCGTCGTACCGCGCGGCGTCGACACGTGTCAGATCCCCTCGTACACCGAAGTCAACTGGAAGTGGCAGACGACATTGCTGCGTTCGACGTGCTCCTGCTCTTCGCACTAGGCCTCGAACTTGGGCCGGTCGAGGGGGACGAGGTGGGGTGGTTCGATCTTGTGCCCGTCTTTGACAAACTTCAGGTGGGCCACGTCCGGCCCGTCGTCCTTAAAATAGAAAGTGGTGTTGACGCCCACCGGCTGCACCGCCAGACGGGCAACTTATCCCGATGTGCCTGTATATGACAAAGCAGCTCTGTTTCCCTCTCCCAACGTAGACATTCACCGGTGAGACAGATGGCTATCAGTCCATAGTCGCTACACACTGGCTTGTCCCCCGGTCGTCCCCAATGACCTTCCAGTGGCTGGCACATATATCCATAGACAGAAGTCGTCAAGGTACGCTATCATTCGGTTGGTCCTGTCTTGCCGGCGGCGGGATTCAAAGCTTTCTCACCAGAAGGCATGTTTCAAACGCCATCAAGCAAAAGGCCCCATAAGTCAGAACAACTGAATTGAGCGGAACTGTGCAACTGTTAACCAGCATGGCAGTAGGAGCGCAACGACATCGTGACCTGTTCATTGGGCTCACACTGGCGCTACTCTCTTTCATAGTGCTGATGGTATGGACATCTGAGTGGCCTACCGAAACTGATGACGGGATGGTGCACTTTTACCGCGTCCTCACGGTTGGTGAAGCGCTGCGTGACGGCGTCATCTACCCGCGGTGGTTTCCAGAATCCTCATACGGGTACGGCGACCCGGTTCTGAACTTCTACCCGCCCGCATTCTATCTGTCGGCAGCATTCTTGCACGTCGTGGGGCTGGATGTATTGACAAGTGTAAGGATTGTTATCGCTGTAGGATTCGCACTTTCTGCGTGGTGGATGTTTGGCTTGACAAGGCTTTTTGCAACGGTTTGGCCTGCGATAATCTGTGTGCTCTGCTATCAGCTGTATCCCTATCGACTGTTCAATCTGTTCTTCCGCGGGGCCTTTCCGGAGCTGTTCGCTTTCGCCTGGCTGCCCGCTTTCGCAATGTACGCGCTTCAAGTTGCAACGTCACGTGGAATCCACGCAGTAAAACTCCTCTCGCTCCCAAAGGCATTGCTTTTTGACGATTCCAGGCGAAGGATTTCGCTTATTCTGGCCGGGCTATCATTTGCAGCATTGGTAGTTACGCACTCCTTGACTGCACTCATGACTGCTATCTCGATTCTTGCTGTAGGTATTTTGTCTTTCCCATTCCTTAAGGGCCGTAGCGAATACAACGGCGCGGGCCGGGTATTCGTCATCGTAGCTATCGCAATGGCTTGCGGCGCGCTGTTGAGCGCATGGTACACCGTTCCGCTCTTGGCTGAATTTAAGTGGACTCAGGCTGGCCAGGGATACACGATGAGCCATTGGAAGAGGAGCTTCGGACTTTGGGGCTACATATTTGACCTTGGATTTCCGATGCAGTACGAATACAGATGGGCGCCCGCCAGACCCGTTCCCGTCTATTCTATTCCGGTTGTAATCGCTGTTTTCTTCTGTGCCTTCGCGTCAAGAGAAGCGCGATTCCGCATCTTTGCCCTGGTTGCGCTTGTTACGACTATCTTCTCAATATGGATGACGACTCGTGGCAGCGAGTGGCTGTGGCACGCTGCCGAGGGAGTCCTCGATAAGCTGCAGTTCACCTGGCGATTTCTGGTCTTAGCAGGTTTCGGCACATCGCTGCTGGTAGCAGCTTCTCTTGAGGCCTTAAGGTTTTGGCGAAAGTTGCCAGGCTGGGCCTACACGACGGCATTGGCCCTTTCAACGACATTTGTCGTCTATTATTCAGTTGGCGGCCTTAGTTACCCGACGGAAAAGGGCGCGGACTACCCGGATCTCTCAGCCACTTCTCTCCGGCGCATGACCTACAAGTGGGACCGGCATTGGCCTAAAGAGTTCAGGCCCTCCTGGGTAGAGACCGACCCTCTTTTTCACAATGTTCTACCTGACGGCGAGCTCCAGGGGTCCGAATACCTGGGATCGGTGAAAGTATTACCCACCCGTGCCGGGTTCTTGCGGCAGGAGTTCATTGTTTCGACAGAGCAGGACTTTCGTCTTCTCTTTCACCAATATTTCTATCCCGCGTGGCAGGCGACGATAGACGGAGATCGAGTGCCGGTCGAGCCTGCGGGTAGACTTTCATTGGTCAGCGTGAAAGTTCCCTCTGGAAACCACGAGCTTGTTCTCGACTGGGGCGCCACCCGAGCCGTCTGGATTGGCCGCGCTCTTACGGCGCTGGGCTGGTTGGTGGTGCTCCTCCTGATAATTCTCCCTGTGGTTTCCAGGCGAAGAGGCAGGGGGCCGGGCACAACGGCTTTTCCTCCTTACCGCGATGCTCTGCCTGCAGCCGCGTGGCTTGTCTTTGGCGCTGTGATTGTAGTTGTATCCTCCGGCATGACCTCGCGAACTTGGAATGTGACGCCAGTAGAAGCCAACTATGGTGGCATCCTGCTTGAAGCCGTGCGCGAATCACCCCCCCCAACCCATGCAGGGGAAGTGGCGCCCGTCCAGCTGTACTGGATGGTTACTGGCGCACCAACTCCGGTAAGGGCATTTGTTCACTTGGTAGACGAAACGGGCCTGAGCGTAACACAGGCCGATGTGAATCCCGGAGGGGATTACACTCCTTTTCAGCGATGGGAAATCGGCCAGCTCCTCACTTCAACGCACAAGTTTACCGTTCCTGAGTCGCTGCCTCCCGGAAGCTATCGCCTCATTGCCGGCTTGTATTACCCTGACAGTTCGCACGAGCCGCTCAAGCCTCTGAATCTGGACGCTACGAGAATAGAGATCGGCTCACTGGACGTTCTTCCAAGGAAAGAAGCGCCTTAACGCCGGTCGAGATGGAATCGGTGGGGACGATTCGCTTGGTCGCGCCCTACTGTGATGGCGCGGGTAGGTGTTGAAGCAGAGTAAATGAAACCTTCAGCCCGTTATCGCCAGAGCCCCTCGACCACCTCGCGCAGCGTCTTAATGCGCTTGGCGAAGGCAAAGCGTACTACGCCCATATAGAATAGAAGCGGGACTGGACCGACGCTGCTGGCGGCTGTACCGGCCGCCGCTACCCCTTCGTCCACGGCCTGCGTTCTTCCGCGAACGGAAATGTCCCGTCGTACCCGCGCGGCGTCGACACGTGCCAGATCCCCTCGTACATCGGCGTCAACTGGTAGTGGCAGACGACGTTGCTGCGCTCGATGTGTTCCTGGTGCTTGGCGCCCTGGTGGGGGATGTGGTTGATGAAGATGATGCAGTCGCCCGCCTTGGGATAGAGGATGACGTGCTCCTGCTCTTCGCACCAGGCCTCGAACTGGGGCCGGTCCATGGGGTCGAGGTGGGGTGGTTCGCTCTTGTGCCCGTCTTTGACGAACTTCAAATGGGCCAGGTCCGGCCCGTTGTCCTGAAAGTAGAAGGTGGTGTTGACACCCACCGGCTGCACCGCCAGGCGGGCGCGGCCGAGCTCGCGCTTCTCCTGCCAGTAGCCGTAGAAATCGAGATGCCACTCCTGGAGGTAGGGTCCCGGGTTGATGTGGGCGCGGAAGCTGCGCAGCTGGCACTGCCGCCCCATCATCCCTTCCAGGATCGGGCGGATGCTGGGATGGCCGACCAGGGGCGCATAGGTCTCCGGCTCGCGGTCCAGGAGCGTATCGAACCACATATTGCCGACGGCGTTCAGCCCCTCTTCCCAGCCCATCGCCCGCGCATGATTGATGCGCTGGCGGACGTGCTCGGTTTCTTCCGGCGTGAGCGCGTTCTCGACGGTAATGAAGCCGTCTTTTTCAAGTTGATCCAGCTTGGCTTCCAAATTGTCCATTCTGTTTCTCCTTGCAAAGTTTCGTATCGTGGGCCCCGTTCGTAAGGGTTCGCAACCACAGAAAACAGAGGCAAAACCCGGAGAACGGGATAGATCGAGATCACCGGCTCATGCCAGCATCAGGCGCTCCCCCTTGGGTTCCGGTATGGGGTCGCCAAACTCACGCGCGGTGTCGATCCAGAGAGCCATCGCTTCGTTGATGTTTTGAAGCGCAACTTCCTGCGTATCACCGTGAGCCATGCACCCGGGAAGCTCTGGCGCCTCGGCCACGAAAGTGTCGTCAGCATTGCTCCAGTAGATTATGACTTCGTACTTGTACATCACTCCTCCTCCAACTGATACTTCAGTATGACCTGACGAACCTGTCTGACCTGGTAAGGTTTGGCATTGCTGCCATCGCGTTGTAGATTCAGTCTTTCGGTCACCCCTTCTTTTCTGAAGATATGATGACTACCCCGTACGCGCTCGACGAATCCCAATCTCAACAACAAGGCACACAACTCGTCAAATCGGATATTTGCATCCGAGCGGCCTTCGAGAATTCGTTGGCGAAGTCTCGTGCGTCTACTCAATACCTTGTACTCCGAATCTCATAAGTCGTGTCGATACAGTAGGCAAAGAACCGGCTCTTGTCAAACCTTTTCTCTATGAATGGCCCGCGTGCCTGGTGAACCTCCCTGTCGTGCATCTTAGCTCATGTTGCCGCAAAAGTGGTCAGTCACGATCAAAACATACCATCACATGGGGGATACTCTGCCTTGAGCAACTGTTGACACAGCGGGAAACCACGATTACACTCATGCTGGGACACCCCAAATGCGTCTTGTCCGAAACACGCCTTCTCTCCAGCGGTGTCCTCCCTTTACACCACGAAATAAGTCCGACCTTTCTCAAGGAGGCTACGATGTCGAAATCACGAGTCAGTCTCGTCCACGGCGGGGACCGCCGCACCAACGTCTTCAACGCGCTGGAGCTGGTGCGGGCAGATGTGGAATCCCGCCTGGCCGACCAGGTGATGCTCAAGCCGAACTTCCTCAGCAGCGAAAACCAGCTCGCCTCCAGCCATGCCGACGCGCTGCGCGGCGTCCTCGACTTCCTGCTCACCACGCCCAAGCCGCCGCGCGAGGTCCTCATCGCCGAGGCCGGCGCACAGGACACATGGGACGCCTACCGCAACTTCGGCTACCATGCGCTTGAAGAGGAGTATTCGATCCCGTTGCGCCTGATGGACCTGCACCGGGAGACCGAATGGGAGTCGACACCGATCGTGCTGGCCGACGGCAGCGAGACGATCGCGCGCATGCCCCGCACGGTCCTGGACTGCCCCTGCACGATTTCGATCGCGATCCCCAAGACGCATGATACCTGCGTGGTCACGCTGGCGCTCAAGAACATGATCATGGGCACGATCTTCCGGCAGGACCGGGTGAAGATGCACGGTTTCAACACCCACGCCGAGCGCCGCGTCCCCGATGAGTCGCGCGCCATGAGCATCAACCTGATCCGGCTGGCCCGTTTCATGACCCCCGATGTCGCTGTCTTTGACGGCGCCCGCGGCCTCCAGGGGAACGGCCCGGGCGGGACAGACGGGCTGGACTTCGGCATCGCCGCAGCCAGCGTCGATATCTTCGCAGCCGACGCGGTCATCGCCAAGACGATGGGCTTCGAGCCGATGGAGCTGGGCTTCCTGCGTTACGGCCACGACCAGGGCATGGGCACTGCCGACCTGGACGAGATCGAGCTGCTGGGCGGCGTCTCCATCGCGTCGGTGGCGCGGCAGTTCAAACCGCACGAGACGACCGAACTGCAACTGCAGTGGCAAGTCGAGAATGCGGAGCAGCTGCTGGCGGCGTAATTCCTGAACAACGAGAAGAGAGTAAAGAGGAGTGAGGAGAGAGTCCATTCCGGCCTCATTCCTCACTCTTAACATTTATTCCTTGACAAAGGCGGTTCCTATGCTTCCTATCATCGATACCCATCAACATCTCTGGGATCTGAGCGTGTTCGACATGCCCTGGCTGGCGGACGCGCCGACGCTGAACCGCAGCTTCGTTACCAGCGATTACCTGGACGCGACCGCGGGGCTGAACGTCGTCAAAACGGTCTACATGGAGGTGGACGTATCCGCGGCACAGAAGGTCACCGAGGCGGAGCATCTGATCGAACTCTGCGCCGCCGATGACAACCCGACCGCCGCCGCAGTGATCGGCGGCACCGTGACCTCCGCCGGCTTCGGCGATTACATCCGGCGCTATGCCGGCAGCCCCGCGATCAAAGGCGTGCGCCAGGTGCTGCACGGGCCGGGTACGCCGCAGGGCACCTGTCTGGCGCCCCAGTTTGTCGAGAATGTGCGCCTGCTGGGTGAGTTGGGACTCTGCTTCGACCTGTGCATGCGGCCCTCAGAGCTGGGCGACGGCGTCAAGCTGGCGCAGCAGTGCCCGGACACCCGTTTTGTCGTCGATCACTGCGGCAACGGCGACCCGTATCTGATCAGCGGCGTCCTGCCCGGCACTGGGGCAGACGGCGATGCAGGGCAGGCGGACTCCAACCTGACGATCGCCGACCATACCGACCGCAATGACCCCTTCTGGCATGACCGGCAGCTGTGGATGGACGGCATCGACGCGCTGGCCGCACTGCCGAACACAATCTGCAAGATCTCCGGCATCATCGCCCGCACCCGCCCCGGCTGGACGGCCGCGGACCTGGCGCCGGCCGTCAACCACTGCCTCGACAGCTTCGGCCCCGACCGCGTCGTCTTTGGCGGGGACTGGCCGGTCTGCACGCTCGGCGCAGACGCCACCTATCGCGCCTGGGTTGAGGCACTGAAAGAGATTATCGCCGGCCGCAGCGAGACGGAACAGCGCAAGCTTCTGCATGACAACGCGGCCGCGTTCTACGAGTTGGCGTGACGGGTGGGGCAGACTGCGGGGGATTGGCGCCTGCACTGCCCCTGGACACCTGACCACGGGCTACTGACAACTCCATGGGACTCGAATGGAGAACGCTGGAAGATGAGGAGGGCCGGGTCCAGGAAGAGGCCCCGGAGGTAGAAGCGCGAACGCCGCAACGCCGCGGCCGCAAGCGGTGGCTATCGGCTCTGGTTGCTCTGCTGCTGGTGGCTGTGGTCATCGGGGCGGTGCGCTATGTTCTGCTGCAACGGTTGGAGGCTTTCGTCGCCACCATCGAAGCGGACGTGCTCTCCATGCATGACATCGTGGAGCAGGCCGAACGCGACCAGGACGGTGCCCTCTTCGGCAGCATGATCTCGCCGGACTACCCCAACTGGGGCAGAACACAGAAAGAGATGCTTCTCAGCGGGGCGCGCTGGGACCGCCCGTATTTCGACTTGACCCTTGCCCGCGGCGCTGACGAAAAGCCCCCCACCGGCACGGTGGAGGACATCACTTTCACCTCCGACTGGCGGATGGCGACCGTCACCCTGGCCTTCCCCTACGTTCGTGCCGCCGGCTCCCCGGTGACTCTTCACCAGATCGTTACCTACCGCGACGAAGCCACCGGCTGGTCGCTCGTCCCCGCCTATCCTTCCTTCTGGGGCGAGAAACAGAGATTTGATGGCGATTATCTGACGGTCGACTACCCGGAACGGGACGCGCCAACGGTCGAGCGGCTGGCAAGCGAATGGGACGAAATGCTGGCCGAAGTCTGCCAGGAGTTGGACGGTCTGCGCTGCCGCCGCACGTGGAGGCTGAAGGTGGAGCTCTCCACGGAGTCCGGCCCGCTCGCACGTATGGCCGAAGGGCCGTCCCGCGGACCTCTTTGGAAGGGGATGTCCTTTGCATCTTCGATTAGCAGGGGCGCCCGCCGGTCGGGTCTGGAGCTGCCGACGCCAAGCCTCATCGGTAGTCCTGTGGATGAGGATGGCTTTCAGGCTGTGCGCGCCGGTTATGCGCCGCTGGTCGTGGGCGCAGCGATCGCCGAAACCGTTGGCTGGCGCTGCTGTGAAAAGATCGTATTCTTCCGCGCCTTATTGGAAAAACAGCTCAGCCGGTTGGGGTTGATGACCTGGCCTCTGACCGCCTCCGACTATGAGGATATCCTGCAGGGCTCGATTCACGACGTGACGAGCCTGCACTGGGTCTATCTCCAGCGCTCCTTCAACAACGTCACCCCACAGATCCAGCAGATCGTCTACAGCATCGTCGATTTAATCCTTGCGTCCAACCCGGAGCGTTCGCCGGCCTCTCTGCAACGTCTTCTGCTCCGCTACGATACCTACCGTCCGTGGCTGTACAGCGCCCTCCCAATCGACAGGAGCCAGGCAAGTCAGGGCAACTACGGACGTTGGATCCAGAAGGAGTGGATCCACTATGCTGATCAGCAGTTGGCCGCTGCTACGGCCCCGGGCAGTGCTCTTCCCGAACAGGATCTGCAGCTGCTCTGTACCGCGGAACGGTCCAACGGCGCACGTCTGTACCGTTACGATCTGCAGACAGATGAGTTCATCGAGGAAAACAGTGACGGCCCGATTCGTCTGATGTACTCCCTCCCGAACGACGACGGCATTCTGCTTCAGAGGACGAGCGAAAGTGTAGCCGCGACAGGTGGCTCCCAGATACAGATCTGGCGGCAGGGGCAGAGGCAGGACGTCTCCTACCGGTCGGCCAATGCCACCCTCTATGGTTTGGATACCATTGCAGACAGGATGCTCTTCTACACCTATAACACGCGGCGCAGACCGCCCATCCGGTTCGCCTATCTGAATCAGGCCGAGTGCGACGGCGGCGCCTGTGCCGTGCGGTTCATGAACGGTTGGCCCGTCTGGTCGCCTGACCGGGAGAGGACGGTTGTCTCGCACGGGGACGGCGTGCTTTGGCTGGGCGACGACGCCGGAGAGCCGCAGATGGCGGTCGCCAACGGCCGGTCGACGGCGTGGCTGGACAACAGCCGCTTCGCCTTCATACAGTCGAACGACGGCATGCAAGTGGCCATGATGACGCTGTCCAATCTTCAGCCGAAAACGCTCTTTGAGATTGAGAGGCTGGTTGATGAGCTGCAGGACGCGACGGACGCAACGCGCGTCACCCATGCCGCGTTGGCGGCGCATCCGACCATGCCTGACCGGCTCTTTGTCGGCGCACGCATCGGGCCCAGACCGAGCGCGGAGACCACACACGTTTTAGTCTACAATCTCGCCACAGACCAGATCACAGAGCTGCTGCAGGTCGACCATCCCCTTGAACCGTACCGGTCGTTGCGATTCTCCCCGGACGGGCGCTGGCTTTTCGTCCACAGCGTACAACACCGCGGCAGCGGCTGGCATCTGCATCTCCACAACAATCAGACGGGTGACATTTTGACCTATTCGACAGAGATTTCGCTGGCCTTTCCCGGGTATGATCTGTCGGCGGACGGCGCGTGGCTGGTACGTGTTGATGAAGGATTTATACATCTGATCCCGTTGAACAGCGGCCGGCAAAGGCTGGTGGCGCACGACTTTGCCCACTGTTACGCAGCCGTGTGGGTAAACCGAAGTATGCCGTAGCCCTTATCGTGTACTTTGACCGGGGCTAGCCAGGGGTTCAAAACCAGAAATTATGAGAGGAGTTTTCGAATGACGACCTACCGCTATGCAGAGATGACCTGGTCTGCCTGTCGCGAGGCGGCCTACTCCGGCAAGGTGGCGGTGCTGCCGGTTGCCACATACGAAGATCACGGCTACCACCTGCCGATCGATACCGATGTGCGGCTCTGCACCGGAATCTGCGAGCGGGCGGTGGCCCGCATTCCGGACGAAGCAGTGCTGATTCCGCCGGTCAGCCACGGATACAGCCCCCACCACATGGATTTTCCCGGCACGATCACGATTCGCTGGGACACCTTTATCAACTACGTGCGCGATGTCTGCGTCAGCCTCGCCCACCACGGCTTCAAGCGCATACTGATAGTGAACGGGCACGGCAGCAACACCGCGCCGGTGGAGATGGCCGCCCGTCTGACCGTGCTCGAAACCGAAGGCAAGACCCTGTGTGCGTCGGTCAACCACTGGGGCGTGCGTAAAGGCAGGCAGGAGGGGAATGCGATCCGCTCTTCGGACTTTGGCGGCACCTCCCACGCCGGAGAGTACGAGACTGCCCTCTATCTAGCGCTGGCCGAAGAACTGGTGCAGATGGACAAGGCGGTCGATGAGCGTTCGCCGCTGTCGCCGAGCTTCCAGACCGATCTGCTGATGGGCAAACGCGAGGACGGCTCCGTCGCCAACCTGTGGCCCTACTGGAGCTCGTTGACCGACAGCGGCGTGCTGGGGGATGCCACTGCCGCCACGCGTGAAAAAGGGGAGCAGTTTCTTGAGGCTGCGGTGGAAGGGCTGATCGAGCTGGTTCGCGAATTCCGCACCGTCGCGATCAATCCCCGCAAGAACCACATTTCACCGGATAGCGATGGCCTTGCCCAATAGCGGCCGGCTGGAGATCTGCGGCAGCTCTCGTCAGACATGACCGAGCATTACAGGATGCGGCCAGCCGCGCTGGAGGACTGGCCAGCCATCGTGGCGCTGGACCAGGAAATCTTCGGCGCGTACGGCGCGCAGGAGGAGCCGGATATCATCCGCAGCCGCCTGCTGACATTCCCGCAGGGCTGCGCGGTGCTGGAGGGGGAGCGCGGCGACGGGCGCCCGTTCATCGCCGGCTATCTGACCACCGAGAAATGGGCCGAACTGCGCGAACCTGTACTGGACGAGGATCCCCAGGAGAGCCACCGGCCCGACGGCCGCGTGCTGTGTATCACGACGCTTGCGGTCGCTCCCGACTGCCAGAATCAGGGATTAGGCGTGCGCTTGCTGGACCGTTCCATCAGCATCGCGCGCCAAGAGGGCTGCGGGCAGATCATCCTGGAAACGGCCCACGCCGAACGGTTCTACCTGCGCCACCGCTTTCGACGGACCGGATCACGGACGGAAAGAGGGATCAGGATGGCGATTATGGTTTTGGACCTGACAGACTGCGCAGCCACCTCTATTTGCCCGTAGGGGCACCCCTTGTGGGTGCCCTTGCTCATCCCCACATTGGATTGCACCCACCGTAAACGGCCCCAATCCGCTGCAGGCTATGCAGGCGGCGATATCACAACCCGCTGCGGCTTGATCTTGAAGATCACACGCTCTTCCGTCCCTTTCATCGAAGCAGGCATAACGCTGCCGTAGTACTCGTCTGCGCCCACGTAGAGCTTGGCGTGAGCATTGATGTTGGCGAAGTCAGGGTCGGGCACGATCTCCTCAACGACGCCGCGCACATCGATCCAACGGAATGCATCCTCCGGATCCAAGGCCATCAGGGCCACTCTCGGATTGGCGCGGACGTTCTTGGGTTTTCGGCGTCCCTCGGCCGTATTGACGAGGACGTGTGTGCCGTCCCACGAGCACCAGACAATCGTGTTTTCCGGCGCGCCGGATGGGGAGAGGGTCGTCAGGGTGGCGAAGATGGGACCGGTCAGCAGGTCAACGTGTGTATCGGGAATCTGCGCGGACATTGTAGTGCTCCTCATGTTGTTTGCGGTTTAGGGTGGTGCTAATCCTCAACGCCCTTCGGCATCAATGCTTGCAACAGGCGGCCATCACCGGGGGCGTATGACCCTCGGCGATCAAAGTCTGTTGGTCTTCAGAAAGTTCGATCCAGGGCATCAGCGGGTCATCGGACTGGTGGGCCATCTCGCGGCCATTGATAATCGTCAGCGTGTTGCGGACCAGCTTCTGTCCGGGACGCGGGTTCATGAAGACATCGTAGAACATGAAATCCCCCTCAATGATCTCGAACAGTGCCACATCGGCCAGCGCGCCGGGCCGCAGCGTGCCGATCTCTTTCTCCAGCCCCAACACGGCCGCCGGGCGCTCGGTAGCGGCGTGGACCACTTCGGAAAAACTCATGCCCAGCGTCATGAACTTGCTCAGGCAGGTGGGCATGTCGAACATTGGACCGCTGACGCTCATCTGGTGGATGTCGGAGGAGATGACGTCCGGCCGGTAGCCCTGTGCCATCAGCGCCTCGGCGGTCTTGAATGAGAAGGACCCCGCGCCATGGCCGATATCCAGCACCAGGCCGGCATCCCAGGCCCGTTTGACCGTCTCGCGCAGGTCGCCTGAATCCTCGACAATGCGCATTGTGCCCCCTGTGAAGCAGTGAGTGAGGATATCACCGGGCCGCATCAACGCCATCACCCCGTCAATCCCCGGCGGCCCCATGCCGATATGGGTCATCAGCGGCAACTCGCAGCGGTCTGCCGCTTCGCGGGCTTTGTGCAGGGGAGCGAGGCCCTGACCGCTGGTGGTGAGCTGGTCGATCCGGGCCTTGACGCCCAGCAGCACATCCCGGTTCAGGTCGATGATCTGGCAGCAGAGGTCCACGTTGCAGTAGCCGGGGTTGGCCAGCTCCCACGTCTGCGCGGTCAGCCCGATCGACGAGATATTGAGCAGGGCGTAGATGCGCGCGCGGGAGTTTTCGATGATGAACTCCCGGAAGCCGGTGAAGTTGTATCCGCCGGACGAGCCCACGTCGAGCCAGGTCGTTACGCCGCTGCGGGCCGCGATCGGGTCGGGGCGGATGCCGTAGAAGCCGCAGCCGTAGTTGACGTGCGTATGCAGATCGACCAGCCCGGGCGTGACGTACTGGCCGCCGGCGTCCACGACGCGAAAGGCCGTCTCGGCTGGGATGTCGGCATCGACCGCGGCGATGCGGTTGCGCTTGATCGCCACGTCCAGACGGCCGCTGTGCCCGCCGCCGGGGTCAACCACTTCGCCGCCCTTGATCAGAAGATCGAATCGCATAGTCTCACCTTTCGCGTTTTTATTTTCCCGGTGGATAGCAGCATCGGTGGCCGGCAGTTCGCAGCAAAACCTGTGCCGGCGACTGGCAAAAAGGGTCGCCGCCAGCCCCATCTAATCCCCTTTCCAGAACATTGTCAAGTGGCGCTGCGCCGGGACGGATACACCGGTTGCGGTTCAGAAAGCGACGTAGCCGCCGCAGACGGGGATGCACTGGCCGGTGACGTAGTCGGAAAGGTCGGTGACCAGAAATTCGACAACTTTGGCGCAGTCCTCAGGCACGCCCAGCCGACCGAGGGGGATATCCTGCAGCAGGCGGTCGCGCACTTCCGGGGTGTTGCGTCCGCCGGCCACGGCCCGCGAGGAGAGCGTAAATCCCGGCGCGATACAGTTGACATGGATGTTATGCGGCCCCAGTTCGGCGGCGAGGACGCGCGTGTAATGGATTACGCCGGCCTTGGCGACCTTGTAGGCCATACCGCCGCCGATGCGGCCGCTCCAGATGCCGGCTTGGGAGGCAGTGTTGACGATTCTGCCGCTGCGAGCAGCCTGCATGTAGGGTGCAGCGGCCTGGCAGCAAAAGATCGTGCCGGTCAGGTTGATATCCATGATGTACTGGTAGTGGTCGGGCGGCGCCGTGGCCGCACTATTGTTGGGCGGCGCATACAGCATGCCGCCGGCGTTGTTGACGAGGATATCGATTTGCCCGAATGTGTCGATAATCTCCTGCATCATCACCTCCACCGCGGCCTTGTCGGTCACATCGGCCTCGATGCCCAGGCCGCACCGGCCCAGCGCATCCACCTCTGCGGCCACCGACTCGGCGGTGAGTTCCTCGTCATACTCCTGGGCCGCGTTCAGGTCTACGTCGTTGATCACCACATCTGCGCCCAACTTGGCCAGATGAAGGACATAAGCGCGGCCCAGGCCGCGGGCTCCACCGGTGACCAGAGCGACTTTGTTTGCGAGTTTCATGGAAGCTCCTTTTTGAAGCGTATGGCGTACTGCGTATCCGGTTATCATGGTGACGCAACAGCGTCCAGACGGCAAACTCGAATATGAGATTCGGACAGAGATTAACGTGATATGTGAAATGGGGCCAGGTCGCTGCATGGTGGGTAGACTGCAGCCGCGGTGAACCGCATGAAACATGCCAATCTCGGAGGTCATTTGGCTGAGGTGGTGGCAGGTGGGTAAGATAGGCGTGGATGTCGCGCCTCTTTTGCGCCAATGCATGATTTAGAAAACGGGAATTCTCCATATGATGGCAGATCGTCTTGTGAACGGCGGTTGGCGGGTCGTGCGTTCGGACGATGCGCCCACGATGTGGCATGCCGAAAGTCAGGGAGGCAATTCGTCTGGTAGAACGGGACGGCTGGCGGCTTGACAGGACTCGCGGCAGCCACCGGCAATATCGTCACCCCATCAAGCCCGGAACCGTAACCATTGCAGGTCACCCCAGTGCAGACATACCGATTGGGACGTGGCTGAGTATACTGAAACAGGCGGGGCTTAGGGAGGGAAAACGGTGAAATTCAATTACGCTGTTGTTTATGAGCGGACGCCAAACAACTACGGTGCCTATGTGCCCGAACTGCCCGGTTGCATTGCAACAGGAAAGGGTTGGCAGGAAATTCAGACAATGATACGCGAGGCGATCGTCTTTCACATTGAAGGTCTGATAGAGAGCGGCGACCCGATCCCCGACCCACAGATGTCGGTCGGGGAGGCAATGACCTATCATATCGCCAGCCTCTCCGACGCTGGGGAATCCGTTCCAGACCAGGAAACCACCTTTGGTATGGTTGAGGTTGAGATCGCTCGACCCAAGACGGCCGCGGTGAGCTGATTCTGAGCAGGGCTTCAGCCGCCAAGCGTGGGAAGTCTGGGTCGTTCGGCAGATTCTGTAGTCACTGAGAAGGCATTCAAGTACCGTCACTAAAGATTGAACAGGTCTGTCAATGCAACATGACACCATCGCCGTGCTCGACTACGGCAGCCAGTACAGCCAGTTGA
Source organism: Caldilineaceae bacterium (assembly GCA_022821585.1). Taxonomy (GTDB): domain Bacteria; phylum Chloroflexota; class Anaerolineae; order Caldilineales; family Caldilineaceae; genus Bin5. The sequence goes on from JAJEDI010000069.1 coordinate 40,974, forward strand.
TCTGCCGCCGGGTGCGGGAGGCCAATGTCTACGCCGAAATGATCTCGTGGGACCGGGCCGCAGAGCGGCTGCCGCAGGTCAACCTGAAGGGTATCATTCTCTCGGGTGGACCGGCCAGCGTCTATGAAGCGGGCGCGCCCGCGCTGCCGGACGTCGTGCTGGAGAGCGGCGTGCCGGTGCTGGGCATCTGCTACGGGCTGCAGCTGCTGGCCCACGCGCTGGGCGGCCATGTGGCGCCGAGCGCAAAACGGGAGTACGGCGCGGCGGAAGTCGAGGTGACGGGAGAGAGCCGTTTCTTTGGTGGACAGCCGCGGCAACAGCAGGTGTGGATGAGCCACGGCGACCGGGTGGAGCGGCTGCCTGCCGGCTTTGAGACGGTGGCGCGCAGCGGGAATTCGCCGTGCGCAGCCATCGCCAACGAGGACCGTTCACTCTACGGGCTCCAATTCCACCCGGAGGTCGTGCATACACCCAATGGTTTCGCGCTGCTGCAGAACTTTGTCGGCCCGATCTGCGGCTGCACCGGGGACTGGACATCGGGCCATTTCATCGAGGAAAGCGTCGCCGACATCCGGGCGCAGGTCGGGCCGGATGGGCGGGTGATCTGCGGGCTGAGCGGCGGCGTCGACAGCGCGGTGGCGGCCACGTTGGTTCACCGCGCCGTCGGGGAGCGGCTGACCTGTATCTTCGTCGACCACGGCCTCTTGCGTGCAGGCGAAGCCGAACAGGTGGTGGACACCTTCGAGAGGCACCAGGGCATGCGGCTGGTGGCGGTGGACGCCAAAGAGGCGTTCCTGGACGACCTGACCGGTGTGACCGAGCCGGAAGCGAAACGCAAGCGGATCGGAGCGCGTTTTGTGCGCGTCTTTGAGGAGGAGACGGAACGGTTGTTGGAGGAGAGCGCAAATAGGAGTGAGGACAGAGAGGACTACTCGCAGTCCTTGTCTAAGGTATTTCTGGCACAGGGCACGCTCTACCCCGACGTGATCGAGTCGGCCGGCAACGAGGATTCGGCGAACGCGCGCACGATCAAGACGCACCACAATGTGGGCGGCCTGCCCGAAGATATGACCTTCGAGCTGATCGAACCGCTGCGGATGCTGTTCAAGGACGAGGTGCGCCGCATCGGCGAGGAGTTGGGCCTGCCCGAGGAGATCGTCTGGCGGCACCCCTTTCCGGGGCCGGGCCTGGGCATCCGCATTCTGGGCGAGGTGACTTGGGAGCGCCTGGAGATGCTGCGCCGGGCCGACCACGTCTTTCTGGAAGAGTTGCGGGCCGCCGGCCTCTACCGGCAGACCAGCCAGGTCTTCGCCGTGCTGCTGCCTGTGCAAACGGTCGGCGTGATGGGCGACGGGCGCACGTATGCCAACGTGATCGCGCTGCGGGCGGTCACGACCGACGACTTCATGACGGCAGACTGGGCGCAGCTGCCCTACGAACTGCTGGCGCGGGTCAGCAGCCGCATCGTCAATGAGGTAGACGGGGTCAACCGGGTCGTATATGATATTTCGAGCAAGCCCCCGGCCACGATTGAGTGGGAATGATATGCACGGGTCAGTGGTTAGAAGCTTATGATGGGGTTGGCCGCGAAGCAGCGCGGTCACTGTTCTAGATGGACGAAGATAGGCGCCCGGCTACCGAAGTCGACAGACCGACCAATGCCGAGCAGACAACTTTCATCCAGCGGGGAGGACAGCGATGACAACGACGCACGCTCCCAAGCAATGGCTCTGGGAAGTAGCGGTTGCCGTAGCAATTATCGCGGCAATTGCCGCCGCCGCCGTCTGGACGCGGACTTATGACACCCGTAGCCACTACAACCGGGCTCATGCCAATTTCGAGCGCGGTCGCTACCGGGAGGCGATTGCCGCCTATGATCAGGCTCTGCAATTGGAGCCCGACAACGCTGGCATTTACGTCAACCGGGGTGTTGCCAAGTTATTTCTTGGCCGATATCGGGAAGCGATCGCCGACTATGAGCACGCTCTGCGACTGGAGCCTGACGACGCGCACACCTACGTCAACCGGGCCGGAGCCAAATCCAGCCTTGGTCAAAGTCAGGAAGCGATCGCCGACTATGATCACGCTCTGCGACTGATGCCCGACACCGCTTACATCTACGTCAACCGGGGCCAGACGAAATCCAACCTTGGTCAGTATCGGGAAGCGATCGCCGACTATGACCAAGCCCTGCGATTGGAGCCCGACAACGTCAGGGCTTATGTTTCTCGGGGAAGAGCTCTATCCGGCCTTGGCGAATACGAAGAGGCCTTCGCCGCCTTCGATCAGGCCTTGCGACTGGAGCCAGACAACGCACATATCTACACCAGCCGGGGCGATGTCAAGTTCGACCTTGGTCAGATCCAGGAAGCCTTCGCTGACTATGATCAGGCCGTGCGACTGGAGCCCGACGACGGTTATGTCTACTTCGCACGGGCCTATGCCAGGGCCGATCTTGGCCAGTACGCGGAGGCGATCTTCGATTATGATCAGGCCTTGCGTTTGCAGCCTTACTTTGCTGGCGCCTATGTCAACCGGGCCCAGGCCAGGATGGAACTGGGTCAATTCCAGAAAGCAATCACCGACTATGATCAGGCTGTCCGTCTGCAACCGGAAAGCGCTTACGTCTACTTCAATCGAGGCCTTGCCAGGGCCGAAGTGGGTCTGTCCCGGGAAGCCCTCGCCGATCTGAAAGCCGCTCTGGAATTCGCGCGGGAGGCTGGCGACAGCGACTTCATCACCTCCATTGAAGAAAAAATTCAGGAATTCGAGCAAGACGAATGAGGACAAGCCTCTCTCATTCTCCGACCGGCACTTTAGGCTCGGCGTCAACCGGGCCCCGTGTACGCTGTTGGCGCGATCGCGTGAATTGAGCATCTGAAATGGTTGGATTTCTGCGCTTCGCCCTTCCTCTCATCGCTTTTCTCTCCATCTTTCCTCTCTATACGCGCTATAAGGCTTCGGCTGCGCCCATCCCGCCAGGCGTGCACTTGGCCAGCCTGGAGCTCAGCCATTTGAAGGACCCGGCGGAGATCGCGGCGGTCATGGAAGCTGCCATGAGCCAGCCGATCGCGGTCTACTATGACCAGACGCGCCTGGTGTTGCGGCCGCAGGACGTGGACTTTAAAATCGATACGGCGGCCATGCTGGCCGAGGCGCAGCAGTACCTGGAAGGCCCGGACTTTGTCGATATCGCCCTGCGCAAGCTGGCCGGAATCCCCCAACAGCGCAGGGACATTCCGGCGCGCTATAGCTATAATGCGCAGAAGCTGGCGACCTGGCTGTGGCAGGTGGGCGAAGAGTTGAATCACCCACCCCAGCCGGGCCGCGTGCTGCCGCCGCAGTGGAATTGGCGGACCGAAGGGGGCATGCGGGAGGCGGTTGATGAGGAGAGCGCAGAGCCAGATGTCCTGCCCCCTTACGCGACACTGCCGTCTACTTTTGTGGGCTCGGCGCAGCGCAGTTGGCAGTGGACATCCGGCACGGTGGGCCAGACGCTGCTGATCGACGAGAGTGCGCAGCCGGTCCTCGACGCGCTCAGCAGCAGGGACGCGCGCGTGGCCCATCTTGCGCTGCAGGAGACGCCTCCGCCGCCGTTGACGATGGCCGAGCTGGGCCGCGAACTGGACGCATATACGTCCGATTTCCCCGGATTCGCCGCCATCTACGTGCAGGATTTGACGACCGGCGAAGAGGCCACCGTCGACGTAGATGTCGCCTTCTCCGGCATGTCGACGATGAAGATCGCGATCGCCAGCGAAGCCTACCGGCAGATGACCGATTTTGAGAACGGAGCTGTCGGCCAGTGGATCGACTTTGCGCTGGGCGAGAGCAACAATGCCGCGGCCAACCGCCTCCTGCAGTGGCTCGGCGACGGTAACATCTATACCGGCGGGCAGCGGGTGACGGAGATGATGCGCACCCTGGGCTTTACGAACTCATATATTCAGACCGGCTACGACGATAAGTCGATCATCAGCAAGATCCCGACAGAGGCCAACAGCCGCACGGACTGGAACACGAACCCGGATACGCATCTGCAGTCCACGCCCGCGGACCTGGGGCGGCTGCTGGCAGAGATCTACCGCTGCCAGGCGGGGGAAGGGCTACTGATCGAAACCTTCGGCGGCGAGATCACGCCGGAGGAGTGCGGGACGATTCTCTTTTACGTGAGCCATGACGAATTTACGGAGATGATTTGGGGCGGGCTGCCGCGCCCGGAACAGAGTTGGATCATCCACAAACACGGATTCGTCAATGAGGCGCACAGTGACCTGGCGCTGATCTGGGGGCCGGGCGGGCCCTATGTCATCGCCGTCTATCTGTGGCGCGCCGGCTGGATGGACTGGCCGACCAGCAACCGCACGATGAAAGCGATCAGCCGCATCGCCTGGAACTTTTTTGCCTATAAGTCGATGACCGAGGGGATAGAGGCGCCGCCGCCGCTGACGTTATCGCCGCCGCCCAACTATGTGCCTGTGAATACCTACAGCAGCCGCGCCGCGCTCAGCGGCCAGATCGAGACCGGTGCTCAGTGAGGAGTGCTCAGCGCCTGTGCTCGCCACAGACGTGAGGATAGTTTCTATGCCCGATCGACCCGGAGAGGCCCTGGACGGGATTGTTGAAGAGATCACGCAACAGATGGAGGAGATCAGCCAGCTGCGCGACGGCACGCTCAGCCGCAGCCGCCGCCTGATCCGCGACTGCGCGCACAGCATCCGCGCCATGCACCGCCATGAACTGGCGAAGGCTGAGGAAATGCTGGCCGCGGCGCGCCGCGACGCACAAGCGATGGTGGACCCCCTGGCCGGCCACCCGGAGCTGTACCATGTGGGTTATACGCAGGACGCGCTGAAGGAGCTGGTGGAGGCCCATCTGCTCTACGCCTTTATCACCGGCGGCCCGCTGCCGGCGCCGGCTGAACTGGCGGTCACCGGCGCGACCTACCTGAAGGGCCTGACCGAGGCCGCCACCGAGATGCGCCGCTTCGCTCTCGATCTGATGCGGCAGGACCGCGTCGAGGAGGCCGACCCCTACCTGGAGATGATGGACGAGATCTACTCGCTGCTGGTGACGGTCGACTTCCCGGACGCGGTCACCGGGGGCCTGCGCCGGCAGACCGATGTGCTGCGGGGCGTTCTGGAACGTACCCGGGGCGACCTGACGACGGCGATGCGCCAGGAGAAGATGCAGGCCGCGCTGCGCCGGGTCGAGGAGCGGTTGGGATAGTGGCGGTTTTCGGTAATGCCAACGTTGCGGGTGTCGTCACAGTTCAGAAGCAAATTTCAAGCGCCAAACGGAATCCAAATGAGAAGCTCATCTCTGGAGAAAGAGAACAATGCAAAGTGAACATGTCTTTATGGGCGACCTTACCCGGCGTGAGTTTCGCGAAGCGCTGGCGGAGGGCAAGTTTCAGACGGCGATCATTCCTACCGGCAGCATCGAGCAGCACCTCGAGCATCTGGCCATGGAGCACGACATCCGCATGGCCATCCATGTCGCCGAACAGGCGGCCCGCCAGCTCTATCCCCAGGTCATCGTCACGCTGCCGATTCGCGCCGGCATTTCGGAGCATCACATGCGGCACCAGGGCACCGTCTCAGCCAAGCCGGGCCCGTGGCTGAGCGTGGTGTTCGACGCCGTGGAAAGTCTGATACGCCACGGTGTCAAGAATGTCCTCATCCTCAACGGGCACGGCGGCAACGAAGCGCCCATGGGCGGCATCATCGGCCAGTGGCACCTCTATTTCGCGGCCGAGGCGCCGGAGGCCAGTGTTCAGTTCCACTCCTACTGGGATCTGAGCCGGCCTGAAGCTGAAAAGCTGTGCAAAGGAGGGGTGCCGGGCCACGCACAGGAGTACGAAACCGCGATGGCGCTGGCCGTCTGCCCGCATAACGTGCGTGTGGAAGCGATGCACGACCAGGAAGACAGAAGCCCGCTGGACGCCAGCGCGGAACAGGGCCAAAAGCTGGTCGACGCAGCCGTGAACGCCACCCGCCGCTACCTGGAAGAGATGATCGCCGGCAAGCACCGCGCGGCCGTGAATCCTGAATGAAAAGCCGGTGGTTCCCGCTTAGGAATCAGGAACCGATCCAGCTTCGTTTACGACGGATCACCGGCCATTGCTGCTCAGGCCGCAATACTCGGCGGCGGTAATGGCGTAGACCTGCGCGGCCTGCGTCAGGCGCGAGAGCGATACCCACTCCACGTCTGAGTGGGCCGTCTCATTGGAGGGGCCGTAGTAGAAGGAAGGCACGCCGCCGAGATTGACGTACAGGTTGGCGTCGCCGACGATGCGTTTACCGGCGACGACGACCTGGTCGCCATGCACGAAGCGGTGCGCCTGCGCCGCCGCCTGCACCGCGGCATCGTCGCCGGACGTCTCGAACGGCTCCCGTTCGTGGATCATGCTTACATCCAACTCCAACTGGCCGGCCTCAGCGATGGGCGCGGCCAGTTCGCGCAGCTCGGCCAGGGCCTCCTCCGCGCTGGCGCGCGGCCCCCAGCGCAGCGTCCCGGTCAGCCGGCAAAGCGCCGGCGTACGGTTGAAGTAGTCGCCCGCCGCCACCGTCCCCACGTCAATGCGCTCCGCCCCCGCCAGGGGATGCAGCGCGCCCTTGTCCAGTTCCTCCTGGTAGGCCGTGATGCGCTGGACCAGGTCGCCGAGAAAGCGAATCGGGTTCTCGCCGAAGGGGATGTAGGTGGTGTGGGTGCCGCCGCGTGGGGACGTGAGCTCGATGATGAAGACCATAGAGCCCATGCTCATGACCCACAACTCATTCCAGCCTTCACCGATCAGGATCCTGTCGCCGCCGATGCGCCCGCTCTTGATGTCCTCGATCAAGGCCAGGGGACCGTCCTTTTGGGCTTCCGGCTCCTCGTGACCGACGATGGCCGTGAGCCAGAGGTCGCCGGCCAGGGTGACGCCGGCGGTTTGGAGCGCCCGCAACGCGCCCAGCTTGGCGGCCATCGCCCCTTTCATGTCGGTGGCGCCGCGCCCGGAGAGACGGTCCCCCTCGCGGCGGCATGGCACACAGTCGCCGATCGGGATCGTGTCCAGGTGCCCGTTCAGCATCAGGCTGGGGCCGTCGCCTGTCCCCGGCAGACGGGCGTAGATGTTGTAGCGGCCGTCGGTCACCCGGCGCTGGTCGACGTCAAAGCCGAGTTCCCGCAATTGGGCGGCGTAGTACTGGCAGACATCCGCCTCCTGCATCGTCACGCTGGGAATCTCCACCAGCGCCTGTGCCTGCTGCGCGATCCATTCGCCGTCGACCGCGTCTTTCAGGGCTGTCCATTGCTCCTGGTTCTGTGCCATCTGCATCCTCTGCTTTCCCCTTGTTGCGTTTCATGTTACCTACTGCTGGCTTGGTAGCCTCTCTTCTCGCACCGTGTAGCAGGGCAAAGATTCCTTCCCGGTCGCGTTGACAGCGCTCAAGTTCTGCTTGGCTGCGGACTGTCTCCGCGCGATTCGCAGGTCGTTCAGGTACAATCCCCTTATAGAACAAAACAGATGGGGTCAAGTACTGATCCCATCCGTTCCCTCACGTATATTGGTTTTGGTCCTGGCTATCGGCGCGAAGGGGAGTGGCGCCCACCAGCAATAACAGTGTGTCAGGGCAAGCGTTCAAGCAGCGATTGCAGGAACGGCAGGAGGACTCCAAGCACGACAATGCCGAGGGCCCACTTCATCCACCGGAGGTCGTTCTTGATTCCAGCTATCTCGCCCCGCATTTCGGATCTGACGGAATGTATATCCGTCTGCAATTCGGACTTGAGGGTCTGCATCTCCCCCCGCAGGTCAGACTTGAGGGTTTGTATCTCCTCCCGTAGGTCAGACTTGACCGTCTGAATCTCCGCCTGCAGTCCCGTCTTGACCGTCTGGACTTCCGTTCTGACTTCATGCACAGCGGTCTTAACGGCTTCTACATCGGCTTTTGTTGCCAGATGCTCGTAGGCGCCCTCGATGCGGGCGATCCGCTCACTCTCGGTTGCCATTGTCATTGCCGTCTCAATTCATCTACATGCTTCGGATTCGGGGGCTTCGCGGCCCGGGCACTGTGTAGTGTGTCCCGTGCCAGGGTTCTGCTGGCGTCCTTTTACAGAGCCAGCGTATACCCATGTTCAACAACTGTCAGAAGTATACTATACACGCGCGGCCTTGGAAAGGCTCAATTCAGCATCAACGTATAAGCACTTTTTCAGAAGAAAACGGACCCAAAACAGGGCATATGCCCCACACAGGACCGAAATAGGTCCCCATCGTAGGAAGAACGCGGCGCAACCCCCTAACGCCGGCTCGCGGCCAGGCTCCCCACAGCCTCCGTCAGCAGGTCAATCTCTTCCTCCAGCAAAAAGAACGGCACGCTGGCGCGCACGCCGTTGTGTGCAATCGTCAGCGGACGGACGATGATCGGCTTCGGCTGGCGCTCGCGCAGGGCACGGGTCAACTCCTCGCCGTCCCAGTTGGCTACGGAAAAGGCGGCCAGGGCTGCCGCACGTTCGGATTCAAGCGGGGTGTATAGCGTGACGCCGGGGATGGCGGCCAGGGCTTGTTTGAAGCGGTCGGTAAGTTGCGTGGTGCGAGCCCAGATGCTCTCCAGCCCGAGATCGGTCAGGTAGCCGGCGGCAAAGGCCCAGGTATGCACCAGCGGCCATGACCAGGGACCGTATTCAAACCGCTCCGCCCCCTCCTTTAGCGCATAGTCATCGGTATCGTAGCGCAACCAGGCTTCGGCGCGCCCGCCCGCATAGGTGACCTGTAAGGCTTCGAGCCGGTCGGGACGCACATAGAGCGCGCCGGCGGCATAGGGTGCGTACATCCACTTGTAGGAGAGGATGCCGGCAAAGTCGCAGCCCACTGCCGCCAGGTCGATGGGAAAGAGTCCGGCCGAGTGGGCCGCGTCGACGAAAGTGAGGACGCCGCGTTCCCTGGTCAGCCCGCAGAGTTGCTCGACGGGAAGCCGGAAACCGGTCTCGGTGGTGACGTGGCTGACCGCGAGCAGGCGGGTGCGGTCGGTGATGCGTGCGGCGAAGGCGTCCAGCTGTTCCTCGGGGTCGGCCAGCCGCGGGATCTTGACCACCTCAACGCCGTGCCGGTCCCGCAAGTGCAACGAGGGCAGGTAGAGAGCGGCCTCCTCCTCGTCCGTGATCAGCAGCTGGTCTCCGCGCCGCCAACTGAGTCCCCGCAGGACGGTCTGATAGGCTTCACTCACCCCCCGCATGAGCGCCAGCGTCTCCGGCGCAACACCGAAAAAGCGCGCCAGCGCAGCCTTGGACCGTTCGCGCCGCGGGTACTCTTCGTCCGGGTAGACGATGTGCATCGGCCCCCGCACCATCAGCTCTTCCATCAGGCGGGCATGTTCGGCGGCGATGGCGCGCGGGGTCACGCTCACGCCCCCGTTCTGAAACCAGATATATTGCTCCAGCGCGGGGATATCGGCGCGGATCTTCTCAACTGTCGCGCGCTGCATGGGCGAGGTCGGGCGCAGTTTGCCAGGCGGGGCTTTCGGGCTGCTGATCGAGCAGCTCGTGATAGGTGTCCGGACGCCGCATCCCCAGGTAGCAATCTTTGAGCGTGGGGTAGCGTTCTTTTTGCTCGCCGGTGTACCACGTCTCGTAGCCGGCATCCAGGTCGACGTCGGCGAAGGTGAGCCCGGGCCGGTGTGACGTGTTCGCCAGGGTGCGGCCATACGGGTCGACGATGCGCGAATGGCCCATCGATCGGCCGGCCAGGAAGGGCTGCATCACGAAATGGGAGGAGGCCAGGTAGACCTGATTGTCGATGGCGCGGGCGTTGACGATCGACTCGATATGGTCGCCCGTGTAGTCGATACACATGGTGGGGAAGAGCAGCAAATGCGCGCCCTTCAGCGCCAGGATGCGCCACATCTCCGGGTAGTGAATATCCATGCAGATGCCCATGCCCACGCGGCCGAAATCGCACTCGAAGACCGGGTAACCGAGGTCGCCGGGCAGCACATCGTCCTCTTCGCCGGGCGCCAGATGCATCTTGCGGTACTTGCCCATCAGGTCGCCCTTGCGGTCTAGGAAGACGCCGGTATTGTAGACCTTGCCGCCATCCCGCTCGCGCTGGCTGTAAGCGACATAGAGGTTGTTGTCACTGGCGCGCTGGGCGAATTGGGCCAGCGTGGCGCCGCCGGGTATCGGTTCGGGCAGCTGGGGAATGTGTTCGGGGGCGCAGCCGACCACGTCGGGCTCTTCAGGCAGAAGGACGATGTCGGCGCGGGCGTCGCCAGCGCGGTCGATCATCTCCAGGCAGCGCTCGATGCAGCGGCTGGGATAGCTGGGCGGGTCGTCGTGCAGGATGCTGGCGGTGGCCAAACGGGCGGGTCTCATTGGCTGGAACCTCCGACGGATAGGGTGATGGGCTGCGACAGGTCCAGGGTGACGCGCAGCGTGTCGAGCTTGACCAGCAGCCCGGGCTGGGGCTGGCCGTCGAGGATGACGACGGGGTTGCGGCGCAGGTTGGGCGGCACTTTGATGTCAACTGTAACCTGGCGGCTGGCAACCGGGGCCGGCAGGTCCTTCAGATGCAGGCGGTAGCTCTCCTCCCCTGCCGAGGCGGAGACGGTTTCGACCTGCAGATGACGCCGGCAGACGATGTAGTCGAGGATCTCCTCGGCGGTGGCGGTCCACACCTTGTCGCCGCTCTCGATTACGGCGTTCAGCCGCGCGCGGTGCTCGTCGATGTAGAGGTCCTTGTTCTCGTGGGGGATGGTCGGCGCCGGACAGTGGCAGTAGTCGATCACCCAGCCCGACTCGCGCTGTGCCTGCGTCAGCCGGTGGTGGGAGTCGAAGGCCGCGAAGAGCGGCGTCCAGGCCTGGTGCAGGTTGGCGACGCGGCCGAGGAACCAGAGGTCGGCGTCGGGCCGGTTGATGTCGTCGGTGACCGAGAGCGCGCACAGGTAACCGTGCTCCTGCAGCGCCGCGGTGATCTTCGGCGTGATGTTGGCGTTGCTCCCCGGCGCGGTGTAGACGGTGACGCGATGGCCGATCGCGTCCTCCAGCACCTCCTTGGCCTGGCGCACCTCGAGGTCGATGTTCTCCTCGACGATGCCGTGCGTCCAAGAGTGGTTGCCCACGCCCCAGCCCATATCGATCAGCTCGCGCAGCTTGTCCGCGCCCATGTGATGGTAGCCGTTGTAGCTGGAGTTGCCCACGCGGCGCACTTCGCCCATCTGCCCGACCACGACCTCCACGTGGCCGGGTAATCCCAGCTCCTCGTGCAGGGGAACGACATGGTCGAACAGCTCGGTGAGCGCCTCGTCGTAGGTGACCGTGTAGGCCCACTCTTTGCCATGCTTAAAGATGGTCGGGGTAATCGAGATACTCATGTCAGTTCCTGTTTCTTGTTAGTCGGTGTAACTGTCTTTCACTGACAGTCAGGAGATGCGATTGCGCTCCGCAACGGTGCGCACAATCGACGCCGCCAGCTCGCAGTCCTGCGCCTCGTATTTCTCACAGAAGGAGGACCAGCGCACAAAGTTGCGCAGGAATGCGTGGGCGTTGGGGCAGCTTTCCGCGCTATAGGTGTACGTGCGGGAGGCCGGCGGCATCGCAAACTGGTGGGTCCGGTTGCCGGCGCGTTCATGCAGGAAGGTGCAGGCCTGCGGCATCAGGTAGTAGCGGCCCTGCCCCGCGCCGGGGATACCTGCGTCGGCCACCTGTTGGGCGAACTCTGCCGGCGTGCAGCCGAAGGCGGTCGGGTCGATGCTGAAACCGGCCATCCAGCAGGAGTAAACGTCCATGTAATCGGGAATGGCCAGGGGCGTAATGCCAGGGATGCCGGCCAGCAACTCGCTCAGCAGCCGGATCATGCGATCGCGCTGCGCTACCTGCGGGTGAATGATCTCGAGCTGGCCGAGCGTGATGGCGGCCGTGGCCTGGGGCATGCGATAGGCGTACCCGAGCGCCGAATGGACCCTGCCGAACCCGGCCGGCGCCATCTCGCCGCCGCGGCTGTGACCGATAAAGCGCAGGGCTTCGGCCAGCTCGTCGTCATCGGTGACCACACAGCCGCCGACGTCGGAGCCGAGCGTCTTTTCCGAGTCGAAGGAAAAGCCCGCGGCCTGCGCGAGCGTGCCCGCGAAGCGCCCCTTGTAACGGCCAAAGACCGCTTGGCAGACATCTTCATAGACGAAGAGGCCATACTTGGCGGCCAGCTCGTTGATCGGGTCCATGTCGCAGACGATGCCCGTCTTGTGCACCACGAGGACGGCGCGCGTGCGTTCGCTGATGCAGGCTTCGATCGTGTCAGCGCTCACGTTGACGCTGCCCGGCTCGGTGTCGGCGAAGACGGGGATGTAGTTTTCCAGGCAGAGACCCTGGATGGTGCCGAAGTCGGTGATCGGGCTGACGATGATCTCGTCGCCCGGTTCAAAGGGGAACGCCGCGGCCAGAACGCCGAGCGCCGGTGTGCAGCCTGGCGTGGCGATGCAGTGGCGGACGCCCAGCTCGGCGGCAAAGTTTTTCTCGAACCGTCCGATCATGTCGACCGTGAGGCCGCTGTCCACGACCTCCTGCAGATAGCCGGCGCAGTTCGGCCCCATCGTGCGGGGGAAGGGCGATGGCAGCGCGGCCTCTTCCCCGTTGAGGCTGGCCGCGCCGTAGGTCGCGCGTACTCTCGATGCAGTCGTCATTGTAAAAGTTTCCAGTTCTCTGTTCGGGTGCACCCCAAAATGGGGGCGAACTTTCGCATACCTCTGGAGGCAACCAAGCCGCAGTCAGTTACCATTCCAGATTCCGCCAGAATAAGCGCCGTCTCTGACTACTAACTGCTGCAGTTCTGGGCGGTCGGGCCTATTCGGCCCTCCCTTGTGGGGGGGCTCCGCCCCCGCAACGCCCCCCCTAAACCAGGCCATGCCTCATCGACCGGGTGTCGATATTGGTGACAGGTGCCTATTCGAACGTGTCCAGCCAGACCACGTCCCGCCAGTCCCATCAGATCCCCTTACGTGCCGGCCCTATACCTGCCTTCGCATCCCCTCGAACCGACGGAACCCACGATAATGTCCGGCCTGGCGCCTCCCCTGCGTCTTTCCAAAAGCCGCCAGACTATTCCCACCTCAAATTTGGGTTGCCCCCCTCTGTTCCCCGCCCTTGACAGCCGGGCAAGCCTACCAACAAGCAGCGGTCAGCAACTGATCACTATTCACTGACCACTGACCACAGCAGTTCTCAACGTCCTGACAGACCCGTCAGCAAAATCCCTTCCATGAAATAGCGCTGGGCCGCGAAAAAGAGAATCAGCACCGGGATCAGCGTCAGCGTGGAAGCGGCCATGAGGTAGTTCCACTGGGTGTAGCGCTGATCCCGGAAAAACTGCAGGCCCAGGGCCAGGGTGCGCATGTGGGGCTTGTTCATATAGATGAGCGGCCCCATGAAGTCGTTCCAGTTGGAGAGAACGGTAAAGACGGTGATGACTGCCAGCGGCGCCTTCGAAAAGGGCAGGATGATCTCATACCAAACGCGCAGGCTGGACGCGCCGTCGATATAGGCCGCCTCGTCGTAGTCGTAGGGCAAGGTGAGATAGAACTGGCGCAAGAGAAAAATATAGAAGGCGCCCCCGCCGAAAAAGGCGGGCACGGTCAGGGGCAGGAAAGTATTGACCCAGCCCAGGCGCGTGAAGAGGACGAAGGTGGGGATCAGGGTGACGATGCTGGGCAGCATCATCGTGGAGAGCAGCACGGTGAAAAGGGCCTCCCGCTCAGGAAAACGGCGGCGGGCGAAGCCAAAGGCCACCAGGCTGGCCGAAAGAACGGTCCCGAAGGTTGCCAGGCCGGTGACGATGAGCGTGTTGCGCAGATAGAGAAAGAAGGGGAACTTCTGGATGGCCACGAGATAGTTCGACCACAGGAAGGGGTTCGGTATCAGCTCCGGCGGGTAGGCGAAGATCTGCGGCGAATCCTTGAGCGAGGTGCTGATCATCCAGATGTTGGGGAACAGCAGCACAATGCAGACGAGACTGAGGAAAAGATAAAGTGCAAGGCGCCCCAACCCGCTCGTCGAGAGCCCCGCGGCGCTTCTCTTGCGCCCGCCCGTTATTGTGATAGGAACTTCTGCTCTTGTCTGAGTCATTGCTAAATTCTGGTTTTCAGTTTCTGGTTTTCAGTTTCTGGTTCTCAGTTACCCCACTCGTACGCCGCAATTCACTAAAAACTGACTACTGAAAACTGCCGTTCTCAACGCTCCGCCTCATAGAAGACCCACAGCCGGGCCATGCGCAACTGGATGACGGTAAAGACCAGAATGATAACAAAGAGCACCCACGCCAACGCCGATGCGTAGCCCATCTTGAAAAAGCGGAAGGCATTGTTATAGAGATAAAGGACGTAGAACAGGGTCGAGTTGGCGGGCCCGCCGGCAGTTATGATGTAGGCGCCGGTGAATACCTGAAAAGTGCCGATGATGCCCAGCACCAGGTTGAAAAAGATCAGCGGCGTCATCATGGGTACGGTGATGTGGCGGAAAAGATGCCATAGATTGGCGCCGTCAATGCCGGCGGCCTCATAGAGGACGCGGGGCACGTTTTGCAGACCGGCGAGAAAGATGATGGCGCTGCCGCCGATGCCCCAGAGCCCCATAATCACGAATACGAGCTTGGTGATCTTGGGATTGAAGAGCCAGTTGAAGGTGGGCAGACCCAGCGCTTGCAGCACGGCGTTGACCAGGCCGTAATCACCGGAAAAGAGCATCCCCCAGGTCAGTGCGCTGGCTACCGCCGGCGTTATGACCGGCAGGTAGTATAGCGTCCGGTAAAGATTGATGCCGCGCACCTGCACGCTCAGCAGCAGGGCGACCAGGAAGGCCGCGAACAGGTTCAGCGGAACGGAGAGGATGACGAAGTAGAAGGTGTTATAGAGAGTGAGCCCGAAAAGGCGGTCCGCGCCGAAGAGCTTGGTGTAGTTATCCAGCCCCAGCCAGTCCGCGCCGGAGAGCACCGAATACTTGGTGAACGAGAAGTAGATGGAGGCCACCATCGGGCCGATAGTAAAGATCAGGAAGCCGGCGAGCCAGGGCAGAATATAGAGCCGGCCTTCCCACGCTTCTTTGCGGGCTGACCTGCCCCCGACGTTTGTACCACCCGTTATGTTAGTCCGGCAGGCACGGGGACAGGTTCGGCAGGCAAGAGGGCCTCAGGCGCTGGCGGCCGGTAGCCCAGAGAACTGTGTGGTCTGATCCGGTTGTAAGTCCGCC
>JAJEDI010000012.1 GCA_022821585.1 Caldilineaceae bacterium
GCCCTCGGCTATCGCCACCTCAGCTTCTCTCAGCTTGTTGATCACCTGCTCCGGCGTATGTCTCTTCTTCGCCATCTTTCCCCCTTTCTACGGCCCATTACTAACATTATACCTGGACCAGTTCTTGGGGGGCAGGTCACCATGCCGGCGAGAAAGCCGCTGCCCTCGCGGAGCTGTCTCTGGCTGAACTGATCGTCCAGGCCAGCGCTGAAGCGTATATGGAGCAGCAGTCAACGCCGGCAGAATGCTGGCCAATGCCGCCGGCTGACCTGGAGGCGGCACATTCATTGCGTTGAAATCGATGTATCTCAGGAGGCCTACGCAAGGAAGCTCCCGAGCCCGGAATCATGGTGCAGGCCTCCATTCACCTGTCCAAAACTTGGTGAGACGCCGCATATCCACCTTGGCTGATACGGCCACTACTCCTATGCCCTGATGCCGGCGGCGAACGAGGAAAGCGTTCTCGATATCTCCTGAATCACGGAGCCGGTCGTCTACGAAACTGCGCCGCTCCGGGCATCGGGAAAGATCGTCAACCCGTTCCCTTGTCATCTGTAAGTCATGAATCTTCCGCCGCACATGCGCGTTTACCTTGAGGGTGCTGGCGGTGAATGGAAACAGTTGCTGTAAGCGGTCTTCGAGAACCAGCCCCTTTTTTGCGTAATATGGACTGGTCCCAAAGCGTGACCTGGTGGAAACACCTTCAGCCCTCTTGAGTGCAGAGGAAACCACAGGGCAAAGAAACCTATCATGCAAGATCAAGACAGACTGCGCAGGTACACCTGGAAAAACACCGGGTAAGAGGTCTTACCCCAGTGGACAGACAAAGTACGGGCACTGCACCCAATGCAAAGCCCAACGTGTCCTCCGGTACCCGCCAGGGACGGTAGTGCAGTCCGACCCCAAAGCCTGTCTTGTGATCTGCCCGAAATCTCCTGATTCCAGAAATCTACAACGATTTCAGGTTTCTACAGGGCCAGTGCCGCCGCCGTTCTTATGGTTGGATCCAATGGCGAGACCTCGAAACGGGGGGCACATTATCGAAAAGCTTGACGGGTGGATGACGCACTCGTGCGGACAAAAGAGAAGCTCTCGTAAGGGACGTGCCCTCCCGCTCCCGGGGTTGGAATACGGACACTGCGTCGAGTAAGCGAGCAGGTTGAATTGAAGCAGGGGACGTGAGCAGGGTGAAGAGGATCTCAGGCATTGCGGGCTGGATTCTTTTGGGCGCCGTGCTGGGGGGCGCTGTGGTTTACGTGCTGGGGTTGGATGAGCAAGAATTGAGTGAAGCGCCGGTTACAGTGACGGCGACTCTGGTTGGTCGAAATGATGCTGTTGGATTGGCGCCGAAGGTGATAGTGAAGAACTATGGCATGGCCATCAGGTCGGGTCCTGGGGCTGTTTATGAAATTGTTGGAAATGCGCCCATGGAAAGCGAGTATAGGATTGTGGGGCGGAATCAGGCCGGTGATTGGTGGCAGATAGTCTTTGTCGACACTGAGGGAGAGGAAGCACATGGGTGGTTGTATGCGCCATTTGAGAAAGCTGTGAATGCCGGTGGCGTTGAGGTGGTTGAGGCGCCGCCGACGCCGACGTTGGAGGTCCCGTTCACAGTTACGCCAGAGCCAACGTTGATTCCAGCGCCGACATTTACGCCAGCCGCAGGTCAGGTCCCAGTGAAGTTTTTGGCGCTGCGCGGAGCCGCAGGGCGTGGGCATGAGTAGAATAGGGAGTGGAAGCTAAGTCAGGGCCAGGATCAACTCAATTGCGGTCTCATTTGAATCGAAGAATTGCTGCGGAGCCCCCGGAATCGTCGCGATAAACGCCTGCGCCCCTACGGTGCAGAAAATTCAGAAGATCGCCCGGCCGGTTCTCTATGCGCGCAAGCGTGTATCCAGGTCACTAGCGAGCCTGCGTTTTCCTCCTGAGATCTGAGAAATGGAGAACGGCCAGGAACAGTAGAAAAAGGAGAGGCGGACAAGGATGACCGTCTCGTCTGCCGGGCGCAAATCCGGAAGGAGGAGATGTAGCGATGGACAAGCTTATCCGACCTGTAATGTTCAACATAGTCACAATTGCCGCCTTGCTTTTTGCCCTGGTCCAAATGGTGATCGTCGCGCCGGGGCGCACGACGCCAACAACGACTGAGGCAATTCAGCTACTTGGAGAGCTTGCCCAGGAGAGTGACGCAGTGGACGAATCCTTGAGCGTGCGTCTCGCGTCCGATCAGGAGCGACGTCAGTGGTTCAGCAACAGCATGATTGTCACCATGACCATCGCAATTCTGGCCAATGTCATCGCGAACCATCTCGGCCGCGGGAGACAGAGGATGAACGTTGTCAGGATTCGCCGGCTGGAGGCGGAACTGCATGAATTGCAGTCAAGGAGGTCGTAAAGTGAAGGGCAAACTATTCCAACCCGTACTGTTCAACTTGATAACGATCGCGGCGATGCTGTTCTCACTTTTCCAGCTGGTGGCGGTGTCGCAAAGAACGGCAACGAATGAGGTCATCGAACTGTTTGAGGTGCTTGCCGCAGAGGGCGGCATCGAGGATGCAACGTTGAGCGTGCGTCTTGCCGCCGAGCAGGACCAGCGTCTACGCTTAGCCAACTATATCCTGGCGACGCTGATGATTGCGATCCTGGCCAATGTTGTCGCGAACTATATCGGCAGAGGACGGCATCATGCCAATACTGCAAGGATTCGTGAGCTGGAGGCGGAGATACGCGGAATGCGATGGCGTTAGCGCCATCGGCCTGAACCAGACCTGTTAGCACACATTAGGTTGGGATCCAGTTTTTGGGTCCAAGCTCATGGGTGCATCCCAGATTGGGATTGGGAACAGTCGGGTGGGGAATCAGTGCCGGCAGTGGCTGGAATTGTTAACCGTCTTTTGGCGAGACGCAGTGCAGGCGCCAGGCATGGCCGTCCGGTGGAGTCCGTCAGTTGGGGAGGGTGCGAGGGCAGGCACAAGGCCGGCGCCTATGGGGATTTGATGGGACTGGCGGGACGTGGTCTGGCCGGACACTTTCGATCGGGCACCAGTCACCGATGTCGGCACACGGTCGACGAGGCATGTTGTTGGCCGGGGGCGTTGCGGGGGCGGAGCCCCCGCACAAGGGAGGCCGCTTGCGGCCGACCGCCCAACTGCAGCAGTCAGTAGTCGGTGGTCAGTGAATACAGCGGCGCGGGGGAGCAGGCACGGGTCTCTGGGTCGACTTCTATTGTTGTCCACGTGGGTACTGATATCGGATAGGGCGGTTGGAGAAGGGATCTAGCCTTTGAGGCCGCTGATGGCGATTCCCTGGATGAAGTAGCGTTGGGCGACGAAGAAGACGAAGATGACGGGGATGATCATCATGGTTGAGGCGGCCATGAGGAGGTCCCAGCGTGTGCGGCCGGCGAAGGCGGTGCGGAACATGGCGAGGCCGAGGGCGACGGTGAATTTGTTGGGGTCCTTGGCGAGGTAGAGGAGGGGGCCCATGAAGTCGTTCCAGGTGCCGATGAAGGTGAAGATGGCGATGGTGGCAAGGGCGGGCTTGGCGAGGGGGAGCATGATGCGCCAGTAGATAGTGATTTCGCTGGCTCCGTCGATGTAGGCGGCGTCTGCGAGTTCGGCGGGGAGGGTGCGGAAGAACTGGCGCAGTAGGAAGATGTTGAAGGCGCCGCCGCCGAAGAAGAAGGGCACGGTGAGAGGGAGGATGGTGTTGACCCAGCCGATGCGGCTGAAGATGACGAACTGGGGGATCATGGTGACGATGCCGGGCAGCATGACAGTGGCGAGCAGGATGGCGAACCAGACGTTGCGGCCTGGAAAGTCGATGCGGGCAAAGCCGTAAGCGCAGAAGGAGGCGGAGACGAGTACGGCGACCTCGTTCAGCAGCAGGATTACCAAGGTGTTGCGGACGTAGATTGCAAAGGGCCTGGTTGTCCAGGCGTCGACATAGTTGCTGAATTGGGGGGGATTGGGAATCCATTCGGGTGGGTAGCGAAAGATGGCGAGCTCGGTTTTAAGGGAGCTGGACATGAGCCAGAGAAAGGGCAGGAACATGACGCAGGCGCCGACGAGCAGGACGGTCCAGACGAAGATGCGCCAGAAGCGTTCGTTGTCCAGGAGCTGGGTTGGGGTGGTAGGTGTCGATGCGCTCATCAGGGATCAGTTGTTTCTTGCTACGGTTTCGATTCGGTGTGTGCGCGGGTGGTCCGGGCAGACGGTGGAGGCAGACGGCTAACTGCCGACATCTTCGTAGTAGACATAGCGGCCGACGTATTTGAAGACGAGCAGAGTGAGTGCAAAGATGAGGAAGAATAGGACCCACGCCAACAGGGAGGCGTAGCCCATGTCGAAGTACTGGAGGCCGTTGCGATAGATGTACAGGACGTAGAACAGGGTGGCGTGCTGCGGGCCGCCGCCGGTGATGAGGAAGCCGGCGGTGAAAATTTGGAAGGAGCCAATGATGCCGATGATGAGATTAAAAAAGATCACGGGTGACATGAGGGGGATAGTCACATTGACGAGACTGGCCCAGCGACCGGCGCCGTCGATTTCGGCGGCTTCATAGAGGGACTGGGGGATGCCCTGGAGGCCGGCGAGGTAGATGACCATGGTGGCGCCGAGGGCCCAGAGGCTCATCAGGATGATAGCAGGCATGGCCCATTCGGGCTCCTGGAGCCAGGCGATTTTGGGGAGGCCGATGGCGTCGAGGAGGGCGTTGAGAAGGCCGAATTCGGTATTGAGAACGAAGCTCCACAGGACAGCGTTGGCAACGGCAGGTACGATGCTGGGCAGGTAGTAGATGGTGCGAAAGACGGCGATGCTGCGGGTCTTGAAGTTCATGAGGAGGGCGAGGAAAAAGCTCAGGACCAGACCGACGGGCACGGAGACGAGGGAGAAGTAGGCGGTCACCTTGAGGGACTGGTAGAAGAGATCGTCGGCGAACATTTTTTTGAAGTTGCCGAGGCCGATGAAGAAGGGGGGCCGGATCATGTTCCAGTCGAACATGGTGAGCCAAGCGGCGACGAGGGCGGGGCCGACAAAGAAGAGGAAGAAGCCGAAGATGAAGGGTGAGATGAAGAAATAGCCGGTAAGGGCGCGGCGCGCGCGGCGGGTGCGGGGCCAGGGCAATCTGCTCCTTTGTGCGTCTACTGCCATGACAGTTCTCCGCGAAGCTGGCTACAGGCGCCCTTGGGGGGCGTAGCGGTCTGCCTGTAGCCAGCTCTGTTGCACTTCTTACGGGTCAGGAGGGCGGCTGGAAGGCGTGAAGGACGCTTGCGCTGTCCTGCCCCATATCCTCTGATCCTGCTGAGGGAGAGCGCCGACTAGGAGGTTGGGCGCGCCTGCTCGGTCTCCATGATCTGGTTGGCTTCGGCGACGGCCGCGGGCAGTACGTCCTCCGCGCGTGCTTCGCCGTTGAAGATCTGGCTGAAGACCGGGTTGATGGCGGTCTCGGCGGCCTTTACATAACCGACGGGCATAGTGAGGTAGTGGCCGTAGTTGGGCGCATATTCGGTTACGATCAGTTCGTAGCCGGGCGGGTGCTCGGGCTCAACACACCAGTCGGCGATCGACTCTTCGGTCATGAGCGCGTTCTGGCTGGGGAGCCAGAGGCCGGAGCGACAGTAGCGTTCCTGGTACCAGGATGAAGAGAGGAAACGGATCAGCTCCCAAGCCTCATCCGGATTCTCGGCATCTTTGACGACGGTGACGAGGTGGGCCTGCATGTCGGTACCGGGGCGCTGCATTGCGGGCAGGACGGCGGTGCCGATGCCGCCTTCGATCCCCCAACTCCAGGAGAGGGCCCAAGAGCCGTCCACCTGGAGGGCGACCTTTTTGGTTTCGAGGAGCTGGGTACCGCCCATGCCGAGGGCCTGCAGGGCCTCGGTGCGGGGCATTACGCCGTGGGCGAGGCGGAGGTCGGCGATATTCTGCAGGGCCTGAATTGCTTCGGGGCTGTCGAGAACGATCTTTTCGGACTCGGCGTCGATCCAGTCTGAGCCGTTGGACTGGACGGCGGCATGAAGTGGGATCCACCAGGTGGGCCAGTTGACGCCCCAACGTTCCATGTTGTTGGGGTCGAAGTCGGTGTCGCCGGGGTGGTTGCCATTGACGTCGACGGTCAGCTCGGTGGCGATGGCGAGAAAGTCGTCCCAGCCCCAGGCCTCTTCGGGGTCGTTGCTGGGGGGTTCCACGCCGAGCTCTTCAAAGAGGGAGACGTTGTAGTAGAAGTGGGGGGCGACCCAGCAGGAGCCGATGCCGTAGCTTTCACCCTGGTAGACCTGGCGGTCATCTTCCTGGGGTTGGATCCAGTAGTCGGGGGCGGAGAATTCGGGATCGGCTTCGATGTAGGAAGTGATGGGCAGGAGGAGTCCAAGGTGGGCGAAGGTGCGGTAGACGTCGCTCTCGACGCGGGAGGTGTCGGGCGGTGTACCGGCCACGACCAGGGCCATGAGCTGCTCGAGGCGGGAAGTGCCCTGGGCCTGCTGTACCAAAACCCACTCGATGTTCGGATTCTCGTCGTGGAATAGCTCCTGCTCTTCGGGAATGAGATCGGGGCTGCCGGGCATGCCGAGGAACTCGATCTGGACGCGTTCGGCGGCCGGTTGTTCTTCACTCATCTCCCCAGTCGCGGCCGGTGCGGCAGGTTGACAAGCGGCCAGGGCTGCCGTACCGAGGGCGGCGCCGGAGAAGTGCAGGAATCGTCGTCGGCTGAGCTGCTGATTCATAGATCGTCTCCTTGAAAGCTGCTGTGCTGAATCGACTGTGGTGAGAGTTTGGCGTGTTAGGTTGGGGTTGCGGTGGGATTATACAACATGGAAAGACAGGTCCACAAGGTTTGAAAAGAGACTGGGTGCCAGGAATTGGACAGCATGGGTTGGGCGGCAGGCAGTGCAACAGTCCAATAGGGAGTGGTCGGAAAGGTTGCCAAAGGGCGCTTCCTCCGGTACGATTGGTTTTTCGTTCCGGGTGTGGACAGGTAGTTGCCGACTGCGGTCTCCAGGAGGTCAGAGGCAGGAATGATTGCAGGTACAGAGCGAAGCGGAGAAGCCGGAAGAGGCCTGAAAGGCGGCCGTCCTGCTCTTGTCGAAGCTGGTCTGAGAGATGGAGGAGGAGGGCGGCGCGCACCTGTACTGTGGGCGGGGCTGGGGGCAGTAGCCGGGCTGGGCGCGGCTCTTGGCGGTTACGCGTTTCTGTATGAGCCATTTGACGTGCGAACAGAGAGGCTGGCGGTGCGGCTGCTGCGGGACAAGGCGGGGGTGCCGGGAGAGGGGTTGAACATCCTTCATCTTTCGGACACGCATTTTCGAGGGGCGGACCGCCGTGAGCATGCGAAGATCGAGCAGGTGCGACGGGCGACGGCGGGCGAAGAGATCGATCTGCTGATTCATACGGGCGATTTTCTGCACAGGGACAGCGGACTGGACAATGTTCTGGCGCTGATCGACAGCATTCCCAAGCCCCGCCTGGGGGCCTATGCGGTTACGGGCAATCATGACCATGTCTTTTATAACTTGAGAAGGGCGCCGCTATACTCATGGCAGCTATTCCGAGCGCGGGAGGCGGCAAACGGCGCTGGAAATGGCGCCCGTTACTCTGCGGAGAATGCGAAATTCAGTATTGCAGGTCTTGGCGATCTGTATCGCTTTGGGCGGTACCTGCTTTCGAACCGCTTTGACGGTGAGCCGGCCGGTGTGAATGACATAGGGCGTTTACGCCGTGAGTTGGAGGAGCGGGGCATGCATTTCCTGGACAACCGGTCAGTGCGATTGGGTGGGACGGGCGTCTACCTGGCCGGCATCGAGGACTTGATGGAAGGCCAGCCGGACCTGCACGAAAGTCTGGCGAGCGTGCCCCAGGACGCGCCCACGGTACTGCTGTCGCACAATCCGGACATCGTCGAGGCTACGGAGGCCGATCGCGCGGACCTAATTTTGTCCGGTCACACGCACGGTGGGCAGATCGTTCTGCCGCTCATTGGCCCCACATACACGCAGACTGAGCAGTTGTCGCGCGGTGAAGCTTCGGGTTACACGCGACGGGGCAGGACGCAGGTCTATGTGCATCGCGGGTTGGGAGAGGGCGTCCCGGTACGATTCGGCGCGCCGCCGCATGTCACTTTTATCCGGCTACTACCGGCGCGACCGCGGTCCTCCGGTGAGGGAGCTGACCGGAACGGTAGCAGGAGATGATTGGCCTGTCAGTTTTGGACGTTGATCGAGACCTGGCAGGGGGAGGGATAGTTGCTGCTTGTATCGACGACGGTGAGGCGGATGGTGTAGGCACCGTTGGCGACCCCTGTGCTGTTGAAGTTGCCGAGGGTACCGTTTTCGACGGGCCCTCCTTTGGCGCCGCCGGCGCCTGATCTGTCGCTGCCGTCGAACCATGTGAAGCCCTGGGATGCGTTGGCGCCGGGCGCGAACTCCAGCTTATAGAAGTTGAACCGTTCGTGGGTGGCCCTGCCTGTGATCGGGACCAGGCCGCTGACGGTCTGATCGATGCCGGGAGAGGAGATGGCCAAACGGCTGTCGGCGCAGGTTACCGGGACGATGGCCGGCGGCGGCGGTTCCTGCTGAGGAGGAGGCGCTACCTCCTCCGGCTCGTCGGTGGGCGTTGGCGAGGGTGTTGGCGTAGGTGTAGCCGAGGGAGCAGCGGTAGGTACCGGGGTCTGGGTCGGCGGCGGCAGGAGCGTGCTGGTGGCGGTCGGGGTCAGGGTGGGCGTGGCGGTTGAAGTAGGGACGGCCACTGTGGCAGCCGGGGCGGCACCCGGAGCAGATTCGCCGGCGGCGCCGGCGTCACCGGAGCCGTTGGCGTTGTCTGTTTGCCCGTTTTGTCCGGCCCGATTGCCGTCGATCGTGGAGGCGATCCTGTCCTGAATGGACTGTAGAGCGCTCCCGATCTCGCCGCCCATGGTTCTGAAGCTCCAGACGATCACAAGTACAACGAGGACAATGAGTACGGCCGCCACAATGGGCACGAGCCAGTCGCGGACGGATTCGAAGAACTCGGACATGCGGGTCGAGAAGGCTGTGTATTCGAGATCTACGTCCTGGGGACGGTAGTCTACGGGGCGAACCGGGGGCAGCCTGACGCCGGTACTGGTGCCTGCCAGTGTGCGGGAGAGGCTGTTATCGGCCATGGCCCGCCGGCGGTCGATCATCTGATTGGGGTCGAGATTGAGATAGTAGGCGTAGTTTCTGAGGAAGCCGCGTCCGACGACCTCGCCGGGCAGGAGATGCCACTCGTCTGCTTCGATGGCGGCCAGATATTTCTGGCGGATGCGGGTGGCGTGTTCGACTTCAGACAGCGGAATACCGGCGCTTTCGCGGCGATCTCGCAGAATTGCGCCCAGGGATTGCAAGGACGGAAGACCGGCGACCTGGCCGCCGGTTCCGCCTTCTGGAGACGAAGTTGGGGAGTCAAGGAAGGTGGCGTCTTCACTCATAGTCACGGTGTATTTTACACACGCGAATCTGTTCTATCAAATTCTACGTTTTTGCTTTTGTTCTCTTTCTGTAATGGATGGGAGTATGCGGGAAGTTGGTGGGAGAAGTGACCTGAAATGGTTCGTTGACCAATGGCAGTTGCGGAAGAGTGTTGACAACCCAATTGCAGAGGGTACAATTTGGGCAGCGCGAAATGGGCTCCCAGGACGGTTGGATTCGGCTGGCGCTGGGGCCTGGGCAATATTTCTGAGAGCCGAAGTGGACGAAGGTTGGCAATATGGTCAACCTTTCATGCGAATATGCGAATTGTTCTGATACGCAGATTGCAGCGTGTTTTTCTCATTATCAGCGTCATCCTCTTTGGGGGCATCGTTTATCTGGCTGCGACGGGCGTGAACTATTTGCTGCCTAGTCCAATTGAACAGCTCACATTGATCACGCCAACACTCACGTCGGCCACACCTACACCGGAACGGGAATTGGTCGCTCTGATCAGCGGTCACGCCGGATACGACTCCGGAGCCATCTGCGGGGATACAAACTCGCCTACATTGGTGGAGGTCGAGGTTGTGGCGCACATTGCGGGACTGGTGCAGGTGGAGCTGGAGGCAGCGGGTCTGGAGGTGATGCTGCTGGAGGAATATGATACCCGGTTGGACAGGCTGGAAGCCGACGTTCTGCTTAGCCTGCATGCGGACAGTTGTATCGCTGCCAGCGGCTTCAAGGCGGCCTATCCGTTGAACAGCGCGATTCCAGCAACTGATCGAAGGCTGGTCGACTGCATCAACAGTGAGTACGCAGCGGTAACGGGCCTGCCACTGCACTTCCATTCGATCACGCACGACATGACCTACTACCATGCGTTTCGCAAAGTCTTGCCGACGACGCCGACGGCGATCCTGGAGTTGGGTTTTCTGGGCGGCGACGCCAGACTGCTGACTGAGGAGCCGGAACTGGCGGCCGCGGGCATCAGAGAAAGCATCTTCTGTTTTTTGCAGGGCCGGAGCGGGGAGGGCGAGCAGTAGAGGACCCGGACAGGCGAAGTCGAAGGCGACAACCGGTCGGCGAATGGGGCGGCGGGTGGCTGCGATCTGCGGGCAATGGGAAACAGGTGCCGTGAAATTGCCCAATAGGCGTTGTATTGCGGCAGGAAAAACTTGGTGAATTGGAGGGGGCAGCCTGGCTGCGCTCTTCTCAAATGGGTCAGGCGGAGACTGCGACCGTCTGGCCTTGTTCGTCCAGGGCCTCGACCTGGTCGTACAGGAAGCAGGCAACGCGGTGCCCATCACCCACATCGGTAAATGAAGGCTCGTACTGGCGGCAGATGTCCATCACCTGCGGGCAGCGGGTGTTGAAGTTGCAGCCGGTTGGCGGTTCAGCTGGGCTGGGAACGTCGCCTTCGAGAATAATTCGCTGCCTTTTCTTTTCGACCTGCGGGTCGGGAATCGGCACGGCGGAAAGGAGGGCCTGGGTATAGGGATGGAGAGGGTTCTCGTACAGTACCTCACGGTCGGCCAGTTCGACGATTTTGCCCAGATACATCACGGCGATGCGGTCGGAGATATGGCGTACGACGGAGAGGTCGTGGGCAATGAAGAGGTAGGTCAGGCCCATTTCGCTTTGCAGGTCTTCGAGAAGGTTGATCACCTGGGCCTGAATCGAGACGTCGAGGGCTGAAATCGGCTCATCACAGACGATAAATGAGGGGTTTACCGCCAGGGCGCGGGCTACGCCGATGCGCTGGCGCTGGCCACCGGAGAATTCGTGTGGGTAGCGGTTGATGAAGTAGGGATTGAGACCGACGATTTCAAGAAGCTCCTGGACGCGCTGCTGTTGTTCGCGGCGGCTGCCGCCGATCTTGTGAACTTCCAGCGGTTCGCCGACGATGCTGCCGACTGTCATGCGGGGATTGAGGGATGCATAGGGATCCTGGAAGATCATCTGCATGCGGCGGCGCATACGGCGGAGTTCACCGCTGTTGATCTCGGTCAGATCCTGCCCCTCAAAGACGACCTCGCCGGCTGTGGGTTCGTACAGCTGCAGAATGGCACG
The DNA here is from genome assembly GCA_022821585.1 of Caldilineaceae bacterium. Taxonomy (GTDB): domain Bacteria; phylum Chloroflexota; class Anaerolineae; order Caldilineales; family Caldilineaceae; genus Bin5. Next base: position 11,495 of record JAJEDI010000012.1, read on the forward strand.
CCCGGTGGTGGATTTGCCGCAGCCGGACTCTCCGACCAAGCCAAGAGTTTCGCCGCGCATCAGATCGAAGGTGATGCCATCAACGGCCTTGATGCTGCCCACCTGCCGCTGCAGGATGATGCCGCGGGTGATGGGGAAGTGCATTTTCAAATTGCTAACGCTGAGCAGCACTTCGCTATGGCCATTATCCTGTGCAGTCGAGACGCCTGCGCTTTCGCGGTTCTGTGTGGTCATGCGACGGCCTCCACCTGTTCGTCGGCGCTTGTGTCATAGATTTCAACATCGGAGAGATCCACCCAGCAGGCTGAGCTGCGGACAGCACTGATGGCCATCAGCGGGGGATTCTCTTCCAGGCACTTGTCGATTACGAAGGGGCAGCGGGGTGCAAAGGGGCAGCTTTGGGGCGGGTCGAGCAGGTCGGGCGGCAGACCTTCGATGGGGATCAGCCTCTTTTGCCTTCCCAGGTCCAGCCGGGGGATTGAGCGCAGGAGGCCGAGGGTATAGGGATGCCTGGGCTGGCCGTAGATGACGTCGACGGGCCCCTCTTCGACAATAAAACCGGCGTACATTACGAGAACGCGGTCGGCGAGGCCAGCCACGACGCCAAGGTCGTGGGTGATCCAGATGATGGCCATTCCGAGCTCGCTCTGCAGGCGGGTGACCAGGTCGACGATCTGGGCCTGAATGGTGACGTCAAGGGCGGTCGTTGGCTCATCGGCGATGAGCAGCTGCGGGTTGCAGCTGAGGCCCATGGCGATCATGACGCGCTGGCGCATGCCACCGGAGAATTGATGGGGGTAGTCATCGAGTCTGGCGCCGGCGTCGGGGATGCCGACCAGTTCCAGCAGTTCGATGGCCCGGGCACGGCTTTCTTCCCGGTTCATGTTGAGATGGAGTTCCAAGGCTTCGGTGATCTGGCGGCCGATGGTCAGAACCGGGTTGAGGGAGGTCATCGGGTCCTGGAAGATCATGGCGATGCGATTGCCGCGGATTTGGCGCAGTTCTTCTTCGTTGAGCTGCAGCAGATCCTGGCCGTCGAAATTGACCTCACCGTTGACGATTTTTCCTGGTGGTTCGGGAATCAGGCGGATGAGGGACATGACGCCGACGCTTTTGCCGCTACCGGATTCGCCTACGATTGCGACCGTCTCTCCCTCGGCGACATCATAGGTGATGCCGTTCACCGCGTGGACGATTCCGTCCTGGGTGAAGAACTGCGTCTGGAGGTTGCGGACTTCAATCAGATTGGCCATGTCTCGCTTTTCCCTATTGCATTTTCAGTTCGGTGGATAGGGCGGTATTGGATGAGCCATTCTAACAACAGTCGGGCTCCTTGTCAACCTCAGAATTTGGGGGCGGAATGTTCCGGTACTGGCGTGACGCAAGGTGGGACGGTCTCTCGCAGAGCTAGAGCCGCACCGGTAAAGGGGGACGCTCTGTGCGGGTCAACGCGAAAGGGAACTGGGTACAGATCGGCGGTTTTGCGACCTGTTTACAGATTGGGCTGATTTCTCGGTTGCAATATAGCACATGCGGACGATCGTAAACAAATCAGTTCGGGAGTTCGCCATGTTCCTGTGGGTGTGAAAAGTTGGCAATTGAAAGAGAGGGAACTCGTGTTTCGCCGGCGTTGAGAGATTCGCGGTGACTGGAGGACTTGGTCAACACGGTAGATCCCGTCGGGAAAGCTACGCAATAGGGCGTCGAAGATGTTGCTGGTGTCTCCGAAGCATGCGCCCAAAAAATGTCCCGAAATCGGTGCTATCGGTTTCCAATATTGGAGCCCAAACCCATTGAATTCCAAATTTAGGGTGCTAATATGTTACGAGAGGAATTCAGCTTGGGGTCGATGCATGGGACTGACGTCAGTGAACGGAGAAGTCAGTGGAACACGAGACGTTCGGAAAGATCGTAGCCGCCTTGCGAAGAGAGCAGATTGACTATGCAACGGGACGTCGTTGGAGCCAGCAGAAATTGGCCGAGGAGACGGGTTTGACCAAGAGGATTGTGAGCAAGATAGAGCGAGGCAGACAGGCGAGATTGGAGGGGGAGGTCCTGCAGAATCTGGCGCGGGCATTTGAGTTGACTTCGCTGGAACGGCGTGAATTTTTCGCTCTGGCCAGTCAGTCCGCGGACAAGGCGGTTGTGCGCGCCGACCTCGACCACAGAGAGGTCTTCGAGAAGGCCTGGGCTTCGCTGAGCGCGATCGGACTGCCCGCATTCCTGATGGACACTTTTGGCAACATAGTCGGCATCAATCGTGCGATGATTGCGTTTCACGGTTGCAGCATGGCACAGCTCAGCGAGGCCAAGACTACGGCAGAGGGCGTCAATCTGATGGGGATGCTATTTTCTCCCGATGCGACACTGCGCAGAGTGCTGGGCAATGGCTGGCACTCCAATGCGATGACTGTCATGCGCCAGTGGCGGGCCATGACCCTGCGCTACCGTCATACGGAACGGTTTCGACAGCTTTTTGCTCTGCTTTCCGCGTTTCCCGACTTCTCAATCTTCTGGTCGGCGAGCCGTGAACGCCCCCAGGATGTCAATAGCCAGCTGCGCAGTCATATCTACACACACGGGGTGCACGGGCCGGTGGGTTACACTGTCTTTACGGACATCAGCTTGAGCGATCAGGGCGATCTCTATCTTTCGGCCTACGTCCCGCAAGACCGCAACACGATCGAGCTTTTTCAGCGGCTGTCTGTCGGGGGCCAGCAAGCGCTGCCCCTGGCCAACTGGCCTTGACACACCTGTAACGGTCCAGAGATTACCAACAGCCAAAGAGACTGAGGGCCCCGATGGAGAGCTGCAGGGCTACTCTGGGTCCGTTCGACCCAGCCAGAGGCGCAGTGCGTCGATCTGCTCCTGTACGGCACGGCGGCTGCTACCGCCGCGGGCGTCTCGCTGTTCGACGCTGCTTTCGTAGCTCCAAACGGCGGTCACGTCTTCTGCGAATGCGGTGTGCAGGGAGCGAAGCTCTGCCAGGGACAGGTCGGTGAGTGCAGATCCCCTGGATTCGGCCAGGGCCACTGCGGCGCCGGCGACGTGGTGCGTTTCGCGAAAGGGGACGCCCTTGCGTACGAGGTATTCGGCGAGGTCGGTGGCGAGCATTTCAGGCACGAGAGCTTTGGCCATATTTTCGCCGTCGACGGCGAGGGTGGCAAGTGCGCCGGCGGCGACCGGCAGGGCGCGGTTCAGGGTATCGATGGCGTCGAAGAGGGGCTCCTTGTCCTCCTGGAGGTCCTTGTTATAGGTGCTGGGGAGACCCTTCAGGGTCATCAGAAGCCCGCTCATATTGCCGAAGACGCGGCCGGCTTTGCCGCGGAGGAGCTCGAGCGAGTCGGGGTTTTTCTTTTGGGGCATGAGGCTGCTGCCGGTGCTGTAGGCGTCGGCAAGGGTGACAAATCCGAACTCGCGGCTGCTGTATATGATCAGGTCTTCGGCCCAGCGGCTGATGTGAAGCATAGTCATTGCAGCCCAGAACAGCGCCTCGGCGGCGAAGTCGCGGTCGCTGACGCCATCGAGGCTGTTGGGCGTGGGCGCGGCGAATCCCAGGTCGTGCGCGAGCTGGTCGCGGTCGATTGGGAAGGGATTACCTGCGAGGGCGCCGTTGCCGAGCGGCATCAGGTTGACGCGTTTCTGGAGATCCTGGAGGCGAAGGGCGTCGCGCTGCCATGCCCAGGCGTAGCTGAGGAGCCAGTGGCTCCAGCGGGTGGGCTGGGCGGGTTGGAGGTGGGTATAGCCGGGCATGAGGAGATCGATTTCGGTTGCGGCGCGCTCGACGGTGACGCCGGTCAGTGTGCGCAGATGCTGCTGTGAGGTCTCCAGCTCTTCCCGCAGCCACAGGCGCAGGTCGGTCGCGACCTGGTCGTTGCGGCTGCGGCCGGTGTGCAGTTTGCCGGCTACGGGGCCGATCAGCTCGGTGAGGCGGCGCTCGTTGGCGGTGTGGATGTCCTCGTCGCCGGCCTGGACTTCGAACTGTCCGGCGGCCCATTCACCGGCGACACGTTCGAGGCCGGCGACGATCTGTACGGCTTCCTTTTCAGTCAGGAGGCCGGCCCTGGCGAGCGCTTGTGCGTAGGCCTGGCTGCCGCGGATGTCGGCCAACCACAGACGCCGGTCGAAGTCGATCGACGCGTTGAACTCTTCCATCAGCGGGTCGAGTGCGTCGCTGAAGCGTCCTCCCCATAACTTCGTATTCACAGTGTGTTTCTCCGAACGTCGGTGACCGGTTCCACTTGAGCTGTTCCGGCAATCATTATTCCACAGGAAGCGGCCCAGCGTCACTTTCGTTACCGGCGGGCGATTGATATTCGGCAACGGCCAGCGCGAAGCCGACCGTTTCCCGCGTGCGTTTCACCCACCATACGATCAGGAGAGAACCGACGATTAGTGCCGCGAGGCCCAGCAGACCGGCCTCGGGTCCGAAGGCACCGCCGGTCCACAGGTCGGGGCCGCTCTGCTGCACAGCAATGAAGGTGATCTCGTTGTTGGATGTGCCGCTAACGGGAAAGCCGAAGACGTTTCCCTGGAAAAAGTTCCAGGTGATGTGAATACCTATCGGCATCGCCAGCTGGTCGGTTAAGAGGAAGGGCAACCCCAGGAAGAGGCCGGCCAGGAAGAGGTTCAGCGTGCTGACAACAGTTGCATTGGGGTTGCCGGCGTGGAGGAGCCCAAAAACTGCGGAGGAGATGAGCCAGGCAAGCAGAATAGCTCTTTTCCGGCCCACGGGACTGAAGCTGAGGCCCTCGGCTATGTTCTTGAAGAGATACCCGCGCGATACCAGCTCCTCGTATATGCCCACGGCAAGGAACTGGGTCAGAGGCCACAGTATGGCCAGACCGAAGGGAACAGACCTGTTCGTAGAGAGGAGTTCCTGGACCGTGACCCAGCCAAGTGCCAGCTCGACAAGGAAGATAAGCAGCATGAGGAACGCGCCCAGGAACAGCCCGTAGCCGAAGTCTCGCCACCAATGGGATGAGAATTGCAGACCGACATCGGAGACGGGCCTGCGGTCAAGAAACCGAGCTGCGAGCAGTGTGCCGGCCACGATCGCCAGTCCGATCAGGGCCATTTCAACGATGCCAAAGGTAAAGGTTTCCTCCAGATCCTCAAATGCAAGGGAAAGGAGCACCTCTAGGGCAACGATTAGGAGGGCGACCAGAATGACATGGAGGATCAGCCGCCAGCCGGCTCGCAGGCGCCTGTCGTTGGGGCTCCAGAACAGGGGGGAAACTCGGTTCATCTTCAAGTGCCTTTCTTTGGGGTTGGCTAGCAGAGGCATAGTACGAATTTGCCGCTGTTCGAAGATTGCACGGCACGAGTGTTTCCTGAAGACCGTTCTCAAACCAATGGAAAAAGCAATTACTGAGTCGGTTCACGAAACCCGTGACTTCATTTTGTTGGAGACCGCCGGAATTCGGCGAGAGAAAGTGAAAGATCAAGTGTACCGCGGGAGTGTTTCACCCACCAGATCATGGCCATGGAGCCGGCAACTATGCCTATGAAGCCAGGCAGCCCTGCCTCCGGGCCAAAGCTACCGCCAGTCCAGAGATCGGGGCCGCCCTGAACGGTATTGAAGATCGAGGTGCGGAAAAAGGTCAAGCCGCTGACCGGAAAGCCGAAGACGTTGCCCTGGAAGAAGTTCCAAGCGATATGGACGCCGATGGAAAGGGCGAGTTCGCCGGTCAAGAGGAAGGGCAGTGCAAGGAATATCCCTGCCAGAGTGATCTTGAGAGTCGTGCCCCAGGTTGCGCCGGGGTTGGCGGCGTGGATCAGTCCAAAGAGGACGGAGGTGACGATCCACGCCAGGAAGAGGGCCGTTCGGGAATCGAGCGGGCCGGTGTTGAGACCTTCGGCGATGTTTTTCAACTGATAACCGCGAAAGACGAGCTCCTCATATGTGCCTACCAGCGTCATTTGGACCAGGAAGATGAGGAAAGCCACAAAGAATGGGAAGGGCATACGTGTAACGAACATGCCTTCGATCGTGATCCATCCCATGGCCAGCTCAAAGACAAAGATTCCTCCCATCAGGAGACCGCCAAGAAGCAGGCCAAATAGCAGGTCCCGGCGCCACTGTGTGTTCCAGACCAGACCGTAGTCGCTAAAACTACGGCGATCCAGAAATCTGGCCGCGGCGATTGTTATGACGACATAGATCAAGCCGGTCAATAGCAGGGCGACCATGCTTGCGATGGGGTCCGGGCCGCTAGCGCTGCTGCTCTCGCCTCCTGCAAAGAGAGGACGCACAATCGCCGAGGTGATTTGCAGTCCGACGAAAATGGCTGCGAAGTGAAGGACCACGCGCCAGAGCGCGCGGAGCCTGGTGTCGTCGGGATTCCAAAACAGCTGTGTAATGTAGTTCATTTTGGTTATGGCACCTTTCAATAGGGCGATCCCAATTTGAGAGTCGCGTACTCTTTGTGATAAGATTCACATACAGAATGCGGATGGAGGGGGCATATGAGCGAGCAGAAGAAGCCGCGTACCACAGAGAATTTGCCTTCGTCGAACGTCGAGAATGTCCCTCGCCGACGCGCCCGACCGCGAGGGTTGAACGAATGGCAGGATCTGATCACAGAGCAGCTTGATGAGGCGGCCGCGAACGGAGCTTTCGAGAACCTGCCGGGGAAAGGACAGCCCCTTCGTCTTAACGAGCATCCCAACGAGCCGGCGGATATGCGCATGGCCAACAAGCTGCTCAAGGACAACAATCTTACTCCAACCTGGATCGGCGATCGCAAGGAGCTGCTGGCGGAAGTCGAATCGCTGCGTACTGAGATGAAGCTTCGATGGGAGCAGACGTGCGCGGGGCCAGAGGATGGTGAGAGCGAGCGGGAGGCTTTTGCACGGTCGCGGCAGCGCAGTGTTCGCGACTGGGAAGCGCGCATTGACGAGCTGAACAGACGGATCGTCAGCTTGAACATCGCCCTCCCCATTTGGAGGATGGAACTGCATCGGTTGCGGCTGGATGAAGAGTTGAAGCGCGTTGGCGCTTCGCATTGGGACGGCGAATCCCTCCTGTAATTCCTCGTTGTTCTGGTACCCTCCTTTTCCCGACTGTTGTTTCTGAAGGCCTAAACCCAAGAAACAGTTAATCTCTTCTGACGTACCGGCCCGGAAGGGCGCCGGTGTGCTCGCCGTTGCGCAGCACGCGCTGGCCGTTAACCCAGACGTCCCGTATGCCTACAGATAGAAGATGTGATTCGGCGAAGGTTGCGCGATCGTCGACGGTGCGCGGATCGAAGAGAACGACGTCTGCGTAGAATCCTGTACGCAGGTGGCCGCGCTGGCGCAGGCCGAGGCGGTCGGCGACGGCGCCGGTCATTTTACGGACGGCGTCTTCGAGGGTGAGAAGGCGCTGCTCGCGCACGTATGTGCCCAGGACACGTGGATAGGTGCCGTAAGCGCGGGGATGGGTGGGGCCGAGATCGGCGGCCCAGGCCGGATCGACTCCGGCGGCATCGGTGGCGAACTTGATCCAGGGTAGCGGCAGCTGAGTGCGCAGGTTGTCTTCGCTGATGGAGAGAAAGATGGTGCCGATGCGCTGGCCTTCGGAGCGCAGGAGGTCGATGGTGCAGTCGAGCCAGTCCTGTCCTCTTTCGGCGGCGATCTGGGCGAGGTTCATGCCTACATAGGGCTGGTTTTCCTCTTTGAAAAAGCCGACAGGCAGGACGCCGGCGGCGCCTCCGCGCGTCGAGGGTTGGCCAATGCCGTCCGGATCGTCCAGTGTCTCCTTCCTGATACGCGACCGCACATTCGGATTTTCCAGATTCTCGAAAAATCGCCCATCGGCGGCGGTCCAGGTCGGCAGTAGTGAGGAGAGACCGGTGCCGGAGGCGGCGTAGGGATACATATCGGCGGTGACGTCGAGGCCCTGGGCGCGGGCCTCTTCGATGCGCGCGATCGTGGAGGGCATCTTGTGCCAGTTGGCGGCGCCGGAGGCCTTGAGGTGGTAGATTTCTACGGGGAGGTCGGCGCGGCGGCCGATGGTCAGAGCCTCTTCCAGCCCTTCAAAGAGCTGCGCCCCTTCCGAACGCATGTGGGTTATGTAGAGGCCGTTGTAGCGGCTGACAACTTTGCAGATCTCGATCAGCTCTTCAGTGTCGGTGTAGGAGTCCGGGGGGTAGATCAGGGCATAGGAGACACCGAAGGCGCCGTCTTCCATGGCCTCCGCCATGGTGCGGCGCATGAGATCGAGTTCGTCGGCGGAGGGCCGGCCCATCTCCATGCCTTTGCCGACGTGGCGCAGGGTGCCGCCGCCGAGGAAGGAGCCGATATTGGGAGAGACGCCGGCATCTGCGACGGCCTGCAGCCAATGGCCGAAGCGGGTCCAGCCGCGCATATTTTCCCGCCACTCGTCGCTGATGGGCATGGGCAGGATGGAGTTTTCCATGGGGTCGGTGTGGCGGCCGGCGACGGGTGCGGGGGTCCAGGCTTCGCCCATGATTTCGGTGGTGACGCCCTGGGTAATCTTGGAGAGGCTGCGGCCGTCGATCATGAGCGAGAGGATCGAGTGGCTCTGGATGTCGATGAAACCTGGGCAGGCGACCAGGCCGGAGGCATCGATGAGTTCTGCCGCGCTGGCGCTCGGAATCGCGCCGGGCGGGGAGATGGCTGCGATGCGGTCGCCGGTAAGGAGGAGGTCGCCGTACTGCCAAGGGTTGCCGGAGCCGTCGACAGTGCGGGCGTTGCGGATGAGGGTGGAGGATTCAGGCATGGCTTGGGTCAAGCGTCAGTGAAAGCATCGTACAGGAGCCTGCCGATGCGACCGAAGGCGGCGTCGATGGCGATGGGCTGCTCGCTTCGTGCGATAGGGTCGTCGGAAACGGCTTCGTCGTCCCAGCGGGAGAAGACTGTGACGGCAACGTGGGCGTCTTCGCCTGCATAGATGATGCCGCTGTCGTTGCGAATGCCGGGGAGGGTACCGGTCTTGTGGGCGCAGGGCGTGCCGGGAGGAAGGTAGCGGGGCAGGCGATCGTTGAGCTGCTGCTTGAGGAGGATGTCGAGCATGGCGTCGCAGGCGGCGCGGTTGACGACTTCACCGCGCCAGATGCGCGCGAGGAGCTCGGTGAGGGCGGCGGGTGTGCCCGTGTCGTTGTCGGGGCCGAGGCTGTAGGAGATGCCGGTGCGGTTGCGGGGCCCTCTGGCGAGCGCGAGCATGTCCTGGGTGGGGTCGGAAGAGGGGAGGAGGTCGTCGAACAGCTCGCGGATGGTCAGGGGCACATGAATGTCAGTAAGGCCCAGATTGTGCATGGTGCGAGTGACGGCGTCTTTTCCCAGGCGGTGCATGACCATGTCGGTGGCGGTGTTGTCGCTGATGATGATCATAAGCATCAACAGATCCTTCACGGTGGGGGCGAGGCCGTCGTCGAAGAAGACGAGGATGCCGCTGGGCAGGTTCTTTTCATCTGTGGTCAACTGCCAGCGGTCGTCGAGGGTGAAGTGGCCCTCTTCGATTTGGCGGAAGGCTTCGACGAGGACGGGAATCTTGAGGACGCTGCACATTGGGTAGACGCGCTCGGCGTCGACGTCGATACGCTGACCGGTCTCGAGGTGGAGGGCGGAGACGGCCATTGCGGCGCCGCTGTTTGCGGTGATATGGCGGATTTCGGATTCGAGAGACATGGACAGTTTCCGAGTGCTTGGCTGGCCGGTGCGATCAGGGCATGAAGTTCTTGAGATAGCGGCCGCTCTGGACGAGGGAGGCTTTGCGGCTTTCGAGCGAGTCTTCGTAGGCGCGGTCCTCGACCTCGATGCAGACGGGGCCGTCGTAGCCGACGTCGCTGAGGACGGAGAAGAACTGGCCCCAGTCGATGTCGCCGAGGCCGGGCAGTTTGGGCACGTGGAACTCGAGCGGGGTGGCCATGATGCCGACTTCGTCGAGACGGTGCTTGTCGAGGCGCACGTCCTTGGCGTGGACGTGGAAGAGCTTGTCGGTGAAGTCCCGGATCGGCTTGAGGTAGTCCATGTGCTGCCAGATCATGTGGGAGGGGTCGTAGTTGAGGCCGAAGTTGTCGCTGGGGATGTCGGCGAACATGCGGCGCCAAATGGCAGGCGTGTGGGCCAGGTTTTTGCCGCCGGGCCATTCGTCGCTGGAGAAGGCCATGGGGCAGTTTTCGATGCCGATCTTGACGTCGTGGTCTTCGGCGAAGCGGATAAGGGGCGTCCAGACTTCGAGGAAACGGGGCCAGTTGTCGTCGACGGATTTGGTCCAGTCGCGGCCGACGAAACTGTTCATGATGCCGATGCCGAGGAGGGCGGAGGCCTCGATGACGCGCTTGATGTGGTCGATGGCGACCTGGGCTTCGTCCTGGTCCGGGGTGAGGGGGTTGGGGTAGTAGCCCAGTCCGCTGATGGTGATGCCGGCGGCGGCGGCGAGCTCGTTGACGCGGGCGGCGTCATTTGCGGTGAAGCCGACGACGTCGATGTGGGTAACGCCGGCGTAACGGCGCTCGGCTTTGCCGGCGGGCCAGCACATGAGCTCGACGGTGGAGAAGCCGTTGTCGGCGGTGAATTGGATGACCTCTTCGAGGGAGAGGTCGGGGAGGATGGCGCTGGCGTAGCCTAGTTGGATCATTGGGGTGGTTGCTCCTTTATGTCGTTCGCTAGTGGTCAGTGGTCAGTGGTCAGTGGTCAGTGAGATTATATCACTTGTCTGGTGGGGGACCACCAGGAATTGGGCAGGGCGTACGCATCTTATTGGGAGAGTGCTTTCAGGAGATAGACAGTTTTCCAACCGGCTCGTTTACGGATGGCCGCACTAACGATTTTAGCGCCCTTCTCTCTGCACAGGAGGTTGAGAGCCAAGCGGCGCAAGACTGCCAGGTTAAGCTACGCAGGCTTTCTCGAATGAGTGTTGGTAGAGAGTTTATGAGTGTTTATGAGCGTTTACGTGTAGTCTGAACAACATTTCATGGGATTTGCCTGATGGGCTGAGACGGGAGCCTTGCCGGTGCATGTTGTCTCGTATGAGCGTTGGACGAGAGTATGTGAGCGTTTACGAGTGTTTGCGTGCTGTCTGAACTGCATTTCATGCAGTTTGCGTGATGGGCTGTGACCAGAGCCTCGCCGACACTGGAGAGGCCGGACGAATGTTTGCGTGTGTTGTACGAGAGTTGTACGAAATCTGACATGGTGGGACGTGTTTGAACGTAATAACGCGTGATAAGTCGGATTAAGTCGGTTTATGTCGGTCGATATTTTATTTGGCTCTTGTTGTTGTTACGCTTTTGCAACAGTTTTTCCTTCTCTGGAGTCTGTTCCCGGATCTGGCAACCTCTCCACGACTGTCGCAGCGGCCAGACTCACCCCGGTTCCCTGGCGGTTGGAGGGGCAGGGTGCCGCGTCTGTTTGCATTCGCATTCCTTTCTATCTCTTAGCCAGCCGAAACCTGCCACCCTGTTCCCCCTGTAAGTGGCTTTCCCACTCTCCGTAGCCGGTCGTTGCTCCGGCGAGTACTCGATGGCTCCGCGACCATATGCGTCTCCGCACACAGACCGATTCCGAATTCCGGTCACAGTATTCGTGTCCAGCTACCCTTAGACTTCACGTTCGTCTCCTTTGTTTGGCTCTTTGCCAACGATAGTCATCTCTGGCGGTTACTACAGGGCCTGTGCCTATCCCTGTAGCCTGGATGAATCAGGTATCGACTACCTTTCCTGATGATCATAGCTTTTACCCGATGGAGACTGGAATTCAAGCAGTATAGCTCTAGTCTTAGGTAGCAGGTCTTGCGGGAGCGGTTTCAGTGTCGTTCATTCGCCCTCCCGCTTTACTTCGCTGCTTTATGACCTTTCCTTTCGTGCCAGGCCATTGAAGTTGACCTACGTGATTTCCCGCTTCACGTGCTCACTTTGTGAGCAAGATATTGTGCCGTCAGACGGCGCACGCACAGGGCTATTATATCACTGTTTTTGATGCAATTGCCCTGCGGTATTGGGTCAATTCTACTCGTCGATCTCCACCCACTTCTCTTGCTCGTGGCTTTGGAGGATGGCTTCGCAGAGGAGGATTTCTTTGTGGCCGTCGGCGAAGGTGGGGAAGGGTTGGGGGGCGTTGAGGTCGCCGGCGGCGATGTAGTCGTAGAAGGACTTGAAGGAGTGCTTGAAGGAGTCGTCGTAGCCTTCGTTGTGGCCGCCGGGATAACCGATGTGGGCGAGGGCGGCTTCGGAGACGAGGCCGGGGTCGCGGAGCAGGAGTTGGTTGGGCTGGTTGCGGTGGCCGATCCAGAGCTCGTTGGGCTGTTCGCTGTTCCAGGCGACTGAGGCATCGGAGCCGGCGATCTCGTAGCGGAGACAGTTTTTGCGACCGGCGGTTATCTGGGAGACCCAGAGCGAGCCGTGGGCGCCGTTGGAGAAGCGGAGGAGCGCGGCGCCGCTGTCCTCGGTCTCGATGTCGATGGACTCGGTTGCGTCGGGGGCCTGGACCTTGGCGGAAAAGGTCTCGACTTCGCCGGTGGGGCGCTGGCGGGTGGTATAGACGGTCTTGAGGTCGGCCTGCACGGCGGTGACGGAAAGGCCGGTGATGAACTGGACGAGGTCGAGCCAGTGGGTGCCGATGTCGGCGACGGCGCGCAGTTTGCCGCCTTCGCTGCTGAGAACGCGCCAGTTGTAGTCGGTGGGGTAGAGGAGCCAGTCCTGCACGTAACTGCCGGTGATGGAGTGAATCTGGCCGAGGGTGCCGCTCTGAATCATGGAGCGGACTTCCCAGTTGAGAGGATAGAAGCGCATGTTGTAGTTGACGCCGGCGGCGAGTCCGCTTTCGCTAGCCAGCTGCACGAGCGCGCCGGATTCGGAGGAGGTCATGGCGAGCGGCTTTTCGCAGTGGACGTGTTTGCCGGCCTGGAGGGCCTGGCTCGCTTGTTCGAAGTGATGGCGGTTGGGGGAGGTGATGTGGACGGACTCGATCTCGCCGTCGGCCAGGAGGTCGGCAAAGTCGTTGTATGCTTTGGGGATGCCGAGGTCGGCGGCAGCGCGTTGGGATTTCTCAGCGGAGGAGCCGAGGATGCCGGCCACGTTGATGCCCAGGCGGCGGAGGCCTTCGGTATGAGCGGGGCCCATGAAACCGGTTCCGACTATGGCAACGCTAGAGACGCTCATCATTTCACCTCTATTGGACTTAACTGCGCAAGGACTAGATGATTCGAGTTCGGTCGATTGCCGTTCTGACAACGCCAAAGAAATAGAATGGATAGGCAAGTCCGAAGGTAATGATTGACAGTAGTATCCACAAGATAATGTGCCCAATTTGCTGACCGACGCTGAGTTGACACTCTAGTCTGCCGACGGAGGACCTGGTTCGGTCTTCAAGTTCGATGGCATTAATGATCAGTTTGGCTGACGCGTAGGGCCAGAAAAACAGGCCGATGCCTAACGTGACAATCGAGATAAGAAGCCAGATGATCAGGTGGCCCAGTACGTCCATCATGGTGAGATTCAACCTCGTGTGTCCGTGATGGAGACTTACAGTTGCGACGGTCATCGTAGGTTTTCTCCGTGAGTTCCGGTCTTGTACTACATCTTGCGCGAGTTTTTATCGCTTCGAGACATGGATTTTCGATCTGCCTAGGTTTCAGGAAACCGCTGTTATACTTTCTGTTCCGAAAAAGGCAGTTCACATTTGGCCGGTACTGCGCACCCGCACTCTTTTCCTTCAAGCCCTTCGAGTCAGACCAGCGTAGCCCCATGCCAAGGCCAGGACGATCGTGCCGTAAACGACCTGCTGGATGGCCTGGCCGACGTTGAGAAAGGTGAGCATCGAGTTCAGGACGCTGAGAATGAGCGCGCCGAGGATGGTGCCGGTGTAGCCGCCGACGCCGCCGAAGATGGAGGTGCCACCGATTACGGCTGCGGCCACGGACGGCAGGAGAAAGGCGTTGGCAAGCTGAAGGTCGACGGCGCCGGTGCGACCGCCGAGAAGGATGCCGCTGATGGAGCCGAGGACGCCGGCGACGATGTAGGCGGTGATGCGCACCTGCCAGACGCGCACGCCGGCGAGGCGCACGGCGATTTCGTTATCGCCGATGGCATAAAGTAGCCGCCCCCAGCCGGTGCGCTTGAGGAGCCATATCAGACCGACGGCGATCAGAGCCCAGACGACGACACTGTAGGGGATGCGATTGCCCAGGAAAGAGCCGCCACCGATCAGCTTTATGAAAGGCCCCATCTGGGTTGAGCCTTGCAGGATGGTCTGCGCCCAAGCGGTGAAGAGGCCGAGCAGGATGCCTGACATGGCCAGGGTCATGATGAGGGGGTTGACACGGAAGACGGCCACGCCGACACCGTTTGCGCTGCCGACTACGAGGCCGACCACGATGCCCAAAAGGATGGCGACGGCTGCGCCCTCGGAAGATTGATTGGCAGCGACGTAGGCGGAGCCGGTGGCTACCATGGTCACAGAGAGATCGATGCCGCCGGTGAGCATGAGAATTGTCTGTGCGCCGGCGAGAATGCCGAGCGGCGCGGCCTGCAACAGGGTATTGCGGGCGCCACTGATGGAGAGGTAGTTCGGTTCGACGAGGCCTGTAACCAGGACGAGGATGGCAAGGATGCCGGTCAGCGCAAGTGTCGGGTAGTCGGAGGCGAGGGCCGCTACTCGGGCGACGGGGCCACCAGGCTCGGCAGTAGCGGAATCGGTCTTTGGGGGCGAGTTGGACTGGATCATGCGGACCGTTCCCGCAGCAGCGTGACCAGTCCGCCGACCATCATCACGCCGGCGATCAGGAGGCCCTGGATGATCTGGGCGTTGTTGGGGTCGATTCCCATGGCGCTGAGAATGGGGTTTAGCATGATCAGGATCACGCCGGCTGCTACGGCGCCGAGAACGAGGCCGGTGCCGCCGACGAGGGCGACGCCGCCGAGGACGACGGCGGCCACGCTGTTCAGGGTGGCATTGGCGCCGACGCTGAAACGGGGATCGCCGGTGCCGGTGAGGGCGACGGTGGCGAGGCCGGCCAGGGCGGCCATTGCGCCGCCGATGGCGAAGGAGGAGACTTTGGCGCGGCGCACGTTGAGGCCGGCGAGGCGAGCGGCGATGCTGTCGCTACCAATCGCGTAGATGGAGAGGCCAATACGGGTATGCCTTGAGAGGAGGAATACCAGAATTGCGGGAACCATCATCATCAGGATGGGCATGACGTAGGTGCCGCCGATCCCGGACTGGGCGCCGGTGAAGAGCCAGCGGAATTCCGGTGCGGTACCGCCGCCGGGGGATGGCAGGACCCAGAGGGCGAAACCGGACCAGATGTAGCCGGTGGCCAGCGTGACGACAATGTCGGGTACGCCGGAGACGCTGATAATGTAGCCCACCAGTGCGTTAAGGATGCCGAGGCCGGCGATGAGGACGATGGCGATGAAGAGTACCATGGCGAAGGGTTGGTCGTCCATGAAGCGGGCGGCGAGGGCGTTGGTAAGCAGTAGCAGGGCGCCGAGGGAAAGATCGATGCCGCCGGCGATGACGATGATGGCCTGGCCGATGGCCAGGTAGACGAGAGGCAGGCTGTTCTTGCTGATCGAGGTGACCTGGAACTGGCCGAATACGGGTATCAGGGTGGCGTACCAAATCAGCAACGCGCTTAGCAGGAGCCAGACGCCCAGAGTCCAAGTGTTGCGCGCCAGCCCTGCGCGCCAGACGGCAAGGCTTGCGGACCGTACCGCTGTCATCATGCGGGGACCTCCAGTCCGTGTGCGGCGGTGAGCAGGGAAGCCTCGGTTGCGAGCGCTGCGTTCTGTTCATCGACGATGCGGCCGTCGTGCATGATGAGAACGCGGTCACAGACGAGGGGGATTTCGGCGAGCTCACTGGTATAGAGGAGGATGGCGGCGCCGCTGGCGGCCAGCTCTCGCAGTAGGGCGTAGATCTCGCGCTTGGTCTGGACATCGATGCCGCGAGTTGGGTCGAAGCAGAGCAGGGTTCGGAAGCCGGCCACAAGCCAGCGGCCGATGGCAACTTTCTGCTGGTTTCCGCCGGAGAGGCGGCGCACCTGCGATGCGGCGCGGGTATCGATCGAGAGCCGGTCGATTGCGTTCATGACGCGCTGGCGCTCGTCGGCCGGTATGCGCAGCCACTGGCGGATGCGGCTGAAGAGGGGGACGACGAGATTCTGGCGCACTGACAGATTGGGCAGCAGGGTCAGCAGGCGGTCACCAGGGATGAGGACGACGCCGTCGCCGACGGCATCGTATGGTGCGCGCCAGCGGCGCTGACCGCCGTCGACAAGGATTTCGCCGTCGGAAGGTTGCCGGTCGCCTGAGAGGAGGGAAAAAAGACGCTCCTGGCCCTGACCTTCAAGGGCGACGAGGCCGAGAATCTCGCCGCGATGTAGTTCGAAGGAGATTTCGCGCACGGCGTCGCCGGAGTTGAGACCCTGGACGGCGAAAGCGATCTCCTGCGACGAAGTAGGGGAGTCTGACTGACGCTGTGACGTTTGTTCGGGTGCGTCACTCTTTTCCAGCTCGCCGACATCGGCGCCGAGCATGGCTTCGACCAATTCATGCTCGTCAACGTCCTGCATGGTACCGGTCACTGAGCCGTTGGCAACGGTTGCGGCTGAGTTCGGCTCAAAGAGGGCGACGTTGCGGCCGTCGCGCAGGATGGTGGCGCGGTCACAGATGCGCCTCACCTCGGCGAGCCTGTGGGTGATGAGGACAGCGGCGCGGCCCTGTTTCCGCCAGTCGGTGAGGAGGGCGAAGACGCGTTCGGCCTGATCGGCGGTAAGGGCGGCAGTTATCTCATCGAGCAAAAGGACCTGCGGGTCACGGGCAAGGGCGCGGGCGAGGTCGACCACGCGCAGGGTCTCGAGCGGCAGATCACGCACGAGGGCGTCGAGATCGAGAGCTTGCAGATCGAACCATTCGAGCCAGTGGGTGAAAGCAGAGTCTTTGATCTCACTGAGCTGGAGATTCTGGCGGACGGTGAGATCGGGAATGAGTGCGGGGTCCTGGAAGACGGTGGCAATGCCGACGGCCATGGCATCCACGGGGTCATGGAATTGCATCGCGCGGCCATCGACATGGACGGTGCCGGCGTCGGCGGTATGGACGCCGGCCAGGATCTTGACGAGTGTGCTCTTGCCGGCCCCATTTGCGCCAAGAAGCGCATGGACCTCGCCGCGGCGGACTGCGAACTCAACTTCACGCAGCGCCACGACGGGTCCATACGATTTTGCTACTTTGACGGTCGCAAGCAGTGGCTGCGACTCACTCATTGCGAGTTCGATCCAACGGCGGGTGGCAGACTACTCGCCCGGCGCAGTGCAGGCGGACACATCGGCGCTGCCGTTGTAACTGGTGTAGGGTTCGATGTCGACGTATGTGCTCCAGCCCACCTGCTCGTCGGGCGCGTAGATGGAATTGAGCGCGTCGATGTCGGCGGTGGTGAAGACTTTCGGCGTGAGAATGGTCTCGTGCGGCGGGTTGTTACCGGTGAGAGCGTCGAGGGCGATCGCCATTCCGACCGCGCCGATGGCGGGCGGGTTGGTGACGGCTGCGCCGATCAGACCTGCATCGGAGAGCTGGATCAGCTGCTCTACGAAGCCGTTGTTGTCGGCGCCGACGATGGGTACGAAGTCAACGTCGGCGACCTGGAACTGTTCGACGACGGGATAGTCGATGCCGGAGGTCCAGATGCCGTCGATCTCCTGGGTGGTGATGAGGTCGAGGGCCTGCTGGGCGCCGGTAGAGGGGTCCCAGCCGGTGAAGGTCGAGGCCACGACTTCGATGTCAGGGTAGTTGGCGAGGGCTTCCATGAAGCCGTTGTGGCGGTCGGTGTCGGCGGGGACGCCATCGATGCCGCGCATCTCCACGACCTTGCCTGAGCCGCCGAGCTGCTCGAAGAGCCATTCGGCGCCGAGACGGGCGTAGGCGGTCTGGTCATTGGTGGCGACGTAGGCGCCTTCGGCGGTCACGGCCTGGTCGACGGCGACGACGACGATGCCCTGGGCGATGGCCGATTCGATGACGGCGTTGAGGCCCTCGCGGTCGGTCGGGTTGAGGATGATGGCGTCGACACCTTGGGAGATGAGGCCCTCGAGGTCGGCTATCTGCTCGGTGGGGCCGCCGTTGCGGTTGACCACGACGACGCTGTCAACGAGGCCGCTGGCTGTGGCCTCGGCCTTGATGGCGCAGATCATCTGCTCGCGCCAGCCGTTGCCGACGAGGGTATTGCTGACGCCGACGACGAAGCCGCCTTCTTTCTCCATCATGGCGTCATCGCCTGTTGCAGGCGCGACGGCGACACAGGCGGTGAGTGCCAGTGCGAGTGCCAGCAGCAGTGTGAGAACAGTGAAGCGTTGTGACTGGTACTTCATGTGATCTACCTCCTTAAACTTGATCCACTACGTTGTGAACAATCTGAAATTGTTGGACTTTCTACGAGACTGCATATGCCGTCCGACATGTCGAGAGGACATTCCTCCGACGAATCGGGAACGGCTCAGGTCTCATCGACGGCTTGCGGCTAGTCCGGTTATATGGTGCGACTCACAAGGTTCCCAAGCACTTCAAGTATCACTTCCAGAACCTCTTCACTCACGGCGACTCCGTCTCCCATTCATCGATCATCGCCCACGCTTCAGCGCTGGCTTTGTCCCATTGCTCCAGTTCGGACTCAAGCTCCGGCGTCAGATCCACCTGTCTGATATGTATCTCTACTGGAAAACCTTCGGGCATTGACATATTTTGCCTTGGTACGGCCACACCGTCTTTAGCAGTTCCAGGAATAACCCAGCGTTCAGATGCCATGGCACAAACCTCTCTTGCTAATCCCGTTCCCTTGGATCGAGTGCATCGCGCAGGCCGTCGCCCAGGAAGTTGAAGGCCAGCACAGTGATCACGATCATGAGGCCGGGAAAGAAGGCGATATGGGGGAAGCGCAGGATAAAGGCTCTTCCATCCGCAAGGGTACCGCCCCAGGAAGGGTTGGGCGGGCGGATGCCCAATCCGAGGAACGAGAGAGCCGATTCGAGAATAATGATGCCCCCGATGCCGAGGGTTGCCAAAACGATGATCGGGCCCATGACGTTGGGGAGGAGGTGGCGCCAGATGATGCGCCAGTCGCGCACGCCGACGGCGCGGGCGGCGGTGACGAAGTCGGTTGCCTTGAGGGACATTATGTCGGCGCGTACGACGCGGGCGAAGCGGGCCCAGCCAGTGACGCCGATGACAACTACGGTGGTAACGAGGCTCGGCCCCAGAACTGCGGCGAGCACGACCAGCAAGGCGATGATGGGGAAGGCCATGAGGGTGTCGATTACCCTGGAGATCAGTGTGTCCTCCCAACTACCGAGGTAACCGGCCACTGCGCCGATGACTACGCCCAAGGTAACTGCGATGCCGGTTGCCAGCAGGCCGACGAGCAAGGCGACGCGGGAACCGAATATGACGCGGCTGAGGAGATCTCGTCCCAGATGGTCGTAGCCGAAGGGGTGGGCAAGGGTTGGGCTGCCGCCGCGCATGCCGCGAAAGATTTCGTCGATGGGATCGTAGGGCGAAATGAAGGGAGCAAAGATCGCCATCAGCGCCAAGAGGAGGATCACAACCAAGCCACCGAGGGCAATACGATTGGCGCAGAAGCGCCGCCAGGCCTGGCTCCATTCGGAGCGGTGGTCGGAGGTCGCTGTAAGTTGCTGACTGAGACCGGCGGGTGCGGAGGTCGTCATATGTTAAAACGTTGGCTAAAGGAACCTAATTGATTCGAATACGCGGGTCGATGATGGCGTAGGTGAGGTCGGTGAGCAGGTTGACGACGACAACGAGCACGGCCAGCACGACGACCAGGGATTGAACGACCTGGTAGTCGAGGCGGAAGATCGAATCGGTGAAAAGGCGGCCGATGCCTGGAATGGCGAAGACGGTTTCGACGACGATGGTGCCGCTGAGAATGAAGGCGATGCGGAAACCGATGACGGTAACGACCGGGAGCAGCGCATTGCGGACTGCGTGGCGGACGAGCACGATCATGTTCGGCAGCCCTTTGGCGTAGGCTGTGCGCACGTAGTCCTGGGTAAGGACTTCCAGGGTCGAGGCGCGCATAACGCGCGTCAGGACGGCCATTTGTTCGGTCGTCAGCACCAGGACAGGAAGAATGTAGCCCTGCCACGACTTCAGCCCGAAGGGTGGAATGCGGCCGATCAGGGGCAGGTCGCCGAACCAGCGGGGTACGTATAGGGCGAAGAGCACGATAAGCATGAGGGCGAGCCAGAAGTTGGGCAGGGCAACGCCCAGAGTAGAGCCGACCGCGGTGCCGTAATCGAAAGTGGAGTTACGGCGAACGCCAGCAATGATGCCGGCCGGAATGGCAACCAAGAGCGCAAGCGCCAGTGAGGTGACATTCAGGATCGCGGTTACCGGGATTGCCTCGAAGATCATCTGCCGGACGGGTATTCCCTTGCGGATCAGAGAGTCGCCGAAATCTCCGCGCAGGAGGTTCCACGCCCAGATGAAGAACTGTTCATGCTGGGGGCGATCCAACCCCCAGCGGGCGCGGATCGCCTCCATTTGTTCTTCGCTGATGCGGATTTCCCCTTCGCCCAGCAGCAGGTAGGTCGGGTCGCCCGGCATCAATCGAATAACGACAAAGGTGCCGACGCTGATCAGGACGATCACGACAACGCCTTGCAGGATGCGGCGGGCGATGTAGGTAAGCATGGAGGGCGAACTTCAGTGGTCAGTGGTCAGTGGCCGGTGGCCGGTGACTCGCTAGACGTCGAGTCACCGGTCCAATGGTTCTTATTCCTCGATCCACCATTTGTAGGCTTGCTGGTAGAGCGAGCTGTTCTTGGGGCCTTCGGGCAGGCCCTTGATGCGGGCGTTGAAGACGTTCATCCACTCGTCGAACTGCAGGTTGAGGACAGGCTGCTCTTCGACGAATATCTCCTGGATCTCGTGGTAGTAGGGCTCGCGTTCCGCATAGGAGACGACCTGCAGCCCCTCTTCGATGAGTTGGTCCATGCGGGCGTTGTTGAATTGGGCGAAGTTGTTGCCGCCGGTTGAGTGCAGCGTGCTGAACGGGTCGGGCTCGACTGCGCTGCCGTATGTCCAGTTGTAGAGGGAGGCATCCATGGTGCCTTCGCGCATACCTTGCAGGATGGTGGCTACCGGCGCCTCTTCCAGCTGCACGTCGACGCCAACGTCGGCGAACATGAGTTGCGCCAGCTCGGCAATGGGGCGGCGGGCCTGGTCGCCGGTGATGGTGGTAATGGTAAAGGAAAGGCTCTGGCCATCCTTTGCGCGGATGCCGTCGCCGCCGGCAGCCCAGCCGGCGCCGTCGAGCAGGGCCATGGCTTCCTGCGGGTCGAAGTCGTATTGCTTGAGCCCAGTGTGGTGATAGGGACTGGCGGGCGTCAGGTTTGAGTGGGAGACCTGGGCGGCGCCGTTCCAGAGCTCGTCGATGATGCGCTGGCGGTCGAGGGCGTGCATCAGGGCCTGGCGCACCTCTTTCTCGGCCAGCTGCGGGATGCTGTTGTTGAGCGGGAAGTGCTTGATTGAGTTGGCGAGGGTGCGGAAGTTGACGTAGCCCGGGTCGTCTTCGAGGAAGATGCTGTCTTCGACGAGGAGCGGCCAGACGGCGGAGTCGGCTTCACCGGTCTGGAGGGCGATCATGCGCACGGAGGGTTCGGGCACGATGTCTTCGCGGAGGACGTCGATATTGGGCCGGCCGCGGAAGTGATCGTCAAAGGCTTCGAGTTCGGTGAATTCGGCCGGGCGCCATTCGCGCAGCTTATACGGGCCGGTCCCGATCGGCGAGGTGCTATAGGTCTCCTCGCCGACTTCGGCGTGATAGGCGGAATGGACGATGGGGACGGTGGCCCAGGAGGCCAGCGAGGCGGCGTTAACGTTCTCCATGTTGACCTGGACGGTGTACTTGTCGGGGGCTTCTACCGAGCTAATGCCGGTAAAGGAGCCTACGATGGGTGCGCCGTTGTCAGGGTTGCGGTAGTAGTCGTAGGTGTAGACGACATCGTCGGCGGTCAGTTCGGAGCCGTCGTGGAACATGACGCCTTCGTGCAACTGGAAGGTGTAGGTGAGTCCGTCAGCTGAGACGTCTACCGACTTCGCCAGCACCAGTTCCTGTTCGTTGAATTCGTTGATGGTCACCAACGGGTTATGGATGTTGATGATCATCACCCAGTGGACTGTGGGGCCCATGAAGGCGGGGCTGAGGCCGGCTACTTCCTGGTGGCCTACCCAGGTCATGGTGCCACCCTGTTTGGGGCGGCTCATATCGGCGGCGGGGGCTTCGTCAGCCGCGGCGGCCGGGGCTGCTTCTCCGGTGTCAGCGGCGGGGGCCGCGGGCGCGCAGGCTACCAGGAGGGCAGCAGAGCCGCTGAGGGCGGAATAGCGAAGGAAGTCGCGTCTAGTCATTGAATTCTTCTGTTTCATCTGTGACAGTCTCCTTGACTTGATGCAAGTGCGGTGTGATAGCGGTCGACCAGCGGCCGGCCGAGTTGAATGAAAAAGCGTTTGATGACCCATCTCAATTGAAGCTTCGGCAAGCGGGCCAAGTGAAAGGGCGGGCTAACGACTCTGCGGGAACTGCGGTTTGGCCGCCCAGCCTCCTCCAGGTCAGGAGTTGCAGGGCACGAGGGGGGAGACTGTTTGGCACGAAGAACGAACTATGTGCGACTTTGCACTTTTTTTGCAGGCCCTTGCCTCGTCAGTCTGTGAGAGTATAAACAGAGATAGGGGTGCTGTCAAAAAATGGGGCATTTCTGACAGTAGGCGTCATTCTCGCGCCGCAGTCCGGCTTTGCGAACGGCTGACATGAGACTGAAAATGGACGACCCTACTCAGGGGACGGGCAGTTTCCAGGCAGGTGCGGGGGCAGGGGTTGTGATAAAATGTCAGCGTGCAAATGGCATGTATTTGATAGGGTTAAGGGATTGCAATGCAGGGTGATACCAGATTCATACAGACGTTGCAGCTACATTGCCTGCTGTCTTTCGGCCCCAGCTCACAGCCGATTGAGCTTGGGCCATTGAACGTACTGATTGGGCCAAATGGGTCTGGAAAGTCAAATGTAATAGAGTCAATAGAGCTGCTGCGAGCATCGGCTATCGACTTGGTCGCGCCAATTCGTGCGGGAGGAGGTACGGAGGAGTGGCTGTGGAAGGGAATCGAGATATTGCCTGTGGCAAGGCTCAACGCAACAATTCGCCTGCCTGATCTCAAGAGTCCTTTACACCACAAGTTCTCATTTGGGTCGGTTCATCAGCGTTTTGCACTGGTTAATGAGCATATCAACTACGAAGTTGAAGGATCGAATGAGAACCGGAAAAAGGCCTTCATTTATTCCCTCAACGAGGAAGAACCTGTTTTCAAAATTCTCGATGAAAATGACTACAACAGAACCACAGAAAGTGAGAGAGACTCGCGACTCTTTCGAGGTGCATACCTAACGCCGAATCAGTCCATACTTTCACAGTTGCGAGACCCGACCCAATACCCGGAGATCACCTATTTGGGTGACAGTTACAGGAAGTTCAAGCTGTTTCGGAACTGGAACTTGGGCCGAATTTCCAGCCTGCGCCGTCCACAGCCCGTTGACCTGCCCAACGACTTCCTAGCTGAAGATGCAAGCAACCTTGGTCTTGTTCTCAATTTCCTCGAACGGAAGGGGGACATAAAGGACACGTTAAACGCGCATCTCGCAAGGTTCTATGATCAATACATAGACTACTCCATCTCGGTGGAGGGTGGTACTGTGCAAGTTTTCCTGCGAGAAAAGGACCTGAGTGGTTGGATCCCGGCCTCGCGATTATCTGACGGAACATTGCACTTTCT
Organism: Caldilineaceae bacterium; assembly: GCA_022821585.1. Classification (GTDB taxonomy): domain Bacteria; phylum Chloroflexota; class Anaerolineae; order Caldilineales; family Caldilineaceae; genus Bin5. The sequence goes on from JAJEDI010000012.1 coordinate 35,281, forward strand.
ATGTCTTGCCACTATACTTTGCCACCCTTCCCCTCCTCCCCTTGTATGCATTGAGGAGCCTGAGATTGGGCTGCATCCAGACATATTGCCGGTTGTCGCAGAGATGCTGCTCAAGGCGTCCGAGCGAACGCAGATCATCGTTACTACGCACTCCGATATTCTTGTCGATGCGCTTTCGCACGTACCTGAAACCGTATTGGTGTGCGAGAAGGAGAGCAATTCGACAACGGTACGCCGGCTGGATAGGGATGAGCTGCGCAAATGGCTTGAAAAGTATACATTGGGCGACCAATGGCGTAGCGGCCAGCTTGGCGGAAACAGATGGTAAGGGTGACCGTCTATGTGGAGGGAGGCGGTCGCGGCAGGATGGCAACAGATTGTCGTAGAGGGTTTTCTGAATTCTTTCGAAAGGCCGGACTGGAAGGTCATATGCCCAGCATCGTCTACTGCGGAAGCAGAGGCAATGCTTTCGCCCGCTTTTGCGTTGCAATGAATGATGCAGAGCCTGACGAAATCCCTCTCTTGCTGGTCGATAGCGAAGGTCCTGTCCGGCCGAGGCGATCAGTATGGCAGCATTTGGGATCATCTCCCGACCGATGGGAGCGCCCTCAGAGATCCCAGAACGAGCGGGCGCATCTGATGGTGCAGTGTATGGAGTCCTGGTTTTTGGCGGGCGCTTCGACGCTTGAATCTTACTTTGGGGCCGGATCCGGGTTGTCTCCCGTACGAAATGAAATTGAAGGTATCCCCAAAGAAGATGTCTTGAGGCAGTTGGGTTCGGCCAGCCGCGGCAGTAGAAAGGGTGTTTATCACAAGAGCCGGCATTCTTTCGACATTCTGGCCAGGATCGATCCGGAGAAGGTGATCCGGCATTCGCATTTCGCGAAACGATTGATTGATACTTTGAAGAGTTACCTCATCCCCACATAGATCGCCAGGTTGTATCAAATCCATCAGTAACACTCGAAGGAAGAAGCCATGAACAGCCCGCAAACCGTTACCGTCCCTTCCCGCTCGTGGTTTGGGGATGTAGATCGCACGCTCACATTTCCGGCCGGCTGGGAACTTCATGTCTGCGGGAGCGTGGATGCTCCTGCGCTCAGTTCGGCGGAGATTGCGGCGGCGTTTGATAGTCCGATTGGGACGCAGCGCATTCGCGAGGCGGCCAAAGGCAGGGCAAGCGCCGCGATCATTGTCGATGATTTGAGCCGGCCCACGCCGGCGGCGGAGATGCTGCCGTACGTGCTTGAGGAGCTGGCTGAGGCTGGCGTTCCCAAGGGCGAGACGGTGATTGTGGTTGGCGGCGGCACGCACCGGCCGCTTACGGACGAGGAGATGGTGAAGAAGGTAGGCGCGGAGGTGGCGGCAACTTATGCGACGACTTCTCACGATTTCATGGCGGGGGACCTGGTTGCTTACGGCAGTCTGGAGGACGGGACGCCAATCTATATCAACCGCATCGTGGCTGAGGCCGAGTTCAAGATCTGTGTGGGGGGTATCTTTCCGCACGGCTCGGCCGGGTTTGGGGGCGGCGCCAAGCTGATCGTTCCGGGCGTGGCGGGTTTTGCCACCATTTTTCATTTCCATGGTTTTTCGCCCACGCGGGGACAGGGCAATATCGAGCGCCGGAAGCCGTCGGAGGAGGATATGGGCAAGGTGACGCTCATTGACGGCGGTGTGCGCGATCTGCGCGACGTGGCTGAGGAGGTGGCGGGCAAGATTAGGCTGGATATGGTGGTTAACAGCGTCATCACCAGCCGCAGGCAGATTGCCGGTCTTTTTGTCGGCGACTTCGTGAAGGCGCATCGCGCGGGGGCACGTTTTGCGCAGAGAACTTACGGCACGACGATTCCGAACCGGCTGCGGCAGGAGGCGGATGTTGTGGTCTGCAACGGGTATCCACTGGACGCCGACCCGGTTCAGGGGTCGAAGGCGCTGTGGCCGCTGCCCTATTTTGAGCGGGAGCCGTATAAGGTCGTTCTTAACGCGGCTTGCGACGGAATCTCCTATCATGGTCTGCATCAGCAGCTGCCCTGGGAACAGTACCTGAAGCGCAGAGCCGCGGCCGATGCTACCCCGGATCCGCAGGCGGTGGTCAATGGGCGAGAAAGCCTGCTCATCGTTTCCGAACATTTTCAGGCGGCGGAGTTTGCTATCAAGCATGGCAGCGACCTTCTGTACCGGGACTGGCAGACGCTTATCGACCAATTGGCGGGCAGGCTGCCGGCGGACGCCACGGTTGCCATCTTCCCCAACGCCTCGACGCAGGTTCTGGCGAGGGAAGAGCCCGTTGCTGTGGGGGCATAGGATTGGCAGACAGCCTAGCGCATTGCGCTGACGAGAGGAGAGAGACGCATGGCATCGATGGACGATCTGCGCCGGGGTGTGAGTGAGAGCCTGCCGGAGGTCAATGAGATCAAGGATGAAGAGATGCGGGGGCTGGTGATCGAGGCGTGGGCTTTTGCGCTGTCAGAGTCGGAGTTCACGCGCATCGACCAGATCCGGGGTTCGGGTGTGCCGGACTCGCCGGCGTTGAAGGACGGTACGCAGGCGGAGCATTTGCGCGGTGTCGCGCGCATGGCGCAGGGGCTTGCCGACGGTCTGGAAGCGGTGCATGGGGATATCGGGATCGACAGGGACCTGCTGTGGGCGTGTGCACTGTGCCATGACGTGGGCAAGCCGTTTGAGTTCAGCCCGCGGAACCAGGCGCGCTGGAAGAACGACGTGGGCGCGGCGGGGTTTCCGTCCATCCGGCATTCAGTCTACGGGGTGCATGTGGCGTTGACGGTGGGGCTGCCTGAAGCGGTGGCGCATACGGCGGGCGCGCATTCGGCCGAGGGGGAGTTGATCAAGCGCAGCCTGGAAAACACGCTTGTGAACAGCGCGGACCACGCCTATTGGGCGGCGATGGAGAGGGCCGGGCAACTGGAGATGGAGGACGAGTAAGCTAGGAAGTCGGAACGGGTTCTCCGTGCTGAGCGACGATTTCGCGCATGCCATCCCATTCGAGCCAGATGTCGGTCAGGGCTTCGAGGCGGTGGTCTTGGTGGTCGACGTGCCTGAGGCGGAAGTAGATGGCGTAGCGGGGATGGGGTGAGACGTTGGGCGCGGCGGTGTGGGCGACCTGGTAGTGTACCAGGAAAGCGTCGCCGGGTTGGGCGATCAACTGTTGCGGCTGGGGCATCTCAATGGGCGGCATTGCTACAGCGTCGCCGCGCGTCATCAGGTCGGTCCCGTTTTCACTAAAATACTGTTCGAAGTAACGATGGGTCCCGGGCCAGACTGCCAGGTTTCCGGCGTAGTTTGTGGTCACCTCGCTAAGGGCGATGCCGACCAGCATAGTGAAGCTGCGCAACTGGCCGGCAGGTACGCCGTTGTGGGGTGAGTAGCGGCCATCCAGATGGGGGCGGAGCGCGGGCGGCGGGTCGTCCAGCAAGGGAAAACGGACTGCGATCTGGCCGGCTGTGACGGAATTGAGTTTGCCGGTCCCAATCAGCGACTCTGCCAGCTCCTTTACCGGTGTCCGATTGTAAAGATCGACAATCTCGGGCGCTTCCCGCAATTCCGGACAGAATGAGCGCGACTGGAAGGTGATCATCTGCGTCGGATCGATGCCGTTGCCAAAGGAGTGATTGATGGCTTTGACTGCGGCGTCGACCATCACGCCGGGGACGGCGCCGGGAATCTGCACATAACCTTTTTCGTAGAGTTCGAGTTTTTGCGCGTGGGTTACTTTCATGGTGTCGCCTTCGTTGGTAGCCTGGAAGCGTGGGGAAAGTGTACTACCGTAATGCGGTAGGCGACAAGCAGGGCCGCGGCGGGGGGGGCAGTCCAGATTTGGGGCGAGCGAGGGCAGGCACAAGGCCTGCCCCTACAGGGATTTGAATTGGCTGGTGGGACGTGGTTTGGCGAAACCCCTTCGAATGGACACCTGTCACCAATGCCGACACCAGGTCGATGAGGCATGTTGTTGGCCGGGGGCGTTGCGGGGGCGGAGCCCCCGCACAAGGGAGGGCGCTTGCGCCCGACCGCCCAGAACTGCAGTGGTCAGTGGATAGTGGTCAGTTGTCAGAGCCTGCGCTGCCCTTGTATCAGAGTTGATCGCGGACCGGCCATGGTTTATCTGCTGCCACAGGTATGCAAGGAAACGTACCCAATTGGCGATGCACCTGCGGCGGGGAAGAGAGGCATCCACACAGTGAACGACTCAAGGGAAAGAATATATTATGCCTAGAGCGACAGTCATCAGACTCATGACCGCGAACGTTCTCCTGACACTTTTGTGGCTGGCTTTAGCCTTTGAATACCCGGGATATGAGTTCACCATTTACACGTTCGGCCTCGGCCTGGATGGGGGTGCGGCGCGTAACGATGCGTTCGACCTGCAGTTGAGCCTGGGCGCGGCGCTGGGCATTCCAAGCATGGCCTTTATCGACCACTTCAATATTCTCTTCGTAACGGCTGCGCCGCTGGCCTGGTGGCGGAACGCCAAGGTGCAGATGATTGTATTGGGGATGGCCATTCTGAACGGGCTCTACATGTTCCTGTTTGTGGCCGTGTTTCTGCCGCCCTGGATTCTGGGGCAGGGCGACCGGGTGGAGGACTGGATGCTGGGTCTAGTGGTCTCGGCGGTCTTTCTGCTGTGTGTGATCCTGAAGCTCCCCGTGGTCAGGTTTCGCGGGATTCTGCGCAACTGGGCTATCGGTGTGGGCGTGGTGGCGGCCTACTTCGTCGTCACGGCGACGACGCGGGCGTCGCAGCTACAAAATGTGCGGGCGCTGCGGCGCATGTGCGTGACCACGCCGGGCGAGGGGGAGCCGTGGCCGTCCGGATGGCAGTGGGAGCCGATGCCGTTCGGCAACAACGAAGGCTGGCCGCTGGGACCGTGGCCGGAAGGGGAGAAGCTGGCAGGCTGTGAACCGAGCGCCGATTTGATCGCGGCCGCGGCGGCAGAACTGCAGGCGGTGGGCTATCTGCCACTGGGGCTTGTACTGGGCCTGATTGTTGTTGGGGTTGGGGCGTACTTTGTTGCAGTGCTGCGCGCAGAGGAGCAGTCTGCGGCTTAATGGGCCGGGAGTTTCAGGGGGGGCGATTCGAGGTTGTTGAGCACGTCCCGGTTCCGGTTTCAGGCGCCAAGAGGTAACCGCCGGTTTCCAAAAGGAGTTCGTTGTGAAAAAGACAAGAATTCGAACACTGTTTCTGGGCAGGCCAAAAGGTGACAGCTTTCCCGGTGACGAGAACGAAGAGTGGCCGATCTATCAGGGTTCTTTCAGCCACGAAAACCTGGCCGCACGTTACAGGGAGGAGCTGAAAGCATACGGACGAGAGGTAGAATTCACGGGCCAGACGCTGGTGCGGACGCGTGGGGAGTTGGGAGAGGCGGCTGCGAAGGTGCAGGACGAAGACGGTGTCCTAGTTTTCATTCTGGGCCTGTTTCCGAATGTTATGCAGAAGGAGATTGCGAGCTGGGGCAAGCCGACGGTGATGTTCAACCCGACGGAGGCGCCGCTTTCGCCGCTGGCCTGGCTGCATAATTTCGTGCCGGTGAAGGGCAAAAGCAATGTGATTCCGGTGCTTTCATCCGATTTCGCGGACGTGGGGAAGAAGATCGGCGTGTTGAAGGCTATTCACAAGATGGGGCAGTCGAAGGTGCTGTACCAGCAGTCGCATACGCCGAAGCAGGTGGAGTCGAGCCGCAGGTGGTTCGAGGAAGGGTGGGGCGGAATCCATCTTTTTTCCGACCTGACGCCGTTGAGCGACGGCTTTATCAGGCAGGCGAAGGAGAGGCTGGGGCTTGAGATCAAGGATATCCCTCCTCAGCGGCTGATTGCAGCCTACCAGAACGCCGATGCCGGGGCTGCGGAGGCGCTGGCGCAGAGTAGGATTGCAGGGGCTACGGATGTGGTCGAGCCGTCAAGGGAGGACGTGGTCGAATCGTGCAAGCTGTACCTGGGGATCAAGCAGATTCTGGCGGAGGAGGAGGCTCAGGGCATCACCGAGCACGGCATCTGTATGGGAAGCGGGCCGTATCCGCTGCCGTGCCTGGCGTTTTCGATGCTGAACGACGAGGGGCTGGCCGGGATCTGCCAGCTGGACCTGTCGAGTACGATCACGCAGCTGCTTATCGGGTATCTGGCGGACCGGCCGGGCTTTATCGGACATATTCATATCGATACGGGGCGGAATCTGATTGGGATGTCCCACGACTTCAGCGCGACGAGGCTGGGGGGATGGGACAGCGAGGATGCGGAGGAATACGCCTTTCGCAATCACCAGGGGTTGTACCGGAGCACGTGTGTGAACGTGCAGATGGAGGTGGGGCAGACGGTGACGATCGCCCAGTATGTGCCGTTCGACCGCATGTATGTCTTTACCGGGGTGATTGACAGCAATGTGAGTCCACAGCGGGACTGCCGGACGTCGGTGGCGATCCGGGTAGCCGACGTGAAGAGGCTGCTGCGGAACTGTATGAAGGCGGAGCACCCGCTGACGCCAGGGGGCCACAGGCTCCTGTTTTACGGGGACTGGGTGGATGAGATTGAGGATTTGGGGCAATTGTTGGGATTTGAGGTTGTGAACGATATGGAGCAGTAGGGGAGATGCGGGCAGGAAAGTGATCAAGATCAAGGCTGTTGAAATCACTGGGCCGCGACAGGTAACTGTTGTCGAGGATGAGCTTGCGGAACCGGGCGAGGGGGAGGTGGCGATGCGCTCGCTGTACTCGGGCATCAGTCATGGGACGGAGATGAACGTGTATCGCGGCGACGCGCCGATGTGGCGACGGAAGCAGGACCGTCGCAGACGGCTGTTCGTGGCGTCTGACGAGCCTGAGTGGGAATACCCCTTGCGCTACGGGTATGCTTGCGTTGGTGTGATCACGGCTGTAGGGAGCGATGTGACAGAGTTTACAGAAGGCGACACCGTCTTCAGTTTTGCCCCGCACCAGTCGGCGCACGTGCTGCCGGCGGGTTCGGTGTCCAAGCTGCCGAAGGGACTTGATCCGCGGGCAGGTGTGCTCACGGCCGTCCTGAACACTACTTTCAAGGGCATATTGGACGCGGACCTGCATGGGGGGGAGTGCGTGGTGTTCTTCGGACAGGGTGTCCTGGGGCAGTTGACGGTGCAGTGGGCCAAGCTGTCTGGCGCGTCACCGGTGATCGCGGTTGACCTTATCGAGAAGAGGCTGGAGATTTCCAAGAGGGTGAGCGGCGCGGATCTCGTCTTCAATGCGGGCGAGGAAAGGGACATCGCGTTGGCGGTGCGGGAGTTGACGGACGATCGCGGCGCGGACGTGGTGTTCGAGTTTTCGGCGAGTGACCGCGCTCTGAACGAGGCGATCCGCACTGTTTGCTACAACGGCAAGGTGATCGTGATGTCGTGGTATGCGGGCGCGCTGGCCAACGTCTACCCTGGCGCGGAGTTCCACCACAATCGCATACAGCTGATCTCGTCGCAGATAGCCGGCATCAGCCCTGAGCTGTCGCATCGATGGACGGCCGCGCGGCGCATGGAGGCGGTGCTGTCATTGATGCCCAAGCTGAATCTGGAGGGGTTGATTACGGATGTGGTCGACCTTGAGGGTGCGGCTGCGGCCTACGAGATGATCGATACGCGCCCGCAGGATATTTTGCAGGTGGTGCTCGACTACGGTGAGGACTGAGCCTTGACGCTTGCGGAAGGGAATCAGTGTGAACCCTTCTTGAATATCGCACTTTCAAGGAGGGCTCGTTGACGTTTGCCTGAGTCGGGAGGTCATTTTATAGAAGCTTGTCTATCCGCGAAGTTATGCGAAGGGTCGCGAAGAACAGCAGGGGCGTAGCGGATTCAATTGGCGTGACATTTCGGTTCCTCGCGGAAAAGCCGCAGTGTGCCCCCGCATACTGCTTTTCCGACAGAGGCTAACAGGCCTCAGACAGGTACGACCCCATCGGGTAGACCAAGAGAATCATCTCGGCGTCAGACGGGAGACACTTAAGCTTTCGCCCAGGTCAAGGAAAACTGAATGAACATCGATGAAATCGTTGCCAATTTTGATCGGGACGGGTACGTCCTGTTGCCGCAGGCGATTTGCCCTGAGGAGCTGGCGGTCTTGCAGGAGGACTCGGCTCATGTCATTGAAGAGGGCTATGAGGGCAAGGAACCCGAGAGCGACTACTTCTTTGATGCGCTGCCGGATACGGGTGAGGTTGTATTCCACCGTGTGCAGTATGTCTTCCCTAAGGCCAAGAACAACTCGTTTATCAAGCTGCTGGCGCATCCGCTGGTCCTGCAGGTGGTGCAGCGGCTGCTGGGGGATGACTTCATCTGTGAGGCGGAGGCGTTTGTTTTCAAGGTGCCGGGAAACGGCAAGGAGGTCCCGGTCCATTGCGACGGTGATCCCAGCCAGCCGGATGTGATGGAAATGGTGTTCAACGTCGACTACTATCTGGACGACGCCACACCAGAAAACGGTTGCCTGCTGGCGGCGCCGGGCAGCCATAAGCTGAATCTGTCCGGAGAGGAGGTGAGAGCGCAGGGTTTTGACTATCCCGGCCTGATTGAACTGCCGGTCAAGGCGGGTGACGTGCTGTTTCACAATGTCAAGTTAGTGCATGGCTCCAGGCGGAACAGCGCCAACAGTTTGCGGCGCACGCTCTACTATGCGTTCCATTCTCTGAGCGCGGCGGCGCGGCAAGGCGAACCCAGGTCTGAGGGGTCGTACCTCAGGCCGGGTCAGACGGTGCCCCAGAGCTGGATCGATGACCGGCTGCGGCTGATGATGCACGCCATCGATCTGCGCAAGGAGAGCAGTTACGGCCGCGATGAGGTCCCCTTCCCCTATGAGCCGCCGGCGGGCTACGACGTGGCGTGGCCGTCAGCGGATGAGACGATGAATTACCGGCCGGCGCTGGGGTACAGCAAGTACTATTGAGGTTTGGCCTGCCGGGCAGGCACAAGGCCTGCCCTACGCTGAGTGAGGGGATGGCTGGGGCGTGTGCCGGCTTGATGTTGGCCGTCAGTCCGGCTGGTTTCGGAAGCGCCAGCGGCGGGCGTAGGAGAGGGCCATGCTGGCGGCAACGGCCATGACGGCGGCGAGGACGTTGAAGAGGAGGTCGCGCTCGTCGTAGGCGCGATTGGGCAGGTAGGCTTGAATGTTTTCATCGATGAGGCCGATCAGCGAAGCGGCTATGACCGCGAGCAGAGCGGGTACGGGGACGCGGCGGCCGTGGCTGGCGCGTTCCTTTAGCGCTTCGTAGATGAAGACGGACAGTACCCCGTATTCGATGAGGTGCGTGCGCTCCTCCGGGGTCGCCATGCGCACGAAGACGAGGATGTAGACGGCGGCCACGCCGAGCGCGACCCCGATTTCGAGTCCTCCCGGGCGCGCTTTGAGCCCGTAGACCAGGATTACAGCCCCGACCAGTAAAAAACTGACCATGAAGAGGGCTTCGAGCAGGCCGTGTGTTCGCAGGTGCCCGGCAAGTGTGCGCGCGAGCCCGAGCGTGGAGTAGATGGCAACGACTACGGCCAGTGCCCAAAGCCAGAGGCGGCGTTCTCGATTGGAAGTGAAAAGGGACATGGAGATCGTTAGTTTGTTTGCGCTTCGCCAAATGCGCTGTTTGCCCTTCGCCAAATGGCCGAGGATGGCGTCGGCTCAGGGCAAAGGATGCGGTCGGCTCAGCGCAAAGTCAGTGAAAGGGCATATTCGAAAGAGACTTGAGGGCGGCGCGGCCGGGGACTACCCTTTAATACCGGTGAGGGTGAAGCCCTCGGTGAAGTAGCGCTGCCCATAGTATGATAGCGCCATCATGGGCAGAGATACAAGAACGGACATGGCCATCATCGGCCCCCACTGGGTGTCGCCGCGCGAGCCGATAAAGCCCATCATGGCGAGAGTAAGGGTCTGCATGCTCTTGTCCTTGAGGTAGAGGAGAGGGAAGAGGAGGTCATTCCAGGCCCAGGCGGTGACGATGACAATCTGCAGGGCGAGGATGGGCTTGGAGAGAGGGATGATGATACGCCATAGGATGACCAGATCGTTACAGCCGTCGAGGCGGGCGGCTTCAGAGAGTTCGTTGGGAATGGCGCGGAAGAACTGGCGCAGGACGAAGACCATGGCGGGATTGAGCGCGAGCATTGATGGGATAATGGCGGGCAGCCACGTCCCAACCCAGCCCATGCGGGCCATCATCACAAAGCGGGGCACCATTGTTACGAAGTCGGGCATCAGCATGAGGCTGATGTTGAGCATCATGAGCAGCTCGCTGCCGGGAAACCTCATCCGTGCGAAAGCATACGCGGCCAGAACACAGGAAGCCATTGTGGGTACGAGTACGAAGACCGCAAGCATGAGGGTGTTGCGCAGGTGGAGGAGCCAGTCGCGTGCGCGCCAGCCGTCGGCGAAGTTCTCGAGGGTGACGGGGTTGGGAATCCACTGAATGGGGAAGGTGATGCGCATCTGTTCGAGCGTTTTGAAGGCGTTGCTGAACATCCAAAAAACGGGCAACAGGGCGAGGAAGAGAAAGGCTGCGATCAGCAGATAGGCGTTGGCGTGCTGAATGATTCTGCTGGCGCGCATGCCGAGAGTGAAGCGGCCCGCGGGAAAAATGTATCGGCGTGCGGTGCGAATGCCTGCCATACGACTCAGTTGCCTCCCTCGTAGTAGACCCAGCTTGCGGAGGTGCGGAAGAGGAGGACGACGATGATCATGCTGATGACGAAAAGAATCCATGAGAGCGCGGCGGCGTGGCCCATTCTGAAGTACCTGAAGGCGTTTTCATAGATGAGTTGGCCGTAGAACATCGAGCCGCCGGCGGGGCCGCCGCCGGTCATCAGCATGGGGACGGAGAACATCTGAAAGGCGCCGATCAGGCTTGTGAGGAGGTTGAAAAGGGTGTAGGGAGTCAGCATGGGCAGCGTGACTTTGAACAGTGTCTGGATAGACTTTGCGCCGTCGATTTTGGCTGCGTCGTAAAGTTCCTGGGGCACATTCTGTAGCCCGGCGAGGAAGATGAGCATACCGATACCGCCCTGGATGGCCATGAAGATGAAGACCCATTTGACCATCACGGGATCTGTGAGCCAGGCCTGCCCCTTGGGGAAGCCGAGCATTTTGAGGACGGTGTTGATGAGGCCG
>JAJEDI010000080.1 GCA_022821585.1 Caldilineaceae bacterium
GGCCGATTATGCGATTGAAGCCATTGGCACAAATGTGACGTATGAACAGGCCATACGGGCCATTCGACCGCGGGGCAAAGCGATCTTGATTGGTTTACCGCAGTCCGAACCGATTTGTCTGGAGCCTCAGCTGCTGATGAACGGGGAGAGGATAATAATGGGCAGTGCCCTCGGCTCGACGCGGATGCGCTATGATGTACCTCGCCTCATCTCACTCTATCGGGCCGGAAAACTGAAACTGGATGAACTTATCACCCAAACCTATCCGTTGGAAGCGGTGAATGAGGCGTTTGAAGATATGCTCAATGGCAAGGTTGCCCGTGGGGTAATTCGATTTTGAAATCACAGCGCATCGTCGCCACAGCTCAGAGCAAAATTGCAGTTGAGGACTTTGAGCTACCATCATTAGAACCAGCTCAGGTGCTTATCGAAACGCAGTTCTCTGCAATTTCGCCGGGTACGGAGCTGGCCTTTCTACATCACCTGCCAAATACGCCCGGTGTTTATCCCTACTATCGGGCTACTCATCCAGTGGTCACGTGGCTGACAAAGGAAGTGCTGTGACTGATTTGGAAGTCGGCCAGCGGGTGGCCTGTAAAATTAGACACGCGGCCCACGCTATCGTTGAGGCTGGTCGCTGTATCCCTATTCCTGATGGAGTCAGCAATCAGGATGCGTCCATCTATCGGTTGATATCAATTGTCATGCAGGGCATTCACAAGGCCCAAGTTCAATTGGGTTGGGAGGTGGCCGTGCTGGGATTAGGCTCGATTGGTAATCTGGCCGGACAGGTTGCTCCGGCTGCAGGCTCTACCCACGTCCACGGTTTTGATCCGGTTGGCTGGCGACGAGACCTGGCTTCGCAGTCTGGCTTCGATGCGGTTTCTGACTCAACCGAAATCGGAACCCTGACGGATCGCTTCCAGGCTGTCATCGAAGCGACTTGACCTGCCCCCGACGTTTGTACCACCCGTTATGTTAGTCCGGCAAGGACTGGGACAGGGTCGACAGGCAAGAGAGCCTCAGGGGCCGGCGGCCGGTAGCCCAGAGAGCTGTGTGGTCTGATCCGGTTGTAAGTCCGCCTGTACCGCTCCGTCAGCACACGCACCTCCAGCAACGTATAGAAGACCTCTCTGTCCAGCAATTCGTCCCTCAACTTCCCGCTGAAACTCGCAAGCCGTTCTCCCACGGCGACCCAGGCTCGATGTAGAGCGTCCTGGCTCCCACACGTCCTAGCCACTCGCGCACAGCCCGGGCTGTAAACTCCGGACCGTTGTCCGAGCCAATATGGTCGGGCACGCCTCTCGTCACCATCAATTCGGCCAGCGCAACCCGAAACTTGTAGGCTGCCGTGTGTCGACGTCGTTTCCTGACCATTGAACTGGCCCTCCACGTGCTTGGTGATCTGCTCCATTATACACCTTAGCTCGTGGTCCAGTTTTTGGGGTCCACTTCAAAGAGCCCGTCATAGCAATCCTGACGGTGCGTTCAGCCATTCCGGACCCAGGCAGAAGGCACACAGTGCCTACAAAAAATTGGGATTGGCCAGACAGATCACGTGTGGTAAATTCATGATTATATTCCATATCTTCGAGAAGATCGGTTCGCAGTTAACACCGTCCAACAAGGACGCTGATCGGCGTGATTCATTGCCCTGCGCATCCAGCGTTTTTATGTCGCTATTGACTCTCATCACAACAATCACAGCCGACGTGGAAGGATCTGCGTGCTAAGGGGGTGATGTCTTCCGAAATGAGCCGAAATGTAGTCTGCGCTTCGGGACAATGTTCAATATGCTGACACTTTGTCAGATGAGCGCAATGTGTCGGCACGCAATGACAAGGAGGAGTTTCGACGATGACTGCGAACAGAATGAGCCGACGTGGTTTTCTGCAGCTTTCAGCAGCCGGCGCCGCCGGCGCGCTGCTCACCGCCTGTGCCGGCCAGCCGGCAGCCGCTCCCGCCGCCGAAGAAAGCGGCGACACGATGGCCGAAGAGCCTGCTGAGATCAGGTTGTCGCACTGGTGGGGTGAACAGCACAACCATTGGCTGCCCATCGTTGAGGAAAAGACCAACGTCACGGTCGCGCAGGAGATCTATCCCTGGGGCGAGTACCTGACCAAAGTCTTGACCCAGGTGGCGGGCGGCGTGGCGCCGGATATCATCCAGCTTGACCAGAGCCACAACGCAGATTTCTTCCCCAAGAACATCTTTGTACCCTACAACGACTTTCTGGAAGCCTCCGATTTGGACATGAGCAAGTGGAACGTTGACCCGGCGCTTGAGGTTGGCTACAACGGCGATATCCTCGCCTTGAGCCTCTTCACCATGCAGGGCCGCTCCGTCTACCTGAATCTCGACCTGGTGCGGGAGGCCGGGTACCCCGAAGATGAACTGCCCTTGTATGGCAGAGACAACTTCGACACGTGGCACTGGGACGACTTTGTGGCCTTCCTCCAGGCTGTCACCATCCAGGCGTCCGACGGCACCTACGAGCAGTATGGTTATGCCGGTGCCATCAGAGACGCAACCAGTCTGGCATACCAGATGGCCAGCTACGGTGCCGACCTGGTCGATGATCCGTGGGCCTTCGCTGAAACTGAAGCCTTGCTCGATTCAGACGCAGCCATCTCGGCCGCGCACGATATCGTCGATCTGACCGTCGTGCATGGCGTAGCGCCGACGCTGGAAGCCCAGCAGGGCGTCGAGGGAGGCCTGTTTAGAGCAGGGCTCGCCGCCGCGACCATCAGTTGGACCAACCAGACCTATCTCGTGGCTGAACTCCCCTTCGAGTTGGGCTTCATGCACATGCCGTTCGTGGACCGCCGCGTTCATGGCGTTGGCGCCAACCACTGGTGCGTCAACAAGGCCTCCGAGCTGATTCCGCAGGCGCAGCAGGCCGCCCTCATCCAGACCACCGACTATGAGGTCGGACAGGCTCTGGTCGATCTGGCCGCCACGATTTCCGCCTATGATCCCGCCTACTATCTGGATACGCTGCCCGAAGGCGATCTGGGCGTAATCACGCGCATCATGTTGGCGCGCCTCGCCGGCATGTCCGACTGCGATTACTGTACAGAAGATGTGAACATGTTCAATCGCGCCGGATTTGGCCGCAGCGGACGCTTCCTGCAGGACACGGTTCGCTCTGAGTTGGAGAAGGTGCTCATCGGCGAGAAGAGCGTGGAGCAGGCCATGCAGGACGCAGACGCGGCCATCGACGCCGAGATCGCCCGCGCCTAGGACGGCAAGCCGCACAAAAACGCGGTCAGAGACCGCGATCCAATTGTGTCTGTAAGGGGGGCGGCCGATGTTTTGGAAACGAAGTCTATCCTTGCAAGCGCGCGAGACGCGCGACGCCTACATCGGTTTGCTCCCCTTTCTGCTGGGGTTCGTGATCTTCACCGCCGGCCCCTTGATCTATTCATTCTATCTGTCCTTCACGCGCTACGATATCCTCTCGGCGCCCCGTTGGAGCGGTTTCGAAAACTATGCGCGCATGGCCTCCGCCGACGAAACGCTGTGGCAGTCCTTACGCGTCACTGTGATCTATACAATGGTGGCCGTGCCGGTGCAGGTGATTGTCGGCTATGCCATGGCGCTGCTCCTGAACTTGAAGGTAAAGGGCCTCTCGTTCTGGCGCACCGCCTTCTACATGCCGGCCGTCGTGCCCGCCATGGCTGTCGCCTACGTCTTTTCGTGGATGTTGCAGTCCGACGTCGGGCTGCTCAATCAGTCACTGCGCGCCATCGGCCTGCCGGGCCCCAAGTGGTTCGGCGATCCCAACTGGGTGCTTGCCGCTTTCATTCTCATGTCGGCATGGGCGGTCGGGGGTACGCTCCTCCTCTATCTGTCCGCCCTGCAGGGCGTGCCCACCGAACTGTATGATGCCTCCAAGGTGGATGGCGCCAATGCCTGGCGTCGATTCCTCAACGTGACCTTGCCCATGACCTCGCCGGTCATCTTCTTTGTCTTCCTGACCGGCATGATCGGCACTTTCCAGGTATTCACGGTGGCCTTTGTCACCACCAATGGCGGGCCGGGCGAGGCCAGTCTGTTCTATCTGCTCTACCTGTACCGCACCGGTTGGGAATACCTGCAAATGGGTTACGCGGCGGCGATGGCCTGGCTGCTCTTTGTAATCCTGTTGGTGATCACACTGCTTTCGCTGCGTTTATCGCGTACAACGGTCTTCTACGAGGGCGCGCAGGAATAACACATGTCGGATTCAGGAAGTGCGCAAGCTGGCGGAGCGCTGGTTCAACCGCCGCCGGAGATGGGCGGGGCGTGGATGCGCCGCCAGCAGATGGGGCAACGTCTGCTCGGCAGGACCTTCTTGTACCTGGTGCTGGCCGTCCTGACAGTTGTCCTCGTCGCTCCTCTGGTCTGGATGGTGAGCGCCTCGTTTAAGCCGGAGGGCTATGTCTTCGAGTATCCGCCGCGGCTGATCGCTGAACAGGTCCAGTGGTGGAACTACGTGGAGGCGTGGAACCAGTTTCCCTTCTGGCGCTCTCTGCGCAACACGATGACGATTACCATAGGGGTGGAGGCCGGGCGTCTGCTGAGCGCCAGCCTGACCGCCTATGTCTTTGCCAGGCTGCGCTTCCCGGGCCGCAATGCCCTCTTTCTCCTCGTGCTGAGCACCATGATGATCCCCTATCATGTGGTGCTGATCCCGCAGTATATCCTGTTTCGGGATTTGGCTTGGTTGGACTCATTCAAGCCGCTGATTGTGCCCCATTTCTTCGGCGGAGGCGCATTTTTCATCTTCCTGTTGCGACAGTTCTTTATGACCATCCCGCGCGACTACGACGATGCCGCACGCATTGACGGCGCCGGGACGTTCGCCATACTCTGGCGGATCATCTTGCCGATGTCGAAACCGGCGTTGGCCACGGTCGCGATCTTCACCTTTATGGCCGAGTGGAATGATTTTCTGGCGCCCTTGATCTATCTGAACTCGCAGGAGAAGTACACCCTGGCGATCGCGATCCGGCAATGGCAGCAGGTGGCGGTGTGGGGCGCGGGCGCATACGTGCCGCCCACATGGAACGCGATCATGGCCATGGCGACCGTGCTGACGATTCCACCGGTGGTCCTTTTCTTTTTCACCCAACGCTATTTCATCCAGGGCGTCGTGATCAGCGGTATCAAGGGATGACGCAGGTGTTAGCGGCCCCTTGATACCTTCGCATGGCCCGCAGAGACGGCACAGGTTATCGCAGTCAGTGACCACGCCCGCGACCTTCTGTCTGGCTGCATCAATTCGGAACTTACCGCTAACCGAGCGTTTGACGGAGCAAATCTCAAGGGGAACGCATACGAAATGAGGAGACGCATAAATGGCGGTTAAGGTTGGGACCGGGCCCGACTCGTGGGGTATCTGGTTCCCAAGTGATCCCTTGCAGACTCCGTGGCATCGTTTTCTGGATGAGGCCGCCGAAGCCGGTTATGAATGGATCGAACTGGGGCCTTACGGTTATCTTCCCACTGATCTGCCCACTCTGCGTCGCGAGTTGGACGGCCGCGGCCTCAGGGTGGCGGGAACGTTCGCCATGGAGAGCCTTGAAGTTCCGGAGAAGTGGCCGGAGTTGGAGCGGCAGGTGCTGGGCGCGGGTGAACAATTGGTGGAGTTGGGCGCCCGTTTCCTCGTGCTGATCGACGGCATGTACTCCGACCTGAAAACGGGCGAACAGGTGGAGCCGGCCGAGCTGGACGGCGACGCCTGGAAACGGTTGATCGATACAACGCACAGAGTGGCCGATATCGCCCGCGACCGGTTTGGCCTGCAGCTGGTGTTCCATCCCCATGCCGAATCGCACGTCGAGTATACGCAGCAGATCGAGACTTTCCTGGCGCAGACCGACCCGGAACGGGTGGGGTTATGTCTGGATGTGGGGCATCATGCCTATCGGGGCGGCGATGCCGTCGAGTTTATGCGCCGGCACCACGAGCGCATCCCCTATCTGCACATCAAGAGCGTCGACCGCGCCGTGCAGCAGCAGGTCGAGGCCTCGGGGTTCTCGTTCGCCGAGGCGGTCAGGATGGATATGTTTGTCGAGCCGGCCCTGGGGTACGTTGACTTTCTGGCCTTCCGCGACGTGCTGCGCAATATCGGTTTTGACGGTTGGGCGGTGGTCGAGCAGGATATGTACCCCGCGCCCTTCGACAAGCCCCTGCCGATTGCCAAAAGGACGCGCGCCTACTTGCGCGATATCGGGATCGGATAATCGGACAAAGAAGAGCTGGCGCACACCAGGAGGGAATGGCGCGAAATGTTGACTACCGAACAGATAGCCCACTTTGAGACCTTTGGCTTCGTCGTCAGGCGGCAGTGCTTCTCCGCCACCGAAATCGCGGAGATCAGCAGCGCCTTCGACGACGTGCTGACCGCGGACCGCAAGGGGCAGCCCTTCGATGGGGCGGCGCGGCAGGCGGTGCTCGGCTTCATCGAGAAGCGGCCGCTGCTGTCCGGCCTCGCCGAGGATGATCGCATCTACCAGCCTCTGGAGCAGTTGCTCGGCCCCGGCTTCGTCTGGATCGGGTCCGACGGCAACCTCTACGTCGGCGACACCAGCTGGCATCCCGACGGCTCGGTTCTTGACTATGGGCGCATCAAGGTCGCCTTCTACCTCGACCGGGTGACAAAGGACACCGGCTGCCTGCGGGTGATCCCCGGTTCGCACCAACAGCCCTTGCACGCCGCGCTCGACCCGCTCCTGGGGCAGCGCGCCGATTCCAACCACAGGCCGTTCGATACGGACGGCCCCGGCGTGCCCAGTTTTCCGCTCGAGTCCCAGCCCGGCGATGTCGTCTTCTTCAACCAGAACCTGTGGCATGCCGCCTTCGGCGGGAAGACGGGGCGGCGCATGTTCACCATGAACTTCGGCGCGCAGCCGTCAAAGGATGAGCACATCGACTTTCTGAAACGGGTCTACCAAAGCAACCTCAAGCACGTGGAGAACATGCAGTATACGCAATCGGCCCGCGTCTACGAAGATGCCTTCCTGTACAGCGAACAGCCGCGCATCAAGGGCATGGTGGGCAAATTGGTGGAGCTGGGTTTCAAATGATGGACGGGATGGGCGAACCCGCACTCTGAGCCTGTCATGCAACCGCTGCCAGGAGTCATCCCCCAAATCCCACTTCGCTCAAACCTCACCAGGCCCTGCCCCAATCCTATTGACCTCGGCAACGACCTCATCCGCCTCCTCCGTCCCGTGCTCCACACAGAACAGCGCATCCTCCAGCAAAAACAGGCAATCGGCATAGAAACGAACGCGCTCCCAACACTGGTCCATCAGCGGATAGACCCGCGCGCAACGCCGCAAAAACGCCTTCCCGAAGCAGACGTACAGCCCCGCAAAGTCAACGGCCGGGTCGCCAATACCCGCATGACCGAAATCGATCATGCCCACCACCCGCCGCGCCTCCGCGCTGTACAAAGTATTGCTCGACCCAAAGTCCCCGTGCCGCAGCACGTTACTGAAAGCGAACCGTTCATCGTCCCCCAGAAAAGCGTCGAACTCCCGCGTCGTCCACACCCGCGCCTCCTCCGTCAGCCGCGGAAAGACGACCTCTTCGAACCGGCCCAGCATCTCCCGCAAAACAGCCGGCGAGTCAGACGGCTTCTGGGAAATATCCACCGTGTCAGGCGGGACTGCGTGCAACGCCTTTAAGAACGACCCAATGTCCGCAGCCAGGCGTTCAACCGTTTCCTCATCACCGATCTGCCTGAACTCCTCCGGCCACAGCGGACTCCCCGGCAGCTTCCGATAGCCCACAAACGCCCGCCCCACCTCGTCGTCCAGATTGAGATAAATGTACTCCGGCGTCGCCAGCGGAACCCGCGGCCCCACCGCCCTCAAGATCGCCTCCTCCCGCCGCAGCCCCGCCGCGCCCGCCGCAAACTTCGGAAAACGAAAAATCAGCTCCCCATTGACCAGAATCAGCTCATTATTCTGCCCCGCCCGAAACAGCTCAACCCTCTCCAACCCCAACCCGGGACAAACGGCCCCAATACTCTCCCTGAACCCCCCCAACCCATCTCCCACGCCCACCTCCAATGACACCTCTACCCCTAACCTACTCACCACCACCAACCGCAGTTACTCACCACTGACCACTGACCACTGACCACTGCAGTTCTCACTGACTACTGACTACTGACTACTGACCACTGACCACTGACCACTGCAGTTCTCAACGCCTCAATACTCGTCACCGGCAGCCTGCACGCATAATTCTCGCACACATACGCCGCCGGCTGACCCTCTACCAGCGACCTGCCCTCCAACAGAGGTAGCGGACTCTCTTCCCCCGGCTCCTTCAATGCCAGCACACTGTGCGGCAAATAGTGCCGCCGCACCTCCTGCAGCAGCAACTGCGTACGCAGGTCCGCGAGCTCGCCCACCATCGCAATCTCCTGGCTGGGGCTGAGCAGATCATCGAGCGCACTCAGTAATCGCCCAAAACCGGTCGGCTGCTGCGCCATCGCCGAAGCCATGATCTGGAAAATGCGCGTCGCTTCACTCCGGTACGCATCGTTCCCCGTCAACTTCGCCAGCCGCAACAACAGCTCTGCCGCCATCGAATTCCCGCTCGGTATCGCGTTGTCGATGAAGTCTTTGCGCCGCACCACCAGCTCCTCATGCGCAATGCCCGTCTGAAAAAAACCGCCTCCCGCCTCATCCGCAAACTGTCCCTGCATTATCTGCGTCAGCCGCACCGCCTCCGCCAGCCACCGCAGCTCAAACGTCGACTCGTACAGCGCCACCAGGCCCCGTCCGAACGCAGCGTAATCCTCCAGATACGCGTTGAATCGCGCCCGCCCGTCCTTGTAGCTGCGGAAAAGAAATCCATTCTCCTGGCTCATCTCCGCCAGGATGAAACTTGCCGCGGCCCTCGCAGCCTCCAGCGCGTCCGCCCGACCGAATACGACCCCGACGTCGGCCATGGCATGGATCATCAAACCGTTCCATTCCGTCAGGACCTTATCGTCCCGCTCCGGTTTCACCCGCTTTTCCCGCGTCAAAAACAGCTTCTGTTTCGCCGCGGCCAGCCGTCCCGCAATGGCTTCGGCCTCCGCGCCCGTCTGCTCCGCAATCTCGGCCGCCGTCCGCTTGACGTTCAGTATCGTCTTGCCCTCGAAGTTGCCCGCCGGCGTCACCCCGTACGCCCCGCCCAACAGGTCCGCCTCCTCCTTCCCCAGGACCGCCTCAATCTCCTCCTTTGTCCAGACGAAAAACTTGCCCTCTTCCCCCTCACTGTCCGCATCCTGCGCGCTGTAAAAGCCCCCCTCCGGCGCCGTCATCTCCCGCAGCACATAATCAACCGTCTCCTCAACCACCTGGCGATACTCCGGCCGCCTGTCGATCTGCCACGCGTGCAAATACGCCCGCAGCAGCTGCGCGTTGTCGTACAGCATCTTCTCAAAATGCGGCACCAGCCAGATCCGGTCCACGCTGTAACGGTGAAACCCCCCGCCCAGATGGTCGTAGATCCCGCCCGCCGCCATCTGTTCCAGCGTATGCTCGGCGATATGCAGCACGTCGGCATCGCCGCCCCGCCGGTACTGGCTCATCGCAAACTCCAGCGTCATCGGCTGCGGAAACTTGGGCTGGTCGCCGAATCCGCCGTACTGTTCATCGAAATACTGCAGCAACCTGGCGGTCGCCTCGCTCAGGACCTCCTCGCCCGGCGCGTCGCCGCTCGCAGATAGGCTGCCCGTGCGCCCGATCGCCTCCGTCAACCGTTGCGCCTGCTCCTCGAGGTCCCCCCGCCGGTTCTTGTACGCGTCCGCCACCGCCAGCAATAGCTGCGGAAACGATGGAATGCCGTAGCGCGGCTGCGGCGGAAAATACGTCCCGCCGTAAAAGGGTTTACCCGCCGGCGTCAGAAAAACGCTCATCGGCCAGCCGCCGCTCCCCGTCATCGCCTGCACCGCATCCATGTAGATCGCGTCCAGGTCCGGGCGCTCCTCCCGGTCCACCTTCACGTTGACGAAATTGGCGTTCATCAACTCCGCCGTCTGCTCGTTCTCAAAGCTCTCCCGCTCCATCACATGACACCAATGGCACGCGCTGTAGCCGATGCTCAGAAAGATCGGCCTGTCCTCCGCCCGCGCCCTCTCCAGCGCCTCCTCCCCCCACGGGTACCAGTCCACCGGATTGTGGGCGTGCTGCAGCAGATAGGGCGACGTCTCATCCGCCAGCCGGTTGGAATGCGTCGGCGTTTCTGTACTGGTCATGGTGATTCCTCCGGCGCAGCCGCGCCGCAAATCGTGGATGGGCGTGAATTGATTCTGCGCGCATGGTGCGAACTGTCCTCTGCCGGCTCCGCAGGTGGGCGCTATGACCCTCGGCAAACAAACAGCCCGTCCAACGCCGCGCCGAATTCAAGCAGGGGGTACTCCTGTCATTATAACGGAATGGCAAAAGCCGCGTCGAATCCACCCTCGGAGGTTCGCATGGGTACATCCCAAAATAAGGACGAACTTCCCCATGCCTCAGGTCGCTGCGGAGCCAGAACCATCTCGAGATTAACTCCACGTCAGAGTAAGCCCCTTCTCTGACCACTGACTACTGACCACTGACTACTGACTACTGCAGGTCTGGGCGGTCGGGCCTATTCGGCCCTCCCTTGTGCGGGGGCTCCGCCCCCGCAACGCCCCCTCCAACAACATGCCTCGTCGACCGGGTGTCGACATTGGTGACGGGTGCCTATTCGAAGGTGTTTAGCCAGACCACGTCCCACCAGTCCCCCGCAGACAACACTGCGGCACTCTCTCCTCGCCCTCGTGCCTGCCCTGTGCCCCGCTAAGAGTCGGAACACAATATCGCCTGCCGCCGCGCATTCCCCGCCTGATCCTTTTCGCCCCAAATCTGGGACGCACCCCTGGGAGGTCTGCATGCGTGCATCCCAAACTGGCGACGAACCTTCGTATCCCTTGGGTAGCAACGGAGCCGTGTCCAGCCCGCGATCAACTCTGAGACAGCGAGAGCGTATTCTCTGACCACCGTCTACCGTCTACTGACTACCGTCTACTGACTACTGACCACTGACCACTGACCACTGACCACTGACCACTGACCACTGACCACTGACCACTGCAGTCCCGGGTTTGCATCTTCGTGTTGACAGCAGCCGACGCTAATGCTAACATTCCGCTATTCCCCGTCCTGTTTCAAGCGAGTAATCTGTCTACCTCACAGGATGATGCTGCAACGCTGTCGTCCATGGAGGACTGTTTTTTAGACCCAACCGTCGTTCATTCCGAATCAATGCTGACCAGCGATTCGATAGATCGTGTCCGCCTCGGAGTCCATACAGAGACGTATGACTCCTCCACTCACATCACAGGAGATTGACCAATGAAAAATAGAAAACTTTCCCTCCTGGCAACGCTTCTGGTCGCCGCACTGGTCCTGGCAGCCTGCCCCCAACCCACGCCCGTCGTCGAAACGGTCAGAGAGACCGTAATCGTCACCCAGGTCGTCACCGAAACCGAAGAGGTGGTCGTGACGCCCACACCTGCGCCTCCCGTCCAGGGCGGTGTCTGGGTCGAAGGTTCCAGCGCAGACGCCACCATCCTCAACCCCATCCTGGCCTCCGACAGCGCCAGCTTCGACGTGCTCGGCTGGTTCTTCCCCAGCCTGCTCGGCCAGGACCCCTTCAGCGGCGCCATCGTCCCCACCGAGATGGCCCATAGCTGGGATGTCTCCGAGGACGGTCTGATCTGGACCTTCCACCTCCAGGACGGCGTCATGTGGTCCGACGGCGAGCAGGTCACCGCCGACGACTTCAAATTCACCTATGATGCCATCGCCAGCGATCTCGTCGAGACCCCGCGCAAGGCCAACCTCGACAATATCGAAAGCATCGAGGTTCTCGACCCCCTCACCATCCAGGTCACCTACGGCGAAGTGAAGTGCGACGCCCTCAATAACCTCGGTCTGGGCTGGCTGCCGAGCCACCTCTACGCCGAAGACTACAGCGATGTCATGGACAGCCCCCTGAACGAGGAGCCTGCCGTCAGCGCCGGCCCCTTCATCTTCAACGAATGGATTCGCGACGATAACTCGACCGTTCTGCGCAACGACACCTACTGGAAGGGCGCGCCCAACATGGACGGTTGGATCTACAAGATCGTTCCCGACCCCGGCGCCCGCCTCGCTCAGCTCCAGACCGGTGAACTGGACCTCATCGGCGTCCAGCCCGAGCAGCTCACCACCGTCCAGCTCGATGCCAATTTGAACCTGCACAAGTACAAGGATGACGGCTACAGCTACATCGGTCTCAACCAGGCCAACCCCGCCAACCCGCAGGCCGGTCAGGACGAAGATGGCAACCTCGTTGAACAGGACCCCCATCCAATCCTGAGCGACCTGGCCGTACGTCAGGCCATCGCCCACGCGCTCGACTACGACGCCATCATCAGCAAGGTCTACCTCGGCCAGGGCTACCAGATCGCCTCCAACGTACTGCCCGCCGTCGGCTGGGCGCACGACCCTTCCCTCCAGCCCTATGCCTTCGACACCGACATGGCCTCGCAGATTCTCGACGATGCCGGCTGGACCGATAGCGACGGCGACGGCGTGCGCGAGTGCAACGGCTGCGCCACGGCCGAAGCAGGCGCCACCCTCACAATCCGGCTGCAGACCAATGCCGGCAACACCACCCGTGAAGACCTCGGCGCTCTCGTCCAGGACCAGCTCAACGGCATCGGGTTCGACATCCAGTTCGAAGCCATCGAGTTCGGTACCCTCGTGGGCGAGCTCCTCGGCCAGACCTTCGATATGGTCATCATCGGCTGGACCGGCCTCGGCACCGACCCCAACGATGACTCCTTCTGGCACTCCAAGTTCGACACGCCCGGCAGCGGCTTCAACTTTGTCAGCTACCAGAACGCCCGCATCGACGAACTCCTGGAGCAGGCCGTAAGCGTTCCCGGCTGTGCCACCGACGATCGGGCCCCCTTCTACCATGAGATTCAGAAGATCATTCACGACGACATCCCCTACGTCTTCGTGACCGGCTCCGTCGGCAATGTCGGCTACTCCAAGAAGTTCAACGGCACCAACCCCGGCCCGTGGAGCTTTTACCACAATGTCGAGACCTGGTCTCTGGCAGAGTAGACCGGCACAACGTTTTCCGGAAGAATTCGGGGCCTGCCTGTCAGGCCCCGAAGGAGATCTGACCAATCCGCCACCGCTCGCTCCCTGCGCGCGCTGGCGGATTCGCACCTAAATATATATGTCGCCTCCGCCTGACCGCATAGGCGGATCGAAAGACCGGTTCAGTTTATGGCCCGTTACATAATCCGTCGCCTTCTACAGGCAATTCCCACCTTGGCTGGGGTTAGCCTCATCAGCTTCGTGCTTGTCTACAACTCCCCCGGTGATCCGATTCTCATCCGTACCTTCGATCCCAACATAACCCAGGAAACCCGGGAAATCCTGCGCAGACAACTCGGACTGGATCAACACTGGGCCCTGCAATACACTAGTTGGTTAACGGGGATCACTTTGCGAAGCGGCGACGTGGTCGAAGAGTTTACCCGCCAGGACATCAACTGTAACTACGTTGCCGGTCTGAATGCCACCTTCTGTGATAGCGGCGGTGGCGTCCTCAGAGGTAACCTGGGCACCAGCATCGCCACCAATCAGCCCGTCTGGGAGCGGATGGTAGAGCGCATGCCGGCGACCTTTGAGTTGAGCGTCTCCGCGCTCCTGGTCTCATTGCTCCTCGGCGTGCCGTTGGGCGTCCTCAGCGCCGTTCGGCAGGCTTCGCTCTTCGACGGTTCTGTGCGCGTGCTCGCAGTTGTTGGCAATGCCGTGCCTTCCTTTTGGTTAGGCCTGATGCTCATCTTTTACTTCGGCGTTGCTTTGGGTTGGCTACCCACCGGCGGCAGGCGCACCGTTTCCCTCACCAACGAGTTCGACTTGGTGGACCGGATCAGTCACCTGATTCTGCCGACGATTATTCTGGCATTTGGGGGTATCGCAGGCATCAGTCGCTTTATGCGCACAGAGACACTGGAAGTGATCCGCACCGATTACATCCGCATGGCCAAGGCCAAAGGCGTGGCCGCAAGACGCGTCTGGTTCGTCCACGCCCTTCGCAATGCGCTCATTCCTTTGATGACCATTCTTGGTCCGACCATTTTTGGCGTTCTTACCGGAGCCGTTATCGTCGAAACTATCTTCTCCTGGCCGGGTATGGGGCGCATGACCTTCAGCGCGGCAGTGCAACGGGACTACCCGACAGTTTTAGGCGCGGTCATGTTTTTCTCACTGCTGACGATTCTCGGTAACCTGCTTTCCGATGTCCTGTACGGCGTCGTCGACCCCCGCGTACGGCTCTAGCTATGAGAATGGTGCTATAGTCATGACGGTAGCCCAGGCAGACAGTTCGACGCTGACCTCTCTGGCAGCCGAACCACAGTTGCGGCGCAAGCCCCGCACCTACTGGAGCATGGCGCTCCAATCCCTGCGACGCGATCCGGTTACTCTGGTGGCAATCGGGTTTCTTGTGATTATGGCTCTCCTCTCTCTGCTCGCCCCCGTTATTGCGGGAGGTATCGGCATTGGACCGAATGATACCAACCCGGACAATGCTTTCCAGCAACCCTACTTGGGACCGTATATCCAGTGGCGAACAGGCCTGGACCCAATTCGCGCCCCCCTCATGCTGGGCAAGTCCGGCGGTGTCCCTCACTGGCTCGGAACCGATCAGCTCGGCCGTGATCAGTTTGTGCGCCTTCTCTACGGAGGCCGGGTCAGTCTTGGCATCGCTTTTGCCGCTACCGTCCTCATTCTGATTTTAGGCGTGACGGTTGGCACGGTTGCCGGCTTCTTCGGCGGTGTCGTTGACGATCTCATCATGTGGTTTATCAATACCTTTGTCTCCATTCCAGGTATCTATCTCTTGATTATCGTTACCGCAATGTTTAAGCCCAATCCCGTCACCCTGACCATCTTTTTGGGTCTGTTCGGTTGGTTTGGCACCGCCCGCCTGATTCGCGGCAATGTATTCAAAGTGCGGGCCCTCGACTTTGTCCTCGCTGCCCACTCTGTCGGCACACGCAATGCCCGCATAATGCTACAGCATGTCATCCCCAACAGCATGCCAATTATCATTGTGAACGCCGCGATTGACATCGGCGTCCTCATTCTGGTCGAATCCGCACTCAGTTTTTTGGGATTGGGCATACAGCCGCCTACCTCCACATGGGGTAACATGCTCAACAGAGCAAACAACTTTCTCTTCCTCCGTGACCCGGAAACGGAGGCTTACGTGGCCCTCCATCTGCTCGTCGGCCCTGGCCTGCTCATAACAATGACGGTCTTGGCCCTCTATCTCATCGGCGACGGACTGCGCGACGCCCTCGACCCGATGATGAAGAACATTCGGTAAACAGTACGGTGTGTTTGGCGGTTATGGCCGATCCATCCACCGCCTGCAAACCGACTGCTGAACATTTCTTTGTATGTATTGAGAAAAGGAGATAAGCGAATGTCTAAAAAACGATTTACCTTCCTGGCGGTCCTCCTGATCGCCGCCCTCCTCTTCGCTGCCTGCGGCGGCGGTGACACCGAAATGGCCGAAGAACCGGCCGCGCCCGCTCAGGAGGAGCAGGCCGCCGAAGACACGGAAGAAGCGGCCGCCGCAGAAGAGGAGTCCGAAGAGGCAGCCGCGGCTGAGGAGGAAGAAGAAGCCGCAGCCATGAGCGAACGCACCGGCGCCTGGGTCGACGAAGTCATCGCCATCGAAGAACCCTCTGCCGCCGCAGCCGTCACGCGCATGGATCTCGCAGAGATCGACGCCTACGCCTTCTCCATCAGCGATGCCGAAGTCTACGCCACCGTCCAGGGGATGGATAGCCTCACCTACTCCAACTCCTTCGGCGTCTACGCAGAGCTGACCTTCAACCCCGCCGGCCCGATCTTCGACGGCACCGGTAAACTCAACCCGTTTGCCGTGCCCCGCATCCGTGAGGCCATGAACTACCTCGTCGACCGCGATTTCATCTCCCAGGAAATCTACGGCGGCCTCGCCTCACCGCGCTACATGGCCATCACCAACGCCTTCCCCGACTACGCCCGCCTCGTCGACATCGTGCGCCAGCTCGAACTCGAGTACGCCCACAACCCCGACAAAGCGGCCGAGATCATTAACGAGGAAATGGAAGCCTTGGGTGCAGAGCTCGTCGACGGCGTCTGGAACTATGAGGACGAGCCCGTAGAGGTCATTTTCCTCATCCGCACCGAGGACGAGCGCAAGGAGATCGGCGACTACGTCTCCACCATGCTCGAAGACCTCGGCTTCAGCGTCGTCCGCGACTACAAGACCGCCTCCGAGGCCTCGCCTATCTGGATCGGCACCGACCCCAACGAGGGCCAGTTCCACATCTACACCGGCGGCTGGATCACAACCGCCATCAGCCGCGACCAGGCCGGCAACTTCGACTTCTTCTACACCAACCGCGGGCTCCCCTTCCCTCTGTGGCAGGCCTACTCCCCGTCCGAAGAATTCGACGCCATGTCTGAAAAACTCGACCTGCGCGACTTCACCACCATGGAAGAACGCCGCGAGCTCTTCGGCGACGTACTCGCCCTCTCCATGCAGGACTCCGTGCGCGTCTGGCTCGTCAACCAGCTCGGCTTCTCCGCCTACAGAGGTGATGTCTCCGTCTCCACCGACCTGGCCGGCGGCCTCAACGGCGCCCGCCTCTGGCCCTACACGCTGCGCCGCACCGGCGAAGAGGGTGGCACGCTCACCATCGCCATGCCCAGCATGCTGCCCGAGCCATGGAACCCCGTCGCTGGCACCAACTGGATCTACGACACCATGCTGATCCGGGCCACTGCCGATGTGGGCGCCATGCCCGACCCCTTCACCGGTCTCCAGTGGCCGCAGCGCATCGATAGAGCCGAGGTAACCGTCAAAGAAGGCCTCCCCGTCGGCAGCACACACGATTGGGTCACCCTGACCTTCGCCGAGCAGATCGACGTGCCCGAAGATGCCTGGCTCGACTGGGACGCCGTTGAACAGCAGTTCATCACCGTCGGCGACCTCCACCCCGACGGTCTCACCGCCAACGTCAAGAGCGTCGTCTACTATCCGGGCGATCTCTCCGAACTGTCCTGGCACGACGGCAGCCCGCTCAGCCTCGCCGACGTCGTGCTCGGCATGATCACGACCTTCGACCTGGCCAAGGAAGAGAGCGCCGTCTTCGACGAAGCCCAGGTGCCGAGTCTCAACAACTTCCAGAGCCACTTCAGGGGCTACCGTATCGCGCAGACCAGCCCCCTCGTCATCGAGTACTACAGTGACCAATACACCCTCGACGCCGAGCTGAACGTGGCCAACTTCTTCCCCGGCACACCCTGGCACACCATGGCGGTCGGGCTCCTGGCCGAAGCCGCCGGTGACCTCGCCTTCTCATCCGACAAGGCCGATGCCAACGAAGTCGAGTGGATGAGCTACATCGCCGGGCCGAGCATCGAGATCCTCGAAGGCCATCTCGAATCCGCCGCCGCCGATGGAAACATCCCCTACGTGTCCACACTCGGCGACTTCATCAGCGGTGCTGAAGCCGATGCCCGCTGGGCAAACCTCAGCGCCTGGTACGAAGATAAAGGACACTTCTGGGTCGGCAACGGGCCCTTCTACCTCGAAGAGGCCTTCACCACCGAGAAAACCGTCCAACTGATCCGTGTCGAAAACTTCCCCGATGCTTCCAGTAAGTGGGAGGGCTTCGACACCCCCATGATCGCCGAAGTCGCCATCGACGGCCCGGCCCGCGTCGCCTCCGGCGATGAGGCCACCTTCGAAGTCATGATCGACTTTGGCGGCGACGCCTACGCCGTAGCCGACATCGACGAAGTCAAGTACCTCGTCTTTGACGCCCTCGGCGAGCTCGCCCTCACCGGCACCGCCGAAGCCGTTGAGGATGGTCTCTGGCAGATCACCCTTAGCGCCGAAGACACCGCCGGCCTCGAGTCCGGCGCCAACAAACTGGAGGTTGCCGTCGCGCCTCTGCGCGTCAGCATCCCCACCTTCTCGTCCCTCGAGTTCGTAACCACGAACTGACATTGAAGCAGCGAAGTAAGTGATGTGATTGACAAGAGTTGAAGAGTGAGAGGAGAGGGGTTTCTCTCTCCTCCTCACTCTCTCCTATATTCATAGGAACCCTCTATGACCGATGCCGCTCTGCCCCTTCAACCCGACGCCGCCAGCGCCGAAAGACCAAGAACACAAAGCACGCTTACACGCGTCGTGCACTACACCGGGCTGCGTATGATTGCCATGTTCATTACCATCATGATCGGCGTCTATCTGACGATCTTAATCGCCAATATGGGTGGCCATGTCGATAAAATTCGCAGAGGCTATATCCGCGAACAGGTAGCCATCTCCGTCGGCTTTAATGAGGAGTTCAAAAACATGACCTCCGAAGAACGCCGCGCACACATCGACAAGCTGGTCGCTTTGCAGGAAAAGCGCATGGGGCTCGACCAACCCTTCCTCCTGCGCAGCTTCAGCTTCCTCTGGGGAGCCATGACACTGGACCTGGGCTGGGCCGATAACATGTCCAGCGACAGCGGCTCGCGGATGGTGCGTAACATCATCTTGGAACGCTTGCCGGCCACCTTGCTTCTCTTCTCCACCTCCTTCATGTTGAACTTCCTCGTCGGCATCTTCGTCGCCCTCTATCTTTCTCGCAACTACGGCAGCAGGCTGGACCGGGCCATCGTTGGATTGGCCCCGACCTCGGCTGCTCCCAGCTGGTTCTACGGCCTCTTCTTCATACTGCTCTTCGCTGCCCTGCTGGGCTGGTTCCCTTTCGGAGGGCTCGTCTCCGCGCCCCCGCCCGATTCAATCGTTAACTACGCACTGAGCGTCCTCAACCACATGGTGCTGCCCGTCATCGCCATCTTTTTTAGCAGCATCTTCCTGGGCATCTACGGCCAGCGTACCTTCTTTCTCATCTTTTCCCATGAAGACTATGTCGACATGGCCCGCGCCAAGGGCCTGTCCGACCGTGTCGTCGAGCGCCGCTACATCATGCGCCCCACCATGCCCACCATCGTCACCAGCCTGGCGCTCTCGATTATTGGCCTCTGGTTCGGTTCAATCGTACTTGAGACTATCTTCAACTGGCCGGGCCTGGGGCGGCTCCTGTATCTTGCATCCAACATCTTTGAAACGTCGGTGATCGTGGGCTCCACCGTCGTCTATGCCTACCTGCTTGGTATCACCGTCTTCTTCCTCGATATCGTCTACGCACTCATAGACCCCCGCGTCAAGGTAGGCGGAAATCAAGGAGGGCAGGCATGACGGCAATTCGCCGCACACTCTCCGCTCTTTCACAATATCCCTCCGCCGTCGTCGGTCTCGCCATTATCGTGGCCATGGTCCTCTTTTCAATCTATATCGTTATCGCCATTCCCTACGGCGAAGCGGTTGACCTTTGGCGCGGCGGGGAAGGCGTGTGGCTCGAAAACCCGCGCACCGCCCAGCCCAAATGGGTCAACCTTTTCCCCGGCGTCAACCTGCCCGAAACAATCATTATGGGTCCCGCGGGCGAAGCCGATGACGATTCCGTGCAAAAGGAGCGCAAGGAAGTCTCTGAAGAGATGACCGACGTCATCACAACCTTCACCTTCGACTACAACGCCGACGAGTTTCCCCAGGAAATCTCCCTCTTCCTCACCTCTGAACATGAACAAAAACGCCCCCTCGTGTCCCTCACCTGGCTGACCCCCGACGCACGCGAGATCCGCATCGCCGATGTTACCGTCGAAGGGCCCGTCACCGTCCGCTTCTCGCAGGAAGAAAAACTGCAAAGACGCCTCGACGACGTTAGACCGGAAATCGGCCTCTTCGCCGATCCCGACTCCGACGCAGACGACCCCAGGCCGCTCAAAGGCACCTACAGGCTCGTCGCCGCCGGACTCGTTTTCGAAGATGATGCCGACGTCGACGCCCGCCTCGTCGTCTATGGCCAGGTCTACGGCCTCGCCGGCACCGACCACCTGCGCCGCGACCTCATGCTGGCCCTCATGTGGGGCATGCCCGTCGCTCTCGCCTTCGGCCTCCTGGCAGCCGTAGGAACCTCCGTAAGCACCTTCATTGTAGCCGCCATCGGTGTCTGGTTTGGAGGTATCGCTGACGCTGTAATTCAACGCATAACCGAGGTCAACCTCATCCTGCCTACCCTGCCCATCCTCATCATGGTCGGTCTCTTTTTCTCGCGCAGCATCTGGGTGATGCTCGGCGTCCTCATCGCGTTGAGCGTCTTCAGTTCAGGCATAAAAACCAGCCGCGCCATCTTCCTCCAGATCAAGGAATCGCCCTACTTCGAGGCCGCCCGCGCTTACGGCGCCGGCAACTTCCGCATCATCTTCCTCTACCTCATCCCCCGCCTGATTCCCACCCTCGTGCCCGGTTTTGTCGTTGCCATCCCTTCCTTCGTCTTCGTCGAGGCCACCCTCGCCGTGCTCAACCTGGGCGACCCCCTGCTCCCCACCTGGGGCAAAGTGCTCAGCGACGCCCGCGTCAACGACGCCCTCTATCAGGGCAACTACTACTGGGTGCTCGAGCCCGCCGCCCTCCTGCTCGTCTCCGGCCTCGGCTTTGCCATGGTCGGTTTCGCCCTCGACAGAGTCTTCAATCCCAGATTGCGAGATCTGTAATGGCCTTTTCCGACCCGCCGGTACTGCAAATCGAGGACCTGCGTCTCTACTTCCGCACGCAGCAGGGCGTCTTGCACGCCGTCGACAGCGTCAGTCTCAACCTGCGCCGCAACGAGGCCATGGTCATCCTCGGCGAGTCCGGCTGCGGCAAGACCTCCCTCACCAGGGCCATTCTCCGCCTGCTCCCCCGCAACGTCCACACCTACTCCGGCAGCGTCAAGATCAACGGACGCGAGATCATGCAGCTCAGCGACGAAGAGTACCGCCAGCAGGTACGCTGGATCCAGATCTCGCTCGTGCCCCAAGCCGCCATGAACTCGCTCAACCCCGTCCTCAAAGTCGGTGACCAGGTCGCCGAACCGCTCCTCTCCCACTACGGCATCCCCCGCAGCGAGGCCCTCGAACGCGTCGCCGTATCCTTCCAACACGTCGGCGTCCCCGCCGACTTCATCAACCGCTACGCCTTCGAGCTCAGCGGCGGCATGCGCCAGCGCGTCGCCATCGCCATGGCCATGGTCACCGACCCCGACCTCATCATCCTTGACGAGCCAACCTCCGCCCTCGACGTCCTCACCCAGGCCAACATCATGAACGTCCTCAAGCGCGTCAAACAGGAGACCAGGACCAGCTTCATCCTCATCACCCACGACATCGGCACCTCCAGCGAACTCGCCGACCGCGCCGCCGTCATGTACGCCGGCCAACTCGTCGAGGTCAACGACGCCGAGCACTTCTTTGTCGAGCCCCTCCATCCCTATTCACAGAAACTGATGTCCAGCGTGCCCAAGCTGCGCCAGACCGAAGAACCCGACTTTATCAGCGGCCAGCCCCCCAGCCTGCTCGACCTGTCTCCGGGCTGCCGCTTCGCACCCCGCTGCGACCACCGCTTCGAGCTCTGCGAAAACGACCCCGAACTGGTTCGCACGGGCCGCCGCCAGCACGTAAAGTGCTGGCTGCATCAGAACGGAGACAGCCGCTGATGCACACAGCTGCCCATTTCGCCGTTACATGCGCCGCGCAGCCCCGCGCACATCAAAAGAGCGACGATGACAACGACCACCCCTGAAATCGCACAGACCCAATCCGCCAACGGCTCCGCTGCCCAGGCCGAGCCCCTCCTCTCCCTGCGCAACCTCCGCACCTGGTTCGAGCTCAGACGCTGGGGCTTCGGACGCGCCGGCACCGTCCGTGCCGTCGACGATGTCAGCTTCGACCTCCACGCCGGCGAAGCCATCGCCATCGTCGGCGAGAGCGGCTGCGGCAAATCCACCCTCATGAAGACCATCCTCGGGCTCCACATGCCGACAGAAGGCTCCGTCATCTTCGAGGGCCGCGATCTCAGCACCCTCGACGCCAAGGAGATGCAGTGGTTCCGTTCGCAGGTCGGCTACGTTCAACAGGATCCATTCGGCGCACTGCCGCCCTTCATGGACATTCGCCGTATCCTCGGCGAACCCCTCAAGATCCACGGCAACATGAACGAGTCCCAGCGCCAGAATCGCATCCGCGAGGTCATGGAGGAGGTCCGGCTCACGCCCGTCGATGACATCCTGCCCCGCTTTCCCCACATGCTCAGCGGCGGCCAGCAGCAACGCGTCGTTATCGCCCGCGCCATGCTCCTGCACCCCCGCATGATCGTCGCCGACGAACCCGTCTCCATGCTCGACATGTCCGTGCGCGTCGAAGTCCTCCGCCTCCTCCAGGGCCTCCAAAGAACGCACAATCTCGCCGTCGTCTACATCACCCACGACCTCTCCACCGTCCGTTACTTCTCCGAACGCATCTTCGTCATGTACGCCGGCGAAATCGTCGAGCAGTCCCGCATGGACGACCTGCTCCGCAATCCGCTTCACCCCTACACCCGCGCCCTCCTCGCCGCCATCGCCGACCCCGACCCCGAAAACGCCCACGTCTTCCGCGACGTCCCGCCCGGCGAACCCCCCAGCCTCGTCAACCCGCCCTCAGGCTGCCGCTTCCACCCGCGCTGCACCCATTTCATGGAAAATCTCTGCGAGCTGGAAACGCCGCTCGATTTCGAGCAGGAACCCCGGCACTACGCCCGCTGCTTCCTCTACAAGGACTAGCTGCAGCCAACCGGCAGACTGAAACTGCCTCTGGATTCTCTATCCACCAACCACTGACCACTGACCACTGACCACTGACTACTGACCACTGACCACTGACCACTGACTACTGACCACTGGTGTCCCCTATGCCCTCCTCACCACTGCACCTGATTCTCTACGGCTTCTTCCTGCTCCTCTTCGGCTTTCTCCTGGCCTTCGCCATGGTCCTCCGCGTCATCGAACCCGGCTTCCTGCTCAGCTTCCTCTCCTACTTCGCCTCCTTGGCCGGCCTCATTGTCGGTATGGTCGGCGCCGTCAGCTACGCACGTTCCAGGCGCAAATAGCGCCGCTCACGCAATGCCACCCGGATCTCCGGATACTGATTTGTCCTACCCGAAAGGCTGAAGCTATAATAAAGTTCTATGGGCAAAATCGGGACGTGACCGCCCGCATCGCCGTACAGGTTGCGCCTTGCTCGCAAAAATCTGTCTCCCCTGCATCCTGACCTACTACACATACGAAACTAATCTATGTTTGAAAAACAGATCGGAATCGACCTCGGCACCGTAAACGTACTTGTACACGTCCGGGGGCGGGGGATCGTCCTGCATGAACCTTCCGTCGTGGCCATTCGCCGCGAAGCCAACAAGATGGTCCTCATCGGCCACGAAGCCTATGACACCCTCGGCCGTACCCCCGAGAGCATCGAAGTCATCCGCCCCATGCGCGACGGCGTCATCGCCGACTTCGTCGTCACCGAGGCCATGCTGCGCAAATTCATCCAGGACATCGTCGGCCGCTTCCCCCTCTTCAAGCCAAGGGTCATGATAAGCACCCCGCGCGGCGTCACCTCCGTCGAAGAGCGCGCCGTCCACGACGCCGCTATGCAGGCCGGCGCCGGCGCAGCCTACCTCATCCCCGAACCGCTCGCCGCTGCCTATGGGGCCGGCCTCCCGATCGGCACCCCCACCGGTAACATGGTCGTCGATATGGGCGGCGGCACCACCGAAGCCGCCATCGTCTCCATGTACGATATCGTCGTCTGGAGTAGCGTGCGCGTCGGCGGCAACCGCCTCGACGAATCCATCGTCAACTACATCCGCAAGAAATACAACCTCCTCGTCGGCGAACAGACCGCCGAAGAGATCAAAATAGCCATCGGCTCCGCCCTGCCCACCGAAGAAGACCGCGCCATCGAAGTACGCGGACGCGACCAGATCAACGGCCTCCCCAAGACCATTGAAATCATCAACAGCGAAGTCATAGACGCCATGTCGGAGCCCCTGCAGGCCATCGTCCGTACCGTGCGCTCAACCCTCGAAAAAGCGCCGCCCGAGCTCGCCGCCGATATCATCGACCGCGGCATGGTCATCACCGGCGGCGGCGCCCAGCTCCGCCTCATCGCCTCACTCTTTACCCACGAGACCGGTGTCCCCGCCTACGTCGCCGAAAACCCCATGGCCTGCGTGGCCCTCGGCGCCGGCCGCGCCCTCGAAAACTACGAGATCATGCGCCGCAGCCTGCCCATGCTCTACTCATAACCCGCCCGCAGCCGACCAATGAATGGTCCCCTCCGCGGCCCCACCGTTGACATAAGATGCCCTCCGCGTCCTCCGCGCACAAAAAGGTGTTCTCCGTGTCCTCCGTGGACAAAAAAGGTGTTCTCCGCGCCCCTCCGCGTCCTCCGCGGACAAAAAAGGTGTTCTTCGCGTAACTTCGCGGATCAATCCGTTTTATAAATCAAGAAATCCAAGCCACGACCCACCCAACACCATGCCATTCTCTCCCAAATCAATAGACAGCAAAGCCCTCCACAGCGGCGAATCCCGCCGCTACGCCCCGCCCGCCCGCCCCGTCTCCGCCGCGCCCGTCGTCAGCGGCATCATCCCCAGCATCGGCTACGTCTACGATGACACCGCCCACCTCGACAGCGCCCTCGGCGGCGACCCCGACCTCTACGTCTACGGCCGCTACGGCAACCCCACCGTCGCCGCCTTCGAAGACGCCGTCGTCGAGCTCGAATGCCACGACATGCCCGAACGGGCCGCCGACCACTTCGCCCTCGCCACCGGCAGCGGCATGGCCGCCATTCACCTCGCCATGTCCGCCTGCGGCCTCCGTTCCGGCGCCACCGTCGCCGCCGCCCAGGACTGCTACGGCGCCACCTATTCCCTCGTCGACAGCCTCTGGCCCCAGTACGGCGTCAAGGGCCTCTTCGTCGACGCCACCGACCTCGACGCCGTCGAGCAGCTCCTCGCCCGCGAGGCACCCGTCCTCCTCATCGTCGAGACCATCTCCAATCCGCTCCTCAAAGTCGTCGACGTCCCTCGCCTCGCCCAGCTCTGCCGCGCCCACAATACCCTACTGCTCGTCGACAATACCTTCGCCACCCCCATGCTCTTCCGCCCCCTCGCCCACGGCGTCGACGTCGTCATCCACAGCGCCACCAAGTACATCGGCGGCCATGGCGACGTCCTCGGCGGCGTGGTCGTCGCCCGCAACGACCTGCGCCCCGCCTTCTGGGACTTCCTCAAAAAGACCGGCGCCAACCTCGGCCCCCACGAAGCCTGGCTCCTCCATCGCGGCATGAAGACCATGCCCCTCCGCGTCGAGCGCCAGTGCCGCAACGCCGCCGCCGTCGCCCGGCAGCTCAGCGACCACCCCGCCCTCGCCCGCGTCCGCTACCCCGGCCTCCCCGACCATCCCCAGCACCACGTCGCCCGCGACCTCTTCGGCGGCCTCGGCTACGGCGCCGTCGTCGCCCTCGAACTCAAAAACGCCGGCCAGGCCGACGTCTTCCGCTTCCTCGAAGCCCTGCAAATGGTCCAGCCTGCCACCACCGTCGGCGACATCTACTCACTCGTCCTCTACCCCAGCCACGCCTCCCACCGCGCCCTCTCCCCCGCCCAGCGCGCCGCCGTCGGCATCTCCGACGGCCTCGTCCGCCTCGCCGTCGGCGCCGAAGACCCCCACGACATCATCGCCGACATCACCGCCGCCCTCAACCGCTAACCGCTGACCACTGACCACCGCAGTTCCGCCGTTTCACCCAAAAACCAATTTTGACAAACATTGGATGATCGCATACAATAGCCGACAATTTGCTGTCAACTGGACCTTTTCAGGTTATTCCAGCTGACAGCAACCTAAAAGGACCTGATTCAGCGAACAACTCGCTGAAGCCCTGCATGACTCAAAAAACAATTCTCACCGAGAAAGCGCCTGCTGCCATCGGCCCCTACTCCCAGGCTGTCGCAACAGAGCATCTGATCTTCACTTCGGGTCAGATCGGTATCCATCCCCTGACCGGTCAACTACGACCAGGCATCGTCGAACAGACTCACCAAGTGCTGGAAAACCTCGCCGCAGTCCTCGTCGCGGCCGGCTCCGGCATGGAGCATATCGTCAAAACAACGATCTTCCTGACCGACATCGCCGAATTCTCCACTGTAAACGAGATTTACGCGCAAGCGTTTCAGGAGGACCCTCCTGCTCGGAGTACGGTGCAAGTAGCCGCACTGCCACTGGGCGCGCTGATCGAAATCGAGGCGACCGCATTACGCGCCCGTAGCACTTCCGCCGGCGAAAAGTAGTACCTTTCCACCCAGAAGACAAAGCCGTCTTCGCCCCCCGAATAACGTTCAAAGTGGTGCAATGCCCGCGCGGCTTGCACTGATAAGAATGTTCTATAGAGCGCGCCCAACGCTGGCAGGTTTGCGCTTAACCAAAATTCGAAACCCTTTGCGTTCGATTTTTTACCGTCGCTTTCAGCATTAACTTGCCGTGAAAATCTTTATTTTATTGGAGGATGCAACTCAGTCATGTCAAACCAGCAAACAGAAACAGTGATGGAACCGGAAGCAGACTTCTTGACCGAGGAGATGGATGCAGGACCCCCTGGGGATGACCATCCTATGGCCCTGCTCCTCGAGGAATTCGACGATTCCTACGTAAACCAGCCACAGACAGGTGACATCCGCCATGGCGTCGTTGTCGATAAACGCGCCGGCGAACTGCTCATCGACATCGGCTACAAGTCCGAAGGAATCGTCACCGGCCGTGAGGTCGACCGCCTTGAAGGTGACTTCAAGGACATGACCATCGGCGACGAAGTGCCCGTCTACGTTATGCGCGAAGACCGCGACGGCAACCTCCTCCTCAGCATCTCCCGCGCCCGCGCCGAGAGCGACTGGAAACGCGCCGAAGAGCTACTGGCATCGCAGGACATGTTCACCGGCTCCGTCAGCGGCTTCAACCGCGGTGGCGTCATCGTCAAGATCGGGCAGGTGCGCGGCTTCGTCCCCGCTAGCCAACTCAGCAGCGAAAGCCAGTCCCAGCAGCTTACCGAAGGCGAACCCGACAACCGCTGGATGAAGCTGATGGATGCCGAACTGCGCATGAAGGTCATCGACCTCGACCGCCGCCGCAATCGCCTCATCCTCTCAGAACGGGTTGCCATTCGCGAGTGGCGCCGCGAACAAAAAGAAAAACTCCTCGAGACGCTCGAAGAAAACGCCGTCTGCGAAGGCGTCGTCAGCAGCCTCGCCGACTTCGGCGCATTCGTCAACCTCGGCGGTGCCGACGGCCTCATCCATCTGAGCGAGCTCAGCTGGGGCCGCATCAGCCATCCCAAAGAAGTCGTCTCCATCGGTGAAAAGATCAAAGTCATGGTCCTCAACGTCGACCGGGAACGAAAGCGCATCGGTCTCAGCCTGCGCCGTCTACTGCCGGAACCTTGGGAAACCGTGCCCGACCGCTATGAAGTCGGCCAGATCGTGCACGGCGCCGTCACCAAACTGGTCCACTTCGGCGCCTTCGCCCGCCTCCAGGGCGATACAATCGAAGGCCTGATCCACATCAGCGAACTGACCGAACGCCGCATCGCCCATCCCAGCGAAGTCGTCGCCGAAGGCCAGGAAATCGACCTGCGCATCATCCGCATCGATACCGAAAAACGACGCATGGGCCTCAGCCTCAAGCAGGTCGCTCCCGAAGAAGAATCCGTTGAATTTGACTGGGAACCCGTCCCCCTCGAAGAAAATCAGGCCGGCACACAAAACGCTGCAGCCGGCGCCGCCGACACGCCGTCAACCGCCGGCGCATCCAACGTCGCCGCCCCCGGGCAGCAGGCCGCCAGCCAACAGCCCGAGCTGTCTGAAGAACCGGAGGCCGAAAAAGTCATAGCCTAGTACCCCGCCCCCAGCGGCTTTCCGCCGCCCCAAAACCGAACTGAGGTCGCCCGCTTCCCCCGCCGTCGACCACCCCGCATATTACGTGTCGGACACCGCGTCCGGCACGTTTTTTATGAATTGACAAAATATACCGCCCGTCGTTACAATAAAAAAGTCGACAGATGCAAGTGTGGCGCGCCGCGACGGACAGTCCGGTCCCCGCCCCCGCATATCGGCCCTGTCGAACGGCTCGCCAGCCCCGGAACGCCCAACTGCACCTTACCTTCCGACAGAGGCGCCAGGTCCCTTCACATCACGACCGTGCGCTCGGCTCCGCTTCCGAATTGTCCGCCGCCAGCGGCCTGCAAACACCGCTTCAACTGGACCGAACGCAAAACATGGTGTCGGACGCAAACGGAATTCCGATTACGGCGAGCACCTGATCTCTATGGTATAGTGTACTCTGTCTGATTGCTCTTAAGCAGGAAAACGACGATCGAGGGAATTCACCCATGTCTGATAAACTCGAACGCTTCACGAAACGTGCGCGCCGAGTCCTAACACTTGCACAGGAACAGGCCCTGCGCCTCAATCACAACCATATCGGCACCGAACATCTCCTGCTCGGCCTCGTCCAGGAGGAGAACAGCGTCGCCGTTAAAGTGCTCAAAGAACTGGGCGTCGAACCGGGACAGGTCGTGCGCGCCGTGGAGCGCACAGTCGGACGCGGCGAACGCGCCCCCCTGGGCAAACCAACCCTCGCCCCGCGCACAAAACGAGTTATCGAGCTGGCCGTCGAAGAAGCCCGCATGATGGGCAACCACTACATCGGCACCGAGCACCTCCTCCTCGGCCTCGTGCGCGATGGCGACGGCGTCGCCGTCAACGTCCTCCGCAACCTCGGCATCAACCTCGATCGCGTCCGCACGCAGACCGCCCGCGACCTCCTGCAAAGCAGCGCCCAATCCAAAGAAAAGCAGAAAAAAGAGTCCAAAACACCTCTGGTGGACCAGCTCGGCCTCGACCTCACCGCCTCCGCTGAAGAGGGGCGCCTCGACCCCGTCATCGGCCGCCAGATGGAAATCGAACGCGTCATCCAGATCCTCAGCCGCCGCAACAAAAACAACCCCGCCCTCATCGGCGAACCCGGCGTCGGCAAGACCGCCATCGTCGAAGGACTGGCCCAGCGCGTCGTCGACGGCGACGTGCCCGAGCCCCTCCTCAACAAGCGCAT
This sequence comes from Caldilineaceae bacterium, assembly GCA_022821585.1. Classification (GTDB taxonomy): domain Bacteria; phylum Chloroflexota; class Anaerolineae; order Caldilineales; family Caldilineaceae; genus Bin5. The sequence continues at coordinate 29,174 of JAJEDI010000080.1, forward strand.
CCTCATGCTCGACGTCGGCAGCCTCGTCGCCGGTACCATGTACCGCGGCCAGTTCGAGGAACGCCTCAAAAAAGTGATCGAAGAAATCATCAACAGCGGCGCCATCCTCTTTATCGACGAAGTCCACATGCTCGTCGGCGCCGGCGCAGCCGGCAGCAGCGTCGACGCCGCCAACATCCTCAAGCCCGCCCTCAGCCGCGGCGAGCTCCAGGTCATCGGCGCCACCACCCTCGACGAATACCGCAAGCACATCGAGAGCGACGCCGCCCTCGAACGCCGCTTCCAGCCCATTCTCGTCGAAGAGCCCACCATCGAAGAGACCATCGAGATCCTCAAAGGCATCAAAAGCCGCTACGAGGAGCACCACAAACTCATCATCTCCGAAGAGGCCCTCGACTCCGCCGCCCACCTCGCCGCACGCTACGTGCCCGACCGCTTCATGCCCGACAAGGCCATCGACCTCATCGACGAGGCCGGCAGCCGCGTGCGCATGTACAAAGCCCCCCACGCCGTCAGCCTGCGCGAAACCTTTATCGACCTCAAACGCCTCCAGAAGGAAAAAGAAGAGGCGCTCGAAACCCAACGCTTCGACGACGCCATCGACCTCCGCTATCAAGAGGTCGAGCTCCAATCCAAACTCGACAAACTGCGCGAAGGCTGGCGCCAGGTCGCCAACCAGCCCGTCGTCTCCGCCGACGACATCGCCGAAGTCGTCTCCATGTGGACCGGCGTACCCGTCTATCGCATGGGCGGCGAAGAACGCGAACGCCTCCTCGGCATGGAAGACGAACTCCACAAACGCATCGTCGGCCAGGATGAACCCATCAAAGCCATCAGCAAGGCCGTCCGCCGCGCCCGCGCCGGGCTCAAGGACCCCAAACGCCCCATCGGCAGCTTCATCTTCCTCGGACCCACCGGCATCGGCAAGTCCGAGCTCACCAAAGTCCTCGCCGAATTCCTCTTCGGCAGCGAAGAAGCCCTCATCAAACTCGACATGAGCGAGTTCATGGAGCGCCACAACGTCAGCCGCCTCGTCGGCGCACCCCCCGGCTACGTCGGCTACGAAGAGGGCGGCCAGCTCACCGAAGCCGTCCGCCGCCGCCCCTACTCCGTCGTCCTTCTCGACGAAATCGAAAAGGCCCACCCCGAAGCCTTCAACATGCTCCTCCAGATCATGGAGGACGGCTCCCTCGCCGACGCCAAGGGCCGCCGCGTCGACTTCCGCAACGCCCTCCTCATCATGACCAGCAACGTCGGCGCCAACCTCATCCAGGGCTCCAAGGGCATCGGCTTCGCCATCACCGCCGATGAACAGACCCGCATGGAAACCGAATATGAGCAGATGAAGTCCAAGGTCATGGATGCCCTCAAAAAGACCTTCCGCCCCGAATTCATCAACCGTCTCGACGGCATCATGGTCTTCCGTAGCCTCACCAAAGAAGAAATTACCGAAATCGTCGAACTCGAGTTGCGCACCCTGCGCGCCCAGCTCGACGAGCAGGACATGAAACTGGTGCTCACCCCTGCCGCACGCTACGCCATCGCCGACGCCGGCTACAACCCGGACTACGGCGCCCGCCCCTTGCGCCGCGTCATCCAGAGCGAAGTCCAGGACCCCCTCAGCGAAGCACTCCTCGAAGGCCGCTTCGTGCCCGGCGATACAATCCAGGTCGACTTCATCCCCATCGCACACTCCGACCTGCCCGCAGACCCCGCCGCCCGGCAGTCGTCCGGCTCACGCAACCCCTTCGACGCATCCAACGGTGCCGACGGCGACCAGGAGCCCAAAGGCACCTACGAATTCACCACCATCGCCCACCGCCCGCAGCAAGAAGAAGAACCCGAAGACAGAGAGGCCACCGAAGAACTCGAAGCCCTCCTCCAATAGCCCAACCCCAATCGACCCAATAAAGAAAAAAGAACCCCGGCCCCGGGGTTCTTTCCTTTTATACCTGTCCATCCCCCGTAGGGGCACCCCTTGTGGGTGCCCTCCCCCCGACTCGACCGCCCCACCGCCATCCCCCGTAGGGGCACCCCTTGTGGGTGCCCTCCCCCCGACTCGACCGCCCCACCGCCAATACCCGTAGGGGCACCACTTGTGGGTGCCCTCGCGGTT
>JAJEDI010000062.1 GCA_022821585.1 Caldilineaceae bacterium
GTGGCTGGGGGCGGGGGGGGGGGCGGGGGGGGGGCGCCCCCCCCCCACAAGGGAGGGCCGAATAGGCCCGACCGCCCAACTGCAGTGGTCAGTGGTTAGTGGATAGTGGTCAGAGAGGGCGCTGGCTCTGCTTCAGAGTTGAATGCGGAAGGGCTTTGGTTTAAGTCGCCGCCAGAAGAATACGAGAGTTCACCCCATTTGGAGATCCACCGTTTCATTCCCGTCCGTTGACCCGCATGGGGTCGCGTTGTACACTGTCGGAATCCAACCGATTTGCAGAAGGCACCAGGCACTGACCACCAGCGAAATGCAGGGAGGCCAAGAGATGGAATATCGCGCATTTGGACGTACGGGACTGGATGTATCGGCTATCGGTTTCGGCTGCTGGGAGATCGGCGGCGGGTACGGACACTTTGAGGAAAGCGACGTTGTCAAGGCGGTGCATCGAGCACTCGATCTTGGGATTAATCTCTTTGACACAGCCGAGGGCTACGGCTTTGGCCAGTCCGAGGAGATTCTGGGCAAGGCCCTGGGCGCGCGGCGGCAGGAGGCGATCGTCGTGACCAAGTGGGGTATCTATCAGGATGACGGCCAGTGGCGCCGCGATAGCCGCCGCGAGACGGCTTTGGCGGCCATTGACCGCAGCCTCAAGGCGCTCGGGACCGACTATGTGGATGTTTACCTGGTCCACTGGCCGGACAGGGATGTGCCGCTGGATGAGCCGATGGGCGTGCTGGAGGAGATCGTGCAGGCGGGAAAGGCCCGCTTTGTGGGCGTCTCCAACTTCCGGCCGCAGCAGATCGAGACCTGCATGGAGACGCGGCGGGTGGACATCGCCCAGTACGGTTACCATATGTTCGACCGCCGCCTGGAGCGCGAGATTTTCCCGACGATTGCTAAGCACGGCATTGGTCTGATGACCTACGGTTCGCTGGCGCATGGTCTGCTGACGGGTACGTTCACTTCTGACACGACGTTCGACGAAGATGACTGGCGCTCCAATGGCACGGCTTTCAACATCCCTCTGTTTACGGAGGAGGTCTTTGCCAGAAATGTTGCTGCCGCTAACGACCTCAAGCCGATCGCTGCCCGGCACGGGAAGACCATGCCCCAACTTGCGCTGCGCTGGGCGCTGTCGAATCCGGTGGTTAGTGTGGCGCTGATCGGGTTCCGCCGCCCGGAGGAGGTCGAGGAAAACGTAGCCGGTCTGGACTGGTCACTTGACCAGGCGACGCTGGAGGAGATCGATGCGGTGTTCGCCAAACACGGTGTGGATACGGCGCCGGCGGCTTGGGTGGAGGAGGAGTAGTCGCGAAGCGGGAGATCTGCTGGCGTTTATGGAGATGCTAAAACGTTGCCAAATCCGGTTTCACAGGGAAAGGACTATGTTGCATGGCAACCTCGCGCCTACGCGTGCTGTCTGAGGAGCAGGTGAAGCAGTTCAGGCTCAACGGCTTTCTGACCGTCGAGGATGTTCTTTCGGCGGAGGAGGTGGCGGCTCTGGCAGCACACACCGATCTGATCGCGGCCGGCAAGGTCGAACAGATCCCGGAGACGAGCATTCAGTTGGAGAAGGTGTTCCGAGAAGGCGAACGTGCAGTTGCGGACCAGGTGCTGTCGGTGCGCAAACTGTACAATCTGGCGGTCTATGACGAGGTCATGTGGGGCCATGCCACCCATTCCAGGATCGTCGACATTATTGCCGATCTGCTGGGCTGCGATGACATCAAGATGTACGGGGACCAGCTGTTCATGAAGGCGCCGGTCACGGGGACGGAGCAGCCGTGGCACCAGGATTCGGCGTCGTGGCGGGACATTCTCCCGATGGACCTGGTTTCAGCGTGGACGGCGATCGATCAGGCGACGGTGGATAACGGCTGCCTGAACTTCTGCCCCGGCACGCATCGCTGGGGGATGATACGAGGGGAACAGCTATCCTGGTTCGTGGAAGATTTGGGGAGCGAGCAGTGGCCGATCGTGCCCGCGCCTCTGAATTCGGGCAGCGTCAGTTTTCATCACAGCCTGGTACTGCACCAGAGCAATGCCAACCTGTCGGGACAGAGGCGGCGCGGTTATGCAGTCCACTACATGCGGGCGTCGTCGCGGCGGGATGGGTCGGTTACGGACGCGCCGAAGATGCCGCCATTCAAGCAGGTTCGCGGGCGTTCGTTTGCGGGGCGGGTGTAGGTTTTTGTGTGGGAAAAACAGATAACAGATCGACAAACCGGCACGCGAGCGGCGTGCCGGTCTCCTTTTCAATGGCGATACCTCGGCGCTAGACCGCGCCGGGCGCGCCGAGTGGGTGGGGGCCGTTTGTCGTTGGGTTGGCGCGGGCGAGGGCGTAGACGGCGTCTTGGATCTCGAGGATGCGAACTGCGTGCTCGACATCGGGCGAGAAGCTGCTGCGCCCTTCCTCGATGGCTACCAACGCCCTGCGCATGATCTCCTTCATTCCGCGGGTATGCGGTGATTCCTCGTGGAAGGTCACGCCCTCGGTTGTGTGGACCTCTGTCACCCTGTTTCCCTGCTGGTCGTAGCGCTGCAGGACCGTGGCTTTGGTGCCGATGAAGCGAAAGCTGTGGTCGCCTGCACGGGCGCCTGACGGGTAGCTATAACCGGATTCGACGATGCCGGTTATGCCATCGTCGGTGCGCAGAATACCGACCCCCACATCCTCTACTTCGCGTGCGTACATCGAGTTGGAGATGACGCCGCCGACGGCGGTGACGGGGCGGTCGCCGACGAATTGGAGGTAGGTGTCGATGCCGTGGGCGGACTCGGTCGCCCAGCAGCCGCCGCCGGAAATTGTGGCATCGTTGTGCCAGGCGGAGGGCGTGGGGTCGTAGCGGGAGGGCGGCCCGTTGTTGAGGCGGCTGTTGTAGAGGACGAGGTCGCCGAAGCTGCCGTCGTCGATCATGCGCTGGACGATATCAACAAGCTCGGTGCCGCGGTTGGGCAGGGTGAGGGCGCTGAAGACGCCGCGCTCTGTGCAGAGTTCGGCGGCGGGGCGGAGACGGGCGGCGCAGTCGGCGAAGGGCTTGTCGAGCAGGAAGGGGAGGCCGCGTTCGGCGCAGGCGCGGACGTGGTCCGGCATCTCAGTATGCTTGCCGGCGACGAGGACGGCGTCGGGCCGGCTGGCATCGAGGCACTCGCCTGCGGTGCTGTAGGCGGGACAGTTGAATTCGTCGGCCAGCTGCTGGCGAGGGCCGGGCTCGGCGTCTATGACGGCGACGATCTCGTGGCCGAGGTCACGCGTTGTGCCGGCCATGCCGCGACCGTGATGGCTGTAGGAAAGTAGCGCAGTTCGCATGGTTGTGTACCTCAGATCCAGCCGTGCTGGCGGGTGACGGGCACGCCGTGGCGCTGGTGGGTCCAGGAGTGGCCGCTCTCGAGGACGATCTCGCGCCCGGTGATGGCTGAACTCTCGGCGGCGAAGAGGATCTCCATGATGTGGCGGCTCCACTCGCCGGAGGAGGGCGGCTCGATGTCCTGTTCGATCGCCTCGACGAAGGACTTCCATTCGTGGTGCATCTCGACGGGCGGGTCGTCGAAAGGTATGTCCTTCCACTCGTCTCCCTGGCCGACCTTGACGAACTTTTCGCCGTGCTGGCTGAAGCGCAGGGTGCCGTTGGTGCAGATGACCTGGCTCTCGAAGTTGGGCGCGCCGTCGGCGAAACCGACGGAGACGGCGACGCCGGCGAGGCCGTTCTTGTAGCGGACGAGCGCGGTGGCGGTGTCGTCGCTGGCCTGGTAGTGGGCGCGGGTGCCCATGCTGGCGGAGACGGAGACGGCCTGGGAGGCCATGAGCCAGGTGAGGCGGTCGACGACGTGAACGCCGTTGGCCAGCCACATGCCGCCGCCGTGGAAACGGCTGCGGTACTGGGGCGGGCGGCCGGCGTAGTTCCAGTTCTTGGACATGTAGCAGACGATGGTCATCAGCGGGCCCAGTTGGCCGGAGTCGAGGATCTCCTTGGCCTTGAGGCTGGTGCCGTAGTAGTGCTGGGTCTGGCCGACCATGAGCTTTACGTTATTTTTGGCGGCGGCCTCGATCATGTCGTCGCACTGCTCAAGGCTGAGCGCCATCGGTTTTTCGACGAGGACATGCTTGCCGGCGTTGCAGGCGTCGACGGTGAGGCGGTGGTGGAGCTGATGGCCGAGCACGACGGCGACGGCTTCGATCTCGTCGTCTTTGAGAAGCTCGGTGTGGGAGGGGTAGCCCTTGGGGATGTCGTACTTCTGCATGTATTCGCGGCGCTTCTCTTCGAAGAGATCGGCGACGGCGACGACTTCGACGTTATCGAGGGTGTCAATGGCACTACAGTGGGCGCGTGCGATGCCGCCCAGCCCGATGATTCCGACTTTCAGTTTCGCCATGTTGATCTAACTCGCTCCTGTGGGTTGCAGCAGTTGGTACGATTTACTGATGTATAGGGAAGGCATGTTCAGTTGGTGGCCGGGCATGCAAGTCTAGTTTGCCATGCTGTGTCGGTGGCGTAAAGCGGCCCACGCGGCTGTGGGCCTCAAATCCAGCCGTGATCGCGGGTGACGGGGATGCCGACGCGCTGGTGGGTCCAGGAGAGGCCGCTTTCCAGGACGACGTCCTGCCCGCTGATGGCCGAGGTCTCTGCGGCGAAGAGGATCTCCATGATGTGGCGGCTCCACTCACCGGAGGTGGGCGGCTCGATGTCCTGTTCGATCGACTGGATGAACGATTTCCACTCATAGTGCATGACGGCCGACGGGACTTCAAAGGGGATATCCTCCCACTCATCCCCCTGCCCGACCTGGAGGACCGGTTGTCTGCCGCCGATGATGCGCACGGTGCCGTTGGTGCAGATGACCTGGGTATCCATGATGGGCGGCCCGTCGGCGAAGGCGATGGAGACGGCGACGCCGGCGAGGCCATTTTTGAAGCGGATGAGGGCGGTGGCGGTATCGTCAGCGGCCTGGTAGTGGGCGCGTGTGCCGATGCTGGCGGATACGGATGCGGCTTGGGAGGCCATGAGCCAGGTGAGGCGGTCGACGACGTGGACGCCGTTGGTTATCCACATGCCGCCGCCATGGAAACGGCTGCGGTACTGGGGCGCGCGGTTGGCGTAGGTCCAGTTTTTGCACGAGTAGCAGACGATGGTCATCAGCGGGCCCAGCCGGCCGGAATCGAGGATCTCCTTCATTTTGAGGAGGGGGCCGGAGAAGTGCGGGGTATGGCCGACCATGAGCTTGACGTTGTTGCTGGCGGCGGCCGTGATCATGTCGTCGCACTGTTCGAGGCTGAGCGCCATCGGCTTTTCGACGAGGACGTGTTTGCCGGCGTTGCAGGCGTCGACGGTGAGGCGGTGGTGGAGATGGTGGCCGAGCACGACGGCGACGGCGTCGATCTCATCGTCCTTGAGAAGCTCGGTGTGGGAGGGGTAGCCCCTGGGAATGCCGTACTCTTCCATGTACTGACGGCGCTTCTCTTCGAAGAGGTCGGCGACGGCGACGACTTCAACGTTGTCGAGGGTGGCGATGGCGTCGCAGTGGGAGCGGGCGATGCCGCCCAGCCCGATAATTCCGACTTTGAGAGTGGCCATATCAGCTTGTCGCTCCTGTGGGACGTTATTTGAAGACGCCGCTGGTGATGCCCTCGACGATCTGGCGCTGGAAGATGAGGGTGATGATGAAGACCGGGATGGTGGTGAGGATAGCCACGGCGGACATGTTGCCCCAGGAGACGTCGAATTCGCTGCGGGCGCCGATGACCTGGGCTTCGGAGAGGGCCATGGTGATGACCTTGACGCCGGCGCCGCGAGCAAAGATGAGCGGCGTGAAGAATTCGTTCCAGCCGATGATGAAGTTGATGAGGAACATGGTGGCGACGCCGGGGCGGATTACGGGCAGGACGATGCGCCAGAGGAGCTGGAAGAAACTGGCACCGTCGACCTTGGCCGCATCCTCGATCTCCACGGGTACCTGGCGCAGAAATGAGACCAGTACCCAAGTTGTGATCGGCAGCAGCGCGCTACCGTAGAGAATGAGGAGGCCGTGCAGCGTATCCATCAGCTTGAGGGTCTGGAACATCTGGAATAGGGGGATGACGGTGGCGGTGCCGGGCAACATACTGGAGGCGAGCAGCCCGATCATGACCATGTTTGCGCCTGGGAAGTTGAGGCGGGCGATGGCGTAGGCTGCCAGCAGGCTGACGGTGAGCGCCAGGATGGTGGAGAAGGTGGCCAGCAGGGTGGAGTTGAGCATGTAGCGGGCGATGGGCAGCGCGCCGAAGATGTCCTGAAAACGTGCGGTTGCCAGGCTGCGCGGAACGTAGGTCAGCGGTACGGTGAACAGTTTCCCGCTCGGGGCGAACGCGGTCAGGAAGATGTAATAAATAGGCAGCAGGATCACGATCAGGAAGAGAATAACCGTAAGCGTGAAAAGTGCTGGGCGGATTTTCGGCCAGAGGTTGGTTTGCGTATTCATAGGACGACAGCAGCCAGACTCGTTACAGACGTTCCCAGGCGCGGCGGAGGAAGCCGTAGCCGAGGACACCCACGATCAGGACGATGAAAAAGAGCAGCATGGCGATGGCGGACGCGTAGCCGAAGTTGAGGACGCGGAAGCCTTCAAGATAGACGAGATAAGAGAGCAGCGATGTCGCGGTGCCGGGACCGCCATTGGTGAGCGCGTAGACGATTTCAAAGGTGAGAACGCGGAAGATGGCGGTGAAGATGATCATCGAGATGATGAGGGGCATCAGCAGCGGCAGGGTGATGTACCAGTAGGAGCGCGCGCCGTCGGCGCCGTCGATCTTAGCGGCCTCGTAAAGTTCAAGAGGGATGCCCTGGAGGCCGCTGAGGAAGATGACGGCGAGGAAGGCGGTGTTTTTCCAGACGTCGGTGATGGTTACGGCGAAGCGGGCGGTGGTGAAGTTGACCAGCCAGAGCGGGCGTTCGCCGCTGAGCCGCCAAATGATGTCGTTGATGAGGCCGTAATCCTGGTGGAAGATCCAGCGGGCAGCGGTGGCGATTACGATCGGGGCCATGGCCCAAGGCAACAGATTGACAGCGCGCGTGAAGTTGCGCATTTTGAAACGCTGGTTGAGCAGCTCGGCGATGGCCAGGCCGAGCACGACTTGCAGGGCGACGGAGGTGACGGTAAAGAAGAGGGTGAAGGTGAGGGTGGCGTCGACGTTGGCGTCGCGAGTCAGCGCCATGTAGTTGTCCAGGCCGACGAAGTCGAAAGTGCGGCGCACGGGGCTGTTATCGAAAAAACTGATGTAGAAGGTGCGCAGAAAAGGGTAGACGGAGGTAAGGAGCCGCCACAGGACCACGGGAGTGACCAACAGCCAGGCCAGGACTATACGACGCGTGCTGAGGTTGTGTTGGCTAAACAAAGACAGAACACCAGTGGTCAGTGGTTAGTTGTCAGTTACCGGTGACCAGGAAGGATGCTGGCCACCGGTTATTATCTGCGGATATCAGCCCAAGTCGCGTTCGAGGATTGGGTTGATCTTGTCCATGGCGGCCGTGACCGCTTCATCGAGGCTGACCTGATCGGTCAGATAGGCGTGAACGTTCTGTTCGGCGGCGTCGTAGATCTCCTGGATGCTGGGGGTAACCGGGCGGGCTTTGACAAGGCCGCCGGCCTCGGCCAGATCCAAGAGGAAGGGCGAAGAGGGTGCGAGATCCTGGACTTCGGGGTCGGCCCAGAGGGAGACACGGGCGGGAACGCGGCCGCGATAGATCTGCTGCTTCATGACATCGGAGCGTGCGGTAAAGCCGACCCACTCGGCGGCCAAGTCCTGGTTAGGCGAGCTGGCAACGGCGGACCAGCCCCAGCAGCCGGTGATCGTCTCGGCGTTGTCCGGGCCCATCGGCGGCAGGAATGCGGAAACCTGATCAGCCCAGAACTCCTCGTTGGTGCGCATGGCGCCGAAGAAGCCGTCCCAGCACCACCACATGGCGTACTTATCGGAGAGCCAGCCCTGGAAGACGGAGCTATAGTCCTCCTGCGGGGCAGAATCAGGGGCGATGTTGTGTTCTGCGTAGAGCGCCTTATAGAAGGCGAGCGCTTCGCGGGCGCCGTCGTTGTCGAGGTTGTTGATGGCGCCGCCGCCCTGATTGGTCCAGTGCTGGATTTCGTTGCCCAGCTGGCCGCCGATCGTGGCGGAAAGGGCGATACCGTAGACGCCTGCGTCCTCATCTGTGAGAGCAGTGCCGACTTCGACCAGTTCGTTCCAGTTGGTGGGCGGAGAGACGCCGGCTTCCTCGAAATAGTCGGTGCGATAGAAGAAGATCTCGGTGTCGTTGCCCCAAGGAATGCGGTAGAGCACGCCGTCCCAGGAGGAAACATCGTGGATCAACGTCTGGGGCCAGTCATCGAGGTCGATGTCATAGAGTTCGACGACGGGCTCGAGCGGGGAGAGCCAGCCGGCGGCGCCGTAGATGGCGGCCTGGAAGTCGTCGGAGTGGAAGGCGTCGGTGCCGGTATCGCCCGATGCCAGCCGTGTCGTCATCATCTGCTGCCATTCGATGTAAACAGCCGGCGCGACTTCATAGTTGACGATGTTGCTGGTCTCTTCCTGATACTGGTCGATCACACCCTGGAAGAAGTCATTGCTGTCGGCCCAATAGACGATGTTCAACTCCTGCGGTTCGGCCATGGCATCTTCGTCGCCGGTCCCTTCCGCGGGGGCGGCTACGGGTGCGGCGCAGGCGCTAAGCGCGGCGAACGCGGCGCCGGCGCCGGCTGTCTTGAGGAAGGCACGACGGGAGACGGGGCGCGACTGGGAAGCGTGTGCTTTTCGGGTCATGGGATTCCTCCTGGATTGGAAAGGGAGTAGGGATGTACCGCTTGTCTACAATTTGTAACTTCAGGTCAGGTAGTTGGGTGAAGGTCTGCGATTCACGGCATGGAGCGGACGATGTACGGGGGTCAACGTCGCGTGAAACATGCTGTGGGTCAGCCGCTGAATCATATCAGAGACATCGGAGGCGCTGCAAACTCTGTTTTGAGGCCATAATCAATTGCCGCTGCATCCGACAGAGATAACTGTCAGGAATCATCTTTCTTTGCACAGAAGGACGGGGGCATATATCGGGATGCACTCCCACTGCTGCTGATGCGATACGTTCTGGTACAATACGGCACCAAGTTGCTTCCATCTGTCATTCAGACGCGGCAGCCAGATGATTACCCCCTTCGACCTACAGTGTGAATATGTCGTGGATCCGGTGGGCGTCGACACGCGGCAGCCGCGCTTCAGCTGGCTGCTGCATGCGGAGGCGCGCGGTCAGAGGCAGTCGGCCTACCGGATTCTGGTCGCCAGCAGCGAGGCTGAACTGCTGGCCGGGGTCGGTGACAAGTGGGACAGCGGCCGGGTGGAATCGGCAGACATGGCGCACGTGGAATATGACGGTGCGGGGCTCGTCAGCAATGAGCGCTGCTGGTGGGCGGTGCGGGTGTGGGACGGGGAGGGAGCTGGCAGCAGATTCAGCGCGGCGGCGGTGTTCAGCATGGGGTTGTTGAAGGCCGGCGACTGGCTGGGCAGTTGGATTGGCGCGGCGGACAGGAAGGTTTCGGCGCCGCTGCTGCGACGGGCGTTTACGGTGGACAGGCCGGTGCGGCGGGCGACGGTCCACATGTCGGGGCTGGGTTATGGGGAACTGTATGTGAACGGCTCCAAGGTTGGACAGAGCGTGCTGGACCCCGGGAATACGTATTACAACAACGACCGGCCGATTGCTTTGGGTTCGCGGGTGCTCTATGTGAGCCACGATGTCACGGAGCTGTTGCGGCCGGGCGCCAATGTTTTCGGCGTCATGCTGGGCCATGGCTGGTACAGCGCGGAGGATGACATTCCGCCGTCGCCCAGCCACCGCACGCCTTACGGGGACAGGCCCAGACTGCTGCTGCAAGCGATCATTGAGTACGCAGACGGGGGGCAGGTCAGCATCGTCTCCGACGGCGAATGGAAAGCGGCGGCGGGCCCGATCACGTATAACGATTTCAACAACGGTGAGCGTTACGATGCGCGATTGGAGAGACCGGGTTGGGACTGCCCCGGTTACGACGACGCGGCGTGGCAGCCAGCTGCGGCTGTGGAGGCGCCCGGGGGCGCGATGGTGGCGCAAAGCATGCCAGCGGCGCGGGTGATCGAGACGATACGGGCGGTTGAGATGACCAGCCCGAGCGAGGGCGTGTACATCTTCGACCTGGGGCAGGTGATCACGGGATGGTGCCGACTGCGGGTGAGAGGGCCGGCGGGCGCGACGGTTACGCTGCGGCACGGGACCTGTTTGTACGCAGACGGGACGCTGGACGCGCGCAGCAATCTGTGCAACGCGCCCAATTCGGAGGAGGCGTACAGGCAGGGGACCGGCCGCGACGGGGGCGTACATCATAGCGCGCGGCAGACGGACATTTATACGCTCAGAGGAGATGGAGTCGAGGAATGGGAGCCGCGCTTTACGCTGCACAGTTTCCGCTATGTGGAGGTGACCGACTATTATCCGGGCGCGCCGGCGCTGGATAGCGTGGAGGGGCGTGTGGTGCATTCGGCGGTGGGGACCGGGAGCCGTTTCCGCTGTTCGAACGAGCTCTTCAACCGGATTCACAGCAATGTGCACTGGACGCTGCGGGGCAGCTTTCAGAGCATCTCGCAGGACGCGGCCGACCGTTCGGAGCGGGTGGCGTGGCTGGGCGATCCGGGCTTTATCGCCGAGGACTATCTTTACAACTTTGAGAGCGTCAGTTTCTGGGCAAAGTGGCTGGACGACATCGCCGATGCGCAGAAGGAGGACGGCGATGTCCCGGTGGTGGCTCCGCTGCACTGGCGTAGGACGATGGACGCGTATCTGCGCTGGATGGACTGGGCGAGCACTTATCCGATCTTTGTGTGGCAGGTCTACCGGCATTACGGCGACGCGCGCGTTCTGGCGAGGCATTACGGTCCGTTGAAGCGGATGATGGCGTTTTACGGCGCGCTGGCGGAAGGGCATATCATGCGCCACGGGCTGGGCGACCATATGGAGCCGCAGGCGGACGGGACTTCCAGCTTCAAGCCGCTGCATACGCCGATGGCGCTCACGTCGACGGCCTATTACCAGCACTGCGTGTGGATCCTGGCGCAGGCGGCGCGCGTACTGGGCGAGGAGGAGGAGGCGCAGCGGTACGGTGCGCTGGCCGGGGAGATCCGGGAGGCGTTCAACCGCGAGTTTCTGGACGATGAGACCAACCAGTACGGGGGCGGGAGCCAGACGGCGAACGCGGTGGCGCTGCATCTTGATTTTGTGCCGGAGGAGAGGGTAGAAGCGGTTGCGGCCAACCTGGTCGAGGATATCCGCGTCCGCCAGGGCGGGCATCTGACCACGGGCATCATCGGTACTGCGGCGCTGGAAAACGCGCTGCCGCGCTACGGGCGGGCGGAGGTTATGGCCGAGCTTATGTCGCAGACGACTTTTCCGAGTTGGGGCGAACAGATCGCCAAGGGCGCGACGACGGTTTGGGAGTCCTGGAACGGCGACCCGGAGGATGAGTTGAGCCTGAACATGAAGATGTTCTGCAGCACGGAGGTCTTTTTCTACCGTTCGCTGGCTGGGATCAGCCCGATGAGCCCTGGTTATCGGACGATGGCGATCCGCCCCAGTGTGGTCGGCGGTGTGACCGATGTGGAGGCGGAGGTCGAGACGGTGTCAGGCGTGGTGGCGGCGGCCTGGCAGCGCGAGGAGGGGGCGTTCGCTCTGCAGGTGAGCGTGCCTGTCAATACGACAGCCGAGGTCAGCGTGCCCAAGTTGGGGTTGGCTTCGGTGGCTATCCAAGAGTGTGGAAAGACAGTTTGGGAAGAGGGAGTGTACAGATCTGGCGTCGCGGGCATCGGAGCAGGCGAGGAGAGTTGGGACGCTATAACCTTCCGGGTGGGCTCCGGCTCTTACAGTTTTCGCCTGGTCGAAGAATAGCTTTTAAGCGAATAATCAAACCTGAGGGGAGCAAGGATGACTTTGAAGATTGCGGTTGTGGGAACCGGCGGCGTTGCCGAGAGAAACTATCTGCCCTACATCGCGGAGCGAGACGATATTCAGCTCAGCTATCTGAACCGCACGCGCAGCAAGGCGGAAGCGGTGGCGGAACAGTTCGGCGGGCGCGTGGCGGCGGATGCGGCCGACCTGATGGCGGACGATCCGGACACTTGCCTGGTTTTCACCAAGGAGACGGACCGCCTGGACGCGGCCAACGCGCTGCTGCCGCACGGGCCGAAACGGCTCTTCTTCGAGAAGCCGCTGGCGGCGCGGCACGGGCAGGCGAACGTGGTCGAGGAGGATTTCTTCGATGCGCGTGCGATGATGCAGGCGTCGCATGGCGCGGGCGTAGAGACTGCGATGGTGTTCAACTACCGCTTCTTCGACCAGACGCGGCTGGCACGGGAGATCGTGGAACGGGAGGCGTTTGGGCAGCCGGTGCATTTCACGGGTATGGTGCACTACAACTGCTGGAGCCACTGCATCGACCTGTTGCTGTACTTCATGGGGCCGGCAGCCAGTATCAGTGCGCAGGCGTCCTCGCCAGGCGCGGGCGCCGATGAATCGCGCAACGTGACGGTGGCTGCGCGCCTGGTGAACGACGCCACCGGCACGCTAATCGGCACGTCCGCCATCGATCCCAAGCTGCCGCTCTACGAGCTGACCTTCGCGTATGAGCACGGGCGGCTGAGTATGCGGGACCTGGACGGCGAGATGGAGGTAATCAACTACCGCACGGGCCGCCATGAACGGCACAACCTGACGTTCGATATTTCGCGCTGGGACCAGTACCGGGCTTCGTTCGGCAAGGCGATCAACGCCTATTTGGACAGCGTGCAGGAAGGGGCGCCGCCGCCGATTCCGGGCGTGGCCGGATTGCAGGAGCTGCAGTTTGAGGCGGGGATCAAGCGGGCGATTGCGAGCGGCGCGACGGTGGACTTGGAAGGGGAGTTTGGGTTGGGGGGGTTGTGATTCAACCCGTCTTCGCTACGAAGCATGGCAAGGGGAGCGGCCGAGCGTTCCGGAGGTAGCCGGCGGTCGAGGGGCTCAGATTCCGAGGAGGCTGGCCCGCCGCTTTGTTCCGATCCCTGAACCCCCGTGTTAGTCCTGATGGGCCGGCGGCGTGGGCTGTGGGATACGTCCATTCACAACGGCGTACAAAAAGCCGATATCAACGGACAACTGGTCGAGTTTCTCGCCCAGTGCGGCGAATCGTTCTTCGTTGCGGTTGAACTGTTCGACGGCGTTGGCGAACATCTTATCGATGTCGGCGAACTGCTCTGCGTGCTCTTTGGCGCTCCGTTCTAGGATGCGCTCAATGCGGTCCAGGCGATCTTCGCTCTGTTCAGCCATGGGGGGATCTTTCTCCTTAAGATATTGTCAGTCAGGTATATACCGGCTATGGCAGGGATTCAAGTGAGTAGCGGGGGTGAGTGCGTCCCAGCTTTGGGACAAAAAGGGGCAGGTGGGGAATGTACGGCGGCGGTGTGTGAAATTGTTTACAGACTTCTGGAGTGACACAGGGCAAGCGCCATACCTGACCTTGCCGTGGGGTCCGTCAATTGGAAGGGGTGCGAAGGCAGGCACCTACGGGGATTTGATGGGACTGGCGGGAAGTGGCCTGGATAAACTCTTTCGATTGGACACCTGTCACCAATGTCGACACCAGGTCGGCGAGGCATGTTGTAGGACCGGGGGCGTTGCGGGGGCGGAGCCCCCGCACAAGGGAGGGCCGCAGGCCCGACCGCCCAACTGCAGTGGTTAGTGGTTAGTGGTTAGTGATCAGTGGTTAGAGACAACGCTTCCCCTGCCTCAGAATTGATCGCGGAACGGTCATAGTCTAGATTCTGCCAGAGGTGTAGGAGAACTCACCCTCACTTTGGGATGCACGCGTAACGACTTTTACTGGCTTGGCCTGTCATTTTGTGTCGCGCCGTAGTTATGCTTCTCCGCCGAAATGCTGGCGTCCCGATCCATCACCTACAGCCTCTTAGCGGCCACTTCCATTTAACAGCTCCGTCTTGGGCAGATCCTTGGTGGGATCGACGAAGGGGACGCCGACGACTTGGGCGTCGACGATGCCGTCGGCGGGGAGCTGGACCTTGACCTGGGTGCCGCGTTTCCAGTGTGAGCGGGGCATGACGGCCAGGGCGATGTTGGATTGCTGGGCCGGGGACCAGAAGGCGCTGGTGACATAGCCGACGTCGTCGCCGGAGTCGCTGTCTTTGACCAAGTAGAAATCCTCGTTGTACCAGACGATGGGCTCGCCGCCGACGCGGAGACCGACTAACCGCTGATTTACCCCCTCCTGCTTGACCCGCGTAAGCGCCTCTTTGCCGATGAAGTCTCCCTTGTCCAGGTCCACCTGCCAGCCGAGCCGGACCTCGTAGGGGTTGTTCTCGATGTCCATGTCCTGGCCGTAGGAGAGGATGCCGGCCTCGATGCGGCGGATGTGGCTGGGGGCGATGACGCCGAGGTTGAACTCCTCGCCCTGCTCGAGGATGTGGGGCCAGACGTCGTCGGCGTGGAGCATGGCGTTGTGCAGGTAGATTTCGAAGCCGACCTCGGCGGAGAAGCCGGTGCGCGAGATGGTTACGGGATGGCCGTTGAGCGTTTCGTGAATGAGTCCGTAGTAGGGGATCTCGCGGATGTGGGAGCCGAACATCTTCTCCATGAGCGGGGCGGACTTGGGGCCCTGGATCTGGAGCGGAGAGACGTCGAGCTCGTGGATGTCAACGTTGAAGCGGCCGGTGGCGTTGACGCCCTGGGCCCAGAGCAGCACATCGGAGTCGGAGATGCTGAACCAGAATTCGTCGTCGGCTACGCGCAGGAGCACGGGGTCGTTGATGATGCCGCCGTACTGGTTGCAGAGGATGACGTAACGGGCGCGCATGTTGGGCATCAGGGTGTGCACGTCACGGGTGATGAGGTAGTCGACGAACAGTGCGGCTTCGGGGCCCTTGACCTGGATCTGGCGTTCGACGGCCACGTCCCACATGCTGACGTGCTCGGTCAGGAATTTGTACTCGGCGAGCATGCCGCCGTCTTCGGGCTTGATGTAGGCGCGGGGGTGATACTGGTGGTTGTAGGTGGTGTAGGCCCAGCAGCCGGCGGCTTTGGACAGGTGCCACCAGGGCGACTTCCTGATGCGGGTCGAGATGAGCATGCGGGCGTCGCTGTTTCCGCTCTGGCGCAGGTTTATGGGCAAGCGGCGGTTCTTGAGGCCGTCGATGAGTAGTGTTTGTTGCATGTGGGAAAACTCCGTGGTTTTTAGTTTTGAGTTTCTAGTTTTTAGTGGCTAATAGCCAGAAACGATTTATGCCTTCATTCTTGTGCCTCGTGGATCGTAGAGAGGTTCGCGGGCAACCGTTGCGGGGAGGCGTTCGTCGAAGTAGAGGATGTCGACGTTGGTTCCAGGCTCGGCGAAGTCAGTGGGCAGGTAGCCGTAGACGATGCCGCGGCCGATGGTGTGGCCGTAGTTGGCGCTGGTGACGTAGCCAAGGAAACGGTCTGCGTCCATGATCGGCTCTTTGCCCATGACGACGGCGTCGGGGTCGTCGAGGGTCATGCAGCAGAGCTGGCGCGTGTTGCCCTGTGTGCGAAACTCTGTCAGTGCGTCGCGGCCGATAAAGTCTCCTTTGTTCATGCGCACGGCGAAATCGATGCCGGCCTCGTAGGGATTGTTCTCGGTGTGGATGTCCTGGCCCCAGAGCCGATAGCCCTTTTCGAGGCGGAGGGAGTCGAAGGCGCCGCCGCCGGCCGCGATCAGGCCGAGCGGCTCGCCCGCCTCCCAGAGAATGTCCCAGAGGCGCAGGCCCTGCTCGAACGGGGCGTAGAGTTCCCATCCGAGTTCGCCAACGTAGGAGATGCGCAAGGCCAGGACGGGGACCTCGGCGATTGTTAGCTGTTCGGCGGTCAGGTAGGGGAAGGCAGTGTCGCTGAGGTCATCTTCGCAGACGCGGCCGAGCAGGTCGCGGGCGTGCGGGCCCCAGAGGCCTAGGCAGCATTGGGCAGGCGATATGTCGGTCAAGGTGGTGGAGCCGTCGCCAGGCAGATGCGACTCGATCCAGGCCAGATCGTGGAGACCCATGGCGCCGCCGGTGACGATCATGAAGCGCTCTTCGGCCAGACGCGTGACTGTCAGGTCGCACTTGATGGCGCCGCGCGGGGTCAGCATGGCGGTGTAGGTGATTGAACCGATGGGTCTGTCCATCTGGTTGGCGGCCAGGCGCTGCAGAGTTGGGAGCGCGCCGGGGCCGGTCATCTCAAATATGGCGAAGGGTGTCAGATCGAAGAGGGCCACGCGTTCGCGCGTGGCTTCGTGTTCTGCGGCGACGGCAGGCGACCATTCCTGCGCGGCCCAGTCGTTGCGGGCTGTGCCGTTTACATCGAGTGTTTCGAGCAAGGCCAGGTTGGCATCGTACCATTGGGGGCGTTCCCAGCCGGCGTTCTCGAAGAAGACGGGGTCCAATTGCTGCTGGCGGGCAAAGAAGGGCGTCAGGCGCAGATTGCGGGGGTGGGTCATCTGCTGGCGGGGGTGGATGATGTCGTAGACTTCGCGGTACTGCTGGGCGGCGCGGGCGCGGACGTAGGGGCGGCTGAGGGCGTGCGGGTGGAAACGTCTTATGTCGCACTCGTGCAGGTCGGTGCTTGGCTCGCCGTTTATGATCCATTCGGCGACTGCTTTGCCGACGCCGCCGGCGTGTGTGATCCAGACGGCCTGGGCGGACCAGAAGCCGGGCAGTTGGGGGGATTCGCCGAGCACGGGAAAGCCGTCGTTGGTGAATGAGAAGATGCCGTTGAGTCTGCGCGTCAGCTCCACGTCTGTGAGGCTGGGCATCAGTTCGCCGGTTGCGGTCAGCGCGGCCTCGAAGTGGGCCGGTGGGAAGGGCATTTCCGCTGGGGGCATGCCGGCGACAGCGCGGTCGGGGAGGTCGTTGGCGTCCACCAGGAGCGGTTCGTGCAGGTAGGAGCCGATGCCGATGCTTTCGCCCTCCTGCCGGAAATACATCGCCTTGTCCTGATTGCGCAGGAAGGGGAGGGCTATCTCCTCGGTGGCGCCGGCAAGTTCGGGCAATGGCACTGTCACGGCGTAAAGGTGTTGCATCGGCGAGAGCGGGATGGGCACGCCGGCCATGCCGCCGACTTTGGGCGCCCAGATGCCGGTGGCGGCGACGACGAGGTCAGTGCTGATGTCACCGTGGGTGGTCTGCACGGCGGTGACACGCCCGCGGGCGGTGACGAAGCCGGTCACTTTGACGCTGCCGAAGAATTGGGCACCGGCTTGCTCGGCCACGCGCGCCATCGCCTCCGCCGATCGGGTGGCCTTGGTCTGGATGTCGGAGGGGACATAGAGCGCGCCGAAGATGCGGTCGGAGAGGAGCGGGAAGCGGGCGCGCGCTTCGTCGGGGCTGAGCAGGTGGCAGTCCACGCCCCATGCGAGGCCGTAACCGTGCTTGCGTTTGAGGTCGGTGAGGCGCTCGGGCGTCCAGGCGACTTCCATGCTGCCGACCTGGCGCGTGCACGGTTCACCGTCAAGCGCCATTTGGGTCCAGAGATCGACGCTGTGGCGTGCGAACTCGGTCATGGTTTTGGAGGCGTTGATCTGGAAGACGAGGCCCGGCGCGTGCGAAGTGGAGCCGCCGGTCTCGAAGAGCGGGCCCTGATCGACGACGACAATCTCGTGCCATCCGAGTTTGGTCAGGTGGTAGGCCACGCTACAGCCGGCGATTCCGGCGCCGATAATCACTACCTGGGCATGCTTCGGCAACATCATTGTCCCTACTTTCCGGTGACTGCGTTCCGGCATCAGGCCATGATCTTCAGTTTCTCATACGGTACGACCAACCGCAGCGGTTCGTCGTTGTAGAATCGCTGGATGTCGAAAACGATCTCTTCGACCAGGCGCATGCGGTTCTCGACCGTGTGGCCGGAAACGTGGGGGGACAGGAAGACATTGTCGAGATCGCGGATGGGGTGGTCGGGGGACAAGGGTTCCGGCTCGAAAACATCGATGTAGGCGTTGAAGCGGTCCTTCTGCAGCTCGGCAACCAGGGCATCCTGATCCAGAACCCAGGAGCGGGCGGTGTGTACGAAGAGTGCGCCGTCGCGAATCGACTGGAAATGGGCGCGGGTGATCATCTTTCTGGTTTCGGGTGTGATCGGAGCGTGCACCGAGATGATATCGGAATCGGCAAAGATCTCTTCGAGGGAGACGCTGCGCACATCGAGCAGGAGGGCGTCTTCCTGGCTGAGATAGGGGTCGTAGACCGACACGTCGCAGTTGAAGGGTTTGAGCAGACCGATGACGCGGCGGCCCACCATGCTGGCGCTGACGAGCCCCACTTTTTTGGAATAGAGAGAGTGACCGGGCCAGTTGGGGGCGGGTTTCCAGCCGCGTTCGACCTTCATGGTTTGTTCGTAGGGCCAGAGATTGCGCTGGCCGCTGAGCATGGCCCAGAGGGTGTATTCAGCGACGGACTCGGCGATGACATCGGCGGCGCTGAGGAGGACGATGCCGCGTTCGTGGCCGGATTCTGCCAGGCGCGTCTTGACCGAGCCGGCGGCATGACCGACGATCTGCAGGTCGTCGGCTGCGGCTACATGTTCTTCGGTGATGAGAGGCGACCCCCAGGAGGTGACCACGACTGACGCGCCGGGGATCATTTCGAGCAGCTCGTCGCTTGTGTAGTTGCGATCCAGCTTGTTCCAGATCACGGTGCCCAGGCTTTCCAGTATTGAGACAGTCTCAGGGGAGAGAATATCTTCGGAGAGGCCAACCGGGGGCAGGTAGAGGATTTTTCGTTCTTGCGCCATGCGAATGTGTTAGCCTTTCACGCCACTGAGCGAGATGCCGCGGATAATATAGCGTTGCATGAGTACAAAGACGATCAGAGTCGGGAGAAAGCCGAGCACTGCGCCGGCCATGTCCAGTCCTGCGTCGCCGCCGGAGCGCGCCACAGTGCCCAGACCGACGGTCAGGGTGCGCATATCGGATTTGGAAGTGACGATCATGGGGTAGAAAAAGGAGTTCCAGTTGCCCATAAAGCGCAGGACGGCCAGCGTCGCCATGGTGGGTACGACCTGCGGCATGAGCACGTGCCACCAGTTCTGCCAGAGGTTGGCGCCGTCGATGGTTGCGGCATCGTCATAGTCGCGGGGGATGCTCAGGTAGGCCTGGCGCAGCAGGAAGGTACCGAAAATGGAGGCGAACCAGGGTCCGATCAGAGCGGTATAGGTGTTCACCAGGCCTAATCGCGAGAGAACGACAAATTGAGGCACGATCAGGGCTGTATCGGGCATGATAAGAATGCCCAGGAAGAGCATAAAAATAACGTTCTTGCCCCAGAAATTGCCCCGGGCAAAGGCATATCCGGCCATGCTAGAGGTGATTACTCCGCCCAGAGTTGATATGACGGCGACATAGACACTGTTGAAGAGCCAGCGCAGCGCGTCTGTACGGGCAAAGAGTGTCTGGAAATTCTCCAGTGTCATTGGCACCGGGATCAGTTCGATTGGGAAGGTGATAAAGCGGATGTTTTGCGTGAGAGATACAGACAGCATGATCAGAAACGGCCCAACGGTTGTAATCGCCACCGCGGCCATCAGTATGTAGATGATCGTCTCTCGAATCAGGTTGGGTTTTTCGACTGATTCGCTGCTGGTTTCGGAAACAGACATCTGGAGAACTCCAAAGCGATCATTCCAAGACAAAAAGTCAGGCGCCGGTCTCTTCTGACAAGGGCTATTCCGGGTGACCGGCAGTTTTCCTACCAATTCAGCTAATAAACGTCGTCTCCAAAACGCAGATAGCGGGACTGAATCAGTGCGATGATCAGAATAATGAGAAAGAAGAGAATCGACAGCGCGGATGCGTAACCGAAGCGGCCAAAGTTGAAGGCTTCGTTGTAGATCTGGTAGACCACGGTCGTTGTCGCGTTTACAGGTCCGCCGCCGGTCAGAATGAAGATTGAACCGAAGACCTGCAGTGCGCCGATGGTGGCGATAACGATGATAAAGGCGGCGGTTGGGCGCAGAAGTGGAATGGTGACGTAGCGATGGAGACGCCATCCATTGGCGCCATCCACTTTGGCGGCATCATAGAGCTCATTGGGGATGGCCTGCAGCCCGGCCAGCCAGATGACCATAAAATAACCGAACGCCTCCCACAGGCTGATGCCGACAATGCTGGGCATGGCCTGGTACACATCGATTAACCATTTCTGGGGCGGGATGCCGACAAGCCCGATCAGGAAGTTAAGGGGGCCATCGGGGCGGGGAGAAAGGAAGCGGCGAAAGATCAGGGCGAGGACCGCCACCGAGGTAATGTTGGGGAGAAAGTAGATGGCGCGGAAGGCTTTCATGCCCCGAAGCGGCCGGTTCACCAGGATAGCGACGCCGAGTGAGGCCACCACCAGGAGCGGGATATACATGAGCGTAAACCAGGCCGTGTTGAGCATGGCCTTGTGGAGCTTGGCATCGGTGAACATACGCACAAAGTGATCCAGCCCAACAAACTCGCGCGTCGAGAGCAGATCGGTCTTGAGGACGCTGTAACGGAACATTGAAAACCAGGGGACCAGATTGAATAGCACGAAGACCAAGGCGTTGATGATGATAAAGGGATACCAGGGCAGGGAACTCCGCAATCGTTTCAGAAATTGGGAGGAGGCACGCTGGGATGTATTGGCAACGGCCATGATCACGTTCTCCGTTCAGAACAAAAAATCGCAGAGTTGTCGGGAAGGGAGTTCGTCCTGCTTCTCCGCAACTCTGCGATCTTTGTTGGGCTTACTGCAAGAGAGCTGGCTCCATTATCCGTACTGTTCCAGCAGAAGCGCATCAATTTCGGTCTTGATGGTCTCCAACGCTTCTTCGACGGTGGCCTGACCAAGCACGGCCGCCTGGAATTGCGGGCCGGCAACCACTTTACTCTCCTGCCAGAGGGTATTGGTGTCGACGCCGGCAAACAGGAGCGGTCCGAAGCGGTCTACGTACTCGGCCGTGCAGGGGGCAGGATTCCAGACTTCCTTGGATTTGTTGCCGACGGGCGTGGTGCCTGCCAGGTTGGCGCGTGTCCCGACCTGTTCCGGCATAATCATGTACTTGACCCACGTGACCGCGGCGTCAACCGCGTCGCTTTGACTGGTGATGGCCCATCCCTGACCCGAGACGATGCCGGACACCGCAGTAATTGAACTGTCCATGCTGCGCGCGTGGCCAATTACATACTCCAGATCCGGGTTTGCTTCAACGTCTTGCACGCAGGCTGCATCTTCCCTGCGTGCAGTCACCTGTTCCAACGAGAGCCAGTAGTCGGGCAGGCCACCCTGTTCATCGACGCTGCCGATGGCGTATTCCAGCGGGACCCAGCCCTCCTGGAACTCTTTGACCCAGCGGGTCAAGGCATCGATGACGGGCTGTTCGAGAAAATTGGAGTCGGTGCGGTCGTCCGTATAGACCTGGCCGCCTGCTTCGTGTACCGTAACCAGAAATCCGCCCCAGCTGAAGGTACTGAGGCTTTCCAGATACCAGTTCTGTTCTGCGGCCCGTTCACCCAAGGCATAGAGTTCGTCCCATGTCTGGAACGAAGCGGTGGCCGGGTCATAGCCCAGTTCTGACAGCAGTCCGCCGTTGTAAGCAATGCCATTGACTTCGGCTTCGATAAGCGGCATGTAGAGGACACCGTCAAGGCTTGCTGCATCGATTTCGGCGGCGTGATAGTCGGCCAGATCGTCGGCCGTGAGCAGGTCGTCAAGACCAAGGATCACACCTTTGGTGATATAGGCCGGCACGGTATCGGTGGTGGCATCCCAGATATCGGGCGCCTCGCCGGCTGCGGCCGCGGCGTAGAGTTTCTCGCGACGCCCGCCCCAGGGCTGTACCTCAACCTGCACCATGATGTCAGGATGGGCTGCATGGAAGCCCTCATTCAGAGGGGCATAGACGATGTCCCCGTCGTTTTCGGTGCGGGGATAGGCCCAAACGTCGATGGTCGTTGTTTCCATTCCTGCGTCACCGCTATCGGCTGCGGGCGCGGCCGGGGCGACACAGGCCGCCAAAGCCGAAGTAACGGTTACGCCGGCTGATAGCTGCAAGAATTGGCGTCGGCTCAATACTGGTTGCTTCATGGGTTCCTCCATTGGGAATTATATGGAAATCGGTAACCGCAAATTCGGAATGGGTGAAGTATGAGTTTTTGTGTGGCGGTTGCGTGATTATAGCGCAAAGGATGTGAAATGGGACAATTTATGGGGCTGGTACGGTCCCTAATGGAGTCTTGCGCTAAGGTTGTCGGCGACAATTGCCTTCGCCACCGACTCCTGCCCGCCGTTGGTCAGATCTTTGACAGTGACTGTACCGTCCGCCAGCTCCGTCCCTCCTAAGAGAAGGGCAACCGGGATGTTGCGTTCCTCGGCGTATCTGAACTGGCGTCCGAGGTTGTCCAGGTCCGGGTAGAGGTCGACGCGCAAGCCGGCCTCACGCAGCGCATGTGCAAGCTCTACGTTGGCGGCCAGCGTCTCGCGGTCGAAGTTGGTAATCAGGACCTGAGGTTGTCCGGCCAGTTTTTGGGGGAAAAGGTCGCGTTCCTCCATGATGAGCAGGATGCGCTCCAGGCCCAGGCTGAAGCCGCAAGCGGGGATCGAGCGGTTGCTGAACATGCCGATCAGGTCGTCGTAGCGACCGCCGGCGCCGCCAGAGCCGCTCAGAGTGGGGAACTCGATTTCGTAGATGGGCCCGGTATAGTAACTCAGGCCGCGCGCCAGGTATGGGTCGATGCGGATGTGGTCGCCGGCCGGGCCTGTCTGCGTCAGCGTCACAACATCTTTCAATTCAGACACTGCTTGCGCGCCGTTGGCGGAGCAGGCCAGATTTTCCTCCAGCCAGCAGAGCGACGCGTCCGTATCTTCCGGTGCGGCGGCCATCAGTTCCAGAAGGGCTGTCGCGGCCTTCTGATCGAGGCCCCGGGCGCTCAGCTCCTTCTCTACGCCGTCCAGGCCGATCTTGTCCAGCTTGTCGACGGCGACCAGCGCTTCCGATTCCAGTTCGGCGGACACGCCGGTCACTTCCATCAGGCCGCGCAGTACGCCGCGGTGATTCAGGCGCAGGAGAAAGCCGGACGCATCGCGCCCGCGGAAGCCGAGCTCCTGCAGGACCTGGGCACCGGCGTTGAGGACCTCAGCTTCAACCAGCTGGCTGGAGGAGCCGACTACGTCCAGATCGCACTGGTAGAACTCGCGGAAACGGCCCTTGGCAGGGCGGTCGGCGCGGTAGACGGGCGCGATGTGGTAGCGCTTGAAGTAGCGGGGAAGCTGGTTGCTGTACTCGGCGACGATGCGGGCGAGCGGAACAGTGAGGTCGTAGCGCAGGCCAGCGTCGGCGATTTCGTCTTGGGTTGGGGAGTCGGCGAGGGCTCGTTGCAGCTTGGCGCCGCGCTTGGCGACGCGGAAGATCAGCTGGTCGCCCTCTTCGCCGTACTTGCCGAGCAGGGTATCCAGTCGCTCCATCACCGGTGTGTCGAGCGGTTCGAAGCCGTAGCTTTGGTAGACGCGCTCTATCACATCAATGACATATTGGCGGCGCAGTACGTCGAGGGGCAGGAAGTCGCGGGCGCCGCTGATCGGCTTGGTTTGGAATCGGGCCACTGAAGTTTCTCCTGGTAGGTCGCGCCGCCAGACTGAAACGGCAGCGTATTCAGCAGCATCTTACACGAAGAAACGAGGAGATAGAAAGATTGGGGAGGAGGGGAAGGTCTTCCTGACGCATTCGACCTGACTTGCGCCAGGAACTGTGGCAAAGCGAAGGCAGCCGTGCTGGTGAATGAACGCCGATTAGCCGGCAGCCACGGTTTCCGGTATGACCATCTGCGCAATTCTATTGGCCAACTGTTTGAAATCCCGGCGGGCGTCATTGGCCGCTGCTGCATGGCTGCCGATTGCGCCGTCGGCGGTAGTCAGGTGAAAGATGGGTTTGCGGGCTTCCTGCGCCATCGGCACGAGACTACGAAAATGCTTGACGGTCGCGAGGGCATGCACCTTGTCTAGCGCTGGGGTCGTTGGATAAGGGCCTGCTTTATCGCCCAACAGATTGCGGGCATATTCTTCAGGCATGCGGTTCACCCATTTGTCATAGGCCTTTACGGGACGGCTGAGACGCACCCCGTGTTGCTGGACGATATAGCCAATAGGTTTCATGGCGCCTGCCGGCAGTGCAAACTCCGGCTGCTGCCAGTTGTCTTTGCGTTTTCTCCAGTCGCCGCGCCATCGGTTCAGCGAAGGGCCGAGATTTCGCAGCCCCTGGAGCGAGAAAAGATCTGCACCAAGGGGAACGATGATGTAGTCGGTGGCGATCAGGGCAGAACGGTTTATCGCGCCCAGGTTAGGGCCGACATCAGCCAGGATAATGTCTGCGTTCATTTGCCGAGCACCGTCTTGCATTACCGCTGCGAAGGCTGTCAGAACACGAAAGGAGCGGTACAACTCGCCGGAACCCAGCGCATTAGGCCATTCCGTGGAGAGGACATCTTCAAATCCGGCCAGCGCCAGGTCGCCGGGTATCAGACTGAGCCGGCGAGTAATCTGTACGAGAGCAGGGCTTTGGACATCGCCCGCACGCGTGAGTGGCCTGACGCACTGCATGATTGTCTGCCCGGCCGCGCTATTGTTGTCTTTCCACAACTCTTCCAGCCGTTCTTCGTTCAGGAAAGCGGCGGTGAGGTTGGCCTGGGGATCGAGGTCACAGGCGAGAACCTGATAACCTATATCAGACAGCATCCATGCAAGATGATAGACGAGAGAGGTTTTGCCTACGCCACCCTTATTGTTGAAAAAGGTAAGAACGGGGACACTCATCTTGCCGCAGCCTAAAGTTTTTGCGCTGCATAAATCACGACCCGCACATGGTTGCCTGAAACATCAAACTCAGGAGGCGGATGTCCTGCCTGCTCCAAGTGCCGTCTGGCGATGTCGATTCCAACGCCGAAACGCTGAACATAGCCCAGGGTTTTCATCGCGTCGGCCAGATTGGGGTTGCGGTAGTCGGTGAGCCCCGGCTGGCCGAAATTGTCAACGCCGACCGTTCCGAAGGCTCCGCCGGGGCTGATAACTTCGATGCGATCTCTAAACCAACTAACGCGAACCGGCGCGTTCGTCGCCTCATACGTTCTGTGCATTATGGCGTTGCGGGTGATCTGTTGCAAGGCTTCCATGGGATACAGTGCGGTGCGTAGATCGGTGTCGCCGGAGGTAATATCCACCTCTGTGCGGTTATGCGCGCGCAGTTTTTCATCCAACCGGCGCAGAAGATCGGAAACAGCGCCGCCAATGTCTTCGCTGTCAAGAATATCATCGGCAAGTTCGTTGCCGCCAATTCTGAGAAACTGCGCGTAGGCGCCTGGCAGAAAGTCCTGCGGATTCTTGCCAATAGCGAGCAGGCCCAATACTGTCGCGGTGGTCCGCTGGGCGGACTCAATCATCTTCGTCGCGGAAAGTTGCTCACGAAGAGAACGGTCGTTGGCAGCAAGGATTTCATCTGCAAAGGCAGCGGGCAGATACTCGTTTTCGAACTGTGTGAGGTTGAGATCGGACAGACCGGTAGTAGGTATAGGCGTGACGTCGAAAGGTCGATCTCCAAATCGCCGCTTCTCATTGAGGATGCGCTCGTCCTGTGCCGTGGCGATACCGCGGCGGGGGCCTATGCGGATGCAGATTGAACCTTTGCAGCGTACAGGAGGCGAGTTGGACGGCTGCACGACAACCAGTGCCACCTCTTTGTTCTGCAGCGCTCTTCTTTCTACCGCCAGGGTGGGAGGCGGCAGGATGTTGCCATCGGTTTTCATATCGGCCAGCTGTTGAAGCAACCGGTCGGTGGCCGATATGCCTACGATAGTGTTATCGTCGCTTACTCCCACAAAAACAAGGCCAGGCGCGCCGTGTCCAGGCAGATCGTTGGCAAAAGCACAGATGGTCTCACGGATTCTCTCAGCGGCGCTTCCTGTTAGGGACTCTTTGAACTCGACGCGGTCAGTTTCGCCCCCGGCGATCACCCGCAAGAGTTCTGCATCAGTAAAATCTGACAATTGCTCGTTCACTCCAGTCCGCTCTTCAGGACATCCCGGTAGGCGGCGACGCGGTCGCGGCGCAGTGCCCGTTTGTGGCCCAGGAACGCTTTGAAAGATTCGCTTACGATCTGTAGGCGAAATTCGAGGAGCAGATAGCGCCGGAGGATGGCTGCCCACATAGTGCCGTGCCACTTGTGCATGTAACGCACCTTGCTGCGGTTGAAGAGGATATGGCGCCTGGCGCTGACCTGGCCGCTGCTGCGACCTTCGGCATGGATGACGATTGCGCCGGGGTCGTAGACCACGCGCCAGCCGGCGCGTTTGATGCGGCGGCAGAGATCGGTTTCTTCACTGTACATGAAGAACTGGGGATCGAAGCCACCGAGGGCGGCCAGCACTTCGCTCCGCACCAGGAGGGCCGCGCCAACCAGCCAGTCCACGTCCTGGCGGGCGTCGGCGGGCCAGTCGGCGAGGTGGTAGCTGCGGGTCCACGGGTTGCGGGGCCACATCTGCTCCAGCCAGGTGCTCTCGAAGAAGCCGGTGAGTAGGCCGGGGAAACGCCGGCGGCTGCTTTGCAGCGCGCCGTCGGTGTAACGCAGTTGCGGTCCGATCGCGCCGATGGTCTCGTCTTCGTTGATGCCGTTGTAGAGCGCCCACAGGCTGCCGGGCAGGAGTTCGGTGTCCGGGTTGAGGAAGTAGATGAAACGGGCCTTGGCGGGGGGACGGGGGGATGGATCCGTTACCGAATCGCTGTCAGATGTCCCAACTGGTCCAGCCGGTGCCTCTGCCCCGCTCTGACCAAGGGCTTCCCCTGCTTCCTGCGGCGGCTGGGGGTCGAACCCCATCGCTTCCAGCGCCCGGTTGTTGCCGCCGGTGAAGCCCAGGTTTTCGTCGCTGAAGATCGTCTGTACCCAGGGGAAGCGGGTTGGCAGGAGAGATGGCGTGGCGTCTTCGCTGGCGTTGTCGAGCACAACGACCTGGAGGGTGGCCTTTTTGTCCGGCCCGAAGCGCCGCACAGGTGTCGAGGAGGGGGAAACGCTTCTAGACCCTGCTTTTTCGCTTCCTGTGTCTATCGGTTTGCTCTGCTGTTCGATGGAGGCAAGGCAGGCGCGCAGATGATCCCAGACGTTCCAGGAGATGATCACGATCACCAGGTCTGTCGGCGGCGGTCTCCTGTCTGTCTGCGGGTGGGCCTCGTCACCTTGAGACCCTGTTCGGCCGCGAAGTCGTTGAAGCATCGCTCTTGCTGTTGGCTAGAGGGCCGGTTGCCGGACGCTGCGCAGGGTTATTCGCTGATCTACGACCGCAGGCGGTCTCGATTCAGCTGCTGCGCTGCACGACAAAAGCGCAGAGGCCCAGGAGCGATCGCAGGCAGAGGTTGTCATTGAAAGGAGCCAAGTCGTGGACCGCGTGGTCGAGAAAGCCGAGCGCTTCCTGATGGGCGGCTTCGATGGCGTCGCTGGCGCACACGGCCTGAACGATCTCCTGCACGGTAGCGGACAGGATGCCGGGGTCTCCGGCATCGGCGCTCTCCCTGGCCTTGAGCAGCCGGGACACCACCTTTTGCGGTTGGGGCAGTTCACGCAGGTAGTAGAGGAAAGGCAGTGTCAGAGTACCCTGGCGCAGGTCGCTTCCTACGGGCTTGCCCAGGGTGGCGTCGGTGCCAACAAAGTCGAGGATGTCGTCCACGATCTGGAAGGCCATCCCGAATTGGTAGCCGAAGGATTTCAGCGCCTCGACTCGATCTGGAGGCAGGCTGACCAGGACGGCGGCGGCTTCGGTCGCGGCGCTGTAGAGGCTGGCCGTCTTGGCATAGATACGCTGGTAGTATGCCTGTCGGTCCTGGCGGAAGTCGTTGCGATCGGAGAGCTGGCGCATTTCCCCATCGACGATCACGCGCAGGGTATCGCTGAAGATGGTGATGACGCGTACATTGCCGGTTTCGGCGGCGAACTGGGCGGAACGGGCGAACATATAGTCGCCGGCGAGAACGGTGGCCCCCGCGCTCCAGGAGGCGTTGAGCGTGGGTGCGTCACGGCGCAGCAGCGAGCCGTCGATGACGTCGTCATGGACGAGCGTGGCGGTGTGCAACATCTCCACAGCCGCGGCTAGGGCGATGAGGGTTTGCGGGTGGCGGACTTCATCCGGGGCTGCCGGGGTTCCGTCCGCATGGGGGCGTGAGTTGTTGCGCTCGGGGTGGGCGTCCTGGAGCCCTGCGGCCAGCAGCGCCAGGGCAGGCCGTAACCGTTTCCCGCCCTGGCCGATCAGTTCAAGGAAGGCGTTAGCCAAGGGCGCGAACACGTCGGCGTCAACGCTTTTCATCTTCTCTTCGACCTGGGCAAGGCCCCCGCGTACCGGTGCAAGCAGCGACGACGCGTCCTGCGGCGTCAATAGCATGCGACGGAAATACCCGTACGGGATCTCTTGACGCGCGTCGAGAGCGCCCGAGCGCGGCATCATCTGCGGCCTATCCTGCGCCAAGGGTCTCGCTTCCGTATCGGTGAACTGTTCGACCTGGACCTGGTCAACCATACAAAATGTGTCACAAAGCCATAGAGCCGCGGGTTACATCGGCCGTCCGGCAGCAATCGCAGCTGTCTCCGGCCTCTTTGCACCAGCCAGCCGCTGAAAGATCGAGAGGGCGACAGCGGTCGTTCGGGCCGCTATCTCCTCAACAGGCACGGCCAGGAGCTCGGCGAGCTTTTCGGCCACCAGAGCCACATACGCGGGTTCGTTGCGTTTCCCTCGAAAGGGATGCGGCGTCAGCCAGGGAGCGTCGGTTTCGAGCATGAGGCTGTCGAGATCCAGGTGAGGCACCAGTTGGTGCAATGCCCTGGCGTTCCTGAATGTGACTGGGCCGCCCAAGCCGATGGCGAAATTCCAACGGTTGGCCGCTTGCACCAGTTCTGCGCCACCGGAGAATGCGTGCAGTACGCCCCAAAAGGGCTTCTCTGCCAGTGGGGAATTGCGCGTCTGTGCGCTGTCCGCCCACTCCTGCAGGATCCGCGCGAGGTCGGACGATGCCTCGCGGTTATGGATGATGACCGGAAGTCCCAACTCAGCGGCCAGTTCCAGCTGCGCCCGAAATGCCTGTGCCTGCTGCTGACGGGAGACGGTCCCCCAATGATAGTCCAGCCCGATTTCTCCGATGGCGACAACCTTGGGATGATCGACCATCCCGCGCAGCAGTTTCAACGTTTGTTCGCTGAAATCGGCGCTGCTGTTGGGGTGGATTCCCACGGCAGCGTACACCTGCGGATGCCGGTCGGCCAGATCGATAGCCTGCCGGCAGTGGAGCAGATCGATGCCGGGGTTGACGATCATGCTCACGCCGTGCGCCTGTGCGCGCTCCAGCACGGCGGCCCGGTCCGCATCGAACTGTTCCATGTCCAGATGGCAGTGGCTGTCGACTAGCGTCGGAACGGTCATGTGCGCTCCAATGGCGAGGCGGCAGCGCATCCGGTTTTACGGTCCCTCTCAAGGCAGGCGAACATGGCCCTTTCTGGCATACGCTATTTGTTAATTTTATCACATATTGTCACTACATAAAAGCCCACAAGAGGTCAGGTTGGTTGGTTGTCATTGGGGGAACTGGGAGTTGAACTCTGTCCTCTACGCAGGATTTCGCCTACAGCCCCACCAGCTCTTGGCCATCTGCGAGGATCGCGGCCACCTGCTCTTTGCGGGTCGTCTCGGTGTAGATGCGGATCAGGGGCTCGGTGCCGGAGAAACGTACGAGAAGCCAGCCGCCGTCCTCCATGGGGAACTTATAGCCGTCGACGGTGATGCGGTCGGTGACGGCGATGCCGCCTAGCTTCAGCCCGTTGATATTGACATCGTCGAGTCTTTGCTGGGCTGCGGCCTTCATATCGGCGCCGGTTAGGCGGATGTCGACCCGGTCATAAAAGTGCTCGCCGACTTTTTCAAAAAGGAGCTGAAGCAGTTCGGTCGGTCTCTTGCCGGTACGCACCATCAGGTCGAGCAGGCAGAGATTGGAGAGGATGCCATCCCTCTCGGGCACGTGGCCGCGGAAGGCGTAGCCGCCGCTCTCCTCACCGCCGATCAGGGCATCGTGCTCCAGCATCGCCGGCGCAACGAACTTGAAGCCGACGCCGGTCTCCACAACAGGCACGTCGTAGGCCGCGCACAGCTTGTCGAGCATCGAGGTGGTGCTGAGGGTCTTGACGATTGGACCGCGTTCACCGCGCACCTCAAGCAGATAGTAGGCGAGCAGCCCGTAGACGCGCAGCTGGTCGACGAACTGGCCGTTCTCGTCGCCGAAGCCGCAGCGGTCGGCGTCACCATCGAGGATACAGATGCAGTCGGCCTCCACGGAGCGGGCGACGGCCAGGCCGGCGTCGACGTTGGGGGGGATCGGTTCGGGGCGATCCATTTCAGGGAAGATGGGGTTGCGCTGAGCGTGGATTTCGATGATTTCGGTTTTGCCGCCGCCGAGGATTTCGGTCAACCAGCCGGCGCCGTTGCCCCACATGCCGTCGACAACTATTTTGAGGCCGGCGTCACGGATGCGCGTGACATCGATCAGGCTGGACAGGTGGGCCAGATAGGCGGCCTGCGGCTGATGACGCCGCACTTTGCCGGCGGCAAGGGCCTCGTCGAGAGAGATGCTCTTTACCCCGTCCGAGCTGGGGATACGGGCTTCGATGGCGTCCAGTCCATCGGGCGGCACCGCGCCGCCGCTGGCGTCGCGCACTTTGAAGCCGTTGTCCTCGGGCGGATTGTGGCTGGCGGTGATGTTTACGGCGCCGGCGGCGTTGCTATTGACGGCAGCGAAGCTGATCACCGGCGTCGGCGCGGCACCGTCGATCAGCAGGACGTGGAGGCCGTTGGCGGCCAGCACTTCGGCCACCGCGGCGGCAAAGTGTTCGCCCTGAAATCGCTGGTCGTGACCGACGACGACCGTTTGGGAGGCATAGCCTTCGTCCAAAAGCCAGTTGGCAAAGCCTTGGGCACAGCGGCGCACATTGGCAAAGGTGTAGTCTTCGGCCATACGTCCGCGCCAGCCATCGGTGCCAAAGCGTATTTTCGTCATGTAGTTTCCTTCGGACCGGGAGTTTACTTCAACTTTGAGGATGTGCGCGAAGCGGGAGTGCCTGCGGCCCAACGACACGGACAGCCTTGAATGCCTGTTACCTACTTGTAAGCCTACTGCATATCAGGGGAATGGGCAAAGCAAGGGCGTTTGAAGGGCTGCCGCGGTCTAGCGATGTTTGCGCCCGATGAACAGCCCTTCGCGCAGGTGAAAGAGCGTCTTACCGTCCCCACTTCGGGGATGGAGGAATTCGTGCGTCTGGGGCGGGCCGTGGCAGAGCAGCGCTCGCAGGTAGGACTGCATCACCGGGTCGTGGCGCGCGGCCCAGTCTTCGAAGACCATCTGTTTTTCGAGGATCTCATGCTGTGTCAGTTCGACGCCGGCCTGTGCGTACCCCTCCAGCCACTCCTCCACACTGAGACAGCGCCCGTGGCTGGGATCGCGCAGTTTCTCGAAGGCGTTGACAAAATCGCCCGCTATGCCTTCCGGCACGACGTTGTCCACAATCGCCAGGACGCCGCCGGGTCGCAGCACGCGCACCGACTCGCGCAGGAAGGCGTCGACGTCGGGGAAATGATGGGGCGCGATGCGGCAGGTGAGCAGATCAAAGCGGCCGTCTGCATAGGGGAGGTTTTCGGCGTCGGCGTGCTCGACGGTCACGTTGTCGACGCCGCGCGTTGCGACCTGCTCGCGGGCGACGGTCAGCATCTCCGGGGTGATATCGGTGGCGTGCACGTGGGCGACGCGGGGGGCAAAGGCGAAGGCGGTGTGGCCGGCCGCGGTGGCGATATCGAGCGCCTGCCAGTCGGGCTGCGGCTCTACAAGATCGACCAGCCGTTGCAGGCTGGCACCCTTGGCGTGGGGCCGGCTGGTGATATAAGTACGCGCATGGGCGCCGAACTGCTCTTGTACTGATTTCTTGTCCATCTGTGTTAGCCTTTCCGACGGTCGTGGTCGAACTTTTCTGATCGGGCCTCTTGAATGGCGCGTAGCAGTAACTCGTGAACGTCGGTCTGGCCGTTGCTGGCGATGATGCAGTGGTCGGCCAGACCGTAGGGCGCGCCGGCGTAGTTGGTGACGAGACCGCCTGCTTCGCGCACAAGGAGGACGCCGGCGGCGACATCCCAGGGCTTGATCCATCCTTCCCAGTAGGCTGAGAATGCGCCGGAAGCCACATAGGCCAGGTCGGCGGAGGAGGCTCCCATCCGGCGCACGCCGCGGCAGATCGGCATGATGCGTGCGAATTCGGCCGCGTTGTTATCAGCGTTTTCAGCGCGGTGGTAGGGAAAGCCGGTGGTCAGCAGCGCGTCGGCCAGTGTGGATGCCCTGCTGACCTGCAGGCGTTGCTGCTCGCCGCTTCGCTGGCGCAGATAGGCACCCTGACCGACCTGCGCCCAAAAGAGATCGAACTGCGGCAGGATGATTGAAAGGCCGAAGATGGTC
Source organism: Caldilineaceae bacterium (assembly GCA_022821585.1). Taxonomy (GTDB): domain Bacteria; phylum Chloroflexota; class Anaerolineae; order Caldilineales; family Caldilineaceae; genus Bin5. The sequence goes on from JAJEDI010000062.1 coordinate 32,549, forward strand.
GTTTCACGGTGGATGAGAGCGATGTTGATGCCGAACCAGGGCAGACCAGCGGCGAAGTTGATGGTACCGTCGATCGGGTCCACCAGCCAGTAGTACTCGTCGTGGGGCCGTTCATCGCTTTCTTCGCCCCAGAAGCCGAAGTCGGGTGTCAGGGAGGCCAGCCGGTCGCGGATCAGGGTTTCGCAGGCCAGATCGGCCTCGGTGACCAGGTCATTGGGCGTTGATTTGGCATGGATAGAGCGCAGGCCATCCTGTTGCATCGTCAGCGCCAGTTCGCCGGCTTGGCGGGCAAGTGCGAAGAGAGGCGTTTTGGCGACCGGCAATTCCTTTTCCCGGTGCAGCGCTTGTTCGGTTGCTTGCGAAGGGACCACCGTTACAACTCCTCTCGGTAATGGAGGCCGTGCCGCTGCTTTTCCTGATTGGTTGCACTGCGGATCAATTCCCGCACCTCCATCGGATCTTTGACGTTGTGAAGCGTGAATTCAGGATGGCTGGGATCGGTGCTGGCTATCGTGATGTCGCCCACGTTCAGCGCTCTTTCGCCCAGGTGCTGCGTCACCGACGTATCGCGCACGCGTACCAGTTCGATCTCGTGGTAGCTGCGTCCCAGCAGGCCGCGGATCAGGCGCACGCGCTGGGTCGTGAGTTCATAGCGAACTCCGATTGACAGGTAGGGTCGACCGGACCAGAGCAGTTCCTCGGTTTCGCCGGGTTCGGCGATGGGAGGAGAGTTATCCGTCGCGTGCGCGTCGGCTTCGCCGTCCGAACGAGTTACGGTGGCGGTGAAGGGATGGTCGGCTTCGGTTTCCATGGCATCGAGGGCGGCAAAGACGCCGTCAGCCAGCGCGTTTACGATGGCTTGCAGTTGGGGTTGAGGGATGGCGGTGACTTCGACGCCACTTTGGGCCAGGGACTCATAGAAGCGGGCAGTGACGACCTGGCGCACCGTTTGTTCGTTTATCATACGTTTCTCCGAACTTTCAAACCCATTCGTATTGGTATGGGTTTCCGGCTCATTCGGCGGCCAAATGGGTGACCACTGAAGGCGGGCTGCGTAAGAACGGTATGATAGTGCCTGGAAAGGCATTGCGCAAAGCGTAACCCTACCGGGCCGAGACAGACTTTGGGGCCGGCGGCGGTCCGTCTTCAGGTCTGAATGCGGTCGGTGGAGATCCCCTGCGCTTTGGCGGGGGCCAGAACTCGTGATGTAATATCGCTATGGGTTGCGGGTACGCTTCAAGAGTGTGGATCGCAGATTTGCTCAGAGCCGGGACACTTGCGACTCACGGGAAATTGTTGGCATTTTGTAACTGCTAAGCAATTTTTTTGTGTACGCACTGTGTGCTTTCTGCCTGGGGACCAGAATGACGGAACATATGTGGCGGGCTCTTGATGGTCATAGCCGTGTACGTCAGGCCAGATTGGGCGTTGCCTCGCCAGTCTTGCCTGCGCTGGCTCACAGTTGGAACCTGGCACGAGGCGGGATGGGGGAAACACCGGCCGCCGCGGGACGCCAAGGTCGAATTGCCCTCACACTGGCTGCGGCGCGAATTGGACCGGGGGCGCTGCGGGGGCGGAGCCCCCGCACAAGGGAGGCCGCTTGCGGCCGACCGCCCAGAATAGTAGTCATCAGTGGTTAGGAACAGCGACGATTGATCGAGGATTGGAACGAAGTGGAGAGGGAGATCTTCGGTAGACTCGTTCAGCGTTGCGTACTGATTGTGGTTTAGTGGTTACGGCATTTTTGAAAGGACAGGACTTTGGATATCAACTGGTACGGCTTCTCCTGCTTTCGTCTGCGAGAGCGCGGCGTCACGGCAATCTGCGATCCCTTAAGCAGGAAGGCGACGGGGATTCAGCTGCCCAGGGTGCGGGCCGACATTGTGACCATCAGCAGCAGTTCGTCTGCCCACGTCCAAGGCACAGACGCTATCACGGGCAAGCCGAAGATCCTGCGAGGCCCCGGTGATTTTGAGGTCAGACAGGTACTCGTAACCGGCATGCCGACCTCCAGGAACGGCATGCGCAACGTCGCATTTTTTCTGGATTTCGACGGCCTCACGGTGGGCCATTTGGGTGAGCTGGGTCAGGTTCCGGCCAGCGCCGGCGGGGAGGAGTTGGGTGACGTCGACGTACTGCTGGCGCCGGTGAGCGGACCGCACATTCCCGACGTTTCCCGCATCGCCGAAGTGATCAGCCAGTTGGACCCGCGCATCGTCGTGCCGATGCAATACAGCGACGAAGGACTGCGCAGCGAGCAGTCCGAATCACTTGAACCTGTCGATCGCTTTCTCAAGGAGTTGGGGATCAGCGACCCGGAAGTTACGGATACCCTCAAGCTGAGCAAGAGCAGCTTGCCGGAAGAGACACAGGTGGTGCTTCTGCGTCCGACGGGAGCGGCCCGCACAGGTTAATCGCAGCTAGCCTTTGCCGACAACTGTGGAGGACGCTTTCGACAGACCCTCTAATTGCCCCCGGCAGAGGTGCGCCAGCTTAACCTCTGCTGCAACCAGACCTTCAACAGAACTGGGCGAAGTCGACGCCAGTTGTTCCTCAGCTCGTAGCGGACTTCGTCCTCAAAATGCTCCGAGCGCGGCGCGTAGCGGAACTGAACGTAGATCTCAATTATACGCCGGATGAACGGGATGCCCTGGGGAAGGCCTTCTGCCATGACCGCCTCTCGTTCATAGGGCGTCATCGCCTGCTCGACGGGCACTTGTCGCGATACTTCGCCTGAGACCAGTTGCAGGGAAGGGCCGTCCTGCGAACTCGGCGACTCCTGCATCTGCCGCGAGCGCTGAGGCATCTTCAAGCGTGCGGTCCAGTTCAGCAGCCTTTCATAGTAGACCTGTGGCTCCTGCATAAAGGCCCGGGGACCCTGATACATTCGCCGTCGCAGAAGCCATACACCTGCGATCAGTGTCAGAACGACCAGGATGAAGCTGGTTGTGACGACAGGGGTTCGAGTTGGGAGTCCGCCGATGCCGGTGACGGGTCCGGCAATGTCCTGGGGGAACTCCTCTTCAAAATCCAAGGCGTCATCGAACAGAAAGTCTTCGTCTTCGGCAAAGGGTTCATCCATACCCGGGATCAGACCACTGTCCTGGAGCTCTAAGCCCGATGGGCGATCGAGGATGCTCTCGCCAGCGGTCGGCTCGAACTCGATCCAGCCGTATTGGGGGAAGTAGACCTCGACCCAAGTATGCGCGTCCCGTTCCGTAACCAGGTAGGCGCCGATCTCGGGGTCGTACGTTCCTTCGGCATAGCCGCTGGCCGCACGTGCGGGAATGCCCTGGCTGCGCAGCATGGCCGCCATGGCCGAAGCGTAGTAATCGCAGTAGCCGCTCTGGATGTCAAAGAGGAAATACTCCAGCGGGTCCTCATCTGCGGCTGGGGCCTGGATCCCTTCGTCGTAGGCGAAGGTGCGCAGGAAGCGCTCCAGGGCTTTGACTTTATCGTAGGTTGTGGGCTCGCCGGCCATTATCTGCTCGGCCAGCTCCGCAACCCGCGGTGAGAACGTGACGGGAAGTTGAAGGTAGCGGGTGAGATCTTGTGTCGGATAGTCGACGATTCCCGCTTCACGCAGTTCCTTAATGGTGACCGTGGTCTGGCTGCTGACGACCTGGTAGCTTTCACCCGCTTCCAGCGTAATTCTGGAGCGCGCCCACGTAAGTTCGGTGTCCCTTCGACCGTTCGAAGCCGAACCGGGCGGTTCAATGTAGTCAAGCGTTTGCTGAAGCGCGGCCAGGGGAATACTTGCCTGCACTACGTCCGGCATGGCCAGGAGGATGTTGCCGGTTGGCGTTCGAATCGTGATGGTCTGTGTGACCGGCGTGCGGGCGGACCACTCCCTCGCCGGGATCGATTGATTCGAACGGTATGTTATCTCGTCTTCTGCGGTGTTGATCCACTGCCGACCGGTAAAGCGGTCGAAAGCAACGGCGCGCCAGTAGCGCCCGAACGGCGCCTCCACATCCATGATCAGGCGGTCGCTGACGGTGCGCTCGCCGCCCAGAGTTAAGGTACGACCAAAACCTGTTTGGACCGGCCGGGTCTGTCGATTCAGGCCCTGATAGAGGCGGTTCCACTCCTGCATTGCCGCCTCCCAGCGCATGTTAACGGGCTGCAGCAGGTCATGGAAGGGGAGACTGCGCCCCATGTTGGGGGCGATGAAGGCGAGGGCGATGACGGCCATGGTGTACATGAAGCCGGAGCGCATGAAATCGAAGTTGATGTCTTCGCTGAAATAGATGCTGTGGGAGCGCCAGCGCTGGCGATGGTCGACCAGCGTGGCCCAGGCCAGAAGCAGCAGTGCGACGATGCAGTATGCCACGAGGAACCCCATCACCGACACGGGCGCGTAGTGGGTATTGACCAGGAGCGCGATGCCGGCCATAAGGACGCCCCGCCAGACGTGGCCGTGCCGAAAGACCGACCAAACACCCAGGTAAGTGAGCCACCAGACGAGAAAGCTGATTTCGAATATGAAGACCACGTTGTCGTTGCTGGCCTGCCGGTTGATGGCGGCTTCGATCCATTCCAGCCAGCGCTCCAGCAGAAAGTAGGCTCTGGCCTGCAGGACGGGGATGCCCCTTTCAATGAAGGCCTGCACACGTTGCTCGTCCCCCACAAGAAAGGTCATCAGAAAAAACACCCATGCCAGTCCGGTCGCGAAGCTGTGGGAAAGCATGAAGAAGCTGTCAAAGCGGCTGAACGAGATCAGGGCGCCCATGGCAAGAGCGCCGAGAACGACAGCTATCAGCATGCTCATGTTCATTGCGCCGGTCCAGCCGGCACTACTGAGCGAGAGCGCCAGGATGAGATAGATGAAGCCGAGCAGCATCAGTGTGACTGCCCGCCCTTCGCGGAAATAAGCGAAGGGAACCTGGGTCTGTTCGTCAGACCCATCGTGCGCGTCCGCCAGGTGAGCGGCGGCATCCTCAGACGCGTCGAGTACGTACTCTGAGATTCCGGTGTCGGCGGCAGGACCCGCTGACCCCGGAACAGTTGAGCGAAGTGGATCCCTATTTTGGTCTCGCATAGTCAGGCTTTCAGGTTGCCAGGCAGAGGACGTGCAACCGTATTCTTGCAGCAGAATGGCGGCACATCGGCACCTGTCAAACCGGCAAGAAGATCAATCACAGTACAAGCATTAGAGCAGCAGCCACAGCAGGCCGGCAAACAGAGAACTCAGCACGACGGCCAGGGCGATGGCAAGCCACAGGCGCACTACGTTAATGCTCTCAAAGTGGCTGGTCAACCGCTGCGGCGGATCTGTCAGACCCAGAAGCCACACCCGCTGCGGTGAGGCGTCGTCGGCCAATTCGCCCATCACGACCTGCACGGTGCTGTCGGAGACTAGCCGTCGCCAGCGGCCCGCTTCCAGCCGGTGCTGGGCCGCGCGCAGAGACTGGCGAATCTCCTGTGCGGCGGCTTCGGCGCGACTGGAGGCGGTTGCAGAGGCAGTTGCGTCCTCTGCCGCGGCAGCCTCTCTGTCCAGGGAAGCTGCCATACTGTGCCATTGGTCTCCGACTGGTCTAAAGTCCACATCGATAGCTTGTGTGGTCCGCTGCCACAGGAGTTGTGTCTCCTGCTGAGTCTCCTGCTCCGTTGTCAGGAAGACGCTGCGCAAAAGCGCCCATCCAGGCAGTTGGGGCGTGTTCTGGGCCAGTAGCCGGCGTTCGCCGGCGTCGAGTTGGTTCAGTTGGATGAGAAACCCGTTCGGTTCCACCGTTAGTGCTGCATTTGCCGCCCCGGAAACTGACCAGGCATCAAGCAGGGCGTTCAGGGCGCCCTCACCGTCGACCCGCCTCTGGAAGATGGGGCGCGCCAAGGCACTGATGGACATGTCATTCTGGTTCACTGTAACCGTAATCTGCCAATTGGCAAAAAGCGTACGGTACTCCTGCCGCGGCAGAGTCTCCTCAGTCAGAAACTCTTCTCCGACCAGCTTGACTGCGGCCTCTTCATTGCCTTCCTGCAACTGTTGCAGGACTTCGTGCAGCAGGATGGCCCGCTGCTCGTCTTCCAAGGTGGCCGGATCGACGACACCGGCGGGCAGACGGGCCAACCTTTCGATTAGCAGAAGAGCCTGGGGCCAGTTCTCCTGCAAGCGGGCCGTCCGCAGCTGCTGCTGCAGACCCTGGGCCACCCAGCTTTGCAGTTCGAGGCGGGTCGGCCCTTGGGGCGTCGCCGGGAGGGCCTTTTCCGCCTCCGTCACCATCAGCGCGACGTAGACGTTATCGATGGAGCCATCACCGGCTATTGCACGCCTGCGATAGAGCGATGCCAGCCGGTAGCGCACAGCGGCGAGAACGGTATCCGGCCGGACGCGTTCTTCGCCCAACTGCAGCGCTTGGGTGTATGCGGCCAGGGCCTGCTCATAGAAGCGGTCGCGTGTCGCGTTGCGGAGGGCGGGGGACTGTTGCAGCTGCGCGTACAGGTCACCCAGCCGCAGCATTGATTCCAAATTGTTTTGGGCGCGTATCGCGTTCTGGGCGGCACGAATCTCCCGTATCCATTGTGGATGGAGCGTTTGGAAGAGGACGTCTGTCGTTGGGGGCCGCTCCTCGCGCAGCCATTCCAACTGGCTGGAACGCATTTTCCAGCCGCGAGGGGATATCTGCAGCCAGCTGTCGGAGGGAGCCAGCCACTGGTCCATTTCGGCAAAGTCGATTGTTACGCGCCAACCGCTGATGTCGCTGGGCCAGGTGAGCAGCTCGGAGATCGGATAGTGGAAGTCGAAGGTCTGCGTAGCGGCGAGGGGCAGATCGTAGCGCAGGGTGAGACGCCGCCTGGCATCAGCTTCGAACTCAGCCTGAACGCTCTGCCCCACTGTTTGACCAGCGGACTGGAGGGCGAGCGGTTGTCCGTCGAGGGTCACAGCGATGTTGCGGGGTAGGGGGAGACCGGCGGCAGCGGCATCTGCAGGTTGGGCGACGAGCAGGGTCGCCGTGATCGTCTCTTTTTCCTCATTGTGCAGGCGGTAGGAGGCTTCGATTTGCAGAGTGAGCGAGCGGCCGTCTACGGTCGCGACACGAACGTCCAGGGTGTGGGTAAGCAGAACCAGCGATGTCTCGAGTGCAGGTTGCAGGAGAAGATGTGAGGCAACGGCAGATTCCGTTTGGCGTCGTCTTTCGGGGACATGGGTTTCAATCGAAGGCGCGGCCAGCAAGAGATCGCGGCCGCCGGACAGGAAGATTCCACAACAAAAGATACAGAGGAAAAACCGACAAAGAAAAGTTGCGATCTTAGGGCACTCTTGATAAGATGTAATGCGCATAAAAAGATTCACCCCTTTGTCGAATGGGGTGATTACATGTAGAGATTTCGCACTTTCGTTGGGCACAGCCAGAGTGCATATGGTACGTTTGTTGATGCAGTGGGACATCAAAATGGGACATGAACAGCCCTATTTTGAATTTGTCATGCGCGAATATGCACCGGGACTTATGCGGTTGGGAATCAACCCCGCTGAAGTCTGGTATACCATCTATGGAAACGGCCCGCAAATGTTAACGATTGGCGAAGTTTCCGATCTGGAACGGCTGCAAGCAGTACTGCAGAGTGAAACCTGGCAGAATTTGCAAAGGAGACTCCTGAGGCACGTCACCAACTACAATCAGAGAGTTGTTGAGGACAATAGCCGCACTTTTCAACTGTAGGGAAGGGGTTTGTCCGCCGTCCCCAACCGGTCGGGCAGTTGCCGGCGGACAATAATGGAGAGAATTCATGGCACTTTACGTTCGGAAATTGGAGGAGGAAGAGTGGGAAGAGTTGGAACGTACAATCCAGAATATGGAGAACGACGTTTCGATTCAGCGCCTGATGATCATCCTCCTGTCTGCTCAGGGCCAGAAGGTCCAGGAAATCAGCCGCGAAGTTGATCTGCATCCTATCAATGTGCGGAAGTGGATCCATCGTTACAATAAACATGGCCTTGATGGTTTGCGCAGCGGAAAATCGCCCGGCCGTCCTCCCGTATTTACGGCGGCGCAGCGGGAAGCGATCGTTGACATCGCCTCTGCCGATCCCACTTCACTGAATCTGCCCTTCAATCAGTGGTCGCTGCAGCGGTTGCGCAAATACCTTATCGACGAAGAAGTCGTAGACCAGATCTCCGTGGAAACTATCCGTCAGATTTTGCGAGCACATGGCATTCAGCCCCGTCTCATGGGTAGCCAGAACCAGGGTGAGCGCTAAGGGACGCGCGAGGAAACCCGGCGCAATTCAGGAAACTCGGAATCAGTAGTTCTTGGTGCCGTGATCAGCGGCTGGTGAAGCGCTAGTGGATGGCGGTGTCTTACGAGCCATGCTTCAGAATGAAGCGGGTATCGATCAATATGGCCGCGCCGAGTGCGATCGATGCCCAGTCATAGACGCTGTGGGGGGTGGCGATCACCACACAGTCTGCTTTCCTAATCTCTTCTTCAAGATCGGCAACCGCGGCCAGAGGAACTCCCATATCCACCAGAGATGGGATGTAGGGGTCGTGATATCTGGCGTCCGCGCCTTTTTGGAGGAGGCGTTGCAGGATATCGACGACCGGTGACTCGCGCGCGTCGGCGACGTCGGGCTTGTAAGCCGCGCCCAGAACCAGGACGCGGCTGCCCTCAACCGCTTTGCCGGCATCGTTGAGGGCAGCCTGCACTTTTTGCACCCAATAGGGCGGCATCTCAGCGTTGATCTGGCCGGCCAACTCGATGAATCGGGCCCTGGCGTTGATCGACCTCATCTTCCAGGCAAGAAAGTGGGGGTCGACGGGAATACAGGGGCCTCCCACCCCCGGCCCCGGCGTGAACCGGGTAAATCCGAAGGGTTTGGTCGCGGCGGCCTCCAACACCTCCCAGCTGTCCAACCCCAGTTTGTCGCACATCAGCAGAAGTTCATTGACCAAAGAGATGTTGATGAAGCGAAAGGTATTTTCGAACAGTTTGGCCATCTCCGCGGCGGACGGAGAAGAGACAGGTACAAGCGTTTCAAAGACCGGTCCATAGTAGGCCTGGACGGCGGCGAGGCAGTTTTCGGTCACGCCGGCTACGATTTTGGGCGTGGACTGAATGGTCCAGTCGGTGCGTCCGGGGTCGACGCGCTCGGGCGAAAAGGCGACATAGAACGCCTCGCCCACTCGCCATCTGTGCGGTTGGGCGGCGGTTTCAAGGATGGGCAGGAGCAGTTCGGTCGTCGTGCCGGGATAGGAGGTGGACTCGAGGACGACGAGGAGGCCGGGATGCAGAAAAGGGGCGATCTCCCGGCCGCTGGCGAGAATGCTGGAGACGTCCGGCTGCCGATTGCTATCAAGTGGTGTGGGCAGGCAGATTGAGACCGCATCGCACTGGCCCAGGACAGCGTAGTCGCTCGTCGCGCGCAAGCGGGACGACTGGGCGAGTACTTCGGCATCGGCAACGTCGGCGATGTAAGAGCGCCCCTGATTGACGGCTTCGATTTTGATCGGGTCCAGGTCGACGCCGACGACTTCGTAGCCGGCTGCGGCCAGGGCTACGGCCAGGGGCAGACCCACGTAGCCGAGGCCGACGACGGCGACGCGCGCGCTGCGGTTGTGAAAACGATCGAACACGGTCAGCGCGCTCATTACGGGCAGGGGGTCATTGAATGGTGCCCGGCGCGGTTACGTGGACGCGGGGAACTTTTCCCGGTATACGTTCCAGTGTTCCTGGAAGACGTCGGGAGCGACGGTGTAGAGCATCTCCAGCACGAGCTGGCCGAGGCGGCGAATCTCCCACTGGGCGGCTTTATCGACCGCGCGCAGCCAGAGGAAGTGGCTCCAAGCGGCGAAGTTCATGCTGGTGACGATGCGGGTCTCGGTAGCGTTGGGCAGGAGAAACCGGGCGTCCTCTTTGCGAATGCCCATTTTCCGCAACTCCAGGTAGAGTTGCTGTATGAATTCCCAGGCTTCATCCAGCTTGGCCTGGGCCCCCATGTTGTCCTTGAAGGCCGGTGGAACAACGGCGCTCCATTCCCCTTTGTCTAATCCCACATACCTCTGGCTCTCCTGACTGAAGCTGGCCAGGCGGTGGCGCACCAGTTGGTGCGTGCAGGCGCGGCTGATCCCTTCGAAAAAGAAGGTGGCCGAACCGTGGTGGAGTTGGGCTTCGGCGTCGTCGATCCCGGGCTGGGTAAAGGCCAGCAGCGTCACGCGCAGGGGGCCTTCCTCGCGCGGGCGCAGGCAGGACGTGTCTAAATCGAGTGAGGGCATGGACGGGGGCGGCGGGATGGCGGCAGGTTCCGGGGCCTTGGCGCCGTTGCCGCTTGGGATATCGGCGGCGAATTCGGCGTAGACTTTAGGGGCGATCGCTTGCAGAAAGGGCATCGCTTGCAACCCAATCCCGCGGCGGAAGAAGTCCAGCCAGACGCGGGTGTTGGCGCTGACTAGCCAGCTGCCGTCGGCTTCCTGCGTCACCTCGCAGTGGCGGTTGAGCATGCGCCAGCGGAGGGGTTCTTCGCTGTTGCGTACGCGCACAGTGGCCACGATATGTTCGATGATGTCCTCGTGGCCTTCCTTGACGCGGTTGACGATGAACCGCGGCGCGGTGCCCATGCGGTGTGTGCTGCGATAGCAGACGCGGCCGGCATATTCTATGACATTTTCGGGGTAGGTGCTGGCGCCGTTCCAGATGGTGGCCAGGTCGCTCATTTCGAGCAGGTCAGCGGGGTCGAGGGCCGGATTGGCTTGGGAGTAGGCTACGAGTTCGATGTTCATGGGCACAGTTCTTGTATTGAGGTAGATGATGACGGCGATTTCGCCATTGCCAGTTCCTCTTGCCATTCCAGTCTAACAGATAATTCTGCTTCTAGACCTGAAAACTATGAGACGTAGCGGAATTGTGTGAGTAAAGTTTGGAATCGTTTCCTTTCCGTTGACGAGGATTTGGCCGGTTAGACTTCACTTCATTCTTCTAAGCTTCTATTAATAGGGCGGCACGGCTGCTATTGGACGGAGTTCATGTCTGCGGTGCTAAAGTAATTTGTTTCCGTTCAGTTGATTGCCGTCGTGGAGGTTAGGAGCCGCCCAGGAAGGCCCGGCGGACGTCGCGGTTGTCGAGGAGGGCCTGGGCTTCGCCTTCGTAGGCGTTGCGGCCCAGTTCAAGGACGTAGCCGCGGTGGCTGGCTTCGAGGCCCTGGCGGGCGTTCTGCTCGATCATGAGGACGGTAAGGCCGATCTCATCGTTGAGGCGGCGGATGTTGTCGAAGATCATGCGGGTAATCAGGGGGGAGAGGCCGGCGCTGGGCTCGTCCATCATCACAATCTTGGGTTCCAGCATAAGGGCGCGGCCGATCTCGAGCATGCGCTGCTCGCCGCCGGACATGGTGCCGGCCATCTGGCTGCGCCGCTCCGCCAGGCGCGGGAATAGATCGAAGATGTACTGGATGCGCCGGCGGGTGCGCGTCTGGTCGTCTTCGAGATACATGCCCATCTCCAAGTTTTCCATGACGGTCATCTGCGGAAAGACGCTGCGCAGCTGGGGAACGATCGAGATGCCGGCACTGAGGACGACCTGGGGGCGGGCGTTGGTGATCTCCTGCCCATCGAAGTGGACGGTGCCCAGGCGCACACTGACGAAGCCGTAGATCGCCTTGAAGACGGTCGACTTGCCGGCGCCATTAGGGCCGATGACACAGACGATTTCGCCGGGATGCACGACGAGGGAAACGCCCTTCAGGATATCGAAGTCCTGATAGCCGGCATAGACGTCTTCGACGGTGAGAAGAGGGGCAGACATTTTTAGTGGTCAGTGGTTAGTGGCCAGTAACTTCAGTGCCAGGTGAATGGAATGAGGGCACCGGATTCAGGCTCCAAAGTAGGCGTCGATGACGGCATCGTTTTGCAGGATTTCCTGGGGCGTGCCTTCGGCCAGCATTTCGCCGTGATTGAGCACGTAGACACGGCTGCAGAGATCGGCGATGAAGTTGATGTTGTGCTCGATCAGAAGGAAAGTCTTCCCCTGAGCGTTGAGTGTGCGGATACGATCTTTGATGGTTTCGATCAGGGTTGGATTGACGCCGGAGGTGGCTTCGTCCAGAAGCAGGATATCGGGGTCGGGCATCAGGGCCATGCCGATCTCCAGCAGGCGGCGCTGTCCGCCGGACAGGTGGCCTGCCTCCTCGCCGGCCAGGTGCTCGATCTGGAGGAAGTCGAGCAGTTGATGGGCGCGGCGGGCGGTGCCGGCGGGGCTGGGCCGTAGCAAGCGCAGAAGCGAAGTATCCCGCCACTGGTGACTGATCAGCATGTTGCGGAGGACGGTCATTTTGCGATAGACGCGCACCGACTGAAAGGTGCGTGCCAATCCCATTCTGGCAACCTGATAGGGGCGCGCCCGTGTCACGTCACGTCCCTTAAAGGATACTGCGCCGCCGTCGATGGTTTGTAAGCGGCTCAGGCAGTCGAAGAGGGTTGTCTTGCCGCTGCCGTTGGGCCCGATCAGACCAACGATTTCGCCGGGATAGACGGCGAAATCAACATTGTTGACGGCGGCGAGGCCACCGAAATATTTGGAAACGGTATGCCCCTCCAACAGGGGTTTTCGGTCAGAGGTCATGATCGCGGTTTGAGGCTGGTTGCGTATTCTTTGCAGTAACCACTACTTGCTCCTGCCGACGCGGCTCAAGAGCCGTCCGAGCGATGTGCTGCTGCGATCTCCCAGCGTACCGAGGATGCCCTCCGGCATGAACAGCACAATCGCGACCAGAAGCACGCCAAGCGCCAGTAGATGCCTGTCGTACAGATTGGCCCAGAGGAGGTCCTGCAGATAGTAGATAACGACAGCGCCGAGGGGAGGACCCCAGACCGTGCCGAGACCGCCCAGCATCGACATCATCACCATCTCGACGGTGCGCGCTTCGACGAAGACGACATCAGGATCGATGTAAGTGTTCTGCCAAGCCCAGAACCCGCCGACGATCCCCGTGAAAAAGGCGGCGATCATGAAGGCGGCGATCTTGTGGAGCGTCGTGTTGATACCGCGCATTTCGGCGCCGATTTCGTCCTCGCGGATGGCGATCAGGCTCTGGCCGAACTGGCTGCGCTGGATCCACCAGATCAGCGACACGACGAGGCCCATTACGGCCAACATCAGATAGTAGTCGCCCAACCGGTTGAGAATCGGGGGCAGGTTGAGGCCGACGCCGCCGCCGGTGAACGGGCGGAGCACGCGTGCGATTTCGCGCATCGCCACCAGGGTCCCGAGCATGGCGATGGAAAAGTAAGGTCCTTTGAGACGCAGGGTCGGCAAGCCGACCAGGAGGGCGAAGAGGGCCGCGGCAACCCCACTGGCCGGCAGGGCCTGCCAGAAGCCCCACTCGGGGGAGATCAGGAGAGGGGCGCCGGTCACGAGGATGCCCATGATATAGGCGCCGATGCCGAAAAAGACGGCGTGGCCGAAGTCGACGTAGCCGGTCATGCCGCCGATCAGATTCCAGTTGGAAGCCAGGGTTACCAGCACAAAAATCTGGCTGCCGACGAACAGGGCGACGCTGGAGACGCCGGTGTACGGGTACAGAGCCAGCAGGAGCAGCAGCAGAAGCCAGAGCACCAACCCGATCCAGCCGGCAAGGAGCGAGTGAACAGGTGCGAGAAATGGGAGGGAAGGCTTCCTCTGCGCTCGTTCCTCGCTTTTGTTTGCGGGTGTGCCGGTTCCCATCACTCGGCCTCCGCGTCGAGCGGGCGCAGACCGCCCATAAGACCTTGGGGCCGTACCACCAGGATCAAGACCAGGAGGACGAAGCTGGTGGCGACGCCCAGATTGGTGCCGATACCTGGCACGTAGGTGGAGACGAAGATTTCGGTCACGCCGAGGACCATGCCGCCCATCAGTGCGCCGGGGATACGCCCCAAGCCGCCAAGGGCGGTGATTGTGACCGCCTTCAAGGTGAAGGGCGGCCCCATGAACGGGAAGATCGCCTGCGTGGGGCTGAGCATGGCTCCGGCGGCGGCGGTGAGGGCGATGCAGATACCGGCCGTAATGGCGTAGACGCGATTAATGTCAACGCCGACGATGCGGGCGGCGGTCTTGTTCTGGGCTGCGGCGCGGATCGATTTGCCGAGGCGGGTGCGCTGCAGGAAAAAGTGCAGGCAGACCATGATTAACATGGCTGCGCCGAAGATGATAGTCTTGACGATTGGGAAGGTGACTCCCGCCAGCTGCACGGAGCCGTTGTAGGCTACGGCCACGTTGCGCGGGTCCGACGTGAACTGGAGTTTGAAGAGATTGGCGAGAGCTATGGAGACGCCGAAGGTGACGAGCAGGGTCATCAGATGGGGGCGCTCGACGATGCGGTTGATCAAAACTATCTGCAAGAGGTAGCCGACCAGGAACATCAGGGGCAGAATAAGCACCAGGGAGGCGAAGGGGTCCATTCCGAAAAGGCGAAAGAGGCCCCACGCCATGTAGGCGCCGATCATGAGGAATTCACCGTGGGCGAGGTTGATCACGCCCATCACGCCCCAGATCACGGAGAAACCCAGAACCATGACCGCGTAAAAGCCGCCTAGCAGCAGCCCACTGACTAGAGCCTGTAAGAGTTGGTCCATAGGCGTAACCTGCAAGGCGTGAGGAGCGGGCGTTTCCCATTCTCAGTTAGGCCGTTGTCAAGAATCTGAACCAGGGGATTCGGCAACGGCCAAACCCGCTACTTTGCGCTCACTCCTCCCGATCAGCGATCCTTCCAGGGCGGCGCCGGGTAGTTCAGTTCGGTGACGGCGGCGTTGGTAGGCGCCACGACCAGAATCTCGCCGTCCTGGATCTGGATTGCCCCCATCGGTTTGCCGGCGTTGCGGCCCTTTTCGTCGAAGTTGATAGGGCCGTAGAAGGTGACCACGTCAAGATTGCGCAGGGCAGTACGGACGGCGGCGGTATCCAGCGAGGCGGCCTGCTCGATGGCGATGTGCAGGGCCAGCGCGGTGGCAGTTGATTCCGCGGCCTGGTAGGTGGGCGGTTCGCCCCACATCTTCTCATACCGTTCCGCGTACTCGGCGGCGGTGCCGAAGTAGCCGTCGGCGTAGCTCATCGACGCTTCCCACTGCGTCGGGCCAATGACATATTCGGTATCGACGCCGACCTCTTCAATTAGTTTCGGGTTGCTGGGGCCGACTGTGATCACCATTGCCTTGGGGTTGAAGTCCAATTCCTTGGCCGCGCGTATAAAGAGGACGGCGTCGTTAAAGTGGCCGCCGCCTACGAAGATGTCGGGCTCCAACTCCTTGAATTTGGACATGATGCCGCTGACGTCGGCAACGTTTACCGGGTAGGTCTCGACGCCTAACACCTCAAGCCCATACTCCGCGGCCCAGTGCTGGGCGCCGTCGGCTACGCTGGTGGGAAATGCGGTGTCCTCGTAAGCGATGACGACCGTTTTGGCTCCTCTCTCGGCCAGCAATTGCAAGGCAGACCGGGTGTAATTAATGGCCGGCGTCAAGACCGCAAACAGGTTCTGGAAGCCTCGCTGAAAGAGCGGTTCGGCGGCACCATTGCCCTCGATCATAATTTTGCCGTACTTTTCGGCGATTGCGCTGGCGCTTTGGGTCAAGAACGAACTGTAGGGTCCCAGGAGGAAGTCGACGCGGTCCTCGTTGATCAGCTTTTCGACGAGACGGGCAGCCGTATCGGGATCGCCCTCGTCGTCGTACATGATCAGCTCTACCTTGTAGCGGTCGTCGCCGACCTTGATACCGCCGTACTCATTGTTCACCCAGTCCAGCCAAAGGCCGTACCCCTGGCGAGTGTCTTTGCCCTCGCGGGAGAATTTGCCGGTTTCGCTGACGGCAGCGCCGAGGTAGATGATTTTCTCTTCATCCGCGGCAGAAGCGGCCACGGCCGGCTCGTCCACCGGTGCGGGCGGCGCCAAGGAGCAGGCCGCCAGCACAAGAGATGCTACCAGCAGTAGCGAGGCAAGTTTCAGAATAAGTCGCACTTTTCATCCTCCTTCAGTCCGCGTGACAGGTCCAAGCGGATGCATCCATTGTGAAAGTGATGATACTGTAAGGGTTTTCAAGCTGTCAATAAATTGCTGATGGCAGCAGTTACGCAGATTCAGACGAATACCACAGTTTGGCCGGGAGTCCTCAAGGGCCGTTGACACTGTTTTACCTAGGGTGATCAGAAGCAAGACGGGCCAACTGAAGGTGCTACTTGCAATGAGGCCGCAGAAAACCCCCTTCCCAACTTTAGCGGTTTCAAACAGGAATTGTCTCGTTCAGATGGGCCAGTCTCGGGACATACACTACCTGATCCTGGCCGGTTTGACAGACAGTCTTCCGAATCAGGATAAGCCCCTGAATGGGGCACGGAGAATGAGTCAAGCAGTTCCAGAAAGAAGGGACAGGAAAATGTCGAAAATTGACGAAAATCGGCTGGATAGATGGTAGCAGAGAAGGTAGACAATTGCTGTCAAGAGCAGGTCCATACTTACGGAATGCAGTAAACCTTCGCTATGACGTAGCGCGAGGTTCTCGGGTCCAGCCACGCGACTGCGACAGACTGCGGGTCCGAACGGATCACCCAGGGTTTGCTTCCTCTAAAACTGCGGTGCTACAATCACGTTCGCTGTATGCAGGCGCGAACTGTCGATCGATGCCGCAATTGCGGTTGTTCTCCCTTACAGCAGTGGGCAACTATTGCCCTCAAAACAACACCACAGAGCGACGGCTTAAGCGCTGCCGCTCCGCCAGATGAGCGAGACTTGTGAGCAAACAATTTTACGGCGGCCAAGCTGTTATCGAAGGCGTGATGATGCGGGGCCGCAAGGCGATGTCGATTGCGGTGCGTAACGCACAGGGCACGATCGTCATCCACGAGGAGCCGCTCACGGCCAAAATCTATACGCGCAAGTGGGGGCAGTGGCCATTTGTACGGGGGCTGGCCCTGCTGTGGGATGCGCTCGGGTTGGGGATGCGGGCGCTGATGTGGAGCGCGGACGTGGCGATGCAGGAGGACGACGCCGAGGAGCAGGTTGAGTTTTCCGGCCCGGTGGCGTGGACGACGATCGCGACGAGCCTCGCGTTTGCGGTGGCGGTCTTCTTTTTGGTTCCGACGATGGCCAGCCGCTGGTTTGCCGGCTTCTTTGAACACAACCCCTATCTCGACGCCGTGGCCGAAGGCGGCATCCGCCTGATTCTGTTCGTGGTCTATCTGTGGGCGATTAGCCTTTTGCCCGATATTCGCCGCGTGTTCGCTTATCACGGCGCCGAGCACAAGGCGATCAACGCCTACGAGGACGGTGCGCGACTCACGGTCGACAATGTACAGAAGTACAGTGTTCAGCACGTACGCTGCGGAACCAGTTTCCTGCTTTACGTGCTTGTGATCAGCATTCTCCTCTTCGCCCCTCTCACCTTTGCCTGGATCGAGTATCCCTGGTTGGCGTTGGTTCTGCGTTTTGTCACCCGCCTGCTGCTCGTCCCGCTGGTTGCCGCGATCTCCTACGAAATCATCCGCTTCAGCGCCAACCATGCCGAAAACCCGCTCATGCGGCTCCTGATTGCGCCGGGTCTGCTGCTCCAGCGCATCACCACCCGTCCGCCCGATGATTCGATGGTCGAATGTGCGATTGCCGCCCTGCTCCCTGTGCTGGCTGCCGATGGCATCGAGGGCCTCCCGCCCGCGCAGCCAGGGCAGACTGACGAGGACGCGGCGAGCACACCCCGCACCTTCGGCGAAGCGGTTGCGGATTAGCCGACTGCAGTCACCCCGGCTATAGGCTGCTGGACTCTATTCTTAACTCAAAAAGGGCTTCTGTTCGCTGCGCGCGGCGGAGTTACGGCTATGACCAGGCGGAGCGGGCATCGCGCGGGTTCTGCTGATTATACATCTCGGCGTGGATGAGGTCGGTGAGCAGAATCTGCTGGCGCGAGGCGTTATCCATGCGGCCCAGCTCGGCCAGATAGCGGGTCATGCTTCCCAGATCGCTCAGTTCAAGACCATGCAGGGTGCGGACAAAGGCGATTTGAAAGGGGTTGCCGGTCAACAGACGGGGGATGCGCAGGCTCTGCAGTACGTCCTCGGTCAGGTCGCTGTCGGGGTCGCCGGAGACCGCTGCGAACTCCACGGGCAGCCCGTGTGCCGCGAGCCGGTCCGATACATCGTAGTTGGCGGAGGGCTTGGCGGCATTCCACATACTTTCCAAGTAGCGCAGGGTGGCGGTCGAGACGGGCGTGAACTCCTCATCCTGATAGGGTGAGGCAAATCCCTCTGCCGAGGTCGTGTCGCGCCAGAGCAGATGCTCCAGGTTGTACTCCTGCGCGAGCGTACGCACGAATGCCCGCCGTGCCATGTCGGCTTCACTGTCGTGCGCGGCCTGGCCGCCGTCCGGTTCCTGATCGGAGAGGGCGGGCGGGCTCTCGCCGACGGCAGCCTGGGCGCTCTCGCGAACAAAGGAGGCCAGAATATCTGCGAGGGGGGTGGACGACGGCTGCCGGCCGGTGAACAGGGCCGCCAGCCGTTCGAGTCGATCGGGTGCTGTCCAAATGGCGCGTAGGCGTGCTTCGCCTTCCCTGTAGCCGGTGGCGACGGTTAGGGGCGTGCCGCCAGCGTCTACGTCCTGACGGCCGCGCATGAAGGCCAGGCAGCGTTGCCACATGTTCTGGCTGAGATGGGGCCGGTAAAGATGGGAGGTGATCGCATCCTCCGGCGGGAGGGGCGGCATGTTTTCGCTGACGGACCATTCCTGCAGTGACTGACAGGCCTGGTCGAGAGCCTGGTCCATCTGCTTCAGCATCTGTTCCAGACGATCATGAACGCGGCCCAAGCCCCTCCACACGCTGTCCTGCAGACCGGCGGTCAGTTCAGAACAGGCGAGATTGACCCGTTCGCGCCGCAGCTTCTGCACGCGCTGCGCCCGCCTCCGATAGGAGGTGGTCGCGCCGAGAAACGCGCCGATCATCAACCCGATGAATGTGGCTGCGTTGGCTTCGTTGCCGATGAAGTCGACGACAGCGTCCAAGGACGCCGCGGTCATCAGCTGGGTAAGTAAGGAGGGATCGTTCTGCACGGTGACAATATCGTCCGCACTACCGACCAAGCCGGAGCCGAACAGGTAGAGCAGGGTCAGCAGAACGATACCACTCAGCAGACCGAGCACCCGCGTCAGTGATCCGAACAGAGATGGCTTTTCGGCGAGCGTGCGCCGGTAGCGGTTGCGCCAGTCGCGCAGCTCCAGTTGTCGTTCAACGCGGTTTGCATCGGCGGGAACGAAGGCGGCGGCGTCCCCTGCTGCCAGAGACGGCATGAGTCGTTCCTGCTCCAGCTCAAACAGCCACTGGTGGAGTTGGCGTCGCGCATGCAGGAGTCCTGAAGGCTCGGCGCCGATGAGGTTTAGCAGATGGGTGCGCATCTGCTGCGCGACGGCCGGCAGAAAGCGGCTTTCGGAGGGGTTAACGGGGAGACCGTTTTCGTCCAGGGCGTCAAGTCCCCAGGCCGCGTCCAGCGCGCCTGCGCCGAAATCCCCTTCGGACTGGGCCAGCACGCTCAGGAGCTGATTGTCGAAAGCGGCCTGCCAGCGGACCGGATTGAGACCGCGCATCTTGCGCGCAGTAGCCGACGGCAGCACGTAACCCGGATGGACTGCAAGATCCTGGATCGATTCGGGGTTCAGCTTACGGAAGAGGTCGGGCATCTGCTCGATGAGCCGGTTCAGTACCTGGTGCGAGGTTGCGCCCAAATGCTGCAGGGAGGCCAGTGGTTCGAGGCGGTCGGCGGAACCGCCGGGGCCAGGTGTGCCGGGGACGGGAGCACCGAGTACGCTCGCGGGCTGGAGCAGGACCTGCTCACGGACGAGCCGCTTTCCTTCATGCTGCTGCGCGGCGCGGAAGATATAGTCCAGCGGCACATGATCGGCGGCGGCGCCGAGCAGGCTGTAGGGGCGTTCGCTGGCGTTGCGCAGATCGATACCGACCTGTTCGTCAATATATGCGGCCCCATCGGCGGCGATGAGGGCCTGAAGGGTATTGCCAACGAGAACGGAGAGCTCGTAGCTGTTGCGGGCCAGGCCTTGATTGCTCTTTTCCCGGTCCACCAGGTAGATGCGGTCAAAGAGCGGCCGTCCCAGCCACTCCTCCGGCAGTGCGCCCCGAGCCTTGGAACCTTTCAAGATGGAGGAGACGACCTGTTTGAGGTTGGCGCGACGCAGGCCGGCGAAGGCCTCCAGTTCGGCCAGTGCCGCGTAGCAGGAAGCGTCTTCGACAATGCGGCTGGCATCGGTGGCGTAGCTGCCGGCGGCGAAGATGCCGACGACCTGGGCAATGTGACGCTGTCCCAGATAGTTGAGCTGGTGCGCGATGGTTGGCCAGATCAGCGCCGACGTCAACGGTTCAAAGAGGGGTGCGATCACATACAGCGTCGTCTGTACAAAGGGGTCGCCGGGCACAAGGGTATCGGCGCGGATGGGATCGATGATATTGGAGGCGACCAGCTGGGCAATGCTGCCGCCGTCCTTGATCGCAGCGCGAAATGCATGCCGCCGTGTTGGCGGTTCAGCCGAGGCTGCGGGCGAAGCAGGAGTGTAATCTGTGCTACCGGGAACACCGCCGGCGCCAGCGTCTTTGCTTGATCGCCGGAAGGGCCAGGGCAGGCCCCTGCGAGGAGGCTTAGCGGCTGCGTGCGGTGCGCCTGCAACTGCGGCCGGATTGCGGGAAAAGGAGGTCGCCTGCCATTGCAGCGGGAGCAGCGTGTCTTCGGCCTCAGCCAGCAGCAGGCTGGCCCGCCGCTGGCTGGTAGCCCGCCGCCAGTGGTTGGTGGTCTGCGGCAGTTCCGGGACGGCCGGGGGCGGGGAACGCATCAGACCGGTTAGCAGCCGTTCGAGATAGAATGGCGGCAGACTATAGTCCTGCAGGGTGAACAGGTTGAGAGTGATCTCGTCCTGAAAATTGAGTTGGTCGGACGGCAGGAGAGCGGCAAAGCGGGTAATGCGCGTCAGGTCGGGGCCGTCGACGCCGCTAGCGTTACGCTGCTCCTGGGCGGCGTGCAGGCGCGGCGCCAAGTGGAGCATGGTCTGCAGGCCCCATCCCCCAAGACATAGAATTGCGGCTCGGCTGCGGGTTGCGCCGGGAATCATTTGATAGTTTCTAGTTTTTAGTTTCTAGTTCTTCGTTGCCGGGTTGTGTTCGGCGTCAAGAAACTTATTGTATAACAGATGGCCGAGGTCGGTACAGGTCTGCAGATCTTTGGCAGAATCAGGAATCGAGCCAAAGCTAGAAATCGCCTTCGGTGATTTCGGGCAGGTCGACCCAGGCGGGATGGAGATGAAACTCCTCGCGGGCGGGGAAATCGAGTTTGTTTTCATATTGCGCCCGAAACTCGTCGAGGCGGTCGATCAGCGTCACCGGCAGGCCGTGGACGATCCAGACGGCGTCCATGCGCCCGGTGTCGCCGGTGGGTATCCATTTCATGTCCTCCTGGCCGACCATCGCCAATGCCAGCTGGGCATCGTCCTCGCGCGTTGACGGCGTGGCCGCCAGGCGGATATGCTCCAGATTACCGTCGTGGAAGCTGAATCGGTCCGAATCCCAGCGGATGTAGGGGTTCAGACGGTCCAGCCACTGTTGGACGCGGTTGTTGGGCAAAGGTCGGGCCTGCTGTGTCTCTTCGCCGTGTTGCACACCGATGATGTGGCGGATATCGACGCACTGCAGAACCCTGCCCAACAGCCCTCTTTCGGTGGCGATCGCATTGGTGAGGTTTGCGAAAAGCTCCTCGCCGCTGACCGCTTGGCCGAAGTTCAAGGTGCGGTCGATCACGGGCCCGAGCAGGACCTCCCAGTCGCTGGGATAGACGACCTGGGCTGCGGTGCGATAGAAGTGCTGCAGGTAGTCGCGGCCGACGGCGCCGGTCTCGAGTTCGTAGTAGGTATTGGTGCTGGCGGTGCCGTCGGGGATGCGGGGGTCGATCCGTTCCGCGGCCCGCCTGGCGGCATGATTGGCGCGGCCGAGCGCGCTGCCGGCATAGTCGATCTGTGCGCGGAACAGCTCCCGCAGCTGTGTGCCGTAGGCGAAGAGGCGCTCGACAAGGATTCGCTCCAGGATGTCGCGGCGCTGGTGAAGACGGGCGCGGGCCTTGCTCTGGCGCATGTCACGGGCGCGGTCGCGGGCCTGGCGGGGGTTGAAGGCGGCCAGCATGAGGTCGCCGAGGCCGCCGGCAATCTGGCCGATCTGTTCGGCGGCGCCGCCCTGCTGGGCGAGGAGGGAGCGCCAGCGGACGCGGTCCTCCTCCATGACGGGATGATTGTTCAACAGAAAGAGTCTCTGTTTGATCAGAGATTCGTTTGGCGCGGTGGAGGGATTCAGCGGCGCCAGCAGGTCGATCAGCGTCAGCGCGCCGCGCAGTCCCGTATCCAGGATTACCTGGCGGAATGTTTCGTCAACTGCGGACTTGAAGCCGAGCCAGGCGCCGCGTTGTTCTTCGACCTCCTCGGCCATCTCCTCCAGGCGGTCGTTGTCGAGCGAGAGGTAGCGGGAGCGCATCCTGGCCAGGAGGCCCTGCCAAGCGGTGACAACCTTCTGGCGGGTCTGCGGGGAGATAGGCTGGCGGGGGTCGTTGAGCTCCGGCCCGGCGGCCAAACGCCTCATACAGTCTGCCAGGAAAGCCTGTTGCCAGAAGTTGACGAGTGATTCGTCGGGCGCGACGATGGCTGAGGCGGCGAAGCTGCTGTAAACGAGGTAGTTACTCTTTCCCGGAAGCAGTACGGTGCGACGGTCGTTCACCACCTCAGCGGCGGCGACGCTCCCGGACATGCGTTCGCGCACGACATTTACCTCCAGGCCGAGGATTTCACTGCTCAGATGGCTGATGGCGGTGAGCTGGATCAGGTGTGCGGCCAGATTTTCGGCATCGGCTTTGCGTGCCAGGCTGCGACCGTCGCGATTGGTACGCCCGACCAGAAAGATAAAGTCGAACGGTGCGTAGGGGGTGTCGGGCAGCGCCCGCTGCTCGCTGGGATAGAGTTCCTGGAACTGCTGGGTTTCCTGGAAGTAGTTCAGTTCTTTGAGCGCGGCGTAGGCGTTGGCTTTGATGCGCCGGCGCTGCAGATCGCTGTTGATCTCCTCTTCAAGCACATCGGGCATGAAGAAGATGCCGACAACGCGGGCGTTGCTGCGCACGAGGGCGCGCACGCGGTGCGCCACGTCCATAAACATGCCGGCTCCGGTGCCGCCGCAGAGGCTGCTGACGATATAGACGAGCTGGTAGTTGCTCATCACGGGGAAGCGGCGGTTCTGCGCCATCTCCAGATCGCGGATCTTGTCCAGGGCCGCGTATTTGGTCTCCAGAAGTCTCTTGAAGGTGACGTAGTTGCGGAAGAAGGAGAGCCGCCCGATGGGCCGCAGCTGTTTGGCGCCGTTATGGATATAGCCGAGCGGGATTGAGGGGTAGTCCCACCAGCGGGCGATCTCTGGATGGTTTTCGAGGTTGTCGACGAGGCGTGTTGCGTCGAATTTGCCCATGTAGGCCGATTCATCGGCGTAGAGAGGCTCCTGATCGAGCCTGTTGATCAGCGGTTCGGTATCCAGGGCCAGCAGTTGAATCATGGCCGGCAGCGTTTCGCCGCCCCATGCTTTGCGCAGGCGCCGTTTGACCGCGCGCACAGCATTGGTGCCCATACCGCCCACCCCGACCACGAGGGTCGGATAAATTGTCGGCTTTTCACTGATAAACGGCGCCCCGTTTTGCTCCATATACGGCTTCCTTGTAAAGAGATTTATCGTCCGTACTCAGATTCGCGTTCTCGTTCGTACAGGTTGCCTCCGACGGTCTTAATCTCCGGTGCCAGCGGCATGCTGCGGCAGCAGCGCACTGAAAGCCGGGGGCTAGAAACTGTCGCGCGGGCTTCCCCAAGGGTCGGCCGCGCCTGCGCCGTGTGATGAACCGTTCTGCTCGTCGCCAAACGCCCCGTCGCCCGGAGTCGGAGAGGACCAGCCCAAGTCGTCGCTGGCGGGCTGCGTCGGGCCGAAGCCGTCGGATCCTGCGGCCGAGTAAGGGTCGCCTCCCCAGCCTTTCTGGTCCCATGCTGAGTCCCAGGCAGACTCCTGATTTCCCGCACCGGCGCCTTGCCAGCCGTCCGAACTGCCGGAACCGGCAGGACGCGCAGACGCGGTATCGGCGATATTTTCAAAGGCGGGCGAATAGCCTGGCAAACCTGCCGCTGGTCCTGGGACGGGTGGCGGGTAGGACGCGTGCGCTGGCCCCCCGGCCGCATTCGACATGACCGGGCCGGCAGCGTACCCAGGCGTTAGGTGGGAATCCTGCCCAGGCAGGGTCAATCCCGGATCTTCATCGTCATCCATATTGTACCCGCGAGTGCGGGCGCGTGCCACCACAATGAGCAAACCGAGGAGCGCCATCGGCCCGGTGCAGAAAACCAGCGGGAAGGTGTAAAACGGACGCAGCCACCACTCTACATAGCGCTGATAGAGGGTCGGGCTGCGAAAGTTGATATCGACCGACCGAATCTCGCCGGCCAGGCCGACAATGCTCAACAGCAGCTCTCCGCTGTAGAAGGAGCCGCTCAGGGCATCTTTGGGTAGAGCTTTACGGGCGATGAGGGTGACGGGGACTTCGAAAAAGCCTTCGTTATCGGGAAGGCCGTTGACTTCCACCGGCGGGGCTTCAAGGAAGAGTTCATCCAATTCGATCACGCCGCTGCCGGTCTCTGCGGATGCGGCAATTCCAACGATCTCAAGCACAAAGGGCGTTTTGCCGTTGAAGCGGAGGTAGAGCGTTTCCGTCGCCTTTTCGCCGGGCCGCCCCAGATCGCCAAAATCGAGGGCGCCGGCGACACCCCACTCCACATCGCGAATCTGGATACGGAAAGGCACTGTCGCCGTCGAGGAGGGACCCGCGCCGGAGGGGGAGTGAGCGGAAAGGACGTCGAAGTCCTGGCTGGGACCGGCGAGACTGAGGAGGCCGTGACAGCTGCCGGCGGACATGGGCCCTTCGCTTTGCAGGCGCACGGGCAGCGCCCAGTTCGCCGGTTGTGTACCATCCGAGCCCGCGTCGTCAGCCGCGCCGTGGCCCGCCGCATCGAAGGGCTGCAGGTCACCGGCTGTGGCGGTGAGGCCGCTGCAGCTGCTTTCGGCCAGCTCAACGGTCAGGCGAAAGGGCGTGTCCCCGCTGTAGGCGACCGGCAGCAGGATCTGCTCGTCCAGCCGGAAGTTCGGTGAGGTATCGTAGAGCAGCGCGCCGAAGTCGGCCTCCTGCACCTGGATGCGCGCCTGGGAGCGGGGAATGTTCAGGGTCAAAGGCAGCGAGGGGGCGGGACGCACCTGGACCTCCATGGGCAGACCGGCCGGGCTGAAGGCCGACAGATTGAGCTGGCCTTCATACTGGCCGGGGCGCAGCAGATCGAGGCCGTCCACATGCAGGAGCGCTGTCTGAATTCCATTTTCGGGCACTTCAATAGACAGGTTGACGGAAACTTCGCGCACGATTTCGCTTGTATCGGACCGGCGCAGGACCAACGAAGTTTCCAGCGTTCCAATCTCCTCAACCGTACTCGCCTGGACCGTCAGCGGCCATCCTTCGGGCGGCATCTTGGCCAGATCGATTTCGGCCGGCAGGCCGCGCACATAGATGGCCGGTTCCACTTCCAGAAGCGTGCGCGCATAGTCTCCGAAACGGACCCCATCGATCGCCGCGGTCACCAGGAAGAGCGCCTCGTAGTCACGCCCGTCCTGCGGCATAAAGCCGTCGTCGGAGCAGACACGTTCGCCACAGTTGATCCGTCTCCGGTAAACCATATCGCCGCCGTCAAGGTCGGTAATGTAGACGGCGGCCTGAAGGTCTTCGAGCTGAACGCCGGGGCCAAAACCGACCTGCAACTGCAGGCTGCCGTCCTGCAGAATTCCGGATTTGCTGGCAGAGGGAGAGAAGACCTGTGCCTCGGGCAGCGTCTCCGCGGTGTGAAGGCGGAAGGTGCGCCGCAGTTGCAGCGGTTCTCTATCTTCTCCCAACTGAACCATGACCTTTTCCACGCCGCCGGTGAGCTGCTGGGCCGCGACCGTTCTGCCGCTGATCGGGTCCTGACCCAGGAGAGGGATCGGCAGGTTGCCGTTGAGCATCAGCGGTTCGTCGGCAGCGGGCCCGGCGCCAGCAACGACGACGAGGGGTGATTTGCCGATGGGAAGGAAGCGCGTAGAGGCGGCGTTGCCTCGCACGCTGGGAGGCGGGAAGAGCAGCTCAGGATAGCTGTCGGCCTGGACGACGGCAAAGGTGCTCAGATCGGTCGTTTTGGCCACCCATTCGCCGGCAGCCAGCGGCGCGACAGCGGTGTTGAGGTCGATGTTGCCATCGGCGAGCAGGCTCTGTGTCTGCATCGGCGCACCGTCGCGTTCTACAGCCGTGATCGCCGACTGCGGGCTGACGAAGGCGATACTGCCGGCGCCATGCGCATTGCGAATTGAAACAGTCAGATTGCCCTGCACATTACGGTGGGTGACGACCGAGCGGTCCGACTTCATCTCGGCGAAAAGCTCGCTGAAGATGAGCAGAAGGTCCTGGGAACTCTTGGCCTCACGCGCCAGAGGCGAGCTGGCTTTGAGGAAGTCACCGGCGCAGCCCGCATCTGGATTGCAGAGGATCACAGGGTAGAGCAGCGCGCCGGCGTCCTCGATCTGCGCCACGAGATTGGTGATGGTCGTCCGCTGGCCGGTGACATGCAAGGGGGCGGTTGGTTCGCCATCGGTCAGCAGCAGCACGTACTGGCTGCGGTTGGGATCGCCGTGAAGTTCGAGCAGCCGCAGCGCCTCCTGCAGGCCCAGGTCCATGCGTGTGTAGCCGCGCAGTGCATATTCCTCGGGGGACTGAAGCGAGGCAGCCAAACGGCTACGGTTTTCGGGGCTGCCGACCTCCTGCAACAGACTCATGGCGCCGACGCCCTCGGCGGTACTTTCGAAACGCAGCACGGCGATGCGGTCGGTGCTGTCGGCGAGATGGACCAGCAGGCGGGCGGCGCTGTAGCGCAGTTCATTAGGGTCGCTGGGGGCGTTGAGACTGGCGTCCTCACAAGGGGGACCGGATGGCGGTTTTCCTTGCGGCCAGGGCCAGCAGGTGGCCATGCTGCCAGAGTCGTCGAGAATGACGATGACATCGATGGGGGAGGTCGCGGTTGCGGATTGACGCGGCAGCGCGGATCGAGTCTCGGCATATGCCGGCGCGGGGGCATGGCCCGTCATCAACAGGAGGAGAAACCCGCATAGTAGACACGAAGACACGGCCCATAGCCGCCGAATCCAGCCTCGCGAGGAGGGGAGGGTAAGCATAGGCCGCTGGAAAACGTTTCCGGGCAGATGGCGCTCCTGACACCTGTGGCTACTGCACTGAGGCGAGCAACCGTTCAACGCATTACCGGCTCTACCAGTTCCAATAGAGAAGCAAGCGCGCGCATCGGCTCCGCGTTCCCCTGCATTGCCGGCAGGGATACAGTGCCCCACAGGTCAAACCCGCCGAACGCCCTGTTCCCGCGGCGTTCGGCGGCATAGACTTGCAGTGAGCGAAATGCGCGCGCATCGGCTCTTATTCTATCTGTCGAAATTGTATCACAGCGCAGATTGGCGATACAAGAGCAACGGCCAGGCCGGGGTCCGATTCCTGCACCGGCGTCCGGGTAGTTGGCGGCGGATGAAACTTCCCGGAATCGGTAATGCGTTTCTGAAAGAATTCCGGGCGGTTACACTGGAGTTGTGGGAAAAGAGGCGGGCCTGCGGGCGTTTTCGAGTCCCTGATTTGTGAGTTTTCGCAGAGACTCAGATGGCAGGCAGTTGCTGAAATGTGCAAAATGACGACAGGAGAATAGCGCGCGGCTTTTGGGCGATTTGCCTACGATCCGCCAATGAAACACAGATCGGGGCAGTGAGCGGTGGGGCGATCCCCTGTTCGCCAGTTGACGACGTTACAAGTGTGGATCTCGTTGCAAGGCAGGAACTTGGCTGAGGCTGCAGGTTCGAGGCGACGGCAGGAATCAGGTTTTGGTGACGGCTTTTCGGCAGGCGACCGCCTGCGCGTGTCCCCGCACACTGACGGCGGGGCGTGTCCCGGGGGGCGTTGCGGGGGGTGTCCCCCCGCACAAGGGAGGCCGCTTGCGGCCGACCGCCCAAGAAAGAGACAGCCCCTGGCGCTAGACACCAGGGGCCAGGGGTCAGTAGATACCGAAGGCGAGGAGCGGGGGAAGAGAGGCGAGAAAACGGCTAGCCGTCATTGCCGGTGACCGAAAGCTCGGCGAGCATCTGCGAGAGCGCGGCCACGAACTGATCGGTGGGCAGGGCGCCGGGGATCAGCCGACCCTGACCGCCGACAAGGACGACGAAGGTTGGCGTGCCGCGGACAAAGGGCGCGCCGTCCCGCATATCACCCTGCACGGCCTGCGCGGGTGCGTCCCCTGCCAGACAGGCTGCAAAGGCATCGGTGTCCAGCTCGTATTCAGCCGCCAACTCCATAAAGTAGATTGTGTTCTCCGAGCGAGACCACAGATCCATGTCGACGAAAAGGCGATGATGGAACTGCCAGAAGGCCTCCTGTTCGGCGGCGCACTCGGAAGCGACCGAGGCGGTAAAGGCAAAGGGATGGATGTTTTCGATGGGAAAATGCTTAAATACCCACATCACCGCACCCGGGGCTACAAACTCCTCGTCCAGAACCGGCTGCGTTGTCAGGGCATGGCGCTGGCAGTAGGGGCATTGGAAATCGCTGAATTCGACGACAACGATTGGGGCGTCGCTACTGCCCTTGTACATGTCACCGGCCAAGGTATAGCCGGGCCGATCGGGGTCGGGCTTCAGGCCCTCCGCGGTCGCCCAGAAGGGCAACCCGCCCTCGCCTTGCTGCTGCTGTTGTTGCGGTTGCGCCTGGGCCGCGCCCTGGGGTGTGCGGCCGGCTGCGATCGTCCCGATCCATTCATTGAACATGTCGTATGGCTGCGCGCCGGAGAAAGAGAAGGCCTCTCCGGTCTCTTCAAAGACAAAGCGGAAGCTGGGCGTGCCAGTGAAGCCGAAGGACTGGGCTTCAGACAGGCTTTCGTTGACCTTTGTCAGCTGTGTTTCATTGTTGGCCATGCAGGACCCGTATTGGGTGGCATCGGCGCCCAGCTCCTGCGCCAGATCGGCGAAGAAGGACAGCGCTTCTTCCCGAGGCGCCCACTCCTTCTGGGTCCGGAAGATCCTGTCGTGCATCTGCCAGTAGAGGACGATATCCTGCTCCCCCACGCAGTGGGCGGCAATGGCGGCGGCCAGCGCGTTGGGATGTATCGAGGAGAGGGGCATGTCACGGAAGACGAATTTCACCATGCCGTTTTCGGCGAATCCGGCCAGGAGCGCCGGTTCGGTCTGGATCACGTGACGGGCACAGAAGGGACATTCGTAGTCGCTGTATTCGTAGATGGTGATGGGCGCGTTCGGGTCGCCGCGATAGGGATATCCCTCTGCCGTAAAGCCGACCGGGACGCCTCTGTGCATAGCAGGCTGTGGGCCGACGGCGACGGCCGGAGCAACGATGTTGCCTTCGGCATCGGTGGTACATGCTGCGACAAGCAGAAGGAGGAGGACGAGGAAGGTGACGAGGGCCAGGCGCGGCCCGCTTCTCTCTCTGCCTGCGTCATTCACCTGCCTGGTCCGGCGCATGAGTCGGGCTTGCAATTTCATGGATCCTCCTTGAGGAAACTCCAGCTGTTATCTGAGATGCGGGCCTGAGATGCGCCCTGGCGCAGTCAGTTCAATGCGCTTTCATTTTATTGGGTGAGCGCCCATACGACTGTCGTGATGGGAGTACCGGGAATCCTGGCAGTCAAGTGCAATCGTCACGAAGGTATGAGGCCACCATATTGTAACTGTGGGAGCGGGAGAGTACTAATCTGGAGAGGCGGTTCAGCGGGCTGGCGTACTCCTCACCCTGCGTGTTCAAGTTTGGATGAAAGCGCGGTTGCATCGTACTATGGAGACTTTGAAGGACGGTAGCCAACTTCTGTGGTCAGCAGCGCGTAAGCTACAGTGCCTGACCCGTGGACGGCACAAACCGCCACCGATCGCGAAGCGCTGAAGGTGAGAAAGGGCATGGACGAGACGACCTTGCCAGCAGGTGTTGAAGCAGCAGAAGCGCCGGAGACCTCCGGACTCCGCGACCGCACAGAGGACGGAGGGAGAGAGACAGACAACTCTCCGATTGTTGAGAGCGCGAGCACGCAGGTCCGACCGTCCGTTCCCCTGACCGGGCATCTGCGTCAACTTGAGGCGGAGGCGGTCTACGTACTGCGGGAGGTGGCGGCGCAGTTCGAGCGGCCGTGTCTCCTCTTTTCCGGCGGCAAAGATTCGATCGTGTGCGCGCATCTGGCGCGCAAGGCCTTTACGCCGGGGCGGATTCCCTTTCCGCTGTTGCACATCGACACCGGCCACAATTTTCCTGAAACGCTTGCCTTTCGCGATCAGCTTGTGAGGAAGCTGGGTGTTCGCCTGCTGGTGCGTTCGGTGCAGGACTCGATCGACGCGGGACGCGTGCAGGAGGAGCCGGACAGCGATCCCAGCCGCAACCGGTTGCAAACGGTAACATTGCTGGATGCGGTGGCTGAGCTGCGCATCGACGCCGCGGTGGGCGGCGCGCGCCGCGACGAAGAAAAGGCGCGTGCGAAAGAGCGCTTCTTCTCCCATCGCGACGCCTTTGGCCAGTGGAACCCCAAGAATCAGCGGCCGGAGTTGTGGAACCTGTTCAACGGCACTAAACAGAACAGCGAACACTTCCGCGTCTTCCCCATCAGCAATTGGACCGAGCTCGACATCTGGCAGTACATCGCCGAGCAGGGGATCGACCTGCCCAGCCTCTACTTCGCGCACGAGCGGGAGGTGGTCAACCGGGACGGGATCCTGCTGGCGATCGGGGACTACGTCGAAGCGCGGTCGGGAGAAACGGTCAGGTGTGAACGGGTGCGCTTCCGCACAATCGGCGACATGACCTGCACGGGCGCGTTTCGCTCCTCTGCGAGCAGTCTGGAGGAGATCATCGAGGAGATCGCCAGCGCCCGTGTGACAGAACGGGGAGACCGGGCCGACGACCGCCGCAGCGAGGCCGCGATGGAAGACAGGAAGCGGCTGGGCTACTTTTAGCCGTAGCGGATCGTAAATCATTGGCGGCGAAGTTACAGTCCGCTGACCGCTGGTAACGATATATTGGGATTTGTGATGGATCTACTACGCTTCTCCACCGCCGGCAGCGTCGATGACGGCAAATCGACCTTGATCGGGCGGCTATTATACGACTCCAAAGCGATATTCGAAGACCAGTTGGAAGCGGTCGAGCAGGCGAGCGCGGCACGCGGCGACCCTTCGGTCGACCTAGCGCTGCTTACCGACGGGCTGCGGGCGGAGCGGGAGCAGGGCATCACGATCGACGTCGCCTACCGCTATACGGCGACGCCCAGACGCAAGTTCATCATCGCGGACACGCCCGGGCACATCCAGTACACGCGCAACATGGTTACCGGCGCGTCCACGGCGGAGCTGGCGATCATTCTGGTTGACGCCCGCAAAGGCGTCCTCACGCAGTCGAAGCGGCACAGCTTTATCGCTTCATTGTTGCAGATCCCCCACATCGTTGTCGCCGTCAACAAGATGGACCTGGTCGGATACAGCGAGGCGCGCTACCAGGAGATCGTCGCCGAGTACCGCGCGTTCGCGGCCAAGCTGAACGTGCGCGACGTCGTGTATATTCCCATCTCCGCGCTACATGGCGATAACATCGTCAGCCAAAGCGAAAACATGCCCTGGTACCACGGTGCAACGCTGCTGCATCATCTGGAAACGGTCAACATCGGGGCCGGCCGCAACAACGTGGACTTTCGCCTGCCGATACAGTATGTGATCAGGGCGAACGGCGCGGCTGATCTGGACTTTCGCGGTTTCGCCGGGCAGATCGTGTCCGGCCGCATCGCGGTAGGCGAGGAGGTGGTGGCTCTGCCGGCCGGGATTCGCAGCCGCGTGGCCGGGATCCACCGCGGCGACGAGAGCTGCGAACGGGCTGCCGCCGGGGACGGGGTGGTGATCACGCTCGAAGATGAGATCGACATCAGCCGGGGGGATATGCTGGTACGGGTGCGCAACCTGCCCCACTCGTCGAACCAGATCGACGCGACGTTGTGTTGGATGAGCGAAGAGCCGATGAAGATCGAGGGGCCGGTTGCCAGTAGTTTCAGCGGTCAGTGGTACTGGTTGCAGCAGTCGACGCGACGGGTACGCGCCTCGATCCAGGAGTTGAACTACCGTATTAATGTGGACACGATGCACCGGGAGGACGCGCAGACGCTGCAACTGAACGAGATCGGTCGCGGGCAGATTGTAACCACGGAGCCTCTTTTCTTCGACTCGTATCAGATCAACCGCGCCACAGGCAGCTTCATACTCATCGACCCCCAAACCAACAACACGGTAGCGGCCGGCATGATCCGGGACCGGGCGCGGCGCGTGAGTGAGCTGGTGCAGAAGCAGGAAGAGAGAGACAGGCCTGCTGTGCGCACGGTTCGTTCCTCCAACGTGGTCTGGGAGCCGGTGGCGGTTACGCGGCCGATGCGGGAGGAGCAGAACGGTCATGGGGCGGCGGTGCTGTGGTTTACGGGGCTGTCCGGTTCAGGAAAATCGACGGTGGCGAAGGCGCTGGAACAGAGATTGTTTGCGTTGGGCGTGCGTACTTTCTCGTTGGACGGAGACAATGTGCGACACGGTCTGAACAGCGATCTGGGATTTGGCCAGGCGGCGCGCACTGAGAATATTCGCCGGGTGGCGGAGGTGGCCAGACTGGCATTTGAGCATGGCAATATCGTGCTGTGCACGTTTATTTCGCCTTATGCGGCGGACCGGGAGGCGGCGCGGGCGCTGGCCCCGGAAGGCAGCTTCTGGGAACTCTTCGTCAAGTGCGACGTAGAAATCTGCAAGGAGAGAGATCCCAAGGGGCTGTACGAACGAGCCGAACGCGGCGAGATCCCGAACTTCACCGGCGTCTCGGCCCCCTATGAGGAGCCGCTCCAACCGGAGATGGTGCTGGAAACGGACCGGCACAGCGCGGATGAACTGGCGCAGCAGATCATGGAAGCGCTGGCACAGGCCGGGATCCTGCCCGGTGGAGACAGTTGACCGCCGGCAGTTGCTGTCCGGCGGGCGATCGGTGGGATTGTTGAAAACTGCAATTGTAGTTGGCGGCGGCATGGCTGGCCTCTTTGCTGCCAACGTGCTCGCCGACCATTGCGAGCAGGTCACTGTCCTGGAGCGGGACGAGGCGTGGCGCACCCGGTCACGGCCCACCGATCACACATCAGACACGCATAGCTTGCCGCAAGCCACTGGCCGGCCCGGCGTGCCCCAGTCCCGTCACGTGCATGTCCTTCTGTTGCGGGGCGTGCATGTCCTGCGCAGACAGTTACCCGGCCTGGAGGAGGAGTTGCTGGCCCTGGGCGCAACCCCTCTCAACTGGCTGAAAGATACGGCCGCCCTGGCAGGCGGCAGCTGGTTACCCCGCTTCGATTCGAATCTCCTTGGTTACAGTGTCAGCCGCACACTGCTGGAAAGCCAGGTGCGGGAGCATCTGCGCCGCCGCGGCAACATCCACTTCCGCACCGGCCACCGTGTGGTGGGGTTAAGCGCTAACTGCGCACAGTCCTCGGTTAACGAACGTGGGGAAAGCGAAGCCCGGGCGAACGGATCGCGCGTGACCGGCGCGGTCTGCACCGTGGGGGATGAAACGGTCTCTCTGCATGCCGATCTTGTCGTCGATGCCAGCGGCCGCTCTTCGCGTCTGCCACGCTGGCTGGAAGAGCTCGGCTACGCCGCGCCACAGGAGTCGACCGTCAACGCGGACGTGGGCTATGCCACACGCTGGTACAGTGTTCCGGAGGACTGGCAGGCGGACTGGAAGATGGTGCTGCTCGCCACCCGTTTCCCCGACATCAAGGGAGGCGCCGTGGTACAGCCGGTCGAAGGCAATCGCTGGGTGGTGACACTTGTCGGCTATGCCGGGGATCACCCGCCGACGGACGAGGCCGGTTTTGAGGAATTCGCCCGCAGACTGATCGGACCGCAGGTTTGGGAGGCGATCAGTGCGGCCGAACCGCTGACAGGCATCGGGGGCTACCGGCGTACCGAGAATCACTGGCGCCACTACGAAAGACTGAAACGGTTGCCGGATGGCGTGATCGCGCTGGGCGACTCGGTCTGCGCGTTCAACCCGGTATACGCCCAGGGTATGACGGTGAGCGCGCTTTCGGCGGAAATCCTCGATGACTTTCTAAAGGGGAGAGGGAATCAAGAGCGGGGGGCCCTGGAGGGCGCCCGCAGCGGGGCTTATGGTCTGGCCTTTCAGAAGAAGCTGGCGAAGATGCTGAAAACGCCTTGGCAGCTGGCCACCAGCGATGACTTTCGCTGGGCTGGAAGGAATGCCGGGGATGCCAGCCCCGTCGAGCGCTTCATGCACCGTTATATCGAGCATGTGCTGGACCGCATCCATCGACCGGATGTCTGTCTTGCATTCTTCAACGCCGCCCATTTGATCAGTCCACCGGCCACTCTATTCCGTCCCCGCATCGCTGTGCCAATCCTGTGGGAGATGTTGAGAAACGGCTCTTTGCAGCCGGGCGCGAAGAGCGCTGAGAGCCAGAAGCCGGAGGCTAGTTCGTTGTGACCAGGGGTGTTAGCTTCTCGACAGTGCTGGGACCGATGCCGGTGACCCGCTCCAGATCTTCGACAGCATTGTAGGGGCGGTTGGCGATGATGGCGGCAGCTTTGACGGGGCCGATGCCGGGCAAGGATGTGAGCTCCTCGGCTGAGGCGGTGTTGATGTTTACCAGTCCCGCGGCCCTTGCGTTGCCCTGGCCTGACGGAACGGCAGTCGGAGGCAGGTTGCCCGAGACGCCGGACTGAGGTTGACTGGCAGGCGGCAAGGCCGATGACGCACCTGCGCCGGTCCGGAGTTGCGGCAGCGGGACATGAATCTGCGCGCCGTCGAAGACGATCTCCGCCTGGTTCACCAACGCCGGGTCCGCACCGGGCAGCAGACCTCCCACCTTAGCTAGCGCGTCTCCGACGCGGGCACCAGCCGGCAGCTCAACCAGGCCGGGATTGTGAACGCCGCCGGAGACGAAAACCCACAGCGGCCCAGGTGTCGCTGTGGGCGATGGCGCCGGTGTTGGAGCCGGTGTTGGCGGTGGGTGAAGCACAATCGCGGGCGGGGCCGGCCGGCGCAGAAACCACATCAGGGCGCCCGAAAAGATCGCGCTCAACAAGAAACCGAGTAGAAATCCCAGGCCCATATATCGCAATGCCGTTGATGCACCGGTGTTTTCAGCCATACGGGGTGCAGTTTCGGTAACCGGACTTCGAGTTGGTCGGGGGTCCAACTCAGTACTCATATTACGGTCTCCCTCATTCAGATTTTTTCTGGCACAAGTATCCTCTGCTGCCGCGGCAAGAGAGGACGGTAAGGTTCCTTTGTGAGTGTCGAAGTACGGCGGCTATCCGATCACTGGTTTCCGGCCACAGCCGAAATTCGCTTCAGCGCGTTGCGCCCGAAGATGGTCAGCGCCTGGTCGTCGTTCAAGGGGTGGAAGAGGCCGGGACGGACGTCACGCAGATAACGCTCCAGTGGCATACTGCGGGACATGGACGCCCCACCTACCACGCGCACGGCGTGGTCGACGGCCTCGATGGCGTTGTTGGTGACGGTATATTTGGAGGCAATCACGGCAGGAGTGAGTTCATCCCGCCGCGCTTCGAACTGATCCCAGTCGCGGGCGGTGTTGTAGAGGAGGGCCCTGGCCTGGAGCAGCAGCAGTTCGGCCTGGCCGAGGCGGCGCTGGATGCTCTCCAGTTCGGCGATCGGTTTGCCTAGGGCGGTGGGCACGCGTTTGGCGGCGTAGTCGGCTGCGAAATCGAGGGCGGCCTGGGCTACGCCGAGGTAGACGGCGCCGACAGTGCAGATAAACCAGGCGTTGGCCGGGGCTTTGCCGGTAGTGCGGGGGCTGGGCGCGCCGCGCCCGATCATCTGCTCGTCGGTCACGCGGGCGTTGACGATCTTCAAATCATGGCTGCCGGTGGCGCGCATGCCGAAAGAGTCCCAGGTTTCGATGATTTCGAAGTGGGGGCCGGCGGGAATGACGAAGCGGGCGACGTGGCCGCTGCCGTCCTGCAGGGCCGCGGGAATGATGAAATAGTCCATCTCGGGGCTGAGGCTGGCGAAGGTCTTGAGCCCGTTGACGCGCCACGCGTCCTTGCCATTCTCCCGGACCGGTTCGGCGGTGGTTTCGGGCAGGCCGCCGCGACTGGGGCTGCCCAGGGTCGGCTCGGTGGCGACGGAGTTGATGAGCGCGCCCTGTTCAACGGCGTCGCGGCAGACCTGGGCGAAGAGAGGCTGGGGCCAGCCGCCGCCGCCATACTCGGAGGCGACGTCTTCGAATGCTTCGGCAACGCCCCCAATGACTTGAACGTGCATCACAAAGCTGAGCGCAGTGCTGCCGTCGCCCTGGGCCAGCGTCTCCATCGTCAGCGTCGCTTCGAGCAGATTGGCGCCCCAGCCGCCGAACTCCTGAGGGACAATTAGGGCCGGAAGACCCACCCGCCGGATGTCAACGAAGTTTTCGTGTGGGAATGTTCCGTCGCGGTCATGCTGGGCGGCCCGCTCGCGCAGGACGGGGATCAAGCTGTGTGCGACGTCGATGAAGCGCTGCAGGCGTTCAGTTCTCGGGTAGAGCATAGCGCCTCCGAAACTGCGGTCGTTCGTGCCGTTTCTGACTACTGATCGCCGTTCATTGTCGACAGGTATTTCCGACACTGGTTTTGACGATGCGCGGCGGGTATTTTAACATAGTTCGGACGGGAACAGCCATTATTGCTCGAGCTTTCGGCATGGGATTTCGATGAAGCAGAGTCAGATACGGGTTTTGATCGCCAAGCCGGGGCTGGACGGCCACGACCGCGGGGCCAAGGTCATAGCCAGGGCGTTGCGCGATGCCGGATTCGAGGTGATCTACACGGGCATTCGGCAGACGCCCCAGATGATCGCGGCGGCGGCGTTGCAGGAAGATGTGGATGTCGTCGGCCTGTCGATCCTCAGCGGCGCGCATATGACGCTCTGCCCCAAGGTGGTCGAACTGCTCCATGCCCAGGGCCAAGAAGATGTTCTGGTGCTGTTGGGCGGAATCATCCCTGACGAGGATGCCGCCCGGCTCAAGGCCGCCGGCGTGCACGCTGTCTTCGGGCCGGGCACGACCTCAGCCGAGATCATTTCTTACATTCGAACCGCCATGGCTGGCGCCTGAACAGTTCACTCTCCGCGAACCACTGCAAACAGGCAACCGGTGTTGCCGATGCCCAAACCAGTCCCCACGCAACAACTGATCGATAGTCTTCTCCGGGGAGACCGGCTGGCGCTTGCGCGCGCCATCAGCTGCGTGGAGGATGACGCGAAGGATGCGGCTGAGATCGTGCGGGCGGTGTTCGCGCACACTGGCAAGGCGCACTTTATCGGCATCACCGGCGCGCCGGGCACCGGCAAATCGACGCTGGTATCGGCGCTGGTCGAGAGTTACCGGGCGAGCGGCGTGACCGTCGGTGTGCTGGCGGTGGACCCGACCAGTCCCTTCAGCGGCGGCGCGCTGTTGGGGGACCGTGTGCGGATGACGAGCCACAGCGGCGACGCCGGTGTTTTCATCCGCTCGATGGCGACGCGTCGGGGGGCGGGCGGCCTCGCGAAGGCGAGCGCCGAAGCAATGCTGCTGCTGGATGCGGCCGGGTTTGACTGCGTTCTTGTCGAAACTGTGGGTGCGGGCCAGGCGGAAATCGAAATCGCCAGCGTTGCCGATACGGTCGTGGTGGTGGAGGCGCCGGGCCTGGGCGACGAGGTGCAGGCGATCAAGGCGGGCCTGCTGGAGATTGCCGATATATTCGCCGTCAACAAGGCGGACCGTGCGGGCGCGGCGCGCACGGTGGCGGCGTTGGAGATGATGCTGGAGACTGGAGGTGCAGCGGCCCAGTCGATCATGCATCACGGGCAGCGCATGGAGACGGGCGCGGCGGCTTCCGAAAGCGACGCCGAGGGGGGATGGTCGATTCCGGTCTTGGAGACGGTCGCTGTCAGTGGGGGCGGCGTGGCACAGCTGCGGGATGCGCTTGAGCGGCACAGTGCGTGGCTGGACGAGAGCGGTGGACGCGCGGAGCGCGAAGGCAGGCGTCTTGACCATATGCTGCAGACGCTTGTCCAGGCCGAGGTTTTAGCGCGGCTGGAGAGAGGGCTGGCCCCGGCTCTGCGCGGGGAGCTTGTGGAACTGATGCAGCGGCGGCAGATTGATCCTTACAGCGCCGCGGCGGATGTGATCAGGAAACTCTCCAGGTAGATCCATTTCACATTCGTTCTGAATTGATTCAGTGACCGACCCTTGAACTCAGTCGTTGCGCGTGCATAGGTATTAGACAGCGAATCCATACATAAATGCGTGGTCCTGAAACTGAAACGCCGGTTTGGCGAATCGCAACCCTCTTTCCAAATCAAGGTGAATGGAGTGAACAGGAATTTCTGGCGCTGGAGACAAACCGCCGCGTCGAATTCGACAATGGTTTTGTAGAGGTGCATGACGCCCCAACCGATAGGCACCAGGGAACCATAGTATTCCTGTGCTTCGCTCTCAACAGTATTGCGCGGCGTATTGGAGGTGCGGTCCGGCCGGGCGGTCTACTGTTACGCCTGTGGGATCAGAAGTACCGGCAACCGGATGTCGTCTTCTTGCTCGATCGCAACAACATCCTGCGCCAAGAGAAGTTCTGGGATGGGGCTGACCTGGCAATTGAAATCGTCAGCCGGGGCCTTGAAAGCCGCGAGCGGGACCTGGTGACGAAACGGATCGAATACGCACGGGCGGGCATTCAAGAGTACTGGATCATCGATCCAGAGCAGGAGGCGGTTACAGTTCTGCCCCTGGCCGGCGACTCTTACTCCGAAGACAGTCTCTACGGCCGCGGCGATATCGTTAAGTCTCCCCTTTTGCCTGAACTTGCTCTGCCAGTTGCGGAGATTCTAGACACAAATCAGGGCCGCACGTACGGGAGAACGGTGTTTACACAGTTGCAGTTATCGAAGTCCTTTACCTGCGCTTCCTCATAGTCCCCCGCCCGAGAGCACACAGATCCTGCAAAGGCAGTTGGCCGCAGCAAGAGAGACAGCCCCTTGCCCGGCTTGGCTTTACAGCAGTTCATCGTCGTCCAGCAGGCCGCTGCGCGCCGCCCAGACCCCCATCTCCTGCCTGCTGCCCACGCCCAGTTTGCGCCGTATGGCATATACAGCGTTGCGTACGGTCATAGGATTCTTGTTGCCGCGCACTTCGGCTATCTCCGCGTACGACATACCCCGGGCAAACATTCTGAGCAGCTCACGCTCTCGGACCGTCAACCTGTCAAGTTCGTCGGGAGGGATTGGACCGGGAGCGCCGCCCATTCCGGTGACCAGTCTCCTTGCCGCCTCTCCCTGCAGGCTAAATTCACCGTCGGCAACCTCGCGTAAAGTTGACAGCAGCATCTCCTTGCCGGAAAACTTCTGGAGGTACCCCGTGGCCCCGGCATTTACGGCCTGCACGATGGCACTGTCCCTGTTGGACGCGGTCAGCATGAGGACCCGCGTGTCCGGCAGAACCGCGGTTATGTCCCGGCAAGCATCGATGCCGTCCTTGAACGGCATCACGATGTCCATAATGATCACATCAGGCCCCAGCTCTTGCGCCAGTTCCACCGCTTGTTCCCCGTCGCAGGCCTGTCCCACGACCTCGAATTCGCCAGACTGCTCCAGTACTTGTGCAATCCCCTCCCGCAAGATGGCGTGGTCGTCAACTATCATCACTTTGATTTTGCTTTCCGATGACATACGCCGGACTCCTTTAACGTACTAATTGGGAACAGTACAACTGACGGTGGTGCCGTTGCTGTTGGACTCGACGTGGAGGCTGCCGCCCATGCGCTCTGCGTCAGCCTCCATGTTTCTGAAGCCGCGGCCGCGCACGGCGTAATCATCAGGAAGCCCGCTCCCGTCGTCCGACACCGACATCCGCAGATTCTCCTCCCCAAACTCCAGGGAGATCGTCACGTTCTCGGCGTCCGAATGGCGAAAGGCATTGGTGAGCGCATTGTGGGCGATGGTGAACAACAGACTGCGCTTGATGGTGGACAGTTGCGGTTCGACTCCTTGCAGCTCCAGACTGGCTGGAATCGAGGCGATGACGGTGAAGGTGTCGGCGTGCGCTTCCAGGACTTCGCTCAGCGTGCTTCCGCTGAATATCAGCCCACCGTCTATTGGGTGCCTGAGAGCCCACATGGTCGACCTGGTCAGGGACCACATCGCGTTCAGTTTGTCGACCAACTCGGGATTGCAGCTGTCGGCCTTATCGATCGCGTCCTCAAGACCCAGCCCCAACGTGTAGGCTGATTGCGCGGTCGTGTCATGGATGGTCTGCGACATTTCGAGCCGCTGCCGCTGTAACTCCCGCTCCCGCGCTACCGCTTCCAGCCTTCTGATCCTCTCCGACCTGGCGACCAGACTGACCGTTCCCACCACGGCATACATGACAGCGATCCTGGCAATCAACGCTTTATCTTCTCTGGCGTCGAGGTCGAGTCCTCCTCCAACGGTCAGGCTCACGGCAGTGTAAAGGACGGCCATCAGTGTCGCCCACGAGAAGCTCAGTCTGAACGAACTGAAGAAGACCGCGAACCAGGCCAGGGCAGGGTAGTAGAGCAGGTAGAAAAAGAAATGACTGAAGCCGCCGCCGACCACCATCGCCACCGTTATCAGGACCATGTCCGTTGCACTGATCCCCAGCATCAGGTGCAAAGTCACATGACGGCCCGAACGAAGGCTGTAGTGGAGGTAGGAGTTGAATGCTACCAGGACAATGAAGCACAGGATATAACCGGTGTACCTGGAACTGTCGAACACAGGTCGGTACACCAGCTGGAAGACGCAGAGAGCGATGATAAACCACCGAAACCAAAGGGATATCGTAGCAGGGTAGCGCAGTTCTTCAGGGCCGACCTCCCTGATTGCCCAGTTGCGGCCAACCAGAGCATCGACTACATCTGTCGGAGACCTCAGGAATGCAACGCCTGGATTTCGGCTTGTCGTACGCCGCTGCCGAGCCATAAGGATACCTTTCGAACCGCTGTACGGGGCTCTTCTTGGTCCTGGCGCATCACTTTGCCCAAGAGCGGATGCAGACCACTCACGCCTGCTTTTTCGGTCCCAGTTGCCACGCAGCCCCGCGCGCGGTCGGCGTCAGAACGAGGGGATTTGGTTGAGCGCTCTCTGCGCAGTTTTCGCCGCAAAGGAGAAGAGCATTGGACTAAAGGTATTCGAATTGGGTCAAATT
Source organism: Caldilineaceae bacterium (assembly GCA_022821585.1). Lineage (GTDB taxonomy): Bacteria > Chloroflexota > Anaerolineae > Caldilineales > Caldilineaceae > Bin5. The sequence goes on from JAJEDI010000062.1 coordinate 73,913, forward strand.
GTTCAACGAAGTGGGATTATTGCTACCAAAGGCTACCAGACTATAACTGTACAAAATGACAATTGACAAGTGGCGCTTGTACCGATTGAACTGACAGGATACTCCACGACACTTCTGAGGGGGCCCTTCATGTCCCGGATCTCCTGGCGATGCAAGTCCAACTGTCAAGATTTCCAGGTTAAGAGTGCGCTAACTGGAGACGCTGCTGGCGCTGGCGAGGTCAACGGTATCTTCAACTCCACTTTCGGTAATCGGTGGATAATCGACAGTAGACCCGTCTCTGGCGCTGGCAAGCGGTCCTACAGGGTTTGTGCCGGCGGGGCAGTTGTGAGGAAGTCCAGCGCCGCCCTTTCGGCTTCGTCCTGCGCCTGCTGGAGGTTGTCAACGGATTTCTGGAGATTTGGTTGGAGGAAAAGGAACGAGACCTCCTTCACGTTGACGCCGGCGGCCTTGCTCAGGGCGAGCGCGTAGGCCCCGCCCTGCAGACGGTAGCGTTCCATCGCCTGTTCGACCTCTTCTTCGGAGCCGACGGCATCGGTCTTGAAGTCAACGATCACGAAGCCGTCCTCTTCCTCGAAAAGAAGGTCGATGAAGCCTTCAACGATGCCGTCGCCGACGGGGCCGGCGACGGGCGCCTCTCTCCACCAGCGTCCCGATGCGAGCGCCCGTTCGACGAGAGAGCTTTGAAGAGCGCGGCGCGCGAGACGCGAGATCTCGTCAGTTTGCGCGGACACGCCCTCGGCTGCAGCCTGCGCGCGCACGTTTTCGTCGAGATCGCTGCCCGCGTGCAGGTCGACGACCTGGAGCACGGCGTGCACGGCGCGGCCGATGTTTGTCCCGGCGCGACCGCGGCGCCAGGGTTCGTCGGAGACGTCCTGTTCCGACTTTTCGTCCTGCCTATCCTGGGCGATACGGGTGGCGGCCGCCGAGATGGGGAGGCTGCGGGCGGCGAAGAGCTGGCGCCTCTGGTGTTGCCAGTGATGGCGCGTCTCGGGGGTGTCGTCGGCGAGGGTTGCAATTTGGCCGGCGGAAACTAAGGCGCGCGGTTCGGCGGCTGCCAGGGGATCGAAGCGCTGCCAGAGATGGTCCGCACTTTGCATGAACTCTTCGATGCGGGCGGCGGCCGAGGCACTGCCCCTCTTGTTGCGGTAAAGACTGACGACGAGATGATCGCGTGCACGGGTCGCGGCAACGTAGATCAACCGCACGCGCTCCTCTTCCCCGCGCTCCTTCTCGAATCCGGCCAGCTCTTCGTATCCGAGTGTTTGCAGCTCGGCCTTCACTTCGATCCGGCCGCTTGTGCGGTCGAACAGCACGGGATCGGGATTGGGGCCTCTGGTCGCGTTCAATCCGGCGAGAAGGACGATGGGGAATTCCAGTCCTTTGGCGCCATGGACGGTCATCACGCTGACTGCGCCGGCGTCCGACTCGCGCACGACCGTCTCGCGCGCTTTTGCCTGCTCTTCGCGCTGGCGATCAGTCCAGGCAAGGAATGCGCGCAGGGAGCCTTCGCCGGTTGCAGCGAAAGCGCGGGCGCGGTCTATGAGGAAGCCGTAACGCGTCCAGCGCCCGCGCCACTGGCGTTCGTCAAGGGCGAGCTCTCGGAGCCGGCGGGCACGAACGAACTGCTCGATGAGCGCGGCCGGGGCGGTCCATTTGCGGCGTTCGTGAAATTTTTTCAGGACGGCCAGCGCGCCGGCGACGGGACCGGGCAGGGCTTCACCTTCGGTAAGGTAGTCGAACTGTCCGCCGGCTTCGACGAAGGTGAGCAGATCGGTGTCGGAGCAGGCGAAGGCCGGGGAGCGCAGCGCGGCCACGACCGCGACAGGGTGGGTTGGGTCGTCTATGGCCATGAGGCAGTTCAGCAGATCGCGTATCTCCTGCGTATTGTAGATGAGGGAGGCACTTTCGAGCCGAAAGGGGATGCCTGCGTCCTCGAGCGCGATCTCAAGTGCATCGAAGCCGGTGCGGCGCGGCATCAGAACGCAGATATCCTGATAGTCTGCGCGGCGTGTCGTCCCGTTAGCGTCCTCTGAACGGACCTGCCAGCCATCATCGATCGCCGTGCGGATAGCGCGGGCGATGGCTTCGGCTTCCTGGCGCCGCACGACGCCCATATTTCCTTCGATTTCTCCACCCATGAAACGGACAGGGGGCGACTCGCCGGTCTGCGGGCTGGCGACGAGGGGCGCATAATCGGCCTGCGCTTCGCCCTGCATCCACTGGCTGAAGAGGTGGTTGACCCAGTCGATGACCGGCGGTTGGGAGCGGAAGTTCTGTTGGAGCAGGACGCTGGCTCCGCCGACCGCCTGCCGCATCTGTTCGACCTGCTGGATGTCGGCGCGGCGGAAGCGGTAGATCGACTGTTTGGGGTCACCGACGACGAAGAGCTTGCCGTCGATGGGGCGCACTTTGCGCCAGTCATGGGGACGGCCGTTGGGGTTTGTGCGACCGTCTGTCTTTTCGGCCAGGAACAGAGCGATCTCCGCCTGAAGCGGGTCGGTGTCCTGTATCTCGTCGATGAGGATGTGGGTGAAGCGGGCGCGGAAGTGGTCGCGGGCCGTGAGGTTGTCGCGGAGCAAATTGCGTGCGAGGACGAGCATGTCGAGGAACTCGACGTGACCGGCGGCCTGCCGTGCGGTGGCGTAGTCGAGGGTGAAGCGCTGCAGCAGTTCGAGGACAGGGGTCAGCTCCGACGCCTGCTCGCTTTCGTCGAATTGTGATGCGGGCGCATCAAAGGAGGCGCCGGCGAGCAGGTCGTGATTTGTGTGGAAACTGTTTGCGATCTTGCGAATGTGGTCGAGGGTCATGCCTGCTGTCAAGGCGGGGCGCAGGGCATCCTGTGCCTCGGGGTCCTCGAGGGTAGTATCCAGCCAGGCTGACCAGCGGTCTTCGAAGGCGATTTCGGCCGCGATTTCGTCGCGGATGGTGAACCCCGGCGGCAGGCCGGCGGCCAGTGGACGCTCACCCAGGAGCCGGCCGGCGAAGCTGTGCAACGTCTGGATGGCGGCCTGGTCCAGTTCTGCCACGGCGTGCAGGCAGCGTTCCCGCTGGTCCTGGGGCAAGCTTTCGTCATCAGCGGCCAGTTCGAGGCTTTCGGCGATGCGGGCGCGCAGCTCGGCGGCGGCCGACTCGGTGAAGGTGATGGCGGCGACCCCACCGAGCCTCGCCCGGCCGGTCTTGATGAGGGCGACGACGCGATCGACGAGGCTGCGTGTTTTGCCGGTGCCGGCGCCGGCTTCGACGACCATGTTCTGGTCGAGGCGTTCGAGGATGGCGTCGCGAGCCGGCTGGTCGGAGAGGGTGTTCATCAGCTAGCCTCCTCGCCGGCCATGGCCACGTAGGCGGACAGGCGCCGGTCGTTGCGCTTACGGCGCCAGTGCCACTCGCGGCGGGTTGGGCAGAGATGCTTGAATTCGCAATAGCGACAGTTGCTGCCATCGTTGCCCGGATTGGCGGGGAAGAGGCCGGCGCCGATGCCGGCGGTGATGGTGCCGACGACATCGCTGAAGGCGTCAAGCATCTCGTCTAGGGTGCCTGGATTTCTTGGGGGGCGTGTCACAAATTTCCCATTTTCAGTCACAAACCAGTAGGCGACCTTTATTTCAATTCCGTCGCCCAACAACTGACGGGCGGCAAGACCATAGACGGGTAGCTGGAGAAGCTTGCCGCGCTGGACGGGGTCTTTGTCCATATTCTTGTATGAGTCTGCTTTCCCCGATTTATAGTCAAGCACCAAAGCGGTATCGCCGGATGGTGAGAGGTCAATGCGGTCGATAAAGCCTCGAAAGCGGAGCGTGCCGGTGCGGGCGCTCGACCACTCGACTGATTGCAGCGGCGATTCATCTTCATTCCCGGAGAAACCGAAAGAGCTTTCGACGGCATGGGGCGAGACGCCGTGCTTCTTGCGGAGTTTGGCGTCTTCTTTGAGGAATTTTTCCAGGTCGCCGGTCATCTGGTCGCGGACCATTTCCCAGAGGAGGGGTTTGCCGGTGACGCCGCGCTGCTCGGCCTTGTGGAACTCCTCTGCGGCGATCTTGAGGAGCTGGCGGCGGTGGTCGCCGGTCCAAGGTTGGTTAGGCGGGGGGATGGCGTCCTGCTCCTGCGCTTCTCGAATGAAGCGTTCCAGGATCGCATGCAGGAGCGACCCTCGCTCCAGGGCCGAAATGGTGGCCAGTTCCTCCGGTTGCTCGGGCGCGGCGATGCCGAGCACGTTTGAGAGGAAGTAGCGGAAGGGGCAGGTTGCCCAGGTTTGCAGCCGCGTCGGCGAGAAGAATTCACGGTTGGAGAGCCCGATGCGTCCGGATGGAGAGATGGCCGATGAGAGGTCTCCGTCCCAACTCGTTAACGGCGCTGCGTATCTGGCCCGCTGCATTTCGAGGGCACGGGACAGGACGGCTTCCGGCTGGGCGAGATGATGGGCGTCGATTGTGTTGCCGGCCTGCCGCCACCGCGAGAGCTGGTGCAGATCGTAATCGTGGATATCTGCGGGCTGCATCGCTGACAGGGTGTTGATGCCGTGCTGGGCCGATACCACCACTTCAAACCAGGTTTGTTCCCTGAGTTGGGCGAGGTCACGGGGATTGGAGAGCATCGAAGGGTAGACGGGCGAGCCGTATAGGCGGGTGGCCTCTTCGAGGAACCAGCGGGACGGATGTTGCTCGCGCATGGCGATGTTGTTGCCGCGGGCGAAGGTGAGCACGCGGGTGCGTCCGGCGGCGGTGGCGGCGAGGTAGTCGTAGCGTTCGGCGGCGGTGGAGTGGAAAAGAAGCCCCGTCTTCTCGCGTTCGGACTGGGGCAACAGGGGGTCGTCAGGGGGTTGCGCGGGGACCAAGCCCTCGACCATGCCGACGAGGAAAACCTTGTCGAAACGCAGGCCGGCTGCGATGCGGACAGGACCGACCAACAGACCTTCGCCCAAGGCGCCGACTCTGGCGGCGGGCCGACTGAGCGTCTCGTCGAGTGCGACGCGAAAGGCATCGAGATCGGTGCCTTCCTCCACTTCGTCTAGATTGGACAGCTCCTGAAGCGCCGTCGCGAGGGTGTCCTGGTTTTCCCGCTCGACAGATGGGAGCGACGGTTCGTCAAGGTAATTGTCGATGATCTCTCCAGCCCACTTGACGAATGCCGCCCAGGTCCGGCAGTCCTGCGCGTGGTTGAGGGTATCGTGCAGCCTGAGCATAAAGCTGCGCAACGCCCACGCCTCTGCCGTCGACTGTCTGAGCTCTTTTTCCCTGCCTGCGGACAGTTCTTCGTCCTGCTTTGTGGTGGTGCGCTGTTGGGAGGCGGCATAGCTGGCCAGACGGTCGCGCCACTGCTCAATGCCGGCAACGACACCGGCTTCGCGCGAGATCGCGTCCCAGCGCGAGGGGCTGAATCCGGCCGAAGAGGACTTGACCGGACATGAGGTGAGCCAGCGCATCACCCCCTCCCTGGGCAGGTCGCTGCCGGCGAGATCGACGATGCCTTTGAGCATGCGCCCGACGGGGGTCGCGGCCAGCCTTTGCGTTGAGGGACCGGCGATGGGGATGCCGGCGGCGGCAAGCTGTTCGGCGATGAGTGCGGCATAGGGCTCCTGCTGCCAGTAGAGGACCGCCATGCGGTGGAAGGGGGTGCCTGCGTGCGCGGCGGCGACGACTGACCTGACGACGCTGCGTACCTCTTCGCCGGTGTCGGGGGCGAAGAGCAGGTGAGCAGGAGGCAGGGAGGGCATGGGAGACTGTGGGGGTGAGGCGTTGTTGGGCAGGAGGGTGTCGGCCTCGGGATCGCCGGTAGCGCCAAGGACGGTTGCGCATCTCCCTGCGTCGCGCAGCGCGTCGTACAGCCGCTGCTCGGCGGGTGACAGCGTGCGCGGCAGATAGGCGATTACGGGGCCGAGCGCGTTCAGGGCGATGGCGGCGCTGCCGGTCCTGACGGCGTTTGCGGCGGCTTCGGCGAGAGCTTCGCGGTCGTAGTAGGCCGCGGTGAAGTCACGATAGCGTGAAAACAGGCGGGCGATCTCGCCGGGGATTCCCCCAAGGCTTTCAAGCGCGGCGAGGACGTTGGGCGCGGCGCGGACCAGGTCACGAAACGTCGTGCGCAGGCGGGTGTGGAAGGAGGGATGGGTGCGGAAGGGTTCGAGCTCGCCTGCGGCCTCTTTGGCTGTGCGGCGCACGGCGGCGAATTCGGTGGCGGGTTTGAGGGGCCCCCGGCCTTCGGCGGCCAGACTTTGTGCCCCCAGCAGCTCGGCGAGGCGGGGGAGCGGCATGAAACGGACGTTGACGAGACCGCGCTTGCCGATGTCGCGGCGCAGGTAGAGGCCAGCATAGGTTGTTGGTACGACGACGGTGACGGGTGCGAAGGGGTTTCCGGCCTGATGTTCATGCAGGAGGCGTTCAAGGTACTCCTGGGCTTGTTGGACGTGTACGACATGGGTGGGGGATTGCTGCATGTGTAATGTCTCCATAGAGAGGCGAATTCGGTCTTGACGTTTCCCCTATTTGTGAAATCTTACGAAGAGTTCGAGTAGGCCGAATCAGACTGAACCGCTATCAGGAATGGACTCTTGGCCCATCTGATCGATCAGAACATCGGCTGGCAAAATCGGGATTACGGAATATGCGCCCATCTGAAGCAGGTGACGATCGCCCGATACAACGACGTCAGCATTTGCGGCCAGCGCACAAGCAAGCACATTGTCGTCGTCCGGGTCCGACAGAACGACTGGGGCGATCACGGGTGGTTCGACTAGGATGGAAAGCGCAGCATAACCAAGCACCAGGTCGTCTGCTGTCGCCTGGGCCTCAAGCAGGCGCACGCGGAACTTCTCACGACGCAGTACTTCGTCAAGTTCGAATAGGAGAGGAAGTGAAGTGTAAAGTTGTACTGCGGACGAGTGGGCAAGGTGAAGCAGGTGCCGGGGCGCTCCGTGCCAGAGCAGTGCAGAAATGACAATGTTCGTGTCAAACACCAGACGCACGGCGGCGCCTTTCCGCCCGAGCGGCGGCGATTTCGGCGGAAATCTCTTCAAGATCGAGGATTTCTGTGTTCTTCTGGTCAAGCCGATCTATCGCAGCAAACAAGTTGTCAGTACGTCGCTGTCGCACCTCGCGCTTCAGTAACGCAACCAAGGATTCAGAGGTGAGCAGACCGACCTGATTGGCTTCCGTAGCCAACTCACGTGGCAATGTAAGAGTCAGTGTAATTGTTTCCATGGCCTCTCTCCGGCAGGCAAGCAGGGATTCGCCTTTGCGATCTCCTATGCGAGTCATTTTAGCGCGACGCGACAGGATCGCAAAGGGAGAGAGGTTCAGACGCATCTCTCAATCTTGGACAGACGCCTACACTTTGAGCGGGGAAGAGCCGTCTGCCGTTTGTCGCCCGGATGAGGGGGGTGATACCGTAGGTGCGGGACGAATTCTGATATTGGGGTGTAAGCCGTTGGACTCGACAGGAAAGAGAGCGGGCATGTCAAGGAACAGCGGGAGTAGCAGGTCGGACGTCAATATAGCGCTGCTGCGGGGGATAAATGTGGGCGGCAAGAACAAGCTGCCGATGAAGGAGTTGGCGGCGCTGTTTGTGGATGCGGGTTGCGAAGAGGTCCGGACCTACATTCAGAGTGGGAACGTTGTATTCCGGACGGGGTCCGCGGATGCAGACGAGATTTCATCGATCATCGGTGCGTCGATCCTGGACCGCTTCGGTTTCCGTGTTCCCGTGATCGTCCGAACGGCGGGGGAGCTGGAGGGGATCGCGCAGGGCAATCCCTTTGTGAAAGCCGGTGCGGAAACGGACAGACTGCACGTGATGTTTTTGGCGGAGCGGCCTGACAGCGCCAGCGTTGGAGCGCTTGACCCGGCGCGCTCGCCGGGCGACGAGTTTGTGGTGGTGGGGCGTGAGATTTATCTACACTGCCCGAATGGTGTTGCGCGCTCCAAACTTACGAACAGCTACTTTGATTCCAAGCTCTCGACGACCAGTACGTCACGAAACTGGAGGACTGTGGGAAAGCTTCTCGAGCTTGCCACGGGCGCGGGGTAGGGAGTCACAACTGAAGGCTGGCGTTGCTTTCGCGACGTGGTTTTCGGTCTGGGATAAACTTTTGTCGCTTTGACCCGGCCCGTGCAGTCCAGCGGCTGACTTGGCGGGTCGTCAAGACAGTGAGGATGCACTAATCTGTACCGCTAGTATCGAACTGTGAATGAATTCCAAATAGGCAATCGGACAATCCGCATGCAACGCTGGCAGAAGGTCTCTACAGTACCGAGGCAGTAAGAGTAAGAGAGTACCGGCATAGACTCGTCGATCTTCTGTGCTATAATCGCGCCAGAACAGTTGCCGCTGCCCAAGCTGTTGTGGATGCCCGGCAGTTCGGGTTGCAGACGCCTTTGGTTTGCCCTGGAGCCACACCCTATGCGCAATCCAGAAGTCCGAACTCAGACTTATGGCAGTTCCTATGGGATTGATTCGCGAAGGTCTTCGTCACCGGTTTGGCGGATCGCAACCCTCTTTCCGAATCAAGGCGCCTGGAGTGAGCAGGAGTACCTGGCGCTGGATACCAACCGACGCGTCGAATTCGACAACGGCTTTGTGGAGGTGCATGACTTGCCGACCGATCAGCACCAGGCAATTATTTCGTACTTCATCGTTGTACTGAGGGCGCTTGCGAAGCAGATTGGCGGTGTGGAACGGGCAGCCGGTCTAAGATTGCGTCTTTGGGATCAGAAGTACCGTGAACCTGATATTGTATTTCTGCGAGATCGCAACAGCAGCCTGCGGCATGAAAATTATTGGGACGGAGCCGACCTGGCTATCGAAATCGTCAGCGCAAGCCTTGAAGACCGCGAGCGGGACCTGGTGGCGAAGCGGATCGATTATGCGCAGGCAGGGATCGAGGAGTATTGGATTGTGGATCCTGCCGAGGAAACTGTCACTGTTCTGTCCCTAACAGGCGACGTCTACTCAGAACACGGTTTCTTCGGTCGCGGCGATGTCGTTACATCTTCCCTTTTGCCTGAACTTACTCTTCGTGTCTCGGAGATCCTGGACGCGGATTAGATGCGCTTTGATCAACTCCCCGCGTCGACGTGATCGTCACTGACATCCTCTCCATCCGGTAATTCCTCATCCTCCAACTCGGCTAGTTCGGTGCGCAGGGCGGATAGTTCCGTTTCCAGCACCTCGATGCGGGCCGCCAGATCGTCGCGGCGGCGTTCCTTGTGTTCGCTTTCACGCGCGGCGGTCTCGGCCTCCTCATCGACCATGCGGGTGTCGTTGCGGATGGCGAGGAGGTGGACGGCCCAGAAGGCGGCGGCGGTGCCGGCGCGCACGAGGCCATCCAACGTCTCGGCGCCGAGGAAGTCGGCGTTGGGGTCGCCGAGCGCCCACAGAAGCAGACGGTAGACGACCTGCGCCAGTTCGAAGAGGATCAGGAGCGCGCCGACCAGGGCGATGCCGTAGAGGTAGACGCGGCGGGGCCAGGAGGCGCGTTCGGCGCGGCCGGCCTCGTTGTCCTGCTCAGCAACGCGCTGCGCGGTGCGCCAGTGCAGCGACCAGACGGGTGCGCCGACGGCGATGAGGCTCACTCCGCTGGAGAATTGGTGGGCGCGAAAGCCCTTCTCTATCGAAATCGAGCCGATGACGGCGAGATCCAGCAGCGCCCGCACCAGATCGACCAGCCCGATCCAGAGCAGAAGCAGACCGGTGGCGGCGACGGCGTAGTAGTAGAGCCGGCGCACGAACTCGCTCTCACGCGAGTCGCCGTAGCGCTGCGCCTCGGCGGAGACCTGCAGCCAGTGCCAGCGCCAGGCCAGCGCGCCGACCGGCAGCAGGCCGAGGGGGGTGGTGAGGTCATCGATGTCGATATCGCCGGTATCGACGCCGCCGAAGAGGAAGAGGACGCCCAGCCTCAACAGCATCGCCACCGGGACGAGGGTGATGGCGGCGGCGAGCACGGTGGCGACATAGAGATAGAGGCGCCGCAGAGCCATGCGTCCTTCGGGCGGCTGGGCGGTCATGAGGGCATTCCAGTAGAGGTTGGTCAGCCGCCAGACCAGCCCGCCGACGAGAACGGCGGCCAGTGAGCCGGAGATGCCGCGCTGCCACCAGCCCGTTCCCACCGTGGCCAGGGTGGCGGCGCCGAACGGCTCCAGCAGGGCGCGCCAGACGAAGTTGAGGACGTCGGCGGCGCCGGTGAGCAGCAGGCCAAGCGCGACCAGACCGACAAGCAACTGGAAGAGCCGCCGCCAACTGCCGGCCCAGCCCAGTTCGATGCCCAGATCGCCGTCCTCCTGGAGCAAACGGGCGAAATACAGGGAGAGAATCAGATGGATGCCGGCGTGGAAAAACTGGGCCACCCATCCGCCCGGTCGCATTTCTTCCTCGGACGGTGCGGCGCCAAGCAGGAGTTGGAAGCTGCCTTCAATGATGTGATAGAGGGCGCGGGCGCTGACATATGCCGTTGTCGCGAGTACGGCGTAGATGAACAGCTTGCGCAGGGCGGCGCGCGATTCACCGGGTTGCAGCGTCAAGCGGCGGATATAGCGCCAGTGGATGAGAAAGATGGGCGCGCTGACGATGAGAAAGCCGCCAGGCTGTGCGATGGCTCTCTGCACCGAGCCGGTGGCGGAAAGCCCGGGTACGGTCCCGTCCGGGATCCACAGTCTGATCAGCGCTTCGATCAGGCCGTAGGCGGCCGAGAGCCCGGCGATCAGGCTGATGAAGGCGATGAGATAGAGATAGAGGCGTCGAATCATCGCCAAGCGGCCGGTTTCGGCTGTGGTTTGCTCGGTCATTGTCTGTTCAGTCATTGTTCACATCCTGAAAGGCGAGGAGAGAGGAAAGGCGGGAGAGAGCAGTGTACTCTCAGCCCGCTATTCGATGCGCTCACTCCTCGGTTTCCGACTCTAGTAGAAGAGGTCGTCGGTGTCGATCTTCCAGGCGCCGTCCTCGCGTACCAGGGGAATCGTGCGCCGGTAGGTCGAAGTGCCGCTGTCGAATAGACCGCCCTGGCGGAAGTTGTCGATTGCCACGTTGACGTATGCTTTGTCATTCTCGTCGTTAATGTCCACGTCCAGGATGCGCAGCCGGCGCGCGGAGCGGCTGGAGTCGTAGTGGTTGAACCGTTCGCGGAAGTGAATCTTGTCTTCATCTTCCAATACATCCCGGGAGTAGTGTTTCATGGCAACGTCCGGTTCATTGCGCACAAAAGCCAGGAAGGCGTCGTGGACCACCGCTTCCGGTGTATCTTCGTTGAGGTATTCAGCGCTCTGCCAGCCGCGGCCGCCGGTGACCGTTACCGTGATGACGGCGCCGATGACCAGCAGCAGCACGCCGATAATGATGCCCAGCGTAAAGCGATCGAGTTTCATGCCCATGGGTCCGCTTCCTTGTCATTCATCCAATTATTCGAAACCGGTCAGCTCAAAAGTGGCCTGGGAGCGTCCGTCGATAAATTTGACGACGGGGAAGGGCGCGGTCTGCGCCACCCAGGCCCGGGTCGTGCGGTCTTTGGCCTTCAGCTCGACGACCCAGGTATCGAAGGAACCGGCCGGCACGGTGACGTTTTCCTTGCGCCGCACCTGCAGGGCCACCCGCTCCATCTGGCCGGCGATTGGCAAAAAGCTGTTTATGCGGGTGGCGTAGCCCTGCGCCAGCGGGAGCGCGCGCATGATCAGCAGCAGTGTGCGCTCGTCGCGTATGTCTGAAGGGACCTGCACGCGCTGATAGACGGTTGCGCCCTGACGATTGGTGAGTGCGATGTCGACCTGGGCGCCCTCGAACTGCGTCTCGACCACCTGTTTGCCGCCGCCGAATGTGCGGACAAGGTGGCTGTAGACGGGGCGATAGCCGGCCGGCTGCATCTCGATCGTTGCCTGTTCGCTGACGCCGGCGTCGATGATCTCGCGGAGCAGGGTCCAGCCGTCGTCCTGCTGCCGATGGTTTACCTGGAAGGCGGCGGTGCCGACGATGCGGTCTTCGCGGTTGGTAACGCGGTAGACGCTGGTCTCACCGTCGGTCCAGACCGGGTCGCCGAAGATGAGCGGCTGGGGTGGGGCGGAACCGCAGGAGGAGAGAAAGGAGAGAGTGAAGAGGAGAGAGGAGAGAGAGAACACCCTCGCGATTGCGAAATGGATGGTTGAATTCGCTAGAGCTTCGCTGTATGGGGGCTTCATAAAAACCAGGCGACACTCATTTCTCAATTCTCACTCTTCACTTCCCGCAGCATCAATTCTCACTCGTCACTTTTTTTCCTGCATCCACTTGACTGCGGCGGCGGCGAGGGCGGCGGCGCCGATGGGTAGGGCGTCCTCGTCGATGCGGAAGGTGGAGGTGTGGACGAAGTAGCGCTGGGGCCAGTCCGGGTTGTGCGTTCCGAGGCGGAGGAAGCTGCCGGGCGCGGCCTGGGCCATGTAGGCGAAATCTTCAGCGGCCATCACCATTGGGGCCTGGGGGGCGTTCTCCGCGCCCAGGAATTCGGCGGCCGCGTTGAGGGCAATCTGCGTGGCTTCGGGGTCGAGAACGGTGGGCGGATAGCCTTCTTTGACCGTCAGCTCAAAGGTGCCGCCCATGGCTTCGACGACGCCGCAGGCCCGGCGCAGCTCGTCCTGCAGCAGGCGGCGCGCCTGCGGGGAGAAGCTGCGGATAGTGCCGTTGAGATAGACGCTGTCGGGGATGACGTTGTTGACGGTCCCGCCGTGAATCTGGCCGATGGTGATGACGCCGGGTTCGAGGGGGTCGAGGCGGCGGCTGACGATATGGTGGATGGCGTGGACGGCGTGGGCGGCGAGGACGATGGGGTCGTTGGCGGCCTGGGGGCGGGCAGCGTGGCCGCCGGCGCCGCGCACGGTGATCTCGAACTCGTCGGCGGACGCCATCAGCGGGCCGGAACGGCTGGCGACGACGCCCAGGTCCTTTGTGGGGTCGACGTGGATACCGAAGACGGCGTCGAGGCCTTCGAGCGCGCCCTCTTCGACCATGCGTATGCCGCCGGACTTGCCCTCGTCGTCGGAGGCCTCTTCGCTGGGCTGGAAGAGCAGGCGCACGGCGCCGGGGAGGCGGCCCTCGTCGGCCATCTCCTTGAGCAGGGTGGCGGCGCCCATGAGCATGGCGGTGTGGGCGTCGTGGCCGCAGGCGTGCATGAGGCCGGGCCGTTCGCTGTCGAAGCTGCTGCCGTTTTCTTCCTGGATGGGCAGGGCGTCCATATCGGCGCGCAGGCCCACCAGGGGCCCGTTGCCGCCGTGGATATGGCCGACGACACCGGTCTTGGCGACTTCGGTCTGCGTCTCGACGCCCAGGTCGAGCATGGTCTTGTTGACGAAGCCGGCGGTGCGATGTTCGGTGAAGGTCAGCTCCGGGTACTTGTGAATCGTGCGGCGCCACGTGCTGATTTTTGACTGGATGGCTTTGGCACGCGTGTACAGTTCTGCGCTGGTAACCGGTGTATCATTTGGCATCAGATCGCTCCTGGTCGAGTATTTTTCACCGTCAGCGCCTGTGCGAGGGTGGGTCGGGCGCCGATGGCGGTTATCGGTTGGGGAAAACCATCATTTCAAAGGCCCCGTCTGCGGGGCCGGTGCAGCCGTCATGTCATTATACTACGCTTCTGTGCTGCGGGCTCCGTCGGCATGGTCGGCGGGTGGAGGCGCGGATGGGGTAATGCGAGTGCACCCACGAGGGCAGCCACAAGGGGTGCCCCTACAGGCATTTGTAGCGGGACAGTTGACCGAATTGCGGGATCGAGCAGTGAGGATGGGCCGGATTCGGGCCGCAGGCGAGACGGAGATTCCGCAGCAGACGCGGGGGGAGAAATTACACACGCGATGTATAGTTCCGGATCCGGGGTGGGAACAGTGAATTTACACATCGCGTGTGTAACATTATCGCTGTGGTACCTCCAGTAACAGGTGCAGAGAGTTACACATTGCGTGTGTAACCTCATTTGCTGTTTACGCCCGGAAATGGAGGCCGAAAATTACACACGCGATGTTTAAATTTGGCGGTTTCGGGGGTTCTCATTGGAGGGGTTGATGTTGTGGGAATCTGCGGGTTCGTCATGTTTGGCTGGTTCCAAGGTACAAGCGGGGATGGAACATAGGGCACCCACAAGGGGTGCCCCTACGGGGGTTTACGGCAGGTTGGCGCATTTGGGGGCGACGCGGGATTGGGCACCCACTTGGGCACCCACAAGGGGTGCCCCTACGGGGGTTTGGCTGGTTGGCGCTGATGTGTGGTAGGCATGAACTGCGGTCAGGCCCGGGATTTTGCGCATTTTGGTCAATGCAGGAAAATTAGGCGCATCTTTCTTACGTTTCCGGGCGCGGCGGCTTTTGCAGGCGGCCGGCCCACCATGAAGCGAGGCTACCAATGACATCAGTTACCAGCCGTGAAATTCATCTGCGCAGCCGGCCGCACGGGTTGCCGACTGCGGACAACTTTGCGCTCGCCAGCGTCGAGGTGCCGGCGCCCAGCCAGCCGGAGCAAGTGCTGGTGCGCAATCGCTTTATCTCGGTGGACCCCTATATGCGCGGGCGGATGCGGGATACGCGCAGCTATACGCCGCCTTTCGGGCTGGATGAGCCGCTTACGGGCGGCGCGGTGGGCGAGGTGGTCAGCTCGACCAGCGATCAGTTCACTGAGGGCGACTTCGTGCTGCATATGTTCGGGTGGCGGGAATATGCGCTGGCGGAGGCGCGCCATCTGACCAAGGTCGATCCGTCGCTGGGGCCGCTGCAGAGTTTTCTGGGCGCGCTGGGTATGCCGGGGATGACGGCGTATGTCGGGCTGCTGGACATTGGGACGCCGAAGGAGGGGGAGACGGTGTTCGTGTCGGGCGCGGCGGGCGCGGTGGGCTCGGAGGTGTGCCAGATCGCGAAGATCAAGGGCTGCCGGGTGGTGGGTTCGGCGGGTTCGGAGGCCAAGACACGCTGGCTGGAGGAGGTCGCGGGCGTGGACGCGGCGATCAATTATAAGGAGACGAGCAATCTGCGGCGGGCGCTGAAGAGGGCCTGTCCGGACGGCATTGACGTTTATTTTGAGAATGTCGGGGGCGAGCATCTGGAGGCGGCGCTGCAGTATATGAACGATTTCGGGCGCATCGTGGTGTGCGGGATGATCAGCATGTACAACGCCACGGCGGCGGAGCCGGGCCCGGCCAACCTGGGCCTGATAATCGGGCGGCGGCTGAAGATGCAGGGCTTTATCGTTTCGGACCATCCTGAGCGCCGCGACGACTTTCTGCGCGATGTCTCGGGCTGGATGCGGGAGGGCAAGCTCAAGTGGGAGGAGACGGTGCACGAAGGGATCGAGAATACGCCGGAGGCGTTTATCGGTCTGTTTCACGGTGGGAATTTGGGGAAGATGCTGGTAAAGATATAACAGCAGTTTTTAGTTGTTAGTTTTTCGTTTTTAGTGGGTGTTGCGGGGGTTGGCGTTCACTGGGGATCGGGAAGTTTTGAGGGATGGGGCAAGCTTATGGATACGCGGGCGATGGTGCCCCCGATGGGGCTCTATTTTGAGGAGTTTGCGGAGGGTGACGGGTGTGAGAGTGTTGGCCGGACGGTTACTGAGGCGGACATCGTCAATTTTGCGGCGCTGTCGGGGGACTGGAACCGGATCCACACGGACGTGCATTACAGCCAGGAGCAGATGTTCGGGGAGCGGGTGGCTCACGGGCTGCTGGTGCTGAGTATTGCGAGCGGGCTGGCGGTGCGGATGGGTTTTATGGAGGGCACTGTGCAGGCGTTCATGCAGCTGGAGTGGCAGTTCCGGCGGCCGGTGCTGATCGGGGACACGGTGCGGCTGCGGGCGACGGTGCGTGAGAAGAAGCCGATGCGGCGGATGGGGGGCGGGGTGGTGACCTTCAGGATGGAGGTGCTGAACCAGAAGGATGAGGTCTGCCAGCGCGGCAATTGGGAGATTTTGTGTAAGAACCGGCCCGAAGAGGCGGACGCGGAGGAGTGAGGTCGCTCGCTGCCGCGCATGATATTCTCCTCGTCTTTGGTTCTGGCGTTTGCGCTGCTGCTGGCGGTGCTGGGCGGTACGCTGTTATGGCTGGGACGGCGGCAGCGGGAGAGGAGCGGCCTGCCGGCGGGTGCGGTCGTTTACAGCGACACGGCGGACTGGCAGGAGCCGGAAGAACCGCTGCGCAGCCGGCGTTACGGGCTGGTAGGGCGGCCGGATTACCTGGTGCAGATGCGCGACGGGGGCAGGCGGTTCGTCGTGCCGGTGGAGGTCAAGAGCCGGGCGAGGCCGGGCCGGCCTTACGACAGTCATGTTCTGCAGCTGGCGGCGTACTGTCTGCTGGTTGAGGATAATTTCGGCGCTGCGCCCCCGTACGGTCTTCTGCGCTACGCCGATGCCACGTTGGAAATTCCCTTTACAGAGGAACTGCGGGGCCGTGTGCTGGAGGCGGCTGACGAGATCCGGCGGGCGCGGCGGGCGTCGGAGGTGCGGCGCAGCCATGGTGAGCCGCGGCGGTGTGCGGCCTGTGGTTACCGGTTGGCTTGTGGGTCGGAGGCGCTTTTTTTGGTAGTTTTTAGTTTTCAGTTTTTAGTTTTTAGTTTGCCTTGACACTTCCGGAAGTTTCCAAGCGGTTTGCGTGAAGCAATGGGGGCCTGCCGACCTTTTCAGGATGGTGCTGGGGTGAATTTTGTTGTAGACGGGCCCTTTTAATCCGCGAAGGGCCGCTAAGAACCACGAAGAATACCTCTCTTTTATCCGCGAAGTTACGCGAAGGGGCGCGAAGAACACCTTTCTTTGATCCGCGGAGGGCTGGTGCGGGCGTGGGGGCTCGTGCCTGGCTGTGGTTATTCCTGATGTGCGGGTGGGGTGGTTTGTGAGGTATGGCCTTGTATGGCTGCCAGCAGGAATCTGATCTCGTGGGAGAGTTGGGCGATTTGCTTGTCGGTGCGGTCCATGCGTTCGTTGGCGTCTGCGGCGTTGCGGGCGACGTCTTTGGAGAAGCTGGCAAGGAAGCGTTCGAGGTGGGTCATACGTTGATTTGATTCTGCGGCGTTGCGGGCGACGTCTCTGGAAAAGTTGGCAAGGAAGTGCTCGAGGTGGGTCATACGTTGTTTTGATTCTTCGGCGTAGCGGTCGAGGTTGCGTTCGAAGCGGTCCATGCGGTCTTCGGCCATGATGTCTATGTTCCTTCGGGGGTAGGGGCTGCTGGTTGCAGCGTTAGGCGCGATTGTGCAATCTGGCTACAGTTTCAGGATATACCAGTGCGGTTGAAGAGTCCAGGCCTGGCGGTACCACTTTCGGTCCAAGTCGACGATCTGGGGAACGTCAGTGGTTAGTGGTCAGTAAACTGCAGCTGGCTAGATTGCAAGCTAGTGACCTCAACTGACCACTGGTGTCAGTCTGCGTGTGCGGGCGGCGTGGACTGTGAGATATGGCCTTGCATCAATTCCCGCAGGAATTGGATTTGTTGGCCGTTGCGCTCGATTAGTTGGGCGGTGCGGTCGATTAACTGGGCGTTGCGCTCGATCAGTTGGACGTTGTTCTGGATTAGTTGGGCGTTGCGGGCGGTCTGCTCCTCTACTCGGTCCATCCGCTCATTGGATTGGTGGTAGGAGCGGTCGAGCAGTTCGGCGAAGCGGTCGAGTTTGCGTTCGATGCGGTCGAGGCGGTCTTCGGCCATGATGTTTATGTTCCTTCGGGGGTAGGGGCTGCCGTTTGCAGCGCAGGGCGCGATTGTGCTGTGTGAATACCAGAATATACCAGTGAGGTTGAAGAGTCCAGGCCTGACGGCACCTCTTTCGGTCCAGGCCGGCGAAATGGGGAACGGCAGTGGTCAGTAGTCGGTGGTTAGTGAACTGCAGGTGGCTAGCTTGCAAGCTAGCGACCATAACTGACGACTGGTGTCAGTCTGCGTGTGCGGGCGGCGTGGACTGTGAGATATGGCCTTGTACCAATTCCCGTAGGAATTGAATTTGTTGGCCGTTGCGCTCGATTAGTTGGGCGTTGTGGGCGGTCTGCTCCTCTATTCGGTCCAGCCGCTCACTGGACTGGCGGTAGGAGCGGTTGAGCAGTTCAGCCAGGCGGTCAAGTGTGACTTCCGCTGATCTTATTCGTAGGTTTGCTTCTACTGTGTTGCGGGCGACGTCTTTGGAAAAGCTTGCAAGGATGCGTTCGATGCGGTCGAGGCGGTCTTCGGCCATGATGTTTATGTTCCTTCGGGGGTAGGGGCTGCCGTTTGCAGCGCAGGGCGCGATTGTCCTGTGTGAATACCAGAATATACCAGTGAGGTTGAAGAGTCCAGGCCTGGCGGCACCTCTTTCGGTCCAGGTCGGCGAAATGGGGAACGGCAGTGGTTAGTAGTCAGTGGTCAGTAAACTGCAGCTGGCTAGCTTGCAAGCTAGCGACCATAACTGACCACTGGTGTCAGTTTGCGTGTACGGGCGGCGTGGACTGTGAGATATGGCCTTGTACCAATTCCCGCAGGAATTGGATTTGTTGGGCGTTGCGGGCGGTCTGCTCTTCTATTCGGTCCAGCCGCTCACTGGACTGGTGGTAGGAGCGGTTGAGCAGTTCGGCGAGGCGGTCGAGTGTGACTTCCGCTGAACTTATTCGTAGGTTTGCTTCTACTGTGTTGCGGGCGACGTCTTTGGAGAAGCTTGCAAGGATGCGTTCGATGCGGTCGAGGCGGTCTTCGGCCATGATGGTTATGTTCCTTCGGGGGTAGGGGCTGCTGGGTGCAGCGCTGGGCGCGATTGTGCTGTGTGAATACCAGAATATACCAGTGAGGTTGAAGAGTCCAGGTCTGGCGGCACCTCTTTCGGTCCAAGTCGGCGAAATGGGGAACGGCAGTGGTTAGTGGTTAGGGGATGGGGGTCGTTGACATTTGTTTGATCTTATATTTGCTGGTCCGTAGCGTTGTCAGGCCTTGAGGGACGCAGGTTTTTGCGAGGTTTGAAGGGGGTTAGGGTAACCCTGCGGGCACCCACGAGGGGTGGCCCTGCGGGGGTTGGGTTGGTTGGCGCGTTTTGGCGGCCTTGGGCACCCACAAGGGGTGCCCCTACGGGGGGGTTGGGTTGGTTGGCGCGTTTTGGCGGGACTGGGCACCCACAAGGGGTGCCCCTACGGGGGTTTGGCAGGTTGGCGCGTTATAGCGGGACTGGGCACCCACAAGGGGTGCCCCTACGGGGGGTTTGGTGGGACTGGAGGGACGTGGGTTGGCGGAATTTTTTTGGTTGGGCACCCGTCCAATATCGACACCAGGTCGGCGAGGCATGTTGTAGGAGGGGGGGCGTTGCGGGGGCGGAGCCCCCGCACAAGGGAGGGCCGAATAGGCCCGACCGCCCAACTGCAGTAGTCAGTAGTCAGCGGTTAGTGACGGTGGCGATTGATTGAGGAGACAGAGGCGTCTTGGCTCGCCTCGTTCCGGGTCGCGAATGGGGCCGGTGGGGTGGGGGAGGTCTGTGGTTCGCTGTTTTAGCCGAAGGAGAGGTATTCCAAGGCGTCTTCTTCGGATTCGGCGCCGGCGCGGCCTCTGACGATGAGCTCGACCACGTCGTCCAAGCCGACTTCGGGGACGTTGAGGATACCCTGGCGGCGGCCGCCTTTGAGGACCATGACGCGGTCGCCGATGGCGAGGATGTCGGGGACGCGCTGGGTGATGAGGACGACGGAGTGGCCGCCGTCGCGCAGGTCCTTGATGAGGCGGAGGAGGGTGTTGGCTTCGCGGACGCCGAGGGCGGCGGTGGGCTCGTCCATGAGGAGAATTTTGGCGTCGAAGGCGATGGCTTTGGCGGCGGCGACCATCTGGCGCTGGCCGCCGGACATGCGCTCGACTTTGAGCCTGGGGGAGCTGATGTTGATGTTCAGCCTTTTGAGCAACTCGGCGGATTCGGCATACATCTTCTTTTTGTCGAGGATGCTGAGGAAGGGCAGGCCTCTCGTGTATTCGCGGCCGAGGAAGATGTTGCGGGCGACGTCGAGGTTGTTGCAGAGGGCCAGGTCCTGGTAGATCATTTCGATGCCGCAGCTGCGGGCGTCGCGGGGATCGCGAATCGACACTTCTTCGCCGTTTATGAGGATCCGGCCGCCGTCGGCGACGTGGGCGCCGCTGAGGATCTTCATCAGGGTGGACTTGCCGGCGGCGTTGTCGCCGACCAACCCCAGAATCTCGCCTTCACGCAGTTCCAAGTCGACCTGGTTCAGCGCCTGGACGCTGCCAAAGCGCTTGGATATGCCCTTCATTTCGACGATGTAGTTGCTTTCCAAGGTGATCCTCCTCCGGACAGGAGAGAACATAGTGGAGTGGGAGAAAAGAAAATCTCCCACTCCTTATTCAGCTGATTACCAGAGATTGGGGAAGAGATCCACGTTTTCCTTGGTGATCAGTACGGCGGGCGAAGTCTGCCAGAAGATGACCGGGCGGTTCTCGGCCAGGTCCCTGGCGGACTGGATGATCTTGACGGCGATGAAGGAGGCGTCGTTGAGGACGGTGCCCCACATGGTGCCGTCGCGAATGGCGTCGTAGACCTCTTTGGCGCCACCGTCAACGCCGAGCACTTTGATGGTGTCCTGGAGGCCGGCCTCTGCGATCGCCCTGACTGCGCCGAGGCACATGTCGTCGTTATGGCAGTAGACCATGTGGATCTGGTCGGGGTAGGCGGTCAGGTAGTTCTCCATCACGGTGCGGGCTTCTTCACGGTTCCACATGCCGGTGTCGACGGCGACGAGCTCTCTGCCGGGGCAGTTCTCGGCGACGTATTCACGGGCGGAGGAGCGCTGCGGCACGAGGCCATGACCGGTGGCGCCTTCGATGATGACCCAACCCTGGCCGTCTTCGAGAGCCTGGCAGACGGCCATGCCGGCGGTCTTGCCTTCTGCCCAGCCGGACGAGCCAATCATGGTGTTGACGTAGCCGAGGCCCTCTTCGTCAAGGTCGGCGCCTTCGGCGATCACGGGGATGCCGGCCTCCTGGGCTTCGCGGAGGGCATCGTTGAGGGCGGAGGTGTCATAGGGAACGAGGGCGATCACGTCGTACTGCTTGGTGATGCAGTCCTCAATGAGGCGGATCTCGTTGGGAATATCGCCCTGGGTGTCGTAGACATCATAGGTGAAGCCGAATACGTTGGCTTCCTTTTCCGCCAGGGTGACCTTGGCGGTCGAGTAGGGGTGGCCGAGTTCAATGATGTGACAGATGCGCAGGTCTTGCACCAGTGGCCAATCTTTGGCTTCGGTCTGCACGGGCGCGGCGCCGTCTGCCGTCATCACCTGTCCGTCCGGCATGACGCAGGCCGACAACATGAGCGCGAGGACCATAACAGCGATCCAGACTCCGAAATGCTTCCTCATCTTCTTTCTCCTTTGTATCGATAAGATTGTCCTGCGGGTCGTACTCAGATCAGCAATGCGGGAGAAGTTTCTCCCTCCGGTTCCGAACTCCATCTGTCCAATAGGCGCTCCTTTCGACAAGAGGCTGACGAAGGCTTTCGCGGCCCCATTGCCGGGCCCTGGCGATAGCCGTCGCCTCAGTGGTCAGGCCGTGCGGCGTCTGCGATTCATGTAGACGTCGGAGACGACAACGGAGACCAGGATGACGCCCTGGATTACCCATTGCCAGTAAGCGCTGACGCCGAGAAGGTTGAGCGAGTTGCGGACGACGCCCAGGAACATGACGCCGGCGACGGCGCCGAGGACGTTGCCCACGCCTCCGAACAGGGATGTACCGCCGATTACGGTGGCGGAAATGGCGAAGAGGGCGGTGTCTCTGCCGACGCCGGGATTGGCGCTGACGGCGCGGGAGGCAAGCAGGACGCCGGCGATGCCGCTGCAGAGGCCGGCGACGACGAAGGAGAGCGCGAAGAGACGATTGACGTTGAGGCCGGCGCGGTGCGACGCGTCGGCGTTGCCGCCGATGGCGTACCAGTAGGTGCCGAGACTGGTCTGGGTCATGATCAGGTGGGCGATGATGCCGATGCCGAAGAAGGCGAGGGCGGGAAACTCGAAGAGACCCAACCTGGCCGACCCCATCCAGCCGAAACCGTCGGCATGGCCGTAGATGGTGGTCTCGTCGGAGATGATGAAGGTCAGCCCCTTGACGGCGACCATGGTGGAAAGGGTGGCGATGAAGAAGTTGACCTTCATCCTGGTCACGACAAAGCCGTTGACGATGCCGACACCGGCGCCGGCGAGAACGCCGAGGAGGGCCGCCATGGGAACGCCCAGGTCCTGGGAGAGGGCGAAGACGACGCCGGCCAGGGCGAGGGTGGCGCCGACACCGAGGTCGATGCCCCAGGCGATCATGAGGATGGTCAGGCCGATGGAGATGATGCCGTCGATCGAGAACTGGGTGGTCATCTGGGTGATGTTGCGTTCGGTGGCGAAGAAGGGGACGAAGAGGACGGCATAGGTGAGGGCGAGCCCGAGGAGGATGAAGGCGCGGTACTCGATGAGCCATTGGAGGAGCTCGCCCCATTTTGCGGGCGGCGGTCCTGCGGGCTGCGCGGTTTCGGCTGTGGGTTGTTTTTGCGGCGTTGGGTTACCGGCCATGAAAGACCTCGTGCGTTACGGCGGACTGGCTAAAGGGGCACGCTTTCCTGGAACATCGATCCGCGAAGGAACGCGAAGGGTCGCGAAGAACACCTTTCTTTGATCCGCGAAGGGGCGCGAAGAACTTTAAGGAGTTTTCGGATTCTCTTTGCGTGACCGGTTGCGGACCGGCCGCACATTGCCCTCGCACAGGGCTGTTCAGACAGACGTCAACGAGCCCTAGTTTCTTGCTATTCACCGTTCGGTCCTGACAGCTGAAGTTCGGGCTCGGTTTTCTTGTCTCTGCCCATTACCTGGATGGCGACGAGGCTGGCGGTTACGACGCCCTGGACGACCAACTGTGTAGCAGGCTCAAAGCCGAGGATGGTAAGCGAGTTGTTCAGCAGGGCGACGAGGATTGCGCCCCAAACGCCTCTGGCCACGCTGCCTCTGCCGCCGAAGATGTAGTTTCCGCCGAGGACGGAGGCGGTGATGGCATGGAACTCGTAGTTGAGCCCGATGAAGTAGTGGCCGGAGCCGGCGCGGGCGCTGACGACCATGGCGGCGACTGCGGAACAGAGGCCGGTGGCGATATACATCAGCGTGCGGTAGAGGGGGACGCGTACACCGGACAGCTTGGCCGCTTCTTCATCGCCGCCGATGGCGTACACCCTGGCGCCCAGGGAGGTCTCGGACAGTATGAGGTGCATGACAAGCGCCAGGGCCAGGAAGATGATTGTGGGTACGGCAAACGGGCCGATAAAGCCATCGGCAATCAGGAGAAACGGGCTGTTGCGGGGGACCCGGTAGTAGTAGCCGCCGGCGCTGAGCAGGGCGATTCCCTGGAAGATCGTCATCGTGCCCAGCGTGGTGAGCATGGGATTGGCTTTCAGCCTGCCGACAAGAAAGCCGTTGAAGATACCTGCTACCAGTCCGATTCCCAGGCCGAAGATGCAGGTGGTTACGATGCCAGCACCGCCCTCGAGCATGGCGACCATGGTGACGCTGATCAGCGACACGAGCGCGCCGACGGAAAGGTCGAAGCTGCCGCTGATCATCATCCAGCAGACGCCGACGGTCACGATCCCGTTGATGGAGGACTGGCGGAGCACGTTGATGAGATTGCGGGTTGTGAGGAAGCGGGGGTTCAGAATGCCCATCAGCACGACGAGGGCGACGGTGAGGACGACCTGCGGCTCGCGCAGCAGGAAACTGCCGATAGCATTGAGCTGGCCGCGGCCGCGCAGATTGTCCGGTATGAAGGCGCGTGCAAAGGGAGCGAAGTTCACGGTTGGTATGTTGCAGTTATCCGATGGTTGAGCGCCACTTCTCCGTCGCCGCCGCCACATCTCTGCACAGGCGGAGCGCACGGCCCCGACTTGAACGGCGAGAAGCTGGCAGTGTCTTGTCGCGGTCCACTATCCACTGGTGGCACAGTCTGCAATCGTGTACGAGATCTTTGTCTTTTCGGGGAATCCCATGCGGTGGGCTGGCCCGCGGTCAGGAGTTGCACAAGACATTGTGCAGAGAATGTCCGAAATATCCGCTGTCTTCATTCAGCAGAGCATACGGTTAATATCGTTATCTGTCAAAGCGGTTTCGGGCACTGGCAATGGCCCGGTTGGGGCAGACAGGCGGCGCGTCCGCGAAGGGGAAACAGGTGGAAATCGGGGTATTTTTATGAATTTTTTCATAGAAAATGTCCGCTTTGTCCGCTCAAAGGCGTTTTTTGGGGTTAGTTTGGGAGCGGATCCAGGCCATATGTCGAAGGTGTCCATGCAGTTCAGCAGGGCCACGAGGCCGTGCAGGTCCCTTTATTCGGCGGCTGGCCGGTTGATTGTGCTGATGAGTTCCTTGGGGTTCTTCGCCGCGACCGACTCAAACTGTTGCGGGGATTGGGGCGGATTCGTGGGAGATCGGGCCGCGAATTGGATTGTGCCAGCACCAGCGCATGGAAAGGTGGGTGGCGCAGAGACAGTGGAACGTCCGGGCTGGAGTCCCGGGGATGGAGAGCGGCGTGCTCCGCTCCAATCGTTGCTCGATTCGGACCGGCAGTGCGCCGGATGTTCACCTTCAACCCGCTATACGTGCGCAGTCTGCCTACACGCGGACGGCCCACCCAGTCTTTCCTTAGAGTCCCATGGGGTCACAACTCAGGCAAGCGCGCTCAGGCGCAATCGACACGCCGCCCTTTGGAGTCGGTGCAGGATTTCGGGCCGGATTTTAAGAGAAGGTGTGTCAGGGAGATCAAGCGACGACGGGGGGAACGCTCGTCTACTCTCGTACGAGCGTTTACGAGAGAATACGAGAGTTTGCGAGAGTTTGCGAGAAAAAAATTCGCCAGGGATTGTAGCAATAATTATTTAAAATTAAGTATTGTTTAATTGACAAGTCTTGGAGAGAGTTGACAGAGGTAGCGGGTCATCAGCTC
Organism: Caldilineaceae bacterium; assembly: GCA_022821585.1. Classification (GTDB taxonomy): domain Bacteria; phylum Chloroflexota; class Anaerolineae; order Caldilineales; family Caldilineaceae; genus Bin5. The sequence continues at coordinate 98,805 of JAJEDI010000062.1, forward strand.
CCGACCCGATACCGTTTGATCCCCATTTCCCTTCTTTGGATTGCCGGGAGTTTGGCTGGCTCATGGAATTGTCAGCGTTTCCCGGTTATCAGTTTTCGGCATTGCGTTCTAGGGGCAGGCGGCGACAGGGCGTGCACAGCGGCCCGTCGACTCCTGACAACCGAAAACCAGATCGTAGTCTTCGGGCAGGTCGATGTCGAAGACAAGCGAGTCCGACTCGACAACGCGTACGGGGATGCCGGCCTCTGCGGCCAAGCGCCGGTGACGTTGGAAACTGTCGCGCCCAAAGGCGAAGGGGATTGCCTGGACCGGCTGCAGCATCAACGCATTGGTGCCGCCGTCGCGGCTGGGGGCAATGATGATCTGCGGGTCGCGGCCGCGCGGGGACGTCATAGTACGCACATCCTCGGCTGTCAAGTTGGGCATATCGGTGGGCAGAACCAGAACTCTGGTTGCGCCGCGAGTCACAACGTGGCGGGCAGCCTGAGTCAGGGCTGCGTTGAGTTGAATTTCAGGGGCCGAAGGAAAGAGCTGGGAACCGGTTTCCAACGACTGGGGGGCTGACAGTTCCTCGGTGAGCCCATGGCATCCCATACGAGTCGCCAAGTTCAGCGCGTCTTTGTCCCGGCTGACGACTACGACCCCTGCGTCAATGTGCGCCAGTCGGATTGCGTCCAGTGTGCGCGTGAGAAGATTGCGGTTGAGCGCGCGGCGGGTCTGAGGAGAGAGACAGCCTGCCAGGCGGCTTTTGCCCTCACTGAAGGGTTTGACCGGAACGATTGTCCACAAACTCAATTCAGAGTCCGGTGGTTGGAATCCAATGCATGCACCTTATCTTTCTCGATTCGTGGTCCGAATTTCGGGGCTCACCTTAGTTCGTACACGATATTCACGGCTACCATTAGCCTGGTGGACATTCCCAATGGGGAATGGGCAACTTCACAGAATCGGGGGCAGGGTGGCAAACCGTTAGTTGCTGTCTTCTTCAAGTGGTGAAGACGGGTACAAGTGAGCTTCAATATCAGAGAGCAGCTTCTTGCCCTTTTCCGATATAGTATTGCTATGGCGAAGAGAACCACCACCGTAGTCGATGAGTTTGTCTGACCTCATGCTTGATCTTTCATCTCTGATTTCTTCCGCTGTGACTTCAAAGACCTTACAGATGCGATCTCTGATAACGTGACTCGATATGCCATGTTCGAGCGACACAAGTTTCAGGATATGAAAGCGTAACATACTCACTGGATATGGCAGCAGTACCACATCGGGCCTCTCTGTCACATAGGGACCCAATGAGCGTCCCTTGTGGATTTCGTGGCCCATACTGGCATTTTGACCTGCGCCCACAGAAATTGCTTTCAGGTCGCTGACAGTAAATCCTTCCAACTCTTTAGCGTATCTGATCCCGAAAAGATGGAACACGGGAGTCTTTTCGCGAGGTGGCGCTGCAGCCCACATTTCTTCCAGTTTTGTTGATAGTTCGTCTTTGGTCATCTTCTTTTCCTTCATGGGAGGTCCAAGCTTTTTCAAGAAATTTTAGCGCAGAGGGTAGGGGGTTGTTGAGTCAGACCCAGGGCATCGGGTGCAGTCCAAAGTGGGAGCGGGACTCAGGCTACCTCTGGGAATTTACACTGAATCCTACAGCCCGCTTTTCCTGACAACCTCAAATCTGGACTGCACCCCAGCGAATCCCGCTGTACTTGCCAAAACTGCCCACTGGCGCCCCCTAAACCCACAAGCAATACCAACCTGTACACATGAGCCCCAACCAAATGGATACTCCTTATTATTCCCGTTCCGTGGTCCAAAGATTGGGGCACACCATAGTAGTTCAATTCAAGTGTCGTAAATCAAAAAGGAGGTGGGTCAATCGAATGCGGGGATATGGCTCAGAACGGACATGGTTCGATTCATATACGGATTGAAGCCAATGGATTGGATTGGCTAGACTCATCCTGTGCCCCTGACCCATTCTCTGGTGCTTTTCGATCTGAATATTGATACGTTTGACTATCTCATTGGGAGCTCCTTCGATAATATAACCAACCATTGCCCCGACCGCAGATGTTCTTCCGTATTTTCCAGCAACAAATCTATCGACACCCTCGACAACGTAGCAGCGAGTTAGGTAGTTTTCCGCAAGCCGTTTACATTCAATGCTTAGAAACACGTCGTCAGCTCGTTCCATATACGGGAAAATTACAATGTCAATAAAAGAGCCTCGGTCGGAGTCATCATCGCCCTTACGCATTTCATCCGTTGGATCGTAATGCTGAGGTAGTACTACAAAATGACCTGCCCCCGACGTTTGTACCACCCGTTATGTTAGTCCGGCAGGCACGGGGACAGGTTCGGCAGGCAAGAGGGCCTCAGGCGCTGGCGGCCGGTAGCCCAGAGAACTGTGTGGTCTGATCCGGTTGTAAGTCCGCCT
>JAJEDI010000004.1 GCA_022821585.1 Caldilineaceae bacterium
GCTCCCCCCCCGCTTTTGGGGGGGCGGGCCGACGGCGCCCCCGTTGGGGGGGGGGCCCCCCCCCCCCCACGCCCCCTCTCCTACAACCTCGCGCCGCAGCGAGTGTGCGGGCAATTCGACCTTGGCGACCCGCGGCGACCAGAACTTCCCCCGCGTCATGACACGTCCCGACTATGTGCCGGCGCAGGCAAGGCAGGCGAGGCGACGCCCAATGGCACCCAACCTACATCGCTATGACCGTCAAGAGCCCACTCCAGATATCCTGACAGTACATTCCGTCATTCCGGGTCCAGGCATACCACACACAGTACACACACTGACCATGGCCAGGTAGTAACCTGAATTCAACAAATGACCACCAATCCTGTTCATCCGCGTCCCACCCCCATGTACGACCGCTCCACCCAAGTCGACCGCAGCGCAGACAGCATCAACTTCGGCATCGGCCAGCCCGACTTCGCCCTCCTGCCCCACACCCTCATGAGCGAGGTCGCCGCCGAACGCTTCGCCGAAGGCGACACCGAGCTCCTCAACTACGGCTTCCCGCAAGGGGACGGCCGCTTCCGCTGGGCCCTCGCCGACTTCCTCAGCCGCGGCTACGCCGCCCCCGTACAGCCCCGGCAGCTCATGATCACCGCCGGCGCCTCGCAGGCCCTCAACCTGGTCTGCACCCTCTTCACCCGCCCCGGCGACACCGTCTTCGTCGAAGAGCCAAGCTACTTCCTCGCCCTCCGCATCCTCCAGGAGGATCACCGGCTCAACGCCGTCCCCATCCCCACCGACGAGAACGGCCTTGTGCTGCCCGCCGTCGCAGAAGCCCTGACCCGCCACCGCCCCACCCTTCTCTACACCATCCCCACCTACCAGAACCCCACCGGCCGCACGCTCTCCCAATCCCGCCGCCAGCACCTGCTGGCCCTCGCAGAGCAGCATGACTTCCAGATCGTCGCCGACGAGGTCTATCATCTCCTCGACTTCGGTTCGCCGCCCCCGCTTCCCTTCGCCGTCTACGCAGACAGCGGCAGAGTTCTCTCCCTCGGCTCCTTCTCAAAGATCCTGGCGCCCGGCCTGCGCCTGGGATGGGTGCAGTCATCAGAACAGCAGGCGCGTCAATTCGCCGCCAGCGGCCTCGTCGACAGCGGCGGCGGCCTCAACCAGTTCACCTCAAATCTGGTGCGCGTCGCCCTCGAGGGTGGCGGGCAGCAGGAATACCTGGACAGCCTCCGCCGCGCCTACAAACAGCGCGTCGAAGCAATGGATGCCGCCCTCCACAAACACATCGGCGACCGCGCCGCCTGGACCGTCCCCGCCGGCGGCTTCTTCTTCTGGCTCACCTGCGCCGCCGACTTCCTCGCCGCCGCCAGCCGCTCACCTGCAGGACGCGCCCCCGCCCAGTTCAACACCACCGTCCTCCTGGATGCCGCCGCCCGCGCCAAAGTCGGTTTCCTCCCCGGCCCCCGCTGCTCCAGCGTCGGCGCCCTCAACCACTGCCTCCGCCTCTGCTTCGCCCACTACCCCATCCCCGACATCCACGAAGGCATCCGCCGCCTCGGCCGCGTCTTCGACACCTTCCAGTAAGCCCCGCCAATACACTTCAAACTGTAGGGGCACCCCTTGTGGGTGCCCTGGACCGCCGCCCCTTGTACAAAGTCAGTCATCACCCCCAAATCATTCACATAAACGAATCGAAACCTGCCGGGCAACCCGCCCCAGACCCGGCGGACCATTCTCCTCGCGTCATTCATGCACATCTTCTCACCAACCACGACCCGTAGGGGCACCCCTTGTGGGTGCCCTGGTCGTTGCCTCTCTCGTGGGCGCTTCGTGAAGCCCTTCGTCCTTCGTAGGACCAGTCCCCGCAATTCCCGAAAACCGAACAGAATCCCGCTCGGCTCCAGGACTTTTCGCACCGGATACGCAAAGAAATCACGCCGGTCCTGCCAGACTCTACGCAATTCGAAATACCCAATGCAGAACACGCAAATGGGCGTGATTTCAAACCCGGAACTGCTCGGTTTTCGTTTCTCTCAAGGGAAAAATCAACGAACCCTAGTAGCTGGCAGCGAAGTCAGGCAGGAATTGGAGAGCCTGTTCATAATCGGCCATGGGGTTCCGGTCCTGGCCCGCGTCGAGCTTGGCTAGGACCCGGTTGTGGTAGGCGCTGGCATTACCGGGCTGGAGCTGGAGTGCCTGGTCATAGTCGGCGATGGCGTCCTCGTACTGACCAAGGTGGGCCTTGGCAATACCCCGATTGACAAAGCTGCTGGCCTTCTCAGGCCGGAGTTGGATAGCCTCGTCAAAGTCGGCGATGGCATCCTCGTATCGACCAAGCTCAACCTTGGCACGGCCCCGCAAATAGTAGGCGCTGGCATAGTCGGACCGCAACAGGAGAGCCTGGTCATAGTCGGCCATGGCATCCTCGTACTCACCGAGGTGGGCCTTGGCATGGCCCAGACCGACGTAGGCAGCGGGATAGTCTGGATGGAGTTGGAGAGCCCGGCCATAGTCGGTCAAGGCGTCTTCGTATTGACCAAGGCGTGTCTTGGCACCGCCCAAAACGAGGTAGGCGCGGGCATTGTCGGGCTCAAGATGCAGAGCCCGGTCCAGATCGGCGAATGCGTCATCGTACTGACCAAGGAAGGTCCTGGCATTGGCCCTGCCAAGGTAGGCGCCGACATCGTCAGGCTGGAGCTGGAGGGCTTGGCTAAAGTCGGCGACAGCTTCCTCATGTTGACCTAGACAGATCTTAGCCTCGCCTCGCATGACGTAGGCAAAGGCATCGTCGGGCCACAGATGCAGAGCCTGGTCCAGGTCGGCGACAGCTTCCTCATATTGTTTAAGCACAAACTTTGCAAGGCCGCGATAGAGGCGGGCGGCAGCGAAGTCGGGCCGCAGTTGGAGAGCCTGGTCATAGTCGGCGACGGCTTCCTCGAATTGACCGAGCGCTATCTTGGCAAAGCCCCGATGGTCGTAGGCGAAGGCATTGTCGGGCTGGAGTTGGAGAGCCTGGTCGTAGTCGGCGATAGCCTCCTCATATTGGCCGCGCTCGCCCCTGGCATTGCCCCGACTGATGTAGGCGTCGACATTGTCGGGCCCCAGGCGCAGACGAAGCGTATGACGCAACTCACTGATGTAAGTGCCCGCGTTGTTCGCCTGGCCAAACGTGGCCACCGCTGCGCACACCACGACAACCGCTGCGATCACACCCCATTTCCTGTGTATGCGCATCATATCCGGTGTCCCGACTCGTTGCTGCGAGAATAGCCCATTCCCGCAACGCGCCGCCGCGGCTGATCCCACTCCGTCGTAAAGAGGGGACTGTTCCAAATCATACACATCCCGGCTGACCGCGTCAATCTCCTCGACGAGCCCGGCGCATCCCAAAGTGGGGGTGAACTCTCGTATGCCCCTTGTAGCAACCACGCCACTGTCAGTTTGCGTTCCACATTCCTGCAGAGGAAGCGCCGCCTCTGACCACTAACCACTAACCACTGACCACTGGCCACTGGCCACTAACCACTGCCCTTCACCATCGTCACCGCCACCCTTATCGCCGCCAGCATGCTCTCCTCGCTCGCCTGCCCCGTCCCCGCAATATCAAAAGCCGTCCCGTGGTCCACCGACGTGCGCAGGATCGGCAACCCAATGCTCACGTTCACGCCGCTGTCAAACGCCAGCAACTTCATCGGAATATGACCCTGATCGTGATACATCGCCACGATAATATCAAACTCTCCCCGCGTCGCCCGCAGAAAGACCGTATCCGGCGGCTGCGGGTCCGATACCGTCCACCCGCGCGCCCGCGCCGTCTCGATAGCCGGCTGGATCTGCTCCGCCTCCTGCACACCAAACAGCCCGTTCTCGCTCGCATGAGGATTCAGCCCCGCCACCGCAATCCGCGGCGCCTCGATCCCCAGCATCCGGCACGACCGCTGCGCCAGCTCGATCACCTCCAGCACCCGTGCCGGCCTGACCCGCCGGATCGCCTCCTCCAGCGCAACGTGCGTACTCACGTGCACCACCCGCAGCGTCGGCCCCACCAGCAACATCGAAACCCGCTCCGCCCCGGTGCGCTCGGCCAGCAGCTCCGTATGCCCGGGATACAAAAAGCCGGCCCGGTGCATCGCCTCCTTGTTCAGCGGCGCCGTCACCACCGCCGCCGCCTGCCCCGCCATCGCCAGGTCACACGCGCGCATCACATACTCCACCGCGGCCCGCCCCGCACCCGCGCTCACCTCCCCCACCGGCACATCCGCCAACTCCACGTTCGCCAGATCCAGCAGCGGCACCGTCCCCTCTTCATACCGGCCGCTACCGATCTCAACCATACCTTCAAAACGGGGCCGCATATCCACCCACCCCGCCGCCCTCTCCAGAACGCTCCGATCGCCGACCACCAGCGGCCGGCAAGCCGCAAACACCTCGCCATGCCCCAACGCCTTCAGCACCACCTCCGGCCCGATGCCGGCCGGGTCGCCCAGCGTAATTGCCAATATCGGACGGCTGTCAGCCACGGTTCACACCTTTCTGCTTGCCTGAACTCTGATCTATCCGATCAGAGGCCTGCCCTGACTCGACACGCTTCCAGCGCGCCGTAAGATCGATGCTATCACCCCACGCCGCGCCCACAAAACATACCCCCTGCATCGCAGGTGCACACCAGATTTGCGGCGCCCAGACCGACAGCCTGCGCAGCCTGAATCTTGGTCCTCCGCCGATGCCGGTAGGGGCACACCTTGTGTGTGCCCTCCCCTTCCATCCGACAACCCTATCACATGCTGATTTCGTCGTCACCTTATCATACCTACCCTACATACATTTACTGCACGATCAGCACCGGGTGCATCCCAAAATGGGGCGAACTTCCCCATGCCTCAGGTCGCAGCGGAGCACCAACCATCTCGCGATCAACTCCGCATTAGAGTTAGCCTCTTCTCTGACCACTGACCACTGACCACCGACCACTGCAGTTCTGGGCGGTCGGGCCTATTCGGCCCTCCCTTGTGCGGGGGCTCCGCCCCCGCAACGCCCCCTGCCAACAACATGCCTCGTCGACCGTGTGCCGGTATTCGTGATAGGTGCCCATTCGAGCGAGTTTCTTCCAGCCAGGTCCCGCCAGTCCCATCAATTCCCCCTGAGGACAGGTCTTGTGCCTGCCCTGGGCCTCCCAAATCAACGGACTTCCCGGTAAGGCCAGGCTTGGCGGCTGCCCTCCGTCTCTGCAAGAGTCGGCAAACAGTTCCAGCCGCCGCTGGCATGAATTCCCCGCCAGACTGTTCCCACCACAATTCTGGAATGCACCCATCAGCACCGGGTGTATCCCAAATTATTGTCCGCCCAGTAGAGTTGATTCGTCGACCAGGCTGGATTCAACACTGGTAAGACGAGTCTCGCAAAAAATCTGGGATGCACCCATCAGCACCCCTCCAATTGAACAGCCTACCAGATTGTGGTAGGCTCTTTCTGTCGCCGGTAAATTCCTTTCTTGGTGGCAAGTAGCGAAAGGAGGGCGGTGTAGTACTGCACCGCCCTCCTCCCCTATCATCACACCTCTATCATTATGTTTATCGGAACTGACCCCTTCTCCAACTGCAAAGCGTGCGGGCGCAAAGTCTCCTACAGGCTACGCAAATGCCCCCATTGCAGAGAACCCGACCCACAACTGAGAAACGCATTGGACTGGAGAGTAAACTATACAAAAAATCTCGACCCAAGCGTTACCAGTAAATGGAAATCAACTCGCCGTCTCCGAATACGCATACTGAAAATACTCGGTGCCCTCACCTTCCTCGCCATAGCCTCCATAGCATACGTCCTGGACTACCACCCCAACCTGGTGACCAAATACCTCGGTCTACGCGTAAACCCTTCCGAAGAGTGGCTAGGCACACTGTACGCCATTATGTTCGTCTTGCTGCCAATCTCCTTCACCGTCGTATTGATACCTGAAGACTAAGACCCGAAAACCGGAAAGCCCGCGCGAAACGCAGGCTCTAGTGGGCAAACACCGCCCCACAATAGCGCGTTGCCCACCGATCCGCTACACTACTGAGACGCGCCCTGAAGGCGCCAAGATCCCGCTGCCCAGCCACTGTCCGCATACCCGGAGGCAGCGGCATCCACACACACCGCTGGAGAACCGCTTCATGGCAAACATCGCACTCGTCGGCTGCGCCCACATCCACACACCCGGCTTCGTCAAGCGCCTGCAGGCCCGCTCCGACATCAACACCGTCGCCGTCTGGGACCGCGACCCCGCCCGCGCCCGTACCTGCAGTGACCAGCTCGCCGCGCCCGCCCTCGACAGCGTCGACGCCATCTGGACCGACGCCGCCGTCGACGGCGTCATCATCTGCTCCGAGACCGACCAGCACGAGCCCCTCGTCACCGCCGCGGCCGCCGCCGGCAAGCACATGTTCGTCGAAAAGCCGCTCGGCATCGGCGCACAGGACGCCAACCGCATGGCCGCAGCCATCGACAAAGCCGGCCTCCTCTTCCAGACCGGCTACTTCAGCCGCGGCATCCCCGTCCACCAGGCCCTCAAGAATATGGTCGCGAACGGCGTCTTCGGCCGGATCACTCGCGCCCGCTTCATCAACTGCCATTCCGGCGCCATGCGCGATATCTTCACACCCCACTACCTCTGGATGACCGACATGCAGCAGGCCGGCGTCGGCGCCTTCGGCGACCTTGGCACCCACGCCCTCGACCTCATGTTGTGGATTCTGGGAAATGTGGACAGCGTGACCGCCGCCCTCAATGTGGTGCTGGAAAAATACGGCCCCGACTGTGACGAGACCGGCGAAGCCCTCTTCCGTTTCAGCAGCGGCGCAATCGGAACGCTCGCAGCCGCATGGGTCGACGTCGCCGAACCCATCACCGCCGAAATCAGCGGCACCGAGGGCCACGCCTACATCTACAACCGCAGCGACCTCTACATCACCAGCCCCAACCTCGAAGGCGCCGACGGCAAACAACCCTGGACCGACCTGCCCCCCGCCTGGCCCCACGCCTTCGACCTCTTCCTCGACGCCCTCAACGCACAGGACCCCTCCGCAAGGGCCGCCGTCCCCCTCGTTACCGCCAGCGAAGCCGCCTACCGCAGCACCGTCATGGAAGCCATGTACAAAGCGGCAAACGAGGATTCGTGGGTTTCGCTGCCTTGATCGTTTCGCGTTTCGCGTTTCCAAGTGATAGTAAGATAGGGATTTATACGCTTAACTGCACAGAATTGAGCACTTTCGCAGCCAATTCTTACAGTTATCATATAGATTCTAGCAGATGAGGCTGCTGGCGCGTTGTTCTACTGGCATACAGGTTATAAAAGTCATACTACCCGCCGCCCACTCGCACACAATGTGCGGAAAGGCAGTCGAAGTATGTGTGACAAGTCAGATGTACAGAGGAACGAAGAAGAGGAGCGCGTCGAGTCCGAGAGGCTTGATCCATATGAAGTGTTGCGAGCGTTGATCACTCTACATGAGGAGAATTTGCTTTTCTCCCCTAGTGCAGATGCGCGTCACAGATTCCTTCATGTGAAGAAGAGGTTGAGAGAGATAGATCAGAAGAATTCTGTGGGGAGCTTAGAAAGACCCTGAATTGTCGATTTTAGCATCCTTAAACCTATATCCAGTACACCGTTTAAGGTGGAGGCTTCCTTGGACATCGGTTGGACAATTATGGTTATGGGTGTTACATCGCCTGGAGGATGCTTGACATCGAACTGAATTTCTGCTTCGGATATTCTGTAAGGTGTCCCGTTTTCTGAGTTTTCTTGGGCGAATCTTAGTATCACTTGGGAAACGGTGACACCCTCTGGCATTTCGGGCAGTTTTGTGTCAGTCATAGCTTCCTATCCGTTAACTAAGACGTTGGTTGAAACAAGAACAGGCTAAAATCGTGTAGATTTTCGTATAACAACGAATCCGCATAGTTCGCATTCAGACATGGTGTAGTCACGAGTTGAGAAGTACCCAAAAAGGTGGCGGGGGTTGGCACTCGATCTTATACTCCTCAACCCGCATGAAGGGCATCGAGAAGATGCCGTTTCTGCTGGTGGATACCCCCCGGTGACAACATGGCGAATCTCGTCGATGTGGAGTAGGACTAACTCTGTTCTGTTGAATCTATTAGCAGGGTCTTCTTGGATTGTATTCTCAAAGAGGCGATTCAAATGCCAAGTATCTTCATTGTGGGGAAACATACTTTGCATTGAGGTGTGGTCTTCGATGGAGTGGCTATCGAAAACGCGTTTAGAAGTTATGACAGACCAAAGAACTTTGGCAGCGGAGAAAATGTCGGTGTGCGTTCCTACTTTGAACTTGCTAAATGCACCGCATTCTGGTGGTGCGTAGCTGCGAGTCCCGACGTTTTCTCCAGTCATGGTGAGGGTTTCGTCGCCTTCCGTATAGCACAGCCCGAAGTCGATCAGGCGGATACTGCCGTCGGGAAGAAGGAGAATGTTTCTAGGGCTGATGTCGCGATGGATTATAGGTTTTTCTGGCTCAGACGATGCTTCGCAGGCGCGAATGGCGTTTATGACTTGCTTGAACAAATCGAGGCATTTGAGGGCATTACCATGATAGGGGTTCCGTTTAGGGTCATCCAGGCAGACTTCCTTTATTGTCTTTGCGCCTTCGTGGTACTCCATCACATAGTACAAAAACTCATCGTTGGGCGGTGATGGGTAATCTATTATTTTGATGATATTAGGATGGGAAATTTTTTTTAACGCGCTGAATTCTTTTTGGAGTCTAGTTTTTGCGTCTCGCGTTGCGTTTTGGTCCAACACTTTGAGTGCGAACCTGGATGACCTGCCCCCGACGTTTGTACCACCCGTTATGTTAGTCCGGCAGGCACGGGGACAGGTTCGGCAGGCAAGAGGGCCTCAGGCGCTGGCGGCCGGTAGCCCAGAGAACTGTGTGGTCTGATCCGGTTGTAAGTCCGCCT
>JAJEDI010000077.1 GCA_022821585.1 Caldilineaceae bacterium
AGGCGGACTTACAACCGGATCAGACCACACAGTTCTCTGGGCTACCGGCCGCCAGCGCCTGAGGCCCTCTTGCCTGCCGAACCTGTCCCCGTGCCTGCCGGACTAACATAACGGGTGGTACAAACGTCGGGGGCAGGTCACAGGGACGCCTTTAAGCGTAGATACACGGGCAAGACTATCTACGTGAAAGGCAGAATCTCCCGCCTCACCGAACGAAGCCCAGGTTGGCACATCGAATTTAGAGATGGCAGCCTGCTGGACGTGACGTGTCATGTACCTACGTCAAGACGTTCACAAATAAGAGGGCTGAGGGTAGGCAATGTAGTTATCGTCTACGGACGAGCCACCATCGATCTGAACGTGTTCTCGGACGATGATCTTCTGATAAAAGATTGCAGGGTGGTTCTTGCATCAGAGGAGGAAAAACGAGCACGCAGTTCACAGGAAACGCCTACGCCGCGACCAGAACAGGCCACCTTCATAGTTGACAGCCAAAATGTCAATGTGAGGGCAGGGCCAGGAGTGAATTACGAAGTGATTGGGGTGGTGACGAAGGGGCAATCCTTCATCATTACAGGAACCAATGAGCATAGGGACTGGCTGCGCTTCCAGTTTCAAGGCAAGGAGGGGTGGGCAGCAGCCTACTTGATGGATGTCAAAAACGGTGACGAAGCCCCCATTGTCGAGGTAACTGCCCCAACTTCAAACTCTGCTGACATTGACGGTTATAGGCAGGAAATGTTGACCATTGTGTACAGCGACCCGTTAGGGTACGACTTGCGCTCCAATCTTGAAGCAATTGTGGGGTTGCTCACAAAGTCGAGCGAAAACCCTCTCCTGCTACTAGATGACCAGTGGAGGTTAGAGGTCGCACTGCATCTCAGTGTCTTCCCTATGGCTTACGACCGAGTACAGGAACTCACGCCACCCGACTCTCTGAAAAACTTCCACACGATAATGCTGCAAGCCATAAACGAATGCAACCAGTTCAGCGCAGAGTTGGCACAAGGGATAGACACGTTGGACGAAGAAATCCTGCTATCCGCGAACTCTCACATGGAACGATGCGCTGAACTCATGGTGCAGGCGTCAGACGACCCGAATTGGTAGTTCAAGATTGGGGGAGTCTACAAGCGTCACCAAACAGGCAAGGAGGGGCTACTGGGTTCTCAGTAGCCCCTCCTTTTGAAATCAAAGGTATAACACACAATGAACCACCAAAATCACGAATGGGCAGTAGTCCACAAAAAAGAATTCACCAACGGGCTGATAGAAACAGAACGTTGCCACAAATGCAACGCGACTCGCACTATTCAATACCCGCCAGGCATGAAGATCGACACGCAACCTAAACCTTTACCTCGATTCTGCCCAGGAATGCAAACCGAGCCAAACCCAATAATCAGGCAACGCATACGAAACATCTCTAGCGAACTCACAGATGCGGAAGTCGAAAGACTGGAAAAAGACAACGACTTCGTAACCCACCTTCTAGAGGCAGATAAAGTTACGCTCTCACTTATGGGCGGGCTAGTGATACACATGACTTTTACTGATAAGGCAGAGTCACGATTTAGGGTGAGGTGACCTAGAATGAGGTGACCTGCCCCCTGACGTTCAATCAGATGAAGTCATCCCCCACGACGTAGAGTGAAACAAACCGTCAGCCCCAGGGTGTATCCCAAATTATTGTCCGCCCAGTAGAGTTGATTCGTCGACCAGGCTGGATTCAACACTGGTAAGACGAGTCTCGCAAAAAATCTGGGATGCACCCCAGCCCCACCCCATCTTGCACATACTTCTGCACGGTGGTACAATCAGAATTGTACCACCCCCCTCAACAACACTCTTCGCGACAGCCAGCCCGCCAATCAAAAAGGTCAGGCCATTTGGCCTGACCTCGACGCGAAACCGTCCACCCCCAGGGGGTGGACAGCCCGGCCGTCTGACACGCTCCACCAACGCGCTTACTGATTGCCCAGATCGTAACCGTCGTCCATCTGCCTAAAACGATCTTGGATACCAGCTACGTCGGTCTGAGTCTTGATCACCTCAGACTCTACATACTCAACATAGTCTGCCAGATTATGAATCCCCTGCTTCACCTCGTCTAACCCCGCGTCAATCTTCCTGACATGATCCGCGAGAGATGCCCCGTTCTTTGACTTCCCGTTCTTCACTTGTTCACTCATGTGTACCCCCTGTGTATACATGATAGAGCCTGCCACACAGAAAGTAACATAGTATCGTGTACTATGCAACTAAATGTTAACAACTCGCGGTTACTTGTAGTTATACGACGCTTTAAGTGTTAGAGTATCGTTAGCGTCGCCAAAATCTTGTGCAGTTAAGCGTATAATTCCCGTAAGATAGGAACTGTTTGTCGCAAGCGGCCGTTCTTAAAGAGAAGCCAATCCGATGACACTCATGGACGGCTGAAAGCATAGTTCAGGTAAGCCATTCGACAACAACGCAACAATCTATCCCCCCGACACTTCAACGGTCGCCTCATGGCCGGCAGTTGGCGTCGGCGGTCATCGAAAGGACTGACCGTCATGGCAACATGGCCCTCAAAAATCCGTACGGCAGCCAATCCGAAAAACCTCCGCACTACGGGCAAACTTGCCTGCGCACTCACACTGCTGTTTATTCTGACGGGCTGCAGACCGATACCCGATCTTCCCGCGCAGGAAACCCGCGCAGAGAGGCTCGCGCGCGCAGGGGCACCGGAGCATCTCTGGGCCTACCAGCCCGACGAGCCGGAATATACTGCCGAAGGCCGCCCCCTGTTCCTTACACGCGCACTGGTCGGCGGAACCGTCTACGCCGGCGCGCCCGACGGCTACATCCACGCCCTGCACCTAGACACCGGCGAACGCCTCTGGAGCTTCCACGCCGCTGCCAACGTGCATGCCTCCCCCGCCCAGATCGGCGGCGCCGTCTTCTTCGGCTCGGCAGACGGCAGCCTCTATGCCCTCGACGCCGCCAGCGGCGAACTGCTCTGGCAGCATGAGACCGAATCTGCCGCGTACCGGGTCATCGCCGAACACGACCTCGTTTATTTCAGTACGGATGGCAGCGTCGTCTACGCGTTGGACCCTGTGAACGGAAAGGAGATCTGGCGCGGCGGTATCGACATAGGCGGCCTTGTGCTTAGGGGGGGCGTCGGGGACGCCGCCTATGCCGTCGCAGGCGACAAACTATATGCGCTGGATACTGCCAGCGGTGAGCTTCTCTGGGACTATACGGGCGAAGATAGACTGTTGGGTTTACAAGCGACGGAAGGCTTTGTCTACTTCACTACCTACAGTCAAAGCTTCTACGCGCTGGATGCCGCCAACGGGCAAGCTGTCTGGAGCTTCCGCACGGGAGGTCTGGTCAACGCAACTCCGGTGGTCGTCGACGGCGTGATCTATCTAAGTTCACATGACGACCATGTCTACGCGTTGGACGTCAAAACAGGAGATGAACTCTGGCGCTATAATGCAGGCGCTGATATATACTTCTCCCCGGTCGTGGTTGACGGTGTCCTGTACGGCGGCTCCATCGCCGGCCCGCTCTACGCGGTGGATGCGAAGACCGGAGAGGAATTCTGGCGATTCGATTCAGGCCTTGGTGTGGCTTCCACACCGGCAGTGGTTGACGGCGTGGTCTACTTCGGCACCGACTGGAGCCTCATCTTCGGCGTGGACAGCGAGACAGGAGAGAAACTCTGGCAGTACGAGACGGACAGTGGCGCTATGAGCTTCCTGACCGCAGACGAGGGCGTAATCTACGCCTTCTTCTACAGCGGCGATGTGAACGCGTTTTTGCCGAATATAGAGCCCGTCCAGTAGAAGACCCGCGGGAAGAAGCGCAAAGAATGATAGAAGACTGTATCTCCTCTCACTCCTCGCCCCTGAACATGCCGGAACTCACTTCAGAGGAGGCCCCCGCCTCCTCCGCCTCCTCACTATCCAAAACACAACCACACCTGACGCCAGCGCCAACACCAGGACCAGCGCAGCCACTCCCCACAAAAACGCAGGCAAGCCGTCGCTCCCGATTCCGTTAACCTCTACCTGCGAGGACGCCCCCCCGTCGTAGGCCTGGCGCAGCATAACCACCGGGTTTTCCTCGCCAATATCTTGTGGCGGAACCGTCAGCCACCGGCTCAAGCTGTCTCCCTCGTCGCTGCTACGCGCCACCGCCAGGAAAGCGGACTGCGCCGTCTGCTCTCGCGGGCAACGGTTGTCACCCCCTTGCATGGCGCCCGCCTCGAGAGCGGCGAGCAGTCCATCAGCCAGGACCGCGCCCGGCTGTTGCATAACCTCCTGAAACGCTTCCACCGCAGCGCTGACCACCGCCGGCCCCACCAGGATATTCCCCTGGGCCGAAACCGATGGGCCGCTGACTCCGCCGGCCCAGTCGGAATTCTCCTCCCCCGTGAAATTCGCCTCTTCCTGAGCCAGCGTAGCCACACCGTACTGCCTTGTCTGCACGGAGGAGTCACCCGACATCGCCGCGGCAACCGCATCCTGAGCAGAGCCGCCGGCCAGCAAGCGGCTCGCAGCCCTGTCGACCCGGTCGCTGTTCTCCGCGTCCACCTGCGCCTGCGCCACAATGACCCCATACCCGGGCAGCAGGCGCGCCAGTTCGACATTCCCCAGCAGGGAAATGTCGACATACACCTGATAAACTGTCCGTCCCGCGCCATTTCCCGACCCACCCACAGCTGACTGGGACAGCCTGAACTCCCCGGCAACGCACGTGGCCAGAGCAACGCCCACTTCCCCACTATCAGCGTCCACACCGACCACCGACCAGGTGCCGGAAGTACTACTCTCCGAAGAGACTGCACCCCCGCCGCTGCACGAAGTTGCCAGCAGAAACGCCAGTGCAACGCCTACGGCCCATGCAGGCCCCATCCTCCTCCCACGCATCCTTAACCGCCGCGTCCGACCTCGCACCGCCGTCATCTCAACCCTGGCCCCTAACCCCCAACCCCTTGCCCCTATCCATCCCGACGCATCAGACTGAAACTCTGCGCCGTCTGACCGCCGTCCGGCGCGCTCGCCAGAAACAACGCCAGCGGCGCGACCTCTTCCGGCTCCTTGAACCACTCCCCATCAAACGTGCCCGGCTCGCGCGCAGCCGCGCGGGGCATCATCGCCGTATTCACCGGCCCCGGAATCAACTCGTTCACGCTGATATTATCCCCCCGCAACTCCTGGCCCAGCACACGCGTCAACATCCACAACCCGGCCTTCGAAGCGCTGTAAGCCGACGAGCCCGGCGCCCCCCGGTGCCCCATCCCCGACCCAATCGTAATGATCTTGCCCCCGCCGCGCGCCTTGAGATGAGGAATCGCCGCCCGCGCACAGTAGTAGGCGCCCGTCAGATTGATCGCGATCGTCTGACTCCATTTCTCAGGATCGCTCCCGGCCACCTCGCTTCTACCCGGCGAAACACCCGCATTGATCACCAGAATATCCAGGCCGCCAAAGCGCCCCACAGTCTCGTCAACCGCCCTCTCCACCGACGCCAGGTCGGCAACATCCGTCGTCACCGCCAGCGCCTGCCCACCAGCCGCCCCGATCTCCGCGGCCGCCGCTTCAATCTCCGACCGAGTCCGCGCCGCACAACACACCGCCGCCCCGGCCCCGGCAAAAGCAACAGCGATCGCCCGCCCAATCCCCCGCCCACCGCCGGTCACCAGCGCCACCTTCCCCGCCAGCACCTGCCCTGATTCTGTCATCCTATCCCCCCTATCGACAATCAGTTCCCAGATTCAGCCTGCTAACTCCTAATCCCTAACCCCTGGCCCCTAACCTCTAAATTGACACTTCCCCACCGATAACGCAGAATCAAACACAAACCCCCACCCAGTCCGTACCAGCCAACTTAGGTGCCTTGCCACGCCCACTAAAAACTAGAAACTCAAAACCAAAAACTGCAGTCATGACCAAAGTCGCTCTCGAATCCACCGTCATCACCCACGGACTCCCCTACCCCGACAACCTTCACCTCGCCCACGAGATGGAGCGCATCATTCGCGACCACGGCGCCGACCCCGCCACCGTCGCCGTTATCGAAGGCGAACTCATCGCCGGCCTCAGCCCGCAGCAGATCGAACGCCTGGCCGCGACCTCCGAACGTCAGGTCGGCAAAGTCAGCCGCCGCGACCTGCCCGTCGTCGTCGCCCGCAAGCTCGACGGCGCCACCACCGTCGCCGCCACCATGTGGATCGCCCACCGCGCCGGCATCGAAACCTTCGCCACCGGCGGCATCGGCGGCGTCCACCGCACCAGCGAACCCGGCCCCGGCACCGACATAAGCGCCGACCTGCAGGAACTGGCCCGCACCCCGCTCATCGTCGTCTGCGCCGGCGCCAAGGCACTGCTCGACCTGCCCGCCACCCTCGAATACCTGGAAACCCACGGCGTAACCGTCATCGGCTACGGCACCGACGAGTTCCCCGCCTTCTACAGTCGCAGCAGCGGCCTTCCGGTCGATATCTGTTGTAACACGCCTCAGGAAGTGGCCGAAATCTGGCGGGCAAAGCGAGGGCTGGACCTGGCGGGGGGGCTGCTCGTGGCGGTACCCGTTCCCGCAGAGGATGAGATTCCCGCCGCCCAGATTGAACCGCACATCGAGCAGGCGCTGGCTGAGTGCGAAGCCGCCGGATTGCGCTCAGCCGAAGTAACGCCCTACCTGCTCCGCCGCATCGCCGAACTGACCGGCGACCGCAGCCTGCGCGCCAATCTGGCCCTGCTGCGCAACAACGCCCGCGTCGCGGCCGCCATCGCGGTTGCGTTGGACACTGATTAGGGCTCGTTGACGATTGGCTGAAAAGCGATTTGCGGGAGCAAAGTGTGGCTGGTCCGCTCTTTCACGCAAGGGGAATCCCAGTAGCCTTAGGTGTTCTTCGCGGCCCTTCGTGGATAAAAAGGTGTTCTTCGCGCCGCTTCGCGTGCCTTCGCGGATCGATCGGTCTCAAAGGGACCTGGCAGCAAAACCCGTCCGAGTCGAACCGCACCGGCCGTCAGCTGCTGAAAATCAGCTTCTCGAACTCGTTCCGTTCCAGGACTTCCTTTTCCAGGAGGGTTTCGGCCAGGAGCTTCAGCTTGTCCTGGTGGGTGGTCAGAACTTCCTTGGCCCGCGTGTAGGCGGTCTCTACGATCCGGCGCACCTCGCGGTCAATGGAGCGTGCAACATCCTCGCTGTAGGAGCGCCGTTCGCCCAGATCCATGCCCAGGAACGGGTTGGTATCGCCCTGGACCAGTTGCATGGGGCCCAATTCGCTGCTCATGCCAAACCGGGTGACCATCGCCTTGGCCAGCTTTGTCACCCGCTCCAGGTCACTGGCCGCGCCCGTGGTGATCTCCTCGAACGTCAACTCCTCCGCCACCCGCCCGCCCAGCAACCCGGCCAGTTCATCCTCATACTCGGCCTTGCTCTTCAGCAGCCGGTCCTCATCCGGCAGAGGCATGACGTAGCCCAGCGCCTGCCCGCGGCTGACGAGACTTATCTTCCCCACCGCATCGGTATGTTCGAGCAACGCCATCACCACCGCATGGCCCGCCTCGTGGTAGGCGACAACGCGCCGCTCTTCGTCGCTCAGTATCTGGCTCTTGCGCGCCGGTCCGGCCATCACCCGCTCTATCGACTCCACCAACTCGTCCATCCCGATCGCGCGCTTGTTGCGGCGCGCCGTCAATATCGCCGCCTCGTTCAGCAGGTTCTCCAGGTCCGCGCCCACCATGCCCGGCGTCTGCTTCGAGATCACGTTCAAATCGACGTCCGGACCCAACGGCTTGCCCCGCGAATGCACCTCCAGGATCGCCTCCCGCCCGCGGCGGTCCGGCCGGTCCACCACGATCCTGCGGTCGAACCGTCCCGGCCGCAGCAACGCCGGGTCGAGAATATCCGGACGGTTGGTCGCGGCGATCACGATTACCGTCGTATCGCTGTCAAAACCGTCCATCTCCACCAGGATCTGGTTCAGCGTCTGCTCCCGCTCATCGTTGCCGCCACCCATGCCCGCGCCGCGGTGGCGGCCTACCGCGTCGATCTCATCGATAAAGATGATACACGGTGCGTTCTTCTTGGCCTGTTCGAATAGATCGCGCACGCGGCTGGCACCCACACCCACGAACATCTCCACAAACTCGGAGCCGCTGATGCTGAAGAATGGCGCCCCGGCCTCCCCCGCCACCGCCTTCGCCAGCAGCGTCTTGCCCGTGCCCGGCGACCCCACCATCAACACACCTTTGGGGATGCGCGCGCCCAGTGCCGCGAACTTTTCCGGCTCCTTCAGGAACTCGACAACCTCCTGCAACTCCTGCTTGGCCTCATCTGACCCGGCCACATCCTCGAACGTGACCGTGGGGCGGTCCGCCTCCTCCAACTTTTTGGCGCGGCTGCGCCCGAACTGCATCGCCCGGTTCTGCCCGCCCCCGCCCGCCTGGCGCATGATGAAGATGAAAAAACCGAAGATCAGGATCATCGGCAACAGCATGATCAACCAGTTGAAGAATGCACCGCTGTTCGGCGCACGCTCCACGTCGATCGGAATGGCCGCCAACTGGTCCGCAGTCACACCGAACGTCTTGAGCGAGTCGAGCAAGCTCTCGCCGGACTCTTTGCGGCTGCGGCGCCGCTCACTTTCGGAGATCACGACGATGATGTCGTCGCCCTGCACCACGATGCGCTGCACCGAGCCGTTGCGCACATAGTCGGCCACCTGGTTCAAGCCGAGCAGATTGCTGGCAGAACTGGGCGGATTGATAAAGAGACGGTAGGCAAAGAAGATCAGAACGGCCAGCAGAATCCAGATCCAACTGCGCTTGAACAGTTGCCGGTAACGCTCGTTAGGGTCCTCTTCCGGAGGACGTTCGCCTTCCGGTCTTTTTTCTCGGTTCATCATATGACAATACCCCCGGGGCAAACGCCCGGTACGGTTACAGGTCTACACGGGTACACATCACTCGCTACGCGCTTTCACGCCTAGCCTAGTATAACAGAGGATGGGGGCCTGTTTAAGTAAGGCAGAAACCAGTGTGCGGAAGTTACCGGCGACGCGTCACTGTGCGCTACAGACCGTGCAGTTGGTCCGCAATGCTGACACCGGTGGCGTGGGTCTTCGCTTTGTGAATCGGGAGTTTGCCCCGGTGCCGGGTTTTGTGTGGGATTGAAGATTCGTCCGGCTTGTCGCTGAAACTGAAGATCAGACAGCCGCGCGCCTTCAACCACAGGACCGCCTCACGTACCTCCTGTGTGATGCAGATCTCCTGGGATAAGCGCTCCTCGGCCGGCACGTCATCAGCCAGATTGTTCATATGCTCCAACGTGGCCACAAACTCCTCACGCCGGAACTGTTTGAACGGGGTCGGATCGCCCATCGAAACCGCCATGTTGACCGCTTCGTGGGCCTGGCGCATCGCCTCGCTCACCCGCCCGCCCCCTGCAATGCAGACCTCGGCATAGCGCACAAACTGCTCAAATGTCTGCACCGAACCGTCTTCGATTCGCTCAAGCAGATCGGTACAGTCCAAGCCTTCGTTGTTGAGAACCAGGCAGATGTAGGCCAAATAGTCCTGGTTGTCCCCGGTCAGATGGTGGTAGTGAGCGCGGTTGAGCTGCTCATAATGCTGCGCGAAAAGCGAAGCATTGAACTTGTCGCCCAGCAGGCTGCCCACCGTTCGGTACAGCCCCTTCAGTCGCGCCACGTCGATCGCACGGTTATTGCGCCCGCGCGCGCCGATCGCTGTCTTGTCCAGATCGAGAACAACCACGGTACTTTCATCCAACCGCATACCGTTCCCCTGCGCCCACCGGATCCAGTCCACCAGCTGGCTCCAGCGGTTGGCTTCGAACATGCCGGTCTCTTCGTCGGCATCGAAATGCTCCGGTTCGCCGGCCTTTTCATTGCCGATAAAGCAGGCGCTCGGAAACACTGCCCCATCCGCGTGTCCGACCAGCTCACCGTTGTCAAGCGGCGACTCCGCCGCAGAGCGCAAGGATCGCATCACCTGGAACGTATTTCCATCGCCCGAAAGCGTATCGCCGATGAAAAGCAGCTCTCCTACAGAAGCGTTCCGCCGCGCCTGCGCCTGTTCCAGGATATACAGCGCCACCTGCGCATACGACGTCTCCTGTTTGCGGGGCACGGAAGGTGCTGGCAACCCGAGCTGGTGGCGGGCCGACTTCAGGCCGGGGAGCTGGCGCGTGATCGGCTCCAGGCTACGGTATACGATCAGGTCGCCGACAAGCTCATCCAGGGACGTAAGTCCAAAGTTGTCAACGGCAATCGGATAGGCTTCTCTTGTCTGCGTGTTGGCCAATTCGGCACCTTCCATTTCTTTTCCCGGACCCGTCTCTCTCTTTGAGCAAGGCCACCAAAATCAAAGCGTTGACGAATTCAGGAACCAAGAACGTACTGCCCGACCTGCCGTTGCACTGCACACGATTCTAACCTATGGCTGGCCGATCCGAAAAATTTTGTGCCTGTTGCGCACGACCGCACCGATTAGCGCACAACGTCCAGTACCCCGTCTGCGACAGGCGTCCGCTCCTCGATAACCTCCTCCTGGCTGTCCAGGTACCCCTGCGACACCAGCAACTCGGCATTGAGCAGGCTGCCGCCCGCCGCGCCCCGGATCGTGTTGTGTCCCAAAGCCAGGAACTTCACGTGCAGCAGCGGGTCCTCACGCAACCGCCCCACCACCGTCGCCATGCCTGCAACGCTGCCCGCCAGCCGGTCCATTCGCGGCTGCGGACGGTCCGCCTCCTCCCGGTAGATGATCGCCTGCTGCGGCGCGCTCGGAAGCCCCATGCGTTGCGGCAGCGGATCGTACTCCGCCCACGCCCGCCGCACATCCTCCAGGCTCGGGCGGCGCGCAAACTCCACGCTGACCGCCGCCAGATGACCGTTGCGCACCGGCACGCGGTTGCAGTGGGCGCTGACCACGAAATCGGCCGTCTCCACACGCTGCCCGTCAAACTGCCCCAGCAGCTTCTGCGGCTCCCGGTGCTCCATCTTCTCCTCTTCCGAGCCAATATACGGCACCACGTTGTCGATGATATCCATCGACGTCACGCCCGAGTAGCCCGCCCCGCTCACCGCCTGCATAGTCACCGCGAACACCTTCCTGACGCCGAACGCTTCGTGCAACGGGTGTAGCGCGCTCACCAGGTGCGTCGTCGAACAGTTGGGATTCGTGGTAATGAAGCCCGGCCACCCCCGCCGCCGCCGCTGCACGTCGATCAGCCCCACATGCTCCGGATTGACCTCCGGAATCAGCAGCGGCACGTCCGCTTCGTAGCGGTACGCGCTCGCATTGCTGCACACAACGTAGCCCGCCGCCGCCAGCTCCGCCTCCACCTGCCGCGCAACCCCGCTCGGCAGCGCGCTGAACACCACCTGGCAGTCGATCCCCGGCGCCATCTCCTCCAACACGACTTCCTGCAGATGCGCCGGCATATCCCCCCGCAGCAGCCAGTTGCACGCCTCCCCATAACGCCTTCCCGCATTCCGCGGCGACGCGCACAGCACCCTCAAATCAAACCACGGATGCCCCTGCAGCATCTGCACAAACCGCTGCCCCACCGCGCCCGTCGCCCCCAGCACACCCACACGAATCTTCGGCTCAATATTCATCAATATCCCCTACCCCAAAACTGACTTATCTGTCTCCTAACAACCCCGCCCCAAACATTCGCCGAAGTCACTGACTACTAACCACTGACTACTGCAGTTCTGGGCGGTCGGGCCTATTCGGCC
Source organism: Caldilineaceae bacterium (assembly GCA_022821585.1). Taxonomy (GTDB): domain Bacteria; phylum Chloroflexota; class Anaerolineae; order Caldilineales; family Caldilineaceae; genus Bin5. The sequence goes on from JAJEDI010000077.1 coordinate 11,765, forward strand.
CTCCC
>JAJEDI010000022.1 GCA_022821585.1 Caldilineaceae bacterium
CAAAAACACACAACCCCCTCACTCTTCCCCCCTTTTTTGGGGGGGGGGGGGGCTTTGCGGCCCCGCCTTTGGGGGGGGCCCCCCCCCCCCCCACGCCCCCTCTCCTACAACATGCCTAACCGACCTGGTGCCGTCCGGCCAGCGGGTGCCATTGCGACCGTACAACTACCGCCGGCGCTCCGGACTAGGCTGGTTCAGAGCAGCTGCCGCGGCAGGCAGGCGTCCTGCCTTCAGGAAAGGAAAGCCCCAGTCGGGCCCTTCAGACGGCGCCAGGTCCATCGAGAGCCGCTACAGGAGTCCCCACTGTCCGGCAATCCCCAGTCCAGATAGATCGATCTAGAATACGGTTGGAAAGTTTCTCTCCGGCGAAAAAGGGGCCGCCAAGGTCCGAAAGTCCCTCTCGCAGACTGGTTCGTCTATAGGAGCTTTCAGTTCAGGGGGAGTGCTGCCTGGAAGAGGAGCAGGTACCTGAAGACAGCAAGAGCGGCCTGCGCTTTCGGCACAACGCTCTCAACGGCAGCCGCCGATTACAACGATAAACTCGCCCAGCAACTTCCTGTCTGCGACCGCCTCCAACACGGAACCGACAGTCCCCCGCTGCACCCGTTCGTGCAGCTTCGTCAGATCGTTGGCTATGGCGGCCGGCCGGTCTCCATACACGTCCAGCGCATCGATCAGAAAAGCCGCAAGCCGGTGCTGGCTCTCGTAAAAGACCAGCGTGTGCGGCGAGTCGACGTCCACCTCCAGGAAGCGGCGCCGCGCTGCTGTCTTCCTCGGCGCAAAGCCGCGAAATGTAAAACTGTGCAGCGGCAGCCCCGAAAGCACCAGCGCCGTGACCAGACCGGTCGGCCCCGGTACCGCAGTGACCGGCAGCCCCTCCTCCAGCGCCCGGCGCACCGCCGAAAATCCCGGATCGGAGATGCCCGGCGTGCCCGCATTCGTGACCGCCGCTACCGAACGCCCGTCCTGCAGCGCCCCGACGATTCGCTCGACCGCTTGCCGTTCATTGTGTTCGTGATAGGAAAACTGGGGAGTGTCGATGCCGTAGTGCTTCAGCAGCCGCCCGGTCTTGCGCGTGTCCTCCGCCGCAATCAGATCCACCGAACGCAGCGTTTCCAGGGCTCGCAGGGAAATATCGCCGAGATTCCCGATGGGCGTGGCGACCAGATAGAGCATGTCAGCCTGTCAACCAGACAGCCGCTGATTCCTTCAGTTTGCCTTCCTCCGCTTGGGCTGCCGGGCGATCACAGTTCCAATTTGCCCTGAGGAGGGAATCCAATTTCATCCTTGTTCCCCTGCCGCAAACTCTTCAATCGCTGCAAAAAGCCGCTCCAGGTCTGATGGCCACACCTCGCCCATGTGCCCGATTCGGAACGCTTTGCCCCTGTACGCACCGTACCCGCTGGCGACCTGCATCTCTTGGCCTTCCAGGAACCGGTTGAGGTCGCCCATTTCCAGTCCCCTGCCGTTCTCAACAGTTGTCACCGTATCCGACTCGTACCCGCTCTCAGCCATCAGGCCGAATCCGTTCGTCACCGCCCATTCGCGACTCATCTGCCCGCAAAATGCGTGACGGGCGTAGCGGGCCTCCAGGCCCTCGTCAAGTATCCGGTCAAGCTGCACGCTCAGCGCACGCATTAGAGAGATGGCCGGCGTGGCCGGAGTCGTGCTCCGCTGCCGGTACTTGTCCAGCTGCAGAAAGTCGAAATACCAGCCCCGATTGGAAACCGCAGCCGCACGCTCCATCAAGCGATCGCTCACCGCCGCAAACGCCAGCCCCGGCGGCACCGCCAGCGCCTTCTGCGACGAAGTCAGCAGCAAGTCCAGACCCCACTCGTCAAATGGCAGCCTAACGCCGCTGAACGAGGAGACCGCATCCACCAGGACCAGCGTCTCCGGGCTGACCCGCCGCACACACGCCGCGATCGCCTCGACCGGGCTCGCCACCCCTGTGCTCGTCTCGTTGTGAACGACCGTGATCGCGTCCACCGGACCGTCAGCAAGCGCCCCCTGCAGCGCCTCTTCAACCTGCTCCGCCTTGACCGCCGTACACCAGGGCACTTCGACCGCAATGGCCTCCTTACCGCATCCAACCGAAACATCATGCCATCTCTGGCTGAACGCCCCGTTGACAAAATTGATCACCCGCTCGCTGACAGCGTTGCGAACCGCCGCCTCCTGCAAGCCTGAACCCGACGCCGCAACCGTAAAGACCCGCGCCTCAGTATGGTACAGCGCCTGCAACTGCGCGCTGCACTTCCCGAACAGCGACTCCAGCTCCTCGCTGCGATGACCGATCATCGGCGCACCCTGCGCCGCCAGCGTCGCCGGATGCACGTCGGTCGGGCCAGGCACAAACAGCCTCTGCGGCGGCTTGTCCGCCGGCGTCACAAAGTCGGCCCTCTCCCACCGAGCCTTCGACAATTTGCCAACGGCCTCTGAACTATGAACTGTCGCAGTCATTGAATTCAGTTTCCTATGTATTACTGACTTGGCCACTACGGAAAAAATAGATTGGCCGGGAACTGCCCGTCGCCCGCCTCCAACTGCACTCCAAATGGCAACATGACCTTCCTAAGCCTCTACCGGCTCCACGCAGCTCGGCTCGTCATTGCACGGGTTATTCACCATCCTGTTCACCGCCACCGCCTTCATATCCCCGCCCTCGTAAGGTCGCATCAGGTGAAGCAGCGTATCCGCCTTCTGCACGCTCGCATCCAGCCACTCGTCGTAGTCCTGCCGGTTGAGAATCACCGGCATACGGTGATGAAGCGGCGCCATGAACCCGTTCGCATCCGTCGTCAATAGAGTACAAGACTCGATCACCGAGCCGTCCTGCTCCCAGTGTTCCCACAGCCCCGCAATCCCGAAAATCTCGCCCGACGTCAGACCGATCAAATAGGGCTGCTTGCCGCCCTTCTCCTTCTTCCACTCAAAAAACCCATCCGCGGGCACAATGCAGCGCCGGTACTTGAAAGCCGCCCGAAACGACGGCTTCTCCGCTGCCGTCTCCGAACGCGCATTGATCATCCGGCTCCCGATCTTCGGGTCCTTCGCCCAAAAAGGAACCAGCCCCCAATTCAGATAGGTCGCCTCCCGCAACCCCCCGTGAGGGTTCGTCCGCACCGCCAGCACCGGCTGAGTAGGCGCGATATTGTACCGCGGGCCCGTCTGCGGCGCCCCGTCCAGCTCAAACAACATCTGCAAATTCTGCGGCGAAGCCCGCAACACAAATCGACCGCACATCTCTGCCTCCCCTGTTCATCCCCGCTCAAACAAGCCTTGCCGATTCCCCTGTCGATCTTAGCCACACCCCCCTTGCCTGTCAACAAACGCCCCCACCAATCGCGCCCCGCCCCTCTCTCCTCTTCGTACCTACTCTACTTCAATCAACGCATTCACAAGGTACCGTTGACATTTCAACCAGCCCACCCTACCGTAGGGACACCCCTTGTGGGTGCCCTGGTTTTTGCCACTCTCGTGGTCCCTTCCTGGCCCTCCCCGGAACAAAGAAAGGCGTTCTTCGCGCCCCTTCGCGGATCGAAAGGTTGTGTCTGCAACGAAACTCCAGCGAAAGACATCCCGAACCGAACTGCAGACCTTCTGGTCCTGTTGAACTTTGCAACGCCTCCAGAAATGTCAACGTAACCTATCCACTGACCACTGACTACCGACCACTGCAGTTCCAGTTTGACGGTTCTCCATCCACCGGGTAGCATAGCGGGCAGTGTGCCGCAGACCAGACCCTGCGAACGAACCCGAAGCCCATGCGACTTGCCGTCCTCGCCGACATCCACGGAAACCTGCCCGCGCTGCAAGCTGTCCTTACCGAACTGGAAGGGCTCCAGCCCGATTTCGTCGTCCTCGACGGCGATCTCATCAACCCCATGCCCTTCAACAACGGTGTCGTCGACGTTGTCCGCGCCTCCGACTGGGCCGTCGTACGCGGCAATCATGAGTTCTACCTGCTCGACTTCGGCACCGAACGCGCCCCCCAGGGCGCCGACGACTCAGAACGATGGGGCAGCCTTCACTGGCTTGTCAAACGAGTAGGTAAAGTGCAGGCCAACTACCTGGCCGCGCTGCCCGATGAACTCCGACTGCAATTCCCCGGCGCCCAGCCCATCCGCGTGGCGCACGGAGTGCCGGGCCGCAATCGCGTCGGCTTCTACCAGAACATGCCGGACGAAAAAGTCATCTCCGAAATCGACCCGATCGAAGAACGCAACGTCATCTCTGCCCATACCCACGTACAGGTGGACAGGCATCTCTACCAACCTAATGCCGACGATCCAATGACCCACCCTCACGAGAGCGGCTCCCTCTTCGGTGGTGCCAGCCCATTCCAGCCCCCGTCCCCCGCCGGCGACACCTGTCGTCACTGGCACCTCATGAATCCCGGTAGCATCGGTCTCCCCCTCAACGGCGACCCCGCCGCCCAGTTCGCCGTCATGGAATCAGTGCACGAAAGCGAGCAACCCGGCGGCTGGGGCGTGCATCACCACCGTGTACCCTACGACCGCTGCCCCGTCCTCGAGGCCTTTTCCACCTCCGGGTTGCTTGAGGCCGGCGGCGTAATCGCCCAGCTCTTCTACTGGGAGCTGGTCACCGCCGAACCGGAGATAATCAACTACTTCCGCTGGTGCTGGTCCAACGGACATGACCCCGACGCCGAAGACATCCGCCACTCCTTTGACGCCTACAGCGAAGCGACCGGACGCGAGCGCTACGTTGACGAGCGCGACCCGCTAAAGGCGGCCCGGTCCACATGAACTGTCCTCTGCGCCTCGCATTCTTGGGCGACATCCACGGCAATCTGCCGGCTCTCGAAGCCGTGCTGAACGATATTGACAAACAGGCTCCTGACGCCGTCTTTCTACTGGGCGACCTGATCAACCGCTGCCCCTGGACCCGCGATGTAATCGACATCCTGCGTCAGCGGGACTGGCCGTCAGTCCAGGGGAACCACGACTTGGTCCTCGCTCAACTCAATACGCCGGAGAGTTCTCCCCCTTTCAGGAACAGAAACCGCTTTCCTAATATCCACTGGACCTGGGAACAATTGAGTCCCGAGGACCTCCGTTACCTTCTCCTCCTCCCGCACGACCTGCTTATAGAGACCACGGGTGCCCCGCCGCTGCGACTCTTCCACGGACTCCCCGACAGCCCATTTGCCGGTATCGTACCTGAAGCAGACGAGGAGTCGGTCTCAGGCCAGATTGCAATCTACGACGAGCCCGTTCTAATCTGCGGCCACACCCACCAGCCGATGGACCGCACCGTAACGCCCAGGTCATCGCCGGCGCACAACGGAACCTCCAATCCCGTAGAGCAACGAGTGCTCAACCCCGGCAGCGTAGGCATGCCCTATAACGGCGATCCCCGAGCCCAATACCTGCTCCTGGACCTTGTCCGGGAAGACGGCAATATGGGCTGGCAACCCCATTTCCAAAGGCTCGAATATGATTTCGAACGCGTTGCCAGCGCCTTCCATTCCAGCGGCCTTCTGGAATCCAGCGGGGCTATCGCGGCGCTCAATCTGCGTACGATAAGGGACGGCCAGCCCTGGGCCAGCGACTTCCAACAGTGGGTGCGTAACCAGCCCCACGCCCTGCGCAGCGACCCAGAGACCGCCGTCGAACGCTATCTCCAGACCCACGGCCCCAGCCAGTGGGCTTTTCTCGGTTGAACCTTTAGATTCGCCTGGGCGACTTTGACCCAAGGTGCCGCAAAAAACTATGGTTGTAGAGACGCAGGACAATTTCAGACAGTCATTCAAACGAGACAAAAGAGCATGTCACCAAACCTTTCAACAGTCAGAAGTGAGCTCCCTGCCGTACAGACCTCGACCTACCTGAACACAGGCAGCTACGGTCCACTTAGTCGCGCCGCGGCAACGGCGATCGCAGAAGAAAGCCGGCAGCAGCTGGAAATCGGACGCCTGACAAGCATGGGCGAGTCAGGCCAGTCAATTGGGGCCTCTCTGCGCGCCGGCTTCGCCCGCATATTCGGGTGCGGGTCGGATGAAGTCGCGCTCACTCATCACACCACCGATGGCATGAACATCGCTACTTGGGGTGTCCAGTACCGCCCGGGAGACGAAATCGTCACCAACTCCTGGGAGCATCCAGGAGGTCTCCTGCCCGTATTTGCCGCGGCCAGGCGCTTCGACCTCAAGGTGCGCATGGTGTCCCTCGACAAAGAGGACGATGAGGAGACCATCCTCGCCAAATTCGACCACGTCATCGGCCCGCGCACCAAACTCGTTTCCGTCGCCCACGTTTCCTGGAAGACCGGAACAATTCTGCCCATAGACCGTCTCGCCGACCTTGTTCACCCGCACGGGGGTCTGCTCGCCGTTGATGGGGCCCAGTACGGCGGCGCCATCCGCCTGGATATGTCTTCCTCGGGAGCAGACTTCTACGCCATTCCCGGGCAGAAGTGGCTCTGTGGACCGGAGGGAATCGGCGCTCTTTACGTTAACAGGGCGAGCATAGGAGACCTGCTGCAGACCTACGTGGGCTACCCCAGCCTGCGCGACGGCGGGGCCTACGACGAAACCGGAATCTTCCTGCCGCCAGACGGGGCCAAGCGCTATGAAGTTGGCACCACCTACCGTCCCGCCATGGCCGGGATGTTGAGCGGTTTGCAATGGCTGGAGGAGCTGGGCTTGGATTGGGTGTACGACCGCACGCAGAATGTGACCCAAATGACTCGCGAGGTCCTCTCAGCCATACCGGCCGTCCGCCTGCTCAATACCCCGACACACGCTGGACTGACCAGCTTCACCATCGATGGCATCTCCCCTTCAGCGGCCGTCGAGCGTTTAGCGGAGTCCGGAATACTCATCCGTTCCGTGCCCGATCCGGATCTGATTAGGGTATCTACCCACTTCTTCAACGATGAGAACGACATCGACAGACTGCGGGCAGGTATCGAAGGCCTGAACGGTTAAGACCTCTGACACGGCAAGGGACCCCTCCCGGTCCTCGCTTCATCTGAACCGGCGGTCAGGACAGAAGGTCCGCTGTCGCCAGTTGATCTCGCAAGTGTGCGCGGGCGCGGCTCAACCTCGACTTGACCGTGCCCCGCGGCAGACACAGATAAGCCGCCGCCTCCCCGTAATCGTAGCCGTGTACATCCACCAGGACCACCACATCCCGGTACCAGGAGGGGAGCCCTTCGATCAGCCTTCCAAGACCCGCCAGCCGCTCTCGCCGCAGCGCGTATCGCTCAGGGTTCTGTTCGCTGCTGGATTCCGAGGCCTCGTAGTCAGACTCCTCAATCATCTGATCGAGACTCAGTGCGACTCGGCGCTTCTGACTCCTCAAATGGTCGTAACAGGTGTTGGACACGATCCGGAGTAGCCACGCCCTGAAGTTGCCGTCCTTGAAGCGAGGCATCGCCCGGTGGACCTTGATCAACGCCTCCTGCACCGCGTCGGCCGCCGCCTCCTCCGTCTGCAAAATACTGCGCGCCAGTCGCAACGCCGAGCCCCAATTCCCCTCAACCAGACCCTGGAAAGCCTGCCCGTCCCCGTTCCTCGCAGCCGATATCAGGCTCTGCGGCCATCCCCCCCGGTCTCTGACCACTGTGTCCGTGGATCCGCCGCAGGATTCTGACTCCGCACCTGTACTCTCTCCTCGCCCGCGCACCGCTTCAAACCCAGTTTCTCCGAGGACCAGTTCGCTCTGTATCGTTGACATCAGCATATCCTTTCCCTTTTGAAAACCGCCGAAATGCGTGCCGGCGCGCCTGTGATTCAATTTCTATCCGGCTCTGCAACTAGGATAAGCCTGCTTGGCCCCTGCTATCCCGAACATTACGCAACGCAATTCGGACCGTTTGCTTACGGCAACGTGACTCCGCCGCGCGGGATTTCTGCCCTTGTCAGGTCTCGTTGGGTTCGAATAGGTACGTGTAGGAAAGAATGAGGAAGATGAGGCAAAGGGAGGGACTGCAATCCTCGTTAGAGGTTCCTCCCCCGCCCGTCAGTCTTCTTCGCGAGGGACGGCGAACTACGTCGGGCAGGTCCGGCCGGCGCCGGACCGCTATCCTTCGGACAGCTGATACCCGAATCCCCGCACAGTAACAATAAATCGGGACTGGGATGCCCCTTGCGTCGCCGAGGCCTTCTCAATGCGGTTCCGCACCCTGCTGACCATGCGGTCGATGCTGGCGTCGAAAACGTCCCCGTCGACCTCCGACCAGATGTGGGTCGCTAGCTCATCTTTGCTGACCACCCGCCCCCGATTCTGGTAAAGATACCACAGGAGATCGAACTGCTTCACGCTCAGTGGCGGCAACAGCACCTCGCCGTCAATGAAGACTTGGCGCGTCGCCGAATCAACTCGAATGCCCGGCTCCGGAAGGGCCTCGAGATACGGCGCAGTAATCGTGGCCGACGGGTCGTGGAATCGGTATCGCGTTGCCGCAAACTGGAGTTCGTCGCCATCCTCAAGCCATGCCGTCGCCCCCGGTGACAGCCGGTTCCCGTTGACAAAAACACCGTTCTTGCTTTCCAGGTCGTGCAACCGGTAAGCGTTCTCAATATAGTGAAGTTCGGCGTGCTGCCGGCTCGCAAACCCATCGTTCACAACGACCGACGCGCTGGCAGACCGCCCGACCAGCATCTGTTCCTTGGACAGTTCGTATTCTGTCCCCGCATCGGGACCGCTGAGACACACCAGTCTGGCGTTCTGACTCCCGCGCATGAATGCTCCAATCGCAATTACGATAGGGTCCGAAGCCCGGGTCAAAGCTGGTACGTTCCGGCCCATCGGTGAAAGTCCGTTGCCGGCGGATCAAACTGCCTCTGCCAATGCAGCGATTCAGCCAGCTCGATCTGGGGGACTTACTAACCAGAAGCCTGATGGCATTTCAGCAACGAAGCCATGTAGACTTCACGCTTTTGGCTACTTGTTTCCCTATTCCAGTTTCTCTGGTATTATAGTCCGCGAAATGTAGATTTTCAACCTTCGCGCCCCGAAAGGGCCGCGTCATTGCTGACGCGCCGGACAGGCCGAACTGCAAGCGTTCAAAGCGCCGCCTCTGGGTCGCGATGCCGCAATTGAACACTCTAGCCTCGATCCAAGTCACCCATAGCCAGGCTGAGAAAACCGAAGCTGCACCACCGTCGGTGCACAATGTCGGCAATGTTCGGATTGAAACGCGCGTAAGTCTGCCACAAAACTATGGTATCGGAGCAGAAAGAACCTGTCGGCGCCGCCGTTAGGTCAGAGTCGCAGGAAGAAAATGTAAGGGGCGAGATCCACACCGGAATGCCTGCTGACCCAGGCCCGGATGTCTCCCACGCATCGGGCGGTGCCATGACCGGTCGCCAGATCGGCAGATACCTGATTGGCGAGCGGCTGGGGAGTGGTGGCGCGGCAAGCGTCTACCGCGGCTACGACCAAATCCAGGAGCGCACCGTCGCCCTCAAAGTCCTGTCACATGGCGCCGATGACGCAGTACGTAGCCGCTTCCAGCATGAGGCCCGCACCGTCGCCAGTTTGAGGCACCCGCACATCGTTAAGACCCTGCAAGTGGGCGATTCTTCGGGCGATGGCACCCCCTATATCGCCATGGAGTTGGTTGAAGGCGATAGTCTGGATCAGCTTCTCAAGCGTCGCGGACGGCTGAGCGTGGCCGAATGCTGCAACCTCTTGGCCCCTATCGCCCGTGCCCTCGACTACGCCCACCAGCAGGAAATCATCCACCGCGACGTAAAGCCCAGTAACATCCTCCTGCGCCCCGTTGACCCTGGCGCATTCGGTAGCGAACCCCCGGATGCTCTTTCCGCCTTAGCTGTCCACGAAGCCGAAAAAATCCTGATCGGTACGCCGCCAAGTGGAGAGTTTCCGCTCGGTCAATCAGCCGTGGAGTTGCCGGTTGCGCCGCTTCTGTCCGACTTTGGAATCGCCCGTGCCCTCGATATGCCGGAGTTGACCAACGAAGGACGCACAATCGGCACACCTGCCTACATGGCTCCGGAACAGTGTGCCGGCAGCCGCGAAGTGACCGGACGCGCCGATATCTATGCATTGGGCGCAGTCCTGTACCGTTGCTTGGTCGGTCGCCCGCCCTTCACCGGCTCCACGACACAGATCCTGCATGCCCACGTTTACGCGTCGCTTTCCCTGCCCGACGATCTGCTCGCCTCGCTCCCACCAGGACTAGTCGAGGTGCTCCGTCGCAGCCTCGCCAAAAATCCGCATGACCGCTACGCCGTCGCCCGTGAAATGGCTGACGATTTGACGGCGACTGCAGGCCTCCTTGCCTCCCTGGAAAGCTCGCTTGCCGAGCAGACATCTACACTCACGCTTGTCTCACTGCCGTCGGTCGGACCGCCTCCGACTCCCTCGAATACAACGGACACAGTTATCGTTGCCGGCGCCGAGAGCCTGTTCGATGGAGCGCTGCCGGAGTACATCATCCCGCAAAGGCCCAACGAACAGGACGACCGAGCGCCCTTGTCTGCCGTTTCCAAATTCGCGCCAAAGCAGCTGATCGCTGCAATCCTGGGTGTCGTCATCATTCTAGGTTTGCTGGCAGCAGGTAATTTCGCAAGAGACGCGTTTCTGGGAGGAGCCTCGCCGGATGCTGCACAGAATCAAATCAATTCTGACGCGCCTGCCCCCGCTGCGCCTGCCGCCGGATCGCGGCCCAATGCAGCGCAAGACGTAGAGGCGGAGGCGACAGCAGACAGTCCTGCTTCCTCATTCACCGATACTGATTCGCAGGGAGCCTCCGCCCCGGACGCCGTGCCGATAAAGGATGCCGCCGGCGCCTGCCAGTATCAGACAGCAGCTGAATTCGAAAACTATCTCGGCGAAAACGAGTCGATCGCCCAGGAGCTTGGTTGCCCGAGAGGCGTGCCGGTCCTCTTGGCGTTCGAAACGCAGTTCTTCCAGACCGGAATGGCCCTTGGCCGCTTGGACAAGCCCATCGTCTATCTACGTTACTTCAGCAACGATGAATGGGAACAGCGAGAACATGCCTGGCGCGAGGGGATGCAGGAAGTAGTCGATTCCCCTGATCTTCTGTCGCCGGCGGAAGACCTCTATCAGCCCGTACGCGGTATTGGGCAAATCTGGGCCGAAAGCCTGTTTGTGCGACAGGCGTTGGGCTGGGCTTCCGGCCAGCCGGTGGAGGCTAACGGTATTCTACAATCGTTTGAAGGGGGGTTGCTGATATACAATAGTGATTTACAAGATACAATCAGTTTCCTGAAGTCGCAGTTGCGGCTCTAACTATCCACAATGGAGGACTAAGATGCAGAACTCTACAGTTGAACGAGCCAGGTGGTTGAGCCGATTCTCTACGGCGAAATCATCCTACATGGTCGTTCTGATCGTACTGGTGGCAGCCTTGGCGCTGGCCGGCTGTAACAGAAGGCAGCAGGCCGCGCCAACCGATACGCCTGTCCCGCCAACCGATACCCCAGTGCCGCCTACGGATACCCCGGTGCCTCCGACTGATACGCCCACGCCGGTACCTCCGACCGACACGCCTGAGCCGGAGCCGACCGACACACCCGAGCCCGAACCAACTGACACGCCCGCGCCAACCGCTACGCCGGCCCCCGTGCCCAAAGTAAGCATTCCCAGCGGCTGGGCAACAGTTAAGAACGATCGCCTCGGCTACTCCTTTGCCGTCCCGCGCGGTTGGTCCGTCTTTGACCTTCAGAGCGGCCAGCTGAGCCAGATCATGCGCTTCGTCAGCCCCGACGCGGCCAAACAGGTGGATGACGCCCTCACAGGCCCCGGCGGCGAGAACGCAGGCCACCTCGCAGTACAACTGGCCATCTTCTCCAGGCCGCCCATCGCTGCCATGGCCGGCGTCGGCATCTTCCCCGGCCTCGACGACGACATCTCGTCCGAAAGATTGGTGGAATGGCTGGAGAAGCAGCTGGAAGGTCTGCCCTTGCCAATTCCCGTGGAAGTGAAGAGCCTTGAGGCCGGCACGACCAACAACCTGCCCTCGATTAGTGGCGTTGCCACCGCCGACCTGGCCAGTCAGGGTCTGTTCGATGCCCACATTTCGATTACTGCTTTGCGCGCAAACGATACAGCCTACATCCTGGTTGTAGCCGTACCCCAAAACCAGGTGCAGAACCGGGCCAACGAGATCAAGGCAATTGTCGGTACCTTCCGACCCGAATAGTCTATACTGAGTGACTCGGAATCGAGGAGAGAGAAGCCAGGGGATTTGGCTGCATTCTGCACCGGTCCCCAGCTTTTCTCTTCTCGTTTTCATCCATCCTTAAGCGGAAGGCTGATTCACCAGGCTCTGCCCGGATGTGAAGTGGTGAACCCTATGCGCGAAGCGGCGCCGGACCTCAGCTACATCGTCGGATTAATGTCGAGCGACTTCAGCACAGAAGTGGTTCGACGCGCTCTGGCGCGGAGGAAGCAAGCGCGTGGAAATCTGAGGAAATCGTTCCGAGCGGCTCTGCGCAAGAATGTGGAAATCGACGGATTCATAAACCCCCATAAGGCGGACAACCAGCTTCTCCTTCCTGAAATACTTCGTCATCTGCCCTACTCAGCTGAGCTCGTTGGCCCCGTATTGCAAATATGGATAGCCTCCCATACCGAGCTCTATGAAGAGGTTTTCGGACACCTGTCCGAACTGAAAATACCAACCCCTGGTCTGGACTTTTCCGCTAATCGCTTCGCCGGCAGTTGGAGCTTCGAATCCTGGCAGCACGAAAAGGACAATATCGTTGCTCTGCACGGTCACTTCAGTGAAGACGATGTCGCCCTCATGTTGTGTTGTGTGTCAGGGAACATGCCAGTCTCTCATGAAAGCGAGGAAGTCGATCAAGCAGAGTCCCGCAGGGACGCGTACTTCCCCAAGTGGCTTGAAGAACTGCGCGAGCTGCCGGCAGACGCATCCCAATGGCAACAAGCGAACGAATTCCTGGCATCCGCCGCCGAAATCATTGAACATAAAACGAACGTACGCAGTTATTCACTGAAATTCAATCAAATTCTGGCTGAGATGAAGCAAGAGGTCGGACGTGAACTGGCCTTCTTTCAAATCGACCCGGAATCCTGGACAGTTGAGAATCTGCCCAACCGACAGGCAGGCAACTGCCTGGCAACTCCTGAGGAAATGGCGGAGCTACTACGCCAGACCGAGTCACTGAAGGTCTTGCTGACCGACTACAAGTCGCTTCACGACATTGCTCCGACTATCAATGAGGAAGTAGCCCTTTGGCCACAGCGTGCAGAACTTCAGCAGCAGATTCTCCGCTGCCTCAGTCGAATCTATCTACTGTTTTCCAACTCTGGCAAAGATGACGATGAAATGGTAGCGATGGGCAATGGGCACGGCTCCCTTGACCCCGATTCGGCGGTTCCAGCCTACAAAGCGCAGGACGGGCATGCTCAGATCGATAGGTCGCAGTCCCACGACCAGTCTTCTTCAGCCGAGGTGCCGGTCAGACCACCTGATTCGACTGACACCCCCGCCGCTGAAGTTTCGCTCTCGGACACATCAGACTTGGAAGACGATGAACCGGATTCCGCACATACAACCATTCATGTTCAAAGCGATGAAACTGTTCTTCAACCCGGTGCAGAAGCACACTATCATTCGGATTCTGGAAACGCCTCTCTGAAGGCAGAGATTAGTTTACTGAGACAAGATCTTCACGAGATTCGCGGCGAACTAAAGACGTCGCAGGATGTCGTCAGGCTCTGGCGGATCGCTTACGAAAATGCCAGCAAGCGGATGGGGCAATCCGCGAAACCGCCGAGTAAAGACGAATTCCTGCCGGTAGAAGACGTGAGAACAGCAGTGGCGCTTGCTAAAGAAAAATACGCTGGCGAGCTGATTTTTCAACCCAACTCGAAATCTGAAATCGAAGACAATCCATATGAGAAGCCCACGAACGTGCTAGCCGCGCTCGAATGGCTTGCAACGACCTTCTACCGTTCCAAAATGGGGGAAGTGAGAGTAACCGACCTGAATAAGTCTATAAAGAAGGTCTGTGGCTGGAGCTATACGGGACGTCAAAACAGGAACACGATGAGGAAGTACGAGCCCTGGTATACGACCAGTTTTGAGGGCAAGACATACTGGCTGAAAAGGCACGTAGGCACCGGCAGCAACAAGGACTCTCGCTATACGATTCGCATTGCATTCGAGTGGGACAAAGCTCGCCAAGTTGTCGTCATCGGCTATATTGGTCAGCATCAACAGACTGACGCAACCTGAGAATGGCATGGTAGAAACAATACCCCGCCTTTGCAGGGCCGCGCTTCATAGGCAAGACGAAAGGTAACTGTTTTGACTGCACAAACAATCGATCTGCGCTCCGATACCGTAACCCTCCCCACCGACGAAATGCGCAAGGCAATGGCCTCCGCGCCCGTCGGCGATGACGTCTACGGCGAAGACCCGACCGTAAATCGCCTCGAGGCCATGACCGCAGACCTTCTGGGCAAAGAGGCAGCACTATTTGTGTCCAGCGGCACGATGGGCAATCTCGCCTCCGTACTCAGCCACTGCGGTCGCGGAGACGAAATGATCCTGGGAGATCATTCCCACATCTTTACTGCCGAACAGGGCGGCACTGCCGCGCTCGGAGGCGTATTCCCTCGCCCCTTACCTACCTCCACAGATGGGACCTTGGACCTGGACCTGGTGGTGGAATCCATCCGCCCCGACAACGAGCACTACCCTCGTACCAGGCTGCTGGCCATCGAAAACACGCACAACCGCAGCGGCGGCCGCTGCCTGCCTGTGGAATACATGGACGCTGCCGGCAACACGGCCCACAATCACGGTCTAAAATTGCATGTGGACGGCGCGCGGCTATGGAACGCCGCCGTCGCCCTCAACGTTGCCCCCGCCCGCCTCGTGCAGGAAGCGGACAGCGTAAGCGTCTGTTTGAGCAAAGGACTCGGCGCGCCGGTCGGTTCCGTCATCGTCGGCGAAGCCGATTTTATCGGGCGCGCCCGCCGAATGCGCAAGGTCCTCGGCGGCGGCACCCGCCAGGCCGGTATCATCGCTGCCGCCGGCATCGTCGCCATTACCGACATGATCGAAAGATTGGCCGACGACCACGCCAACGCCCGCAAACTGGCCGATGGCCTCTCCAAATTGGACGGGATCATCATCGACCCGGAGACGGTGGAGACCGACATCGTCTACTTCGAGTTGCGCCGCGACGACATCACCCCGGCTCAACTCTCCGCCGGGCTCAGAGAGTTGAATGTCCTCCTCAATCCTACCGGGGGTAATCTGCTGAGGGCGGTCACAAACTTGGCAGTTACCTCTGCAGATATAGACCGTACCCTTGTCGCCTTCGCCCGCGTCCTTGAGTCGAACTGCGGGGCCAGCGGCGATGACGTGCTCGTTTACGGATAGGCGAAGCGCACAATGCGTGCACTGCCGTTGCGGTCCATCTGGCAAATCGTCAGCGAAATCAATCTTGCTGAAATCCAACGCGAGATCGACGCACCCGTCCATCTTCTGATTGCGGCCGACCAGGAAACTGACGCCGAGCAAGCCGCCCTCCACCTCAGTTCCCCTGGTGCAGATTTCGTTCACCCCTGGATCACTGTCACCGACAGCAGCGGCTCTGGCCTGCTCTCACTCAGCACTGAGCTTGCTCCTCGCTCCCCTGCAACCCCGTCCTCCTCACCGCAGCCGTCGCGCTCAACCCCGGACTGTGCCCTGCTCATATCGACCCGGCTCGAGCTCAGTTCGGACCTGCGCTCTCTCCAGCAAGCGCTGAACACACAATCTATCCCCTCCCTGATTGTCGTCGTCGGGCCCGAAGCCAAACGTCCCGATAGCGCCATCGCCCGCCGGGGCGAACACGTGCGCATCGCGATTCCGGCCTGGTCGGAACGAGCAGTCGCCATCGTGGCGGGCACGCTCATACAAATCGTTCCCCCCGCGCTCCGCCTGCCTCTTGCCCGTCGCCTGCCGCCGCTCCGCCCGGCTGCCCTCAACATGTTGATCCAGGAAACATCCCAGGTCAACGCCAGCTACTCCTTCACCACCGGCCTCGGCGAAACTGTTCCCGGTCTGAACTTCGTCCTCGGCGCCGGAGACGCTATCGTCCTCACCAAGAATCAGTTGATGATGGCATACAAGATCGCACTGGTCTCCGGAAAATCCGGCTCACCGCAACAACTGCTTGGCGAAATCGTCGGCGTGCTCGGCGGCGGCTTTCTCTTCCGCCAGCTCGCCCGCCAGATGAGCGGTCTGATTCCGGTCTGGGGCATCGTGCCCAAGGTCGCCGTCTCCTACGCTGGCACCTGGGCCATCGGAAGGGCCGTCACCGTGTGGGCGACCGAAGGACAGAAAATCACGCCGGAGCTCATGTCCGGCCACTACCGCGAGGCCTTGGAACAAGGACGCCAGACCGCCCAGCGCATTGTCGACAATGCCCGCCGGCCGCGCTCTTCCGCCGCCAAAAAGTTGCCCGCCAAAACCCAGGCCGTCTCCTCTCGGCTCCTGCGGCGCGTGGGCAAAAGTATACCTCGCTTGCCCTCCCGCAAAGGTTGAAGCGGCCTCCACCGCTTCCTTCCCCCAGCTCGGGATTCCATCACCTTTCAACCGGTTTCATTTGACAGCCGCAAGCGTCCGTGATATCATCCGCTTTACATGTCATGATTTCCTGATGGGGGCGTGGTGTAGCGGTTAGCATGTCGGCCTGTCAAGCCGGAGGTCGCGGGTTCAAATCCCGTCGCTCCCGCCTCGGCGGTAACGATGCCAGTCCATGGGGGAATCGGGGGAAGTGCGTATCTTGGCAGTGCCCTCCCTCCCACACAAAGACATGAAAAAACAGGTCAACCCACGTATGGGTTGACCTGTTTGCATTTCCCAATCCGAAGGCGCCTGCCTAACTCCGTCAGACAGTGTCCATCTCGGGAGCGCCCATTATATTGTAACCCCCGTCCACGTAGACGACTTCCCCTGTCACCTTCTGCGCCCAATCTCCCAGAAGGAACCGCGCCGCATTCCCCACGTCGGCCTGCGTCACATTCCCCATCGGCGCCACCGTGCCAACATAGCCTAAACTCTTCCGGAAACCGCTGACTCCCGCCGACGCCAGGGTCTTTATCGGACCGGCGCTGATAGCATTGACCCGCACCTGGTCCTTTCCCAGGTCCCAGGCAAGATAGCGGATCGTAGCCTCTAACGCGGCCTTCGCTACGCCCATAACATTGTAGTTCGGCGTCACCTTCTCTGCCCCGTAGTAGGTCATCGCCAGCATGCTTCCGCCCTCGGGCATCAAAGGCACCGCACGCCTGGCCAGCGCAACTAGGCTGTAGCAACTGACATCGAGTGCGACCCGGAATCCTTCGCGGCTTGTGTCCACAAATCGTCCGCCCAGGTCCTCACGCGGCGCATATGCAATCGAGTGGACCAGAAAATCGAGGCCTCCAAAGTGGTCCCCCACCTTGACAAAGAGCTCGTCTATCGCCGCGTCGTCCGCGACATCGCACTCCTCGATGAAACGGCTGCCCACCTCTTCTGCCAGGGGTGTGACCCGCTTCTCCAGAAAGGAGCCCGCGTAGCTGAAGCCAATCTCCGCGCCCTCCTCTGCCAGCGCCTGCGCTATCCCCCAGGCAATTGAATTCTTGTTCGCAACGCCAAAAATAAGACCCCGCTTCCCATCAAAAGTCCCCATCGCTCGCTCCTTTTGTCATTACCATGCTGAAGTCCACTGACGGTCCTGGCGTGTTGCACCAATCCGCCCCCAAAGGCGTTCTGTCCCTGAGTACTCCGACAATCAAGCAACCAGTCCCGCAACCGCGCCCAAGCGCCGCCAGAACTCTGCAAAATGGAGGAAACAGCCAGGTTTCGGCGAAAAAAAATGAAAAAACCTGAATTTCCACCAATTTACCCCTTTACAATCAAATAAAAGCGTGCTATACTATTTGCTGAGGGATCGAGTTGTCACGTTGTGGTTGGAAGCCACTATCGGGGGAAGCGTGGCATCCGGTTCCTCTTTCTATTGGTAAGCATAAGCCCCCCTTAACTCCCTGGAAAACTGCCCGCTGCTATCCAGCGGAAACGACCCGCAGGAATCGCCTCTTCCCTACCTGAAGTACGTTTTCCCCCCCGTTTGGTGTGACGCAGGTCTGCACACCGTCGGACACTGCCTTCCCATTCAGCCGCACCCCGCCTTGCTGAATTAGTCGACGCGCCTCACCCTTGCTGCGCACGAGTCCCGATGCACTCATTAAGTCCAGCAGATTCATCTCCTGCGACAACTTGAACTGCGGCGCGTCGCTTGGTGCCGCCCCCTCGTGCATCCGTACAGCGTCGACGGCCGCCTGCTCCGCCCTTTCCTCGCCGTGAAAAATGCCGACAATCTCTTTCGCCAGCGCCCGCTTCGCCAGCTGCGGTTCCAGTTCGCCGCTCTCAATCTGGTCCATCATGCTATCGATCTCTTCCTGGCTCCAGCGCGTCACCAGCTCGGCGAAGTTCCGGATTGTGTGGTCCGGGAGGTTGACCACCTTTGTGAAAATCACCCCCGGGGCCTCGTCGATCCCAATATGATTGCCGGTCGACTTGCTCATCCGCAGGTGGCCGTCTGTTCCCACCAGAATCGGGAACGTCAACACGACCTGTGGTCGCATTTCACGCGCACTCATCAACGTGCGCCCGGCCATCAGATTGAACAGCTGGTCCGTCCCGCCGATCTGCACGTCTGTGTCCAGCATGATGGCATCATATCCCTGCATCAGCGCATAGAAGAATTCGTGTAGCCAAATAGGCTCGCCCTTGGCATGCCGCTTGCTGAAATTATCCCTGGCCAGAAACTGCTGCACTGTGAAGCTGCTGGCCAGCTGTATGACCCCGCCGAAGTCCAACTCCCCCAGCCACCTGTGATTGTAGTCGACGACCGTCTTCTCCGGGTCCAGCACCCTGTGCGCCTGCTGCGTAAAACTCCGCGCATTTTCCATCGCCGCTTCCAGGCTCTGTTGCGAACGCGCGCTCTCTTTGTCACTTGGGTCCCCGATGGTACCCGTAAACGTACCAATCAGGAAAACGACGGTATGACCGAGATCCTGGAACTGCCTCAGCTTTCGCAGAGGAACAGTGTGCCCAAGATGGAGATCGCTCGATGTGGGGTCGAACCCGCAGTAAACGCGCAGCGGCCGGCCGTGCTCGCGACTCTCTACTAGCCTCTGTCGTAGCTCCGCTTCCATATTGGCGCGGGTTCGATCGTCACCAAACTCCACCCCCCGCATCAATACAGCCATCTGCTCATCTACCGGCCGAAACTCAGGCATCTCTCCAACCCTCCAATTCACAATACTCTTCCAAAAAAATGTGACCCCTAAGCCCGTACCGTATGGCGATCATGATTCAGCATGGGAAAGGTGATTCTCTCACCTATCGCCTGTCAATCGCCGCATTCACTGACTACTGACTACTGACCACTGCAGTTCTGGGCGGTCGGGCCTATTCGGCCCTCCCTTGTGCGGGGGCTCCGCCCCCCCAACGCCCCCGGCCCTATTCGCGCCGCAGCAAATGTGAGGGAAACATGACCTGGGCGTCCCGCGGCAGCTCGTGCTACCCCCCAACCAGCGTCATGGCATGGACCGGGCGACTGCCAGGGCAGGCAAGTCAACTCCACAACTGGGACCAACATAAACCGCCGTGACCATCAAGACTCCGCTACAAAAGACCTGACAGTACGTGCTGTCTTGCCCTTGCCAGGCAGATCCCACATGTCTCCAGCAGCCCCGTCCGGACACCGAAGTTCACCAAGAACTAAAAACTGACTACTAAAAACTTCCAATCAAAACTTGGGCTGCGCCTGCGTCTCCACAGGATCCCGCCCCAGCAGGAAGTCAAAGTCCATCCCATCCGGAGCCTGCATCACATGGTCCAGGAAAAGCTTGCCGTAGCCGCGCCGGTATTGCGGCGGCGGCTGTCGCCATTCTGCGTGACGCCTGCCGATCTCTTCCTCTTCCACGCGCAGTTCGAGCCGCCTGCCCGGGACATCCAACTCGATCTCATCGCCCGAACGTACGACTGACAGCGGCCCGCCCACAGCAGCCTCCGGAGCAACGTGCAGTACAATCGTCCCAAATGCCGTACCGCTCATTCTTGCATCGGAGATACGCACCATATCGCGTACCCCCTGTTTTAGCAACTTTTTAGGGATCGGTAGGTTCCCCACCTCCGGCATCCCCGGCCCGCCGATCGGACCCGCATTCTGTAGCACTAGAATATCCTCGGGATGGACGTCAAGCGCAGGATCGTCGATTCTCTTCTGCAGATCGGCAATACTTTGAAATACAACCGCCCGCCCCCTGTGCTGCAGGAGGTCCGGCGACGCCGCCGCATGCTTGATCACAGCCCCGGCCGGCGCCAGGTTGCCCCGCAGGATGGCCAGTCCCCCTTCCGACTTCAGCGGATAGTCCCGAGATTGGACCACCTCGCTATCGACAACGTCGCTCTGCGCTACGTTTTCCGCAAGAGTCCGCCCGGTGACGGTAAGCGCATCGCCATAAAGTAGCGGCAGGAGCTGCTTCAAAACTGCCGGTACGCCCCCTGCATAGAAGAAGTCCTCCATTTGGAAGCTGCCCGCGGGCCGGATATTGGCCAGCAAAGGGGTCCGCCGGCTGATCGAATCGAACAGGTCCAGCGGTAGTTCGAATCCAAGCCGCCCAGCCACCGCCGGCAAATGCACGACCGCGTTCGTGCTTCCTCCCAATGCGCACAAAAGTGTAATTGCGTTTTCCATCGCCTCTCGCGTCAGCACTTGCGAAGGACGCAGCCCTTCCTCCGCCATCGCCACGATGCGTCGTCCGGCCTGCTCAGCCAGAAGAATCCGCCGCGAATCAGCCGCCGGGATCGCCCCGTTTCCAGGAAGAGAGATGCCCAACGCCTCCGTCAGCGAGTTCATCGTCGAAGCTGTGCCCATCACCATGCAGTGGCCGCGGCTCCGCACCAGGTTTTCTTCAACCTCTGCATACTCTCCATCGCTTAGATCGCCCGCCCGGTACTCAGTCGTCAAGCGCCGGCAATCTGTACACGCCCCCAGCGTCTGACCGCGCCAGTGCCCGTTCAGCATCGGCCCGCCCGAGACGAGAATCGCCGGTAGATCGGCGCTCGCCACGCCCATCAACGCCGCCGGCGTCGTCTTGTCGCACCCGCACAGGACGACCACTCCGTCCATCGGATTGCCGCGTATCATCTCCTCCGTGTCCATGGCCGCCAGGTTGCGCCACAACATCGAGGTGGGTGTCAGGTAGATCTCTCCCAGGCTGATCGTCGGAAACTCCAGCGGGAATCCGCCCGCCTGCCACACCCCCCGCTTCACCGCCTCCACCAGCTCGGGAAAATGGGCATGGCAGTTATTCATCTCGCTGTAGGTGTTCAGAATTCCAATCAAGGGTCGGTTCATGTCCGCCCTGTCGAAACCAAGGGAGCGTGTGAACGCCCTGTGCATCAGCCCCGCTGCATCCGGCTCGTTGAAAAAAGCGCGCCCGCGTGCTTCCTTAGCCGTCCCATTCCGTTTCTCAGTCACCTTTTCTCAGTCCTCCCAGCCTCACCTCAACCCGGTCTGCATCGCCTGCGACGCAAGTCGTTCAAGGTGAGATTTCCAGCCGGTAAATGTTACCGTTGTCGCTGTCCGTAACAACAAGAATCCCCGGCCCGCTTGCAGTAATCCCGACCAGCTTCCGCAACGGCTTTCCCTCTGCAAGCACCCAGGCTGCCAGGTCCTCGACGTCGTCCCCCGAGATTCTCAGGATGCCGCCCTGCTCAGGCTGGGTAACATAGACTGTCCCCTCGCTGTCGAGGGCTAGGTGAGGACCGTCCATACTGTTGGCTGTTACCAAGGGCCACAGATTCAACAGCTCCCCAGCCTCGGTAAATCGCAGCACAGAAGTCATTCCCGCGGTCGACACAAAGACAGAGCCGTCAGATCGGTAAGCAACATCGACCGGCTGCAGGTCCGTTCCTTCAAAATCGGTCGAAATGCGAACCAGTTCCTGACCCAACAGGTCAAACGCGGCAACAGCCAGCGCAGGCGTCATGGCCAGCCAGATCCGCCCAAAGCCGTCAACGTCGAGCCCTCTGCTCCGGTCTGCCGTCTGGGCGGGAATGGGAATCACTTCTTGGAACTCGCCGCTAGGCCCGTGAACACTTACCTGGCCCCCTGCGCCGGCATCCAGCACGTACACATTCCCCGCGCCGTCTGCCGCAACATCAACCGGCTCGACAAGGGGACGGTCCGAGTGCTCTATCTGGGCAATCGGCTGCCCTTCGCCATCCAGGATGATAAGCGCCCTTCGGCTTGGATCGACCACATAGATGTTTCCATTCGAAATGGTCACCCCTCGCGGTTGCGCAAAGTCGGCACTTACCGTCTCGAAGTCGGTGGTCTTCTCCTCACCTGTAAACGGTGTGACGATCTCCAACGGCAAGGCCATGCCCGGCACGCCCCCGGGTACCGCCTCGCTGCTTACCTCTTGCACATTTGGCGGTACCTGTGAATCCGCCTTCCTGAAATTGTCTCTGGCCACTGCGCCAACTAGGACCACCAGCAACAGAAGCGGACTCCCGCTCCAAAGGATGAGCGCTTGAATTCCGCCGCGTACCTTCTTCTGAAACGTAGCCCGATGGCGTTTTGATTCAGGGTACGGTCTCGACCCGCCAACCGGCCCAGACCTCGCCTCCGTGCCACCTTCTGCGCCAAACCCGCTATCGGGTCCCAACGTCTCTTCGCCTGCCTCAACGGGAAGGACTACCTCCAGGCCTTCGGCATCATGCTCTGCAGCACTATCCCTTGAAGACAAGGCCCAGCCGCACTGGTCGCAGAATCTGGCCTCACTTCTGACTGAAGATTCGCATCGGGGGCAGACTACCACCGGCTCTTCTCTCAACATGTCTTTCCCGGGTTGTCCAAGATCTGCGTCCGGAGGTCTGAAGTCCCGCCGCAAAGCAACTTGAGTATTGGAGGCGATTACGCTAAACAACAACGCCTTCGATTAAGATCGACGCGCGCCCGCATTGAGACCGCTAGCCCCATTAGCATTCTTGCTGGCCCCCGGTTCCCGAGCGCACGACCATAGCCAGCCCGCAGAGACGGCTCGTCTGGCCCGCCCGCTTGTCGCTCCGTCTACGGCGAGACCGGAACGCGGTATATGAGCCCGTTCTCGCTATCGGTCAGCAACAGATTGCCGCCAGGTCCTACGCTAACGCCAACAAGCTTTCGGACCGGTTGACTGGCGGGAAGCGCCCACACAACGATATTCTCGTCATCGTCCAGCGGGATCCGCACAAAACTTCCCAGTTCCGGCTGGGTCACGTATAGTGTCCCGGCCTCGTCAACCGCCATGTGTGGGCCGTCGGCGCTGTTTGCCCTGGCCAGTGGCCACAGATTAAGAGCTTCGCCCCCAATCGAAAAACGTATGACCGCTGTCGTGCCTACCGATGAAACGTAGACGGCATCGTCGGCATGGTAGGCCACGTCGACCGGTTGAAAGTCCCCTTCGCCAAAGACTGTCGTAATGCGAGCCAGCTCCCGACCCTCCACGTCAAATGCCGCCACCGCAAGCGCAGGAGTCAAGGCCAGCCAGATCCGACCCGCCTCGTCGACGTCAATTCCTCTGCTCCTGTCCGCAATGTTATCAGACAACGGAACCGCTCGCACAAAGTCGCCCGCCGCATCATGGATCGACACCTGCCCGCCGCCTCCCGCGTCAAGAACATAAATGTTGCCGGCCTTATCGGCCGCGACATCGACCGGTTCGCTGAATCTTCGATTTGAGCGGCGAACCTGTGCGATCTCCTGACCGCTGGGATCCAGGACAAACATAGACTGCTGTCCCGGATCAACGACATACAACATGCCGTTTGCAGCCACTACCCCCCGGGGTCGCTCAAAAATGTCGCTTACACTTTCAAACGCAGCCGTCTCCTCACCCTCCACCGGCAGAAGCGACACATTCATAGGTAGACCTGCCAGCGACGCCTCCGACGTTCTGTCGAAAATCGCAAGGTCCTCTATGGACAAATGGTCGTAGTTGCCCTGTGGGGGAATAAGCGCTTCAGCCTGCACCAGCGTGCGCTCCTGTCCCGGCGGCGCCCAGTGGAGGTTGACATGATAGTGAGACGTGCGCGCCACATAGCGGATCCGAATGTCATGCAGTCCTGCAGTAAGAGTGATCGAGTCCTCATCGTACTGATTCGGTTCGGGGCTAGCCGCCACCGCGATTTCGTCGATCCACAGCTCAGACTCGTCGATTGACTCAATCCCTAAGCGGTAGACACCTTCGATCGGCACAGCCAGCTTTCCCTCCCATTCCACCGTATACGGACGCGGCAGCGGAATATCGTGAAAATAGAGATTGATCTGCGGGTCAATGCGCGTAAACGCCGGCGGACCCTGCCAGTCCCCATTGGCATAGTACCTCCCCAAAAGCCCGTTGCTCGTCACCGGCGCCACATGCAGTGCAGACGACGGCACGATCTGCTCCTCCTCCCCAGGACGCTGCCACGAAAGCGAAACCGCGCCCTCACCGCCAACCGCCCGCAGGCGAATACTGTGCAGGCCCAGGGCCAGCTTCAGGGCCGCCGTGGCCTCCTGGCTACCTGCTGCCCGCCCGCCTTCGCCTCCTTCACCAATCTGGGCCACAAGCTCTTCGTCTATGTACAGCTCTGCAGCCGCCGGAGCCCGCAGAACAATCTTGTGCGGCCCGTACTCCTCGATGTTGAGAATACCCGTCCACTCGGCAGAATAAGGCCCTGAGAGCGGCGCTCCGCCGGGCCAGTTCACCGAAACCGTAGCATGTCTCTCGACAGCGACCGGGTCGCCAGCCCACGCGTCACCCTCAAAATAAGAGACCTCCACGCCCTGTATCGATGTGATGTCCGCAGGGCTGAGACGGGCCTCATACAGGACAGTGGGTCCGCCGAAAGGCGGCCTATGCTCTATAAACTCGCCGTTCGGGTAGAAGTTGCGCGCCTGCTCAAAGAAACTCCGCCGCTCAGGGTCCATGAGGAACAGCGCGTTTCGATCGGACGAGAGCGGCATCGGCAGCGTCTCAGTGTACTTGATCGCCCGATAGTACGGCACCGTGCTGCCCACGAAACGCACTGACGGATGTCCTGCATAGTGTGAGGTGAGATAAACGTTCGTGTCAACGCTGTCCACGTGTTCTGCGACCACAGTCGCTGCGATAGTCTCCCCTGTGGAGTAGGCGTTCCAAACCGCGAAGTCGTTCACCTGCCGAACGAAGTACGTTCGATAATTGTATACTCCCACCGCCGCCAGCAGCACAGCCGCAAACAAGACAGGCGTGCCCCGCCACAGAAACAATTGCCAGAACCAGCCTGCAATCCCCCTGTTCATTGAGGCGACCCGACCCAGGCGCTTTTCGACGCCTGTCTCCCCTTCCTCCCCCAGACTCCACCCGTGGAAAGAGGCCGCTCGCCAGTTTTGCCACAACAGCGCCAGGGGAAGCAAAACGAGCAGATACGCGACCGGCAATGTCCCGATGGCTCGCAGCGACTGTGGCGCCTCAAAACTGAGCGAAAAAACACCCCCCGCCAGCAGACCGAAAAACCACAATATGAGAAGCAGAAATCTAGGACGCCAGAAGCGGCTGAGACTGAGCCCCAGTCCCAGCACGAGCAGCCCCCCGGCCACCGGAGCCAGCATCGGTTCCCCTGGCAGGTTGTGGCGCCCGTTTGGATCGCCGCGAACGTTGTACATCAGAAGATGTGCTGCCGCGTTTTCCCGTACTTTTTCCCAGACCTCGTCATCCGAGTACTCCTCAAATATCGAAACGGTTCGCGTGCGCTCCAGATACCGGTCAAGTCTTGCGAACGCGAAAGTTGCCAGCGGCGCTAGGAAAAGCAGGACGCCCATCGCCAGTACGACGAGCCCCTTCCACTGCGAAAGAATGAGCGTCCACTTCGAAATCAAGAGAAAGAGTACAAAAGTCGACACCACCGCAAGAAAAAGCTGGAAGGCATAGTACGTATTGAGGCCGAAGCCCAGGCACAGTCCGGCCCAGAGATAGTCGGTGATCCTACCTCTGCGCAGCGCCTTGAACAGTAGGCCGATCGCCAGAAAAACAAACAGCGTCATCAGAATGTTGAACATGCCGATTCGGCTGAAATTCACACTCCAGCGGGAGACCGCGACCAGAAGGGCGAGTACGAGCGCAGGACCGCGGCCAAACAACTGGCTTCCGGCCAGGTACGCGGCCGGCACCGACAATACACCCGTGATGACTGTGGCTAGGCGTACTACAAATGTGATCTTCGGCAATAGCATGAACAGAAAGGAGACCAGATACACGTAATGTTCCGGCCCCATCAGCGCGCTCACATAGAGCGGGCGATAGTCCGGCTCACTCAGAATCCGCTGTGCCTCCAACCCGGCCGTAGCCTCGTCATACCAGGTGCCCGCAGGAAACTCCGGCAGCAGATAGACCCGCATAAACATGCCGACGCAGATGATCGACAAGACCAGCAGACGCTGGCCTGTGCTCCAGGGACGCTTCTCTCCGTCTGATCCCGGTTCCGGCTTCGAGGAGAAGGTAGTTGCATGACTTCCCCCGGTACCTGGCATCACACCGTTTGCTCGCTTGCTCAGAGCTCTCTGAGCAAGGTACACACCTCCTATAAAAAGCGCGACGCTCAACCAGTGCAACTGCCAGAACAGATCGGGGGGGCGGTCGGGGTTGGTCAGTAACCGCTCCAACGACCAGGCCGCGGCCGCTCCCGGAATGAACACCACGGCAAGCAACCACAAAGTGCTGAAGCGCCTTAGCTGCTCGTGACTGCCCACCGCTGGCAGCGGGAAGTCTGTGCTTCTTCGAAAAGCCCACAAAGCCAGCGCGATTGCAATACCGAATAAGACGACCGCGGGCAGCCTCTGCCCGCCCCCAAGCAGCAACTGGCCGCCCACTGCTCCGGCAATTGCGAGAACACCCAAAAGAACGTTTGCTCGGACTGTCGCCGCAGGACCAATGTGAGCAACCTGTTCAAGGGTAACTGTGTCACCGACGCCAGGCGACCCCCTCGCACCCGATGGCTTCAAAACCTCACCAGGCCCGGGTCGGACAGGGGCGCCCAACGGTTCCAGCAGCCTCGCCAATGCCGGTACCCGATATGCGTTCGCAACGCGGTCGACCAAGGCACGCATTTGTGAGGGGATAGAAGCGCGGGAAGCCGGCCCCTCACCGAACACACCCCGACGGCCCGCCTCCCTACTCGCTTCCGCCGAGCTGGCCCCCTCTGCACTCAGCGCCGTCCCGCACTCATGGCAGAAGCGCTGCCCATTCACACACTCCTCGCCGCATTGACCGCAGATCAAGTTGTCGGGAAGTCGTTCCCCGCAACTCTCGCAGAAATTCGCCGCTGGTCGGTTGGCGCACCAGCACGAAGTGCAGGTCCTCTGCCCCCGGACTCTTTCGGAATTCAGCATGCGCCGGTTACTTCACCACTCTTCTCTCACTGTCGACTGGGGGTCCGCAAGAATACTCGGAACGGCGAAGTTGCTTGCAATTCGATTATCCTCTGAGGTGATATACCACGAATAGCGGTTCGGGCCCTTCGTCGACGATCAATTCCCCTCCCGGATACATCTCCATGATCTTGTCGATCTCTTCCACGTACGGCCCCTCCAGCAGGTAAGTAACCGGCCCCGGATCTAGTTTCTCCAGATCGAAGATACCAAATTCCCTGGATCTGTCGATTCCATTGCTATCCGGGTAGAGGAACCGAATGGTCTCATATTGGAACCTTCGCTGTCCCGAAAAATAGTAAATTGTCCCGGGGTCGTCAAAAGAGTGGGCCGCGTCCAGTGACTCAAAATAATACGTAGGGAACGTCCACCGAAACGTCGATGTCAGCGGCAATTCTATGAAATAATAGCTGAGATTCCACACCGCGCTCACCAGCAGTACGAGGATCGAAGCGCTGACCGCGGCTGCTCGGCCCCAGTCTCCTATGCGGCGCTGCCCGAACTGGATGATCTCCCCGGCGCCGACTCCGGCCAGACCGAAAACCCATGGAATCGCGGTGATGCTGCGCCGCATCGAACCGGCCGAAGGATCAGTGAGCACCAGACCAGAGAGAGCGGCAAAAACGATCAGCGCGGCCATCAAATGGGGTGGACTGCGCCATCTGCGAACTGCAACAATTAGTCCAAGATACGCCAGCAACGCGATGCTTACGTCCAGTGCCCCTACGCCCCCGATCCCATCCACACCGTCAGTTCGCGGGTTCCGCAGCAACAGCGAAGCGGCCTCCCACGCCCGCTCAACTAGGAATTCTGCCTTCTCTCCAAAGCCGGCCGCGTTCACATACTCGTGATAGTCCCACACCGACTTCTGATTCATTCGCCCGAAAAAGGCGTCAGGCGAACGCAAAGCGAACCGTATTACAGGCGCCGCGCTCAGTGCTGCGCCTAGCGCCAGCAGCGAAAGAGGGAGAAGCTTGCGCTTGAACGACTCCCTTTGCAAAAGAAAGTACAGTAGCGTCGCCGCACCCATCGCAGCCAGGAATGTTGGAAAGGCAAAGTAGGTGTAGGGAATAAGGCCCAGCAGCACACCGGCTGCAAACCAGCTCCACATGTTTCTGCGCCGATCCCCAGGACTTCCGGCATCGTAGGACTTCATCGCCCACAGCAGCGCCGCCGCCGCCGCCGTCGACGCGAAAGCAAGCGGGACCACCCCGAAGCCCAAACGGCTGAAATGCAGATGCCAGTAGCTCACCGTTAGTGCCGAAGTCCCGAACAGCGCGATCCAGCGTCCAAACCCTGTCCTCAAAAGAAAGTAGGCCGTCGGTACAGTGGCAATGCCGAATAGCCCCATCGACAGCCGGACCGAGAAAACGGAGGCATCCAGCAGCCAGATCAGAGCTGCGGTAAGGTAGAATGGCCCCGTCAACTGACCCAGCGCAGAAGAGGTATAGGGTCCAATCCAGCCCTCCCGCAGAATCCGCAGACCCTCGATGCCCGTCAAGGCCTCGTCTCCGTGAAAGCCGGCAGGGATCTCGTCGAGTCGAAACACGCGCAGAAACGCCGCAGCGACCGTCAACAACGCGACCGCCACTATTTCCCAGCGATTCCGCCCCGCCCAAGCCGACATATGCTGGCGTGACCACCTCCAGTCGTGGAAGGGCGCTTCCCAGACAAGCCCCCGGCGCGCTACCTCCCTGCGAACAGAAGACATCCAGGGCAGGAACCGGTTCCTGATGCCAGGATCTCCGCTTTCCGGAGAAACGCCCCCGTAAATCGTGGCGCCGCACGTATCACAGTACTCGTGTCCACCGGGATTCTTTTTGCCGCACTGGGGGCAAGACACATCCAAGGGCCTGCCGCAGCGCCCGCAAAACGCAGCGCTCGACCGGTTGAGGAACTCGCAAGCATGACAGAGCCAAGGCTCTGTCGAAGCACCTATGTCGCTGTCCTCAGGAGAAGTAAGAGACAATTCAGGATGACCCGAAAATGGGGTACAGAGGGTAAACCGAAATCGGGGCCGTTGGCAATGGCCCTATTGCAAGCAGCGGTACCCCCTTGACCGACACCTGTTACGGCGCACGTCAGTTTTTCCGTACGCCTCAGCTACCCTCAACATCAATTGACCGCAAATACGAGGATACGATGGTTGTCCGCGTCCGCAACCAGAATCTCACCAGTGAGCGGATCGACCGCAATGCCGGTCGGCTTGGCAAAGCGGTTGAGATCGCCGCCATACCTCCCAAAGCTGGACTGGATATCCCCGCCGGATGACATCACATAGATCTGCGCAAACTGCGGGTCCGAAGCATAGACAGTACCGTCGGCTGCCGCCGCAAGAAACGGCTTGTCCCATATCTCCTGGCTCTCCCAGGTAGGAATGAGCCACTCAAATAAGGGGACCAGCTCTGACGAAAGCACCTGGATCCGGCAGTTCCAGGCGTCACTGACCAGAACATTCCCGGTCGGCGGGTGGATGGTGACGTCCACCGGTTCCTCAAAATGGCCGAGGATCAAGCCGCCTCCGCCGACCTGACGCACGAACTCTCCCAGTGGACTGAACTCGATAATGCGTTTGTTCCCGGTGTCCGCTACCAGCAGGTTGCCTGCCCGCGTTACCGCCAGACCCCGCGGGCCAAATAGTGCGAAGGGGTCCCTGTTGTCTTCGGTAATTACGGTGAAACTCCCCCATTTGCGCACGAAATTCCCCTGGCTGTCAAAGACCTGAATGCGACCGTTCCAGGTGTCAGCCACAAAGACAGTGCCGTCAACCCCAACGGCGATACCCCACGGTTCTCGAAATTGACCGTCACCCAGTTCAAGAGGTCCATCTCCGTCTGGATCGACGCAGCCCCTGCTTGCGCCCTCCTCCAGAAAACAGGTACTGCCGAAAGCAACCCGATATGTACCGTCGGAGTTCAGCACAACAACGCGGTTATTCCCCGTATCCAGAATGTAGCGCTGCCCGTCCGCCCCTATCGCAATATTGCGCGGGTTGGCCAGTGGGACCGCGTCGTAGAGCCCATTGTACTCTAGGCTGGCGGTCCGATCTATCTCATCATAGCTGAACGCTCGCGACTGCGATGTTCCTCCCCCGGCCGTGGGAACAACGTTCAAGTCCCACACCAGTTCGGCTATGTCCCTGCGAACGTACATGCGGAAATCATGTCGGTGGGGCCACGCCGTCAATGTCCTGTCGGGATGATTGCGGAAGAAAAAGATCTGCCAAAGGCGGTTGCGTCGCTCACCATCTCTCAATGCGCCCCATATCTGCTCTAGAGTCAGACCTTTCGACTTCTCACCGTCCCACTCACCCTTGTAGCTCTCCTCCGGCCACCACACAAGCCGGTAGTTACGGCTGACATAGTCGCGGCCAACGTACGGCTCGACCTTCCCATAGTTCTTCTTGCCGACAAGGATGATCGGTGCGCTCATCGCTTCAGTAGTCGGGTTCGCGCCGTAGAAGATGTGATTGGGATAGAAGCGCATGTACCATGTCATCGGCCAGGCAACGTCATCGTCATAGGAGACCTGAATCTCGCGTTCGCCAACCGTCCGTTCGCTTATCGTCTCAATCTCCTCCAATGCCCGCTTTACGTCCGGCGCTGCGTGGGCATAGACGAGATATTCGGTTGCCATGTCGTAGTTGACGTACGTGAGCAAATACGAAAATCGAATGGTTAGCAGAAACAGTATGGTGAATCCTGTCACCGCAGTAAGCCGCAACGTCAAGCGCCAACCTGAGCGCAGGTAGGCCAAATACATGTAGTACAACAACGCCCCCATCAGACCGAGAGCAAGGATAAAGCGAACAGACCGCGATAGCATTTCGACGTCCCGGACGCGGCCGGGTATCGAGCCGCCCAGCGTCGCCGCTACAAATAGCAGTGCCGGCAGCAGCCCCAGTATCCACCAACTCTGCGTCTCCCGCACCCTTTTCCAGTCAATCCTACGCAGGATCTCTGCCCCCCACCAACCTCCGAAGAGCGCCATTGGCTGGGTCATATGCGTCGTCAGCCATGGCATCTTCTCTCCTGCATAGGAATATGACAGCCAGGCTCCGACCCCCCACCAGGCGAGAAAGAGCACAAAATATGGCCGCACAATCAAAGCCCCGGTCCCGCTATCTGTTTCGGACCGGCCGTCGCCATTTCTATCCTTACCTTCGGAACCGGGCGCATCTTGCCCCGCTCGGGTCTGACCCCACCATTTGCCATGCAGAAGCCGGTGCGTGAGCAGCGTCGCGCCTCCCAGGCTGAGAATGAGAGGCACGAATTCATAGAGCAAGCTCTGCATTATGTAGTAATACCACGGCTGACTTCCCCGCTGGACCTCCTGCTGCGCAAGCCAGTAACCGAGGCTGCCAACGACGCCTGTCGCAAGTCCGTCAACCGGATTAGTGAAAAACGTCGTAAATAGCAGGATCTCGATCGCCCAGAACAGCGCCATGAATATGGCCCAATTCGAAAAAGTGATCCGTGGCTCTTGCCCGTTACCGGCGGGCGAACGGGCCCCGTCCTTGCCCTGCCTGGCCGCACCGAACCACCAGTAGGCAATTGCCCCGCTGAGTCCCGTCATCAGCAGCACCAGCGCGGCCGACCTCGCCAAATCCTGGGTCGTGCTATACGCGAGTGCATCCCAACCGAGCAAAAGGTGTCCGAGCGGCGCGGCAAACGGCAGTACAAGAGTCAGGAGCAGAACCGCTATATCCCCAAAGGAACTTTCTCGAATCCCCTCCCGTCCCGTCCACCAGCGCCAGAGGGCCGCTCCTACCATGAAAACGCCAAAAATCGTACCCGACATGAACTGGTTTTCCTTTGCTGCAAAACCGAGCGCCATGGCGGTCACGGTATAATAGAGCCACTTCATCTTCCGCTCTTCTACATAGCGGAACATGCAATACACCCAAATCATCGAGAAAAAGACGATGTAAATGTCGTTCCGTATGTAGCGGCTGTGAAAGAGTATGCTGGGACTGAAGAGGAGGAGCAGGGCCGTCAGCAGCGCGCCCGTGCGCCCGATCCACCGTCGGAACAGCCAGGTAACTGCGACCGTCCCAATGCCTGCCAGGGCCGGCATCACTCGTGCCGTGGCATCGCTGACGCCAAACAAAAAGTAGATTAATGCATTGGCGTGGAAGAGAAAGGGCCCATGCATCATCGGATTGTGCTGATAGCTGCCATTCCGATAGAGATCGAGCGAGTAAACCGCGTGCAGACTCTCGTCGTGGCTCATCCCCCGGACGCCGAGCGCATAAAACCGGCTGACGATTGCCACAACCAGGATGACCGCCCAGGCCGCGGTCTCCCAATTGGCCCGCAATATGGCCAGTGGATTCCTGTCCAGAAAACTATCCGGCGTCACAACAGCTTCCGTCTGACTGGAATCTCGAGAGTCCTGGCTAGGCAGGGCTTCCCCCGAATCTTCCCCTTGCTCCTCAGCAAGAAGAATTCCACTAGAGGTTTCATGAAGCTCCTTCTCGGAGACTTCGTTCCCGGCCTTTTCTTGCTCTTCGTTTCTTACTTCAGCCATCGACTACCTCTCCCCTATCACCCAAAGTTCTACCTCTCTACGCGCCGGAGTGCCTCCCGCAATCTGCTGTCTTTCCCGATATAGCATCCAACGCAAGAGAGCTCCGGGACTCTCCAACTCTGTGGGCAGCCAGCGCTGTGTCACAGTGTAACTGCTTCCTACGAAACCGGCGGGCAGAAGGTCACGATTGCCTTCGTTCCCCGAGGTGCCCTGAGTAACAACCAGGGCGTCAGTCTCAATCCCAGTCAAGTCGATTCCCGGGTGCAAGCGTAGATCGCGCATGGTCCGCAGATGCCAGTAAAAGAAAGGCAAGTAGGAATATTCAACTTGCAAATAGATCGAAGCCTCTGTGGGATCTCCTGTTCGCAGCGAGCTTAGTCTGGCAATGTCTTTTGCCAGCAAAGCCATCCCGCTGTCGCCGGCCTCAGCATACAGTGTGCGGCTATGGTCGTATTCCGGACGCAAATTCAGCATCCAACTGCTGCTGGCCTGGGCCAGAATAAGCGCACTCAAGGTCAGAAATCCGAAAACGTGGAGGCTGGCCCGTCCTCCCGACCACCAAACGAAAAACGCGCCTAGCGCTGGAATCAGCAGATAAAAAGTGGCCAGTCGGGGATCGAAGTTGCCGTCGCGAAGCGAAACGCTGATTGTGCCCGTCCAAAAAAAAGCTGTTATCAGCAATATTCCCATCGTGGCCAAGGCCGGCATCCGAGAGCTGTCCCCAATCAGCGCCCCCATCGGAATCGCACGCAACAAGCGCGTTGCCGTCCCCGCCGCCATCAGCAGCAACGGCAGCCCTGTCACAAGCAGGTTGACTGGTGTGCGGCCCGGCAGCAAGATCAACAAGAGGCCCCAGGCCACACCGACTGCCAGGACATTATGCCAAATGGCGTCTACCCGGACTCCTCTCTCAGTTTTGACGGCCTCGTCCTCGTTGTTATTCCGTGCTGACGGGCCTGCTACGGAGAAGGCTGTCCCGAAAAGGGCAATTGCCATCCCCGAGACGCCAAACAACAGTAGGAGCGGCTCATCAACGAACAGCCTGAGCAGCGCCCAATCGACAGTGTAACCGTGCTCGGCAAGCAGGATCCCTGCAGTCCCTGACGAGCCCACCAGGTGGGCGACTGCAGTCCCAACGCTTTCTCCGATGGCCGACAAGCCCGAGAGGTTCGAAAAGAGCCCCGTCGACCCGACAACGACAGTCAGGGCGCAAATGACCGCCCCCCGCCTGCTCTGGCTCGGGGAAAGATTCGCTAGCGGCCCCCCCTTGAGCAGGTAGAGGGCGTACAACAACACCGGCAGCAGGAGCCATGCTAGCGGTCCGCTGATCAGGTAAAGCCCTCCTGTCACCGCCAGCCAATCCAAATGCCGGCCGTCTTTCCCGCCGTCAAACAGTGCCGCCAGCAGAATCAAGCCAGTCAGAACCGACAGTGTCGCCCCATCGGCCATTCGGCTGAATGAAAGCAGCCACGGATCGATCGCAAATAGCGCTGCAGCCATCAGCGCAGCCCCGCGCCCCATGCGCCTTCTCAGCGTCCACGCGGACAGAACAAGCCCCGCTCCCGCACATGCCGGCGCAAATCGGGCCCAAAAACTGCTCCCGCCTCCCGTAACCAGAAAGAGCGCTCGCTGAACCGTATGCAATAACGGACTGGCAGGAGGGCCCGGTTCCGGTAGCCCGCTCTCCTCCAGCGCGCGGGCCGACTTGTCCAGCCAGGCAGGCCAGATCTGGGCAGCCTCCAAGGGCGATACGGCGTTTAGGTCGCCCAGGGAATACAGGCGCAATCCCAGCGCCAGCACGAAAAGGAGCGCATAGAGTGCCTGTTCAACAGTCGCCCCTTTCCCCTGCAACCCTGTCGCCGGCGCGCTGTGTTCCCGCCCGGCATCGGCGTGGCCCCCATCCCCAAGCACTATTCCTTCCGTCCGTTCAGCTGTCTTACCTCGTGTCACTCGCAGATCCTGACCTCTGCCACCGCCACATTACCTTTCAGACGCGCCCTCGGCGCTGTATATTCGAAAGTCGCCATGTTCAAATGCCAGTTCGAGCACCTGGCCGAGTCGGTTTTCCAACACGGGCGTAACGCCGTACTGTGCCCGCTCCTCCGGTCCGACCAGGACATAATCAATCTGCCATCGGTCCAGCGTCTCCTTCAGCGTGGACGGCCTGGGAAACTGGTATAACTCCTGGATAGCGTCGGCCCGTCCCGCCGCCATCTCTCCATAGGCGCGGCCCCGCCACT
Source organism: Caldilineaceae bacterium (assembly GCA_022821585.1). Lineage (GTDB taxonomy): Bacteria > Chloroflexota > Anaerolineae > Caldilineales > Caldilineaceae > Bin5. The sequence goes on from JAJEDI010000022.1 coordinate 35,245, forward strand.
GGGCCTCGTGCCCATCCCATCCCAGCAACGTTGCCCGGCCCGTTGCTGCGCTGATTCGCGCCGTATTGACCCTGTAGCTGGCCCCCTTGGCCTCCAGTACGACCGCCTCCGGACGCGTATTTCTCCTGATCCAGTCGATAACCGTCAGCTCTTCATCACCTACGTAGGCAAGTCCATTGAGTGTGGGCTCACGCGTGCCGGAGTCCTTAATCTTAGCATAAGCCCCGGCCACCGGATACACAAGGCTCGCAAGGACCAGCAGGAGTGAGAGAGCGGATGGCACGAATCCTGCTAAGGGAACCGCCGCCCAGTCCCCTTCTCCCTGCCGAATGCGGCGTCCCGCTAGCTGGACGTACCTCGCGATCGTATATGCCGCCGCGATGCCGAATAACAACCAGCTCTGATAGTAAAACTTGAATACCGTATTCATCCTGTTGCCAAAATTGTCGCGCAAATATACAAACTCCGGCAGATAGGTCAGCAGGCAGCCGATTGCAAACAAGCACAGGACAAATGTGGTCGGCTTGGCGCCTCCGCCTTGCACCGTCAAGCGTTGCCAGAGCATCCCCAGCGTCAGCGACGTTAGCCCCCCCATGAGTAGAAACGTCCAGGGCTCTCCTATTCGCCGCCGGACGATGTTTGCCAGCATTTCATCGGCACCGGCCGCAGAGTTTGCCGAAAGCAGCCCGGTCGTCACCAAGAAGACAAGCGGCAAGCCCAGGACCAGGACCGCCGCCGCCAGCAGCACAGCCGCCGCTGGCCTCGATTCCCGCCAGCCTATGACCAGCAGGCCCACGCCTGCCAGCAGAAAATGTCCGAACATCACCAGAAACTGCGGCAGTCGCGTCGGATGTAACAGGTTGGGCAAAATGCCGCCGGCCTGGCTCTGCGCGGTCAGAAAGTAGGGCAAATACAGCAGTAGGGCGCCCAATACAACCAGGACGCCAACGGTCGCTGCCCGTGACAGCGCCTGACGCACCGCCGCCGCGACTTCCCCGGTCTGACGAATGCCCGTCAGCATCGCCACCAGGACAAGCAGGAGCCAGTACGGTGGAAAGTCCCACGTATTTAGAAAGATGAGTCCGCCGGTCGCGGCGACAAGCAAGAGAAGCCCTGCCGCACCCAACGGCTGCGACACAGATCTGACCTGAGCTACAGTCCCGGTAAGAATGGGGCCGATCCACCCTCTCCCCTCCCCTTCGCATTTCTCCTGGCGGCCCGCCTCATCGCCAAGCTTCTCCCTGTCCCCGCTGAACCAGTTCAAGGCAATGCCCACGACCAGAAGCACAAATGGCATGGCCAGCAAGTGGGGGTGATTGTCGGAGAGCACGTAACTGAAAATCGGAAACTCGTCGATGACTTCAATATGGTTTCCATCGAGGTCGAGATCCTCTATCACTCGGCTCGCTCGCCACCACCAGCCCCAGCCGCTGTCAATGTACCATTTGTTGGTCACAAATGATTGCTCTGGAAAGTTATAGACATCTACCCACCGGATTAGGGCGTTCATCTGCACACCCTGTGCATAGAGCCACTCGAGAAGAACATGCAGATTTGAAGCCAATGCGACCGCGACAGCCGTCAGCAGACCTGCCATGAAAGGGAATGCTGCCGTTGCCCTGTCAACAGTTCTCCGGACAGTCCAGGTTTCCGGCTGGCCGGCTTCCCCGTTCCCGTCTTCCTTCTCTCTGGAATGCATTCGAAGCAGGTTGTACCCCACACCAAAGCTTGTCGTGACCAGTAGGCCGAACCAGCACGCCTGCCCCAGGTTGTAGGCAATTTCAGGCGGCTGTCCTGCCAGATGGGCCAAGGTCGAAATCATCCAGTAGCCGAAATAATAGTAGCTGATCGCATAGCCGGACAGCCACGGGTCCCGCGGCGGATACGTAGCGCTGCTCCAGATTCCGTTTATGAACATCAGGTCCATCGGCTGTTCGGTGTGGCTGATCGCTGGATCGTACGATCGAACTCCCGTCCACACCGCGAAGGCAACCAGAAACAGGAGCTCGACACCCACAACATAGCCCCAGGAAGGCAATAGCTTTCGTGTCCATCCCGGCCCCAAACGTGCACCCTCCTCACCGCCCGCTCTTCTATGCAGCAAAGACCAGACGCTGAGCAGAGCGACGAGCAGAAACGCCACCCAGGCCCCCCCGGACGTATTGCGAAGCAGGCCATAGCTTGTTCCCAGCCACAGCAGAAGGCTCACCAGAAATATCCCCAGCACCCGCGAAAAGGCATATCCACGATCCGGCAAGGCGCAGAAGCACCTTAGCGTCAACCCCATCGCCGCTACGCTCACAGCCTGCGTGATCGCATACCAGCCCAGGAATGCAACCGCGATCTCACCCACGCCGCGCGCCCCCATCCCGACGAGACTCTACAGCCCATCCTCTCCCCAAAAGCCTATATCTCTCCCTCACAGCCTCCCCCATACCAACCAGACCCACACATCGTCACTAATCTATTGACAATCGCCGTCACCTTCAACGCGCAGAAGCGCCTCCTGAACAACCTGCCTGCCAAAGGGTTCCATGGGCGGCAGTTCATCTGCGCCAAAAAATTTGGCCTCGAGCACCTCCACAGGGTCGATCTCCAGCTGTCCCCCGCTGATTCGCCCCAGCAGATAGAACTCCAATACACGCCGTGTCGCCCGATGGCATACAACCTCTTCCTCAGACGTCACAAGTGCCAGCTCCTCCTTCACCTCCCGCCGCCAGCACTCGTAGATGGTTTCCCCGGGAGACAGCCAGCCGCCGGGCAGCCCCCATATCCAGTGGTTGTGAAAGCGGTGGCGCAGCAGCAGGACCCGGCCTTCTTCGTTCAGTAGCACGCCGCTTACACCGACAATCACTTTGCCGGCGATCGTCCAGGTAACTGCCCCGCTCAGCCACTGCGGTGCCCGCCGCCAGATGCCTGCCGCCAGCGGCGCCATTCGACTGAGTTGGCCCATCCGCCTTCTCCCCCTCATCGGCCCTTCAACTGGCCTTGAATGTGGGAGGGAACTGCGTAAATGGTCACCTCGGGATTCTGATAGACTGACTCCAAAAGACCGGTCCGTTCCAGCTGCGCCAGTCTCGAATCAGCCCCCGGGTGCTGATGTCTCTCCAGCTGGCCCGTGTATATCAGGCCGATCTCCAGCTCTTCAATGAGTGTCCTGATTCGTTCCAAGTCCTCCGTATTCCAGAACTCGGACAGCTTCCCGTGCCGCTCTCCGACGTCTTTCCCGTAGCGCTGTTCCCCTGCGTGCATCCCCAGCAGTCCGCTCAATCCGGTAAGGCTGGCCACACGTGTGCCCCCCGCCCGGTAATAGTCAATCTGTGCGGACTCTGCCAAAACAACATTGCCCCGTACGTTCGCCAGAAGCCACTGGATCGCCTCCAAATCGTACTGCAATTCGATGGCATTGTTGCTGTCTGGCCAGTGGTAGACCCCGTTTTCCATGAATGCCATCCCGTTTAGCGTCCCTATCGGTGGCCGCCACCCAGGGAATCTCTGCGATAACCGCGACGGCGTCCCCAATAGCGGGTAGACCAGACTGGCGCACAGCAGAACGGAAAACGCAACGCCCCACGCCCCCCGAACCGTCTCCAACGCCAGTTTGAAGTGGGGACGCATTTGTCCCGAGCCGGCCGGAATCAAGGAACGGCCCTCCGCCGTACTTTCGCCCATTATCATAGACTCGAAACGGGAGAAAATCCTCGGCAAGGCTATCGCCGCCGCCACGCCCCAGAGCACCCACACCTGGTTGTAGAACTTGAAAAGCGTGTTCATACGGTAAGCGTCGCCACCCTGAAGATGGTCCTTCAAATATACAACCTGTGTCCCCGCCAGGACTGCCAGGCCCGTCGCAGCCAGCAGCGCAGCGCATACTGCACCCGTGTCCATCTCGCTCTCTCGCCGCCAGAAATATGAAAATGCCATGCCAAGCGCCGGCAGGCATATGGCCAGGATCGTCTGATTCGTGAAAATGAGAAGCAACAAAGAAGCGACAAACAGCTCCGGAAGCAGTACGACCCCGGTGAAGTAGGCCATGGTCGGCTTCTGTACCAGTAGCCTGTGGATGCGCAGATAACGCATCCTGCTCCTTTCACCCCGTCCTGCCACCAGCCACGTGAGGATAACAAACGCGAAAAACCCCCAGATCTGAACCCAATTGCCCAAGTCATCGGGCGACCGCACCAACCCGATCCCGCTGGCCGCGACATTGGTGTAGCTGCGGAAGAATGGCAGGAATAGAAGGAACGCCCCACCCGCCATCACTATCCCAAGCCCGGCAACAGGCACAACCTGCAGGCGGCCTCGCCTTCGGTAAATTGCGACCGCCAGCGCCAGGACCCCCAGCCCGAGGTAGGTGGGCAGGTCCCACAGGTTGACCGCTGCCAGAACCCCCAACATAAAGGCGAGACCAACGACAAGCAGTGTCCCGTAGTGCCAGTTCTCCCGCCAGTCGAGGCCATAGCCCTTCAGAAGCGCCAGGACCAGCGCCACAAAAAATAGCGAAAACGGAATGCCGATCATATGGGGATGTAGATCGGCATAGGTGAAGCTCCAGAAGGGGAACTCGTTGATCGTATGCGGGATAACTCGGCTGGGGGCCCAAAAGTCATAGCCCGGAACTGTCGCCTCACCGGTAACCACGCGCCACAGTCCGCTCACGGCATGCACAGCCGTTTCAACTCCGGGGACGCTGCTCCTGAATTCGCTTTCGCTGACTCTTCCAAGCGACCGAAGCAGCTGCCCGAATCCGGCCAGATTCCCGAAAACTGCGACAAACAACGGAGCCAGAAGTGCCGCGCCAACACCTTCGTGCCAGGGTGGCTGCCGCACTTCAGACGTCGGATCTGACGGCTCGAGTACCCTTATACCCCCTCTGAAACCAGACTCTGCTTCAAACAATGTACCGGTAAGCTTTTGCTGTTCGTAGCTGATCGAGCCTGTCGCCTCCGGCCGGGCTCCTCTCGCGAGCGCCCAGTGAGGACGGTCATGCCAGGTGGGGGAAGGCGACGGATCTTCCTCTGCCACCGGGCTGTCAGTCTGCTTCGCAGAAGGCAAGTACATCGACTCAAATGCCGCCTCAGCCCCAATTGCGGTCTCTGGTTGTGCGGCAAAATCCAGCTCCGGCGTCGGCTGGTCGTCCGTCTGTGCCTGATCCCTCGCACGATTCTCCCGCAAGCGGTATCCGCTGACTGAATAGGCCACGGCAAATGCGTTAACCACCGTCAGCGCGAACAACATTGGTATAGCCAGGTTGAAGGCCACTTCTGCGTAGATGCCCGTTAGCTTGATCAGATAACCGACCAGGTAGATCCCGTAGTAGTAATAGTTGATGTACCCGCCCGCGAAATGTGGGTCCACCGGCGGAAAGTACGGACTCCGCAATATCCCGTTCAGGAACGCAAACTCCATAAACTTTTCGCCCCCGAACCAGGGTTGCCAAATGTCCGGATTCGCCCGCCGGATTAGCACAAAGAACAGGAATGATGCCGCGAACAGACCTTCCCCGACCAGCAGGATCCCCCACATGCGCCGAAGGAACGAGAGAACATCCCGCCAGGTGAAAACCAGCACGGCGGCATTCACGAGAACCACTATCGCTGCCACCAGCCAGGCATTGCGCACGGAGTTCTGCGCCAGGCCTGAACTGGCGAATAGCCACAACCCCCACCCGCTCAGTAGCCAGCCAAGTGTCTTCGTCAGCAGAAACCCGCGATCCCGCAGGCCGCGGAACAGCACAAAAGCCAATGGCCACGCCGTCCAGCCCAGTACCGAAATAACCAGCCACCACCAACCCACTGCAAGCCAGGGCGAACCGCTGGCCGCCGTGTTCCATCTGTAATTGTCTACCAGGGGAAGTTCGCTGAGTGGTGTTGTCAGCAGCAGAGTCGGTTGCGATCTTTCTGCACTGTCCGCGCGTGCCTGTTCGCGGCCCTCCGGAACCTCCTGCCCTAGCACGAGCGCGAGAACAAGGTTGATCAGTCCCCTGTCCTGGCTCTCAGGCGCGCTCCCCAATCCGACGGCGTTCAGCAGTGGGGCAAACGCCGGTTCACGTCCCCGGTCCCAATGTCTTGCGCCCTCCCACGAGCCCTCTAACAATCTGTCAATCTCGGACCCGCTCAACCCCCGCTGCTTCGCGAATATCGTCACCTGCGGATGGTCATACAGGCTCCAGCTTTCGTCCGCTTCGTGGTCCTCGAATGTCAGACCAAGCAGACTGGGAGGCGTCGTAAAGTGAGCCGCCCGCACAAAGCCCAGCCGCTCGCCGAACATCAGGTCGTAATACCGGTTCGTCATCGGATACCGAGCCGGAAGTTCATCCACGCTCTCGTATATGCGCTTGGAACTGTAGATGACGTAGTCCGCCGTCTGCAGCTTTTCCCTCAGTATCTCGTACTTCTCCGCCGTGTCCTCCTCATACGGTGACCAGTCGATATGTAGCAGCCCATGGCTGCCCATATTCATTCCCGGCTCGCCCGGAAGGCTCTTCGGAAGTGGATCGTCCCACGATTCCCACAAAATGACCGAGCCCGGCGCCGCGTTCGCATACACCCAGCGGCTGGCCGTCACCCACGTATGCTCGCTTCCATAGACGCCGCTGGTATAGGCCAGCGACCAGAACACACCCCCCCCAACTGCCAGGAACGCTAGGACTACCCCCGGCAAACGCATGGCCAGCCGGTACTTCGGCCTGACTTTCGACCGCAGCAGCCACACGATCAATCCCGCCGCAAATAGCAGTACAAAGGGGAGCACCGGGCTCATGTACCGGTTAAACTTGGCCAGAAATGCGCCCGTAATGCCGAAATAAGGGACAACCCAGGCCCAAACAATGAGTTCGCCGGCCTTCGCCCGATTAAGTACCGTCTTCCCCAGCGCCCACGCGCTCCCGGCCACAGCTGCCAACCCCAGCGGCCAGCCCAATCCCCATACGACCTGCTGCTCAATGAAATAGAGATAGGGCACTGAATTGCGGTACTGCCGCGTAAACGGAAAATCGGCCACCCCGCGCACCATGCGGCCCTGTTCGACGAGCGTAGCCTGAATGAAACTCACCCAGTCCAGCACGGCGTAGGGGCTGGTGACGAAGAAAACTGCGGCAACCACCGCATAAGAGACCAGCAGTTGGACGAATGAACTCCCTGCTCCCATCCCTCCGTCGGTCGGCCCGCCCTGGTTCCCTCTCCTCAATTCCAGGACAAGCATAGCTGTGAATGGTACCGCCAGGACCGGAAGCGCACTGAACTTGGAAGAGATTGCCAGCCCCGCGCCGGTCCCTGCCAGAAACACGCCCCGCCAGGAGCGTTCCTGCACCATCAGAACGCCCCCGTATACAGCCAGGACTACAAACGTCGTGCTTGCCGGGTCCATGGCAAAGAAATGGCTGAGCTGAACGGCCTGGGCGGTAAACGCATATAATGTCGCCGCCAGGAGACCCCCGAAAGCGCCGTATAGCCTTCTCCCCAGCAAGAACAGGAGAAAGATCGTCAGCGTATCCAACAAGGCCATCATCAAGCGGCCTGCAAAGGCCACCCCTTCGCAGGCAGTATTGGCCCGCTCCATCAGCTCTATTGACCGTTCGGGAAGCGGCAGAATTTCTGCCGGTCCTGCCAGACCGCTCAGCAGTTCACCCGTTAGAACGCCTAGGTAGAGGGGAAAGTGGCCGTACGTGAACGATCTTCGCCGGTCGTTTTGGCGGTCCCACAGTGGATTGAGCGGGCTGAGTCTCGGATCGAGAAACTCATCTGCAGTCGCGGGCCAGCCGATAGTCGGCGCATAAAAGCACGTCGTGCTTCGCTCATCAGGATGAGAATTCAACCCGCCGTCAAAACTGACGTTCCATGTTCGCAATCCCAGCCCTGCCAGTAAGACCGCACCCAAGACCAGGTACACGGCTAGAGAAGGCGATTTACGCAGAACGGCTAGCATTGGTTTCCCACATACACAACCACGGTAAGTTCGAATTCCTGAGCCTGCAGACAGCAGTTGGCAATTTGCGATCCGTCCACCAATTTTATCACGGTCAACCGCGAACATAGCGACACAATGTCCACTCGATCGGTGCTGCCCTCGGCACGCACTGACAGGGCACGACCCAACGCAGTTCAGAGTTGTCTCGTGGGATAGTTTGCTCTGGCCTGACAGGAATCTCCCTTCACGACCGATTACTTTCAGGGACTGCACTTCGAGCTAAGGCGAGGAACTGCCTCGGGGAGGGAGCAGGAACTTCAGAGGCGCGGCGCAAAACAAAACGTGCCGACCGAGCATTCAGTTGGCACGTCTGTCTTCTGCTGCCTGGCACCGCTGTTTCAATTACTGTGGCTCAATCGGCCAGTTGCGTATCACCCACTCAATCTGATGCTCAGGCGGCGGCGGCCAGAGCAGGTAGACGTCAACCCAGCGGCTCCACAGTACAAGGTTGTGGTCGTCATACCCCAGATCTATGCGCCGGAACTTAATGTTGCCGCCCGTATCCAGCGCATCGCCAAACCCGTATCCAGGTACGTAGACTCTGGTGCGCAGCGGGACGATATTCGGGTCGACAGCTACGATCCCTTTCCGCATCCGGTCTCCTGTTCGCGTAAACCCATACCAGGGTACGCTGGGCGAGACCCCGGCCGTAGACGCACTGTAGCTGGTTGCTCTCATTCTGACTTTGCGCCAGTAAGTGATCTCCTGGCCGTCTTCAGTGATGTAAGTCTGTGGCTCGATCTTCTGGCCGTACACGATCCGCTTATCGCGCGGCTCTTGCGCTACCCAAATGTCCTCCAGAGCCCGTTCGACCAATTCGTCGTCACGAAACAGTACACGAAAGCGGCTCCGGGTTACGCCTTCGGCCCCCGCATACTCGATGATAGTATCGATGGGAAGATTTGGGTCTGGCTCCCACACAGTCTCAAACGGGGCGATCTCTTCTTCGATTTCGACCTCTTCCTTAACGCGTACGATCCGAATCTGCATTTCCGGGTGCAGTCCTGCCCCCAGATGCGGTGTCACTTCGTCAAGACCCGTCAGCCCAACGCCAATCTCCGTCAACACGTCACCTACACTATCGCTCAGCGTACGCGTCCTGTAGAGCACGCCGTCCGCCACCAGACTCACAGGTATGCTGCGCCGGATGAACACACGCAGTCCCGAACTGACACGTGTACCCAGGCTTGGCTGCACCTCGTCTCCAAGATAGATTGTGACCTGCGCCTCCCGAAGAGCTTCGCCCACCGTGTCAGCCAGCGTATGTATCGTGAAGGGAATGGTGTGCTCGTAAACGGTAATCCGGGCCGATCGGTTGACCTCTATGACCAGCGGCGCCCTCTCAGCCTGTTCCCAGGAGGGCCCGCCAGATAGACGCGTTTCGCTGACTCTACCCGGTCCCGTCGGAATCTCATCGTCCCAACCGACGTCGATTCCATACACCAGTACCTGGTCGCGAGGACTATAGGGAATCCCGGCGTCAGCCATGAGTTCGGCAGGCGTCTTCGCCCAACTTGATGCCCCGTACTCCCGGCCGTCTGCGACAATGAGAAAGCGCTGCGGCCGCTCTACAGAGAGACGCAGACCGTCGATTATTCTCGTGTTGAGGGCGTGGGATACTCTTAGACCTTCTTGGGGCGCATTCCCCTGCAGGGCAACCCCCTCAGACGACGGCGTGTCGCTGGCCTCGTTCTGCGCCTGCGCCACTCGTGCAGGAACGAGAGGTCGCTCGGCCAAGGTTCCATCAATCGCTGCCTCCGGGCCCGCAATAAGGCCAACGTCGGTCAGCAAATCACCCACATTTCGTCTGTGGGTCTGCACTGTTCTGGTGACCCCGTCCACTTCGATCTCAACTGTGCTGGCCGTCAAGCTCCAAAGTAACCAGAGTCCTGCAATAGCAGCCGTCAACGCTGACAACTGTACCAGCATCCGAATCCGCCGGCCCGTCTGCCGCCTCAGTGGGGTCCCGGAGACGCCAGCCTTCGGCTTGATCCGTCGGGTGACAGTAGCCATGGCAACATTCTATCCATAATTGTATGTGGTCAAAATTTCATACCTTCCCAATGGCATTAAGACAGCGTGGATACTGAAAAAGTTCCCAAACCTTGGGAAAAGACATTCCTGGGGCCCCGCCAACTCTCCCAATCAGCATGCAGAGATGCATTGCATGTCCATCGTTCACATCGCCACCAGACCGCAACGGCAATTCTGACAGTACAATCTGTCAATCTTGATCCAGGCAGACCGCACAGTGTAAGCATACCGATATCGACTTGGTAGCTCTCAGCGATCCAGTCGCCGGACGGCGCGGGCGCGCAAATTCGGGTCCTCGTCTCTGGACGAGGACCCGGTCCCTCTCGGTTAAGAGTCTGGGGTAATGGGATGTTGGAAAGTGGTTGTAGGTGTCCGCAAGTCGGAACGCAGAAAGAAAGGCCCGCCCGCGGAACTGCACGTACCAGCCGCTACGCCAGCCAGTTCATCTCTTTCAGCATGGGCCAGCGACAACGCTCTTCCGGCCCCGTGTTGCGCGCCCAGTTCACCAGAATCGGCTCATCGGCCCTCTTCTGCGCCATCCTCTTCTTCACCTGCTCTGGGTCCCAGCCCCGCAGGACCTCGTTGTGAAGTTCCTGCAGGATCGACTGGCAACCTGGGTCCTCTGCACGGTCGACCAGTTCCTCTGGGTCTTCCATTAAATTGAAGAGCTGTGGTGGCATTTCGTGATAGTAAATGTACTTCCACTCCTCGCGCCGCACCATGCGCTGGTAAGCCCCCTCCGGCGGACCGAACTTGTCGGTGCAGTACTCAGAAAAGGCTAAATCCTCCCAGGCGGAGGCCGTGCTTCCCCCATCGACCTGCGAAAGAAAACTGCGGCCCGACGCATTGGGCAGCGCCGGCGCCTCCAGCGCATCCAACATTGTCGCAGCCACGTCCACCGCGCTGACAACCATCTCGCAGCGTTGCCCGGCAGGAATCCGGCCGGGCCAGCTCAAAATCAGGGGAACCCGCACCGATTCCTCATAGAATACATGCTTCCAGAAAAGACCGTGCTCACCTTGCATGTCGCCGTGGTCCGATGTGTAGATGATCAACGTATTGTCGTCAAGCCCATTCTCAACCAGGGCATCCAGGATCTTTCCGATCATCGCGTCCGTACGGTACACAAGCCCGGCGTAGGCTGCGCGCGACCTTCGAACCTCCTCTTCGTCCATCACTTCGATACCCGTCGATTGCCGCCACCATCGCAGAAAAGGATGCTGCTCCTGCATTGCCGGCGCAGCTTTTTGGGGTAAACCCATCTTATCGGCGTAAAGGTCATAGTCCTCCTGCCGCGCTACGTACGGCGGGTGGGGAAGCATCAGCCCAACTGACAGGCTGAAGGGCTGCTTAAGTAGGCCCGCTCGCTTCTGCACGCCCAACCGGTTCAGCCGCTCGATTGTAACCGCCGTCACGTCCTCATCATGAACCTGATAGGCACTCTGTCCTGGGCCGGATCGCGTGAGACTCAAGTGATGCGGGCCCGCAGTTACACCCAGAATGCCGCGATCGGGGCCGGGGTTTCCAGGGTGATTCGGGCCATGATCGCCAACGAAACGGGCAGCGTACCCGTGCAGTTGGTCCGGCCCCACCGAGTGCATGCGGCCGACCAGTTCAGGCTGATAGCCCGCCGCGCCCATTGCATGCGCGATCGTCGGTATCCTCGAATCAAGACCGTGTTCGTTCGTCCACACATCGTTCTGATACGGATGACGCCCGCTGAGCATCGACATGCGCGAAGGAACGCATATAGGCGAACTGCAGTACGCATTGTCGAAGACGGCCCCATCCGCTGCAAGCCGGTCGAGATTGGGCGTGTCGACCAGGTCGTCACCGTAGCAGCCTGTCACATGCGGGCTGTGCTGATCGGAGTGTATATATAATAAATTGGGCCGGCTTGACTCGTCCATAGAACTCTCCAAAGCGTCTGACTGTCCTCGCTGGGACTTTCTGATTCCACACTCTCCAACTACGCGTAAAGACCCGTCACCCTTGCTCCCACACCCCTCCAGACTCCCTATCGTCACCTTCTGCGGTCGTGGTAGATTAGCAAAGACGGCCAAGCGTAGCAAATGCCGGCTGCCAGGCATCTGACCACTGAACACGAGCCACCAACCACTGCGTTTCTGGGCGGTCGGGCCTTCGGCCCTCCCTTGTGCAGGGGCTTCGCCCCCGCAACGCCCCCCCCCCGGAAACATGCCTCGGCGAAAGTGTGTCGCCATTGGTCGCTGGTGTCCAGTTGAGAGTGTCTCGGTAGACCAGGCCCTCCAGTCCTATCAAGTCTCCGCAGGTGTCGGTCTCGTGCCTGCCGCGGGCACGCCCAACTGAAGGACCTCCCGGTATGGCCGGGCTCGGCGGCGGCCCTCTGTCTCTCCAGGAGCAGGTAGTCAGTTCCAGCCGCCGCTGGCATGGGTTCCCGCCGGCTTGTTCCCACTCCAACTCTGGGATTAACCCTGCTCTGGAATTTGCCGACCCCTTGGGATATGCTAGAATCTGCCCTGAATTCCCTGGCTACATTTGATCCCATCGATCCTCTTCGCGCTTGGAGGAGTAGCACGTGGAACGCCCCCACATTCTGCTCATTACAACCGACCAGCAGCGCTTTGACGCCGCCGGCGCCGCCGCACCAGCCTTCATGCGTACGCCCCACTTCGATCACCTGACGCGAGAGGGGATCGACTTCACGTCTGCATACGGCGACTGTCCGGTCTGCGTCCCGTCGCGAATGTCCATCATGACCGGCAAATACGTAACTACGCACGGTATGACCGGCAACGGGCCTTCTTCACGGGCCATCCCCGACGCCAGCAATACGCTGCCCACCTGCTTGAGTAACCTGGGCTACCAGACCGCCGCCATCGGCAAGATGCACTTCACGCCCCAACGCGCCCGCCACGGCTTCCAGGAAATGATCCTCCCCGAGGACTACTACCGCCATATGGCCCGTCGCGGCTACGACGTCCAGCCCATGCACCACGGGTTAGGCCAGAATGAGCTCTACCCGGGAATGGCCACCGTCCCCGAAGCCTTGACCCTCACCTCCTGGACCGCCGAGCAGTGTGTAGAGTACATTCGCGAACGCCGCGACCCCACCTTGCCTTTCTTCCTCTGGTGCTCCTTTTCCAAGCCGCATCCCCCGATCGATCCCCCTGAGCCCTACTACTCCATGTATCGCAACTGTGACATCCCGGCGCCCGTTTTCGGCGATTGGAGTGAAGGCAAAGATGTTCCCTACGCATTTCGCCTCATGCGCGAAAAGCAGTCCTTCGACCTCGTTCCCCCAGAAATAATCCGCGAGGCACGCGCCGCCTACTACGGCGTCATCACCCAGATCGACTACAACATGGGCCGCGTCTTCGCCGCCCTCCAGGACATGGGCATCTTCGACGATACCCTCATCATCTACACCTCCGATCACGGCGAGTACCTGGGAGACCACTGTGCCGGCGGCAAGGGCTTCTTCCATGAGTCCTCAGCCCACGTGCCCTTTGCCTTGCGCATGCCCCAGGGCTGGGACAACCGCCGGCACGGAACACGCAACCGATCTCTCGTCACCCTCGCCGACATTCTTCCCACCGCCGTCACAGCCGCCGGTGGCACACCCCCGAACGATGTCGACGGCCTCGATCTCGTCGCCCTCGCACGAGGAGAGATCGAGGCGCGGCCCTACTTGGAATCTGCCCTCGGCGGTCCGGACAGACCAGGCAACTTTGCCATCACCGACGGCCGCTGGAAATACATCTGGTTCCCTGTCGGCGGCAGCGAGCAACTCTTCGATCTCGACACCGATACCCAGGAACTCCGCAACCTCGCCGGCGCTGCGCAAGCCCTACCGCACCTCGAACGCCTGCGCAGTGAACTGATCGGGCGGCACCGGGCCAGGGGATCTGCAACCGTCGAAGACGGCAACTGGGTAACTCTGCCCGTGCCGCAGGAAACCGAAGCTGACCGCCGCAACACCAGCTGGCCCGGCTATCATACCGAGTTCTACCGCATCGACGTGCGCCATTGAATGGCATCTTTCTGCCGGAGACACCAGTTTCCATCTCCGCTTGAACTACCTACCCAACTGTTAAGGAGCTCTCTGATGTTCCGAACCCCAACGAGCCGATCGAACCGCACGGCTGGGGCCGCAGGGGCCCTGCTGCTCGTGCTTGCTCTGGTCCTGTCTGCCTGCGGTGGCGGACCCGAACCTGCTGCCGAAGAGCCGGCCGCGGCAGAAGAAACCGCAAAGGACAGCGATGAAGGCGCCGGCGACGCCATGATGTCGGCCAAAGAGGCCCCGCAGCTTGCCGAAATGGTCGCCGCCGGCGACCTGCCCCCCCTCGAAGAACGGATTCCCATCGATCCACTGGTCATCGACCTGCCCTGGATCGAAGTCGGCAAATACGGGGGCACGTTGAAGCGCACGACCACCCGCAGCAATCTGCGCGATACGTCAGCCTATATGTACGGACATTCGCCATTGCACTGGGAAGAGGGCGGCACCGCTGTAGGCCCGGGTCTGGCAAAAGACTGGGAGATCAACGACGACGCCTCCGAGTGGACCTTCTACTTCCGCGAGGGAACCAGGTGGTCCGACGGGCATCCCTTTACTGTCGATGACGTTCTCTTCTGGTGGGAGGATATGGCTGCCAATCCGGACCATCCGATGGCAATGCCGGCTTGGACGCTCGTAGGCGGCCAGCCAATGACAGCCGAGAAAATCGACGACTATACGATTCGCTTCAAATTCGTAGCGCCTGCCCCGCTGGTCGACATCGAATTGGCAGCTTTTGTCAACGGCGGGGTCTCAGGCAACTTCGGGCCCTATCCGCGCCACTACCTCGAACAGTTCCATCCGAAATACTCCGACGCCGCCGACTATGAGGAGTTTACCGAGAAACAAGACTGGTGGAACAACCCGGATAGGCCTGTCCTGAATGCCTGGATGCCGGTCCTGCTTGAGACGGGCAACCGCATGGTCCTCGAACGCAATCCCTACTACTACGCCGTCGATACCGCCGGCAACCAGTTGCCTTATATCGACAGGTTGGAAGTGACCTACTCTGAAAACGCCGAAGTTCTGAAGTTGCGCATCTTTAACGGCGACGTCAACTTCCACGCCCACCCCCACCTTTCCCTGCGCGACCTGGCAGTCCTCAAGGAAAACGAGTCCAAAGGCGACTATCGTGTTCTCCTTTGGGATAACGGTGCCGGTGGCGCGCCGGCCTGGGGCGTGAACTGGAACAATCCCGACGATGGCAAGCGGGCGGTCGTGCGCACAACCCAGTACCGCCGCGCCCTGTCGCACGCCATGGACCGCGAGAGAATCCGCAAAATAACCTTCCTTGGCTTGGGTGAAGCCGCCAGCACCGGCACAATGTCTCCCAACTCCGGTCAGTTTAACCGCACCGAAAGAGGCCAGCAGATGCTGGTAGCCTGGCGCGACTCCGCCGTCGCCTACGACCCGGAACTGGCCGCCAGCCTGCTCGACGAGATCGACGTCACCGACCAGGATGGTGACGGATTCCGTGATCTTCCCGACGGCTCGCCGCTCGAAGTTCGCATCGACTTCCCGGCCGGCAATACCGCTTTTATCGAGACCGCCGAACTGATGGTTGAGGACTGGAAAGCAATCGGCCTCAACGCATTCGTTAACTCCATTCCGGGTTCGCAGTTGGGTGTCATGACCACCAGCGCCACCTACGACATTCGCCTCTATGGCGGCGGCGCACCGGACGGCCCCGACCTGCTCACCTATCCTGCCTGGCTCGTTTCATACGGCAGCGGCGGGCGCTGGGCTCCCTTGTACGGAGCTTGGATGGCGGCTGAAGGCACACCCAAAGAGGGCACCGAACTGGACCTCGACCCGCGCGATCGTACACCCCCGCGTGAGGAAATCCCGGTCGACGATCCCATGTACCGCATGTGGGAACTGTACAAGCAGGCAATCGCCGAGCCCGACGTCGACAAGCGCGACGAACTCACCTTCCAGATAATCCAGATTCACATCGACGAAGGTCCCTTCCTGCTGGGCGGCATCGCCGATCCACCCAACATCATTGTGGCGGGCAACTCGATCCTGAACGTTCCCACGCGCGAAGACCTTCCCCTGGGCGGCTGGCACGGTCCGGGCGTACTCGGTATGCCGGGTGCAATGACCTATCCGGAAGTTTACTTCGTTGAAGAATAGAATCGATTTGGTTCCCTTTTCTCTGTCACCGGCCAGCCGCACTTGCTGGCAAGAATTCCGAAACGACTTGCGGCCTTTCGGCAGAGGAACACCATAGCTCATTGCCGCACAGATTCGACATTACGAGCAAACGAGCAAAAAGAAAGGGAGAGAGGAACTGTTTCAAAACTCCTCTCTCCCTCGTGCGTTAAGTCTGTCGCCCGTTCGAATGTCTGAGAGACCGCGTGCTATTCTTCCCAATCCTGTATACTGTTATCGTGTAGAATTCTAGGACTAGCTGCCAGTCGGAGGCCGCCCTTGCAAGGATTCATCGTCCCGCGCTTTCTCTATATGCTGGTTACGATGTTCTTCGTCTCGATCGTAGGCTTCGTGATCATCAATCTTCCGCCCGGCTCCTACTTGGATGTCTATCGAGAACAGCTGGAAGCTCAGGGGACTACGACCACCGCAAGCCAGCTCGAAACCATCGTGAACCAATACGGCCTCGA
Organism: Caldilineaceae bacterium; assembly: GCA_022821585.1. GTDB lineage: Bacteria > Chloroflexota > Anaerolineae > Caldilineales > Caldilineaceae > Bin5. The sequence goes on from JAJEDI010000022.1 coordinate 51,910, forward strand.
TCAGCCGATTTACGTGCAGTACTGGAAGTGGGTCTCCGGCTTTGTCCAGGGAGACTTCGGTCGGTCGTTCGCCTACAACAAGGATGTAAGCGAACTGATCTGGGAACGGCTGACGTTGACAATGGTTATCTCAATCACAACCCTCATTGTGACTTGGCTGATCGCTATCCCAATCGGCATCTATTCGGCTACTCACCAGTACCAGGCCAGCGACCACTTCTTTACTACCGTTGGCATGATTGGCCTCTCAATCCCCAACTTCCTCCTTGCTCTCATCTTCATGGTCATCGCCGCCATGGTCTTCGATCAATCTGTAGGAGGGCTCTTTTCGCCCGAATACCAGGACGCTCCCTGGAACTTCGCCAAGCTGTGGGACCTCCTGAAACACATGTGGATCCCCGTCCTCGTGGTCGGCACCTCCGGCACTGCCGGGCTGATCCGGATGATGCGCGGCAATCTGCTCGACGTCCTCAAAATCGCCTACATCACCTCCGCCCGCGCCAAGGGTCTCCCCGAGCGGCGGGTCATCTTCGTACACGCAGTACGTAACGCCATCCATCCTCTTGTAATGATTCTCGGCACCAGCCTGCCGCAAATCATCTCGGGCGCAACCATCGTGTCGATGGTGCTGAGCCTTCCCACAACGGGACCGCTCTACTTCACTGCCCTTCTCGAGCAGGATATGTATCTGGCCGGCACATTCCTCGTCTTTCTTGCCGGGCTCCTGGTTATCGGCAATTTCCTGGCCGACATCCTGCTCGTCTGGATCGATCCCCGCATCCGTTACACCTGACCATGGCGACGAGCGCAACAACCGTTAATTTGCTTTCCAGCCAAGAGGCCCGCGAGACCACGGCCATCTCCCCTGCCCGCCTAATCGGCCGCCGCTTCCTCCGTAACAAGCTTGCCATCGGCGGCGGCATTATCCTCGTTCTCCTTTACACCTCAGCCCTCTTTGCCGATTTTATCGCCCCTGTTCGCTATAATGAAGTCCACGAAGACTACGTGTTTGTCCCGCCCCAGCTGCCCCGCTTTCGCGACGAACAAGGGAACTTTCACCTGCGCCCCTTTGTCTACGGGATGGAAAGCGAACTCGACATGGACACCTTTCGCTTCGTATATAGCGAGATCCATGAAGAAAAATATCCCATAAAGTTCTTTGTTGAAGGATACGAATACAAACTCTTTGGACTCATCCCCTTCAACCGGCACCTCTACGGGGTCGACGCGCCTGGCGTATTCTATCTATTGGGCAGCGACGATCTGGGCCACGATATGGTGGCCCGCGTCTTCAAGGGAGCTAAGATTTCTCTGACAATCGGGTTGGTTGGCGTCATCCTGACCATCATATTCGGCGCCACCCTCGGCACAATCTCTGGCTTCTACGGCGGCGGCCTCGACACGATAATCCAGCGCATCATAGAATTCCTGATGTCTTTCCCTGCCATCCCTCTGTGGGCCGCGCTCGCCGCAGCCATGCCGCCTAACTGGTCCCCCCTGCAGCGTTTCTTCGCCATCTCCGTTATCCTCTCCCTGATCGAATGGACCGGCTTGGCGCGGCAGGTCCGCGCCAAAGTGCTCTCCTTCCGTGAGATGGAATACACGCTCGCCGCCAGGGCCGCCGGCGCCTCCGACGCCCGCATCATCTTCCGACACATGCTCCCCAACGCCTTCAGCCACATCATCGTCGTTGCCACCCTCGCCATCCCCGGCATGATTCTCGCCGAAACCGCCCTCAGCTTTCTCGGCCTCGGCATCCAGCCCCCGCAGACCAGTTGGGGCGCCCTCCTCAAACAAGCCCAGTTGGTGAGCGTCCTCCTCCAGCAGCCCTGGCTCCTGATCCCTGCCTTCTTCGTCATCGCCGCCGTCCTCACCTTCAACTTTGTCGGCGACGGCCTCCGCGATGCCGTCGATCCCTATTCACTGTGAGCGGTCTGTACAGGATCTCCGTCGCAAAGGCAGGTCATTTCCCGCGACGACCTGGCACCCCTTCCCAGCCAGTGAACACTCTCCCACTGGCACTGTGACAGGAGTCCGGGCGATGCAATCTGAGTCAGCGCGTAGAGCGAACGCCACGCCCACACCAGCCAACTCTTTGCTGATCCTCCTCGTCTGCTTCCTTGTGCCCACGGGAGCCTGCTTTCCAGCTTCCCTGTCGATTGGCTCAGACTCCATCCCTGGTGAAACCGGTTCGGCAGCTGCACAGAGTTCCGCTGCAAGCCTGTCTCTTTCGCTGTCCCGTGCAGGTTCGAGAGCCGGCGCGACGCAGATGCACCCGCCTCTAGGAAAGGACATCACCGCTCAGGCCAAAGGCCTGTCCTACAAAAGAGGTGATGGCGGACGCCAAGTGATCGATGACCAGGCATTCTTGGCCCTCGACGGCGATCCGGAGACCATATGGAATTCCGGCCAACCTGCACCGCAGTGGTACGCTATTGTTCTTGATCAGCCATATGAAGTTGACAGGGTGGAAATGGTCGTAACCCAATTTCCTCCAGGCAGCACCACACATGAGCTCTGGATCGGCAACGGCTCGGGAGTTCGCACGCTCTACCGAAGACTTTCCGACCTCCACACCGAAGACGGTCAAACTCTGGTCGTGGATATCGAACCTCCATTGCTGGCCAGCGAACTGGTGATTCTGACCACCCACAGTACAAGCTGGGTTGCCTGGCGCGAATTTCGCGTCTTCGGTATCAAGCCTCTCGACTCCGCTTCGGAACTGAAGCAGCCCCCTTTGGCAGCCAGGAAATTCGCGACCGGGTTGAAATTCCCGGTCCAGATTACACACGCCGGAGACGGTACCGACCGCATCTTCGTCGTCGAGCAACAGGGGCGCATCAGAACTATCGAAGCTGGCAGCGTCACTGATCAGCACTACTTGGATATATCTCACCGCGTGAGTTGCTGCCAGGAACGGGGTATGTTCAATGTGGCCTTCCCTCCTTCCTATGCCGAAGATCGGACCCTCTTCGTGAGCTACTCCAATCTGGCAGGTGATACGGTTATCAGCCGTTTTGCGGCATCTGGTGAACCGGAGAGAGTCGATCCCCATAGCGAAGAAACGCTTTTGGTCCTGCACCAACCGGGCAAAATTCACAACGGAGGCCACCTCGCATTTGGACCGAGAGACGGGTTTCTCTACATTGGAAGCGGCGACGGCGGTCTCTGGCATCAAGACAGAGCCCAGAATCCTGTTTCCCTGTTGGGCAAAATCCTTCGCATCGATGTAACTGGTACGCAGCGGCCCTACGGTGTGCCTGCCGGCAACCCCTATACCTCAGTGGACGGGTTCCTTGACGAAATCTGGGCCTTGGGCCTTCGTAATCCTTGGGGATTCGCATTCGACAAAAAAACGGGTGACCTGTTCATTCCGGACACCGGCCACATAAAACGCGAAGAGGTCAACTTTCAGCCCGCCTCCAGCAAAGGGGGAGAGAACTATGGTTGGCTCCTTCGCGAAGGCACGATATGCTTCGAGTTGTGGCACTGTGGTATGGAACAAGACAAGCTGCACTCGCCTGTGGCCGAGTACGACCGCTCTCAAGGCTGTGCCATCGTGGGCGGCGTAGTCTATCGCAACAACGGCGGCAGGGATCTGCAGGGACGCTTCCTGTTTGCCGACTTCTGCAGCGGCCGCATCTGGGGACTCAAAAGGCCCCAACCGATCTACGACAAAATGTGGCAAGCTGAGCTGGTTGCCGAAGCGGGCGTTCCCATAAGTAGTATAGGTGAAGACGAAAAAGGGAATGTCTATGCCACCGGCTACCAGGATGGTGTTCTCTATCTGCTTGAAGAGAAATAAGCAGAAGAAAACTACACCCCCAGCGATCGCCCGGAGAGCAGTAGGACATAAGAAAATCAAGTGAGACTTGCTGCGGACGTCCAGAGGAATGAATTGAAACATCCGACCTTTGTCATACGAGCCCTGACACTGGCTCTGTTCACGCTGGCTGCAATTGCCTGCTCATCAACCGAGCAGGATGGTCGAACCGGAATCGCGACCTCAGCCTCTTCGGCAGATGGCGCACGGCTCACCATCTCTGTATCTCCAGCCGAACCGCCATACTCACCGGCAAGACATGGCCCGCCCCTTGGCCAGAATATCGCGCCCCTGGCATCAGGGCTCGCCTACATCAGGGGAGACGAAGGCCACCTCGTAGAAGATGAGCAAGCCTACTTGGCCATCGACGGCAACCCGGATACGATCTGGAGCTCCAGGCAGCCAGCCCCACAGTCCTACACAATAGTCCTGGACCAACCCTACCTTGTGGACAGGTTGGAGATGGTCGTAACCCAGTCTCCCCCGGGCCCCACGACCCACGAAATATGGCTCGGTCACGGTTCAGGTCTCCACACTTTCTATAAACGACTCGCAGATGTCCATACCGAGGATGGGCAGACTCTCGCTATCCCTGTCGAACCCTCTGAGACTGTATACGAAATAGTGATTCGCACCCTTCACAGCCCAAGTTGGGTGGCTTGGCGTGAATTCCGGGTCTTCGGGAGCCAGCCTGTAAGCGCAGAATCGGGAGAAAACGGACTCCCCTTTGAGATCGCAGAAGTCGCAACGGGGCTGCAGTATCCTGTCCGGGTAGCCCACGCCGGCGACGGAAGCGGGCGGATCTTCTTAGTCGAACTACCAGGGCGCATCCGCATCATTGCTAACGGCGTTGTAGAAGACAACCCCTTCCTGGACATCACCGAGCGCGTAAACTGCTGCGTCGGCGAACGCGGCCTCTTCGGTCTGGCATTTCCTCCTTCCTATCCCGGCTCCAGGCGCTTCTATGTGAGTTACACCAACCGCGATGGCGCCACCATTGTTAGCCGCTTCAATACGACCGACGACCCCAATCGAGCGGACGAAAACAGCGAGGAGATACTGCTCACAATTGACCAGCCGCACCAGAATCACAATGGAGGGCACCTGGCCTTTGGTCCACACGACGGTTTTCTCTACATCGGCAGTGGCGACGGCGGACTTCCCCGCGATCCCGAGAACCGCGGCCAGACGACGGATTCCTTGCTTGGGAAGCTACTTCGCATCGACGTCGAATCAGGCGTTGCTCCCTACCAGGTACCTGCCTCCAATCCCTTCGTAGACGCCACTGGCTACCGACCCGAAATCTGGGCCCTCGGCCTTCGCAATCCCTGGGGCTTTGCCTTCGACAGCCTGAGCGGCGATCTCTATCTGCCCGATACAGGCAACTTCAAACGCGAAGAGGTCAACTACCAGCCGGCCGGCAGTCCCGGAGGACAAAACTATGGCTGGCCCGTTATGGAAGGCAGCATCTGTTTCGAGCACGATACTCTCTCCTGCACTGCCGAAGGCCTCACCTTGCCGGTAGCCGAATACGACCACACCCGCGGATGTGCAATCGTTGGCGGGGTCCTCTACGCCGGAGACAAACTACCCGGTCTCCAGGGCACATTCATTGTCGCCGACTACTGTACTGGTCACATCTGGGGAATCGAGCGGTCGGATGCGGCTGGGTCTCGAGGCAAAAAGACCAGCTGGCACAGTACACTGTTGGCCAAGGCAGGCATGCCGGTCAGCAGTGTGGGAACGGACGAGCAGGGCAATGTCTACTTCACTGGCTATGCCAAAGATAAGGGCGTTCTGTTTATCCTCAATCATAGGTAACTCTGGATTCTGCGAATTGCCGGAAACCATTTACTGCCGGGAATATGAGCTGCCCCCCTGGCAATACTCCTTTGGAGCAATTGACCTGGTATCTGTGTCGTGACTACAAAGTCCCTGCCATATGGCTGCAATAATTCAGAGAAAGAAAAGTCTCCTCTCTCCCCACTCCTCTTCCCTCTTTCCTCCCCATTGGGCGGTCGGCCGCAAGCGGCCTCCCTTGTGCGGGGGCACCGCCCCCGCAACGCCCCCGGCCCAACTCCCGCCGCAGCGAGTGTGAGGGCAATATGACGTTGGCGACCCGCTGCGGCCCGCGCTTCCCCCCATCCAGTCTCTCGACTCATTCCGAGCGTGAGCCGGCTCAAGCTATGCAGGCGCGAAAACGCCCCATTGGGCCCAACGTGTTCCGATGTTGCCCCCCAAGGGCGCGATACCGAATTACTGACAGTCCCCCTTTTGAATTCGGATCTGGGCAGACCGCAAATGTTCGCACACCGGTTGTGGCTTGGTCGTTACAGCAAATGAAATGACTCCATGAACAGAATCTTCGGCCTTCTCGTACTGGGGCTGTCCGCCTTGATTGCAGTGGCCTGTGACTCAGCCTCCCAGGCCCCCCAGGTCGAGGGGTCGCCGGCCCCGATCGCCAGCCTCAACCTCTCGGTTTCGCCCGCAGCAGCCTGGACGGCCTCCCCTTTCGGATCCCCGCCCTTGGGAGAAAACGTGGCACTGCAGGGGTACGCAACTGCCTCTGCACGAGATGCCGCCGGCCTCCTGGCCGTTGACGCCGTGACCGCGCATCTGGCGATCGACGGCGATTCTTCCTCCGTTTGGAGCTCACAGCAACCGGCTCCTCAGTGGTTCTCCGTCGCTCTCGACGGGCTCCATCTGGTGAATCGCATCCAGTTGGAGGTTACGCAGGCGCCTGCGGGTGCCACGACGCACGAAATATGGCTGGGAAATGGTTCCGGCAGTCGGACCCTATTTGCACGGCTATCCGATGTATACACGGACGACGGTCAGCTGCTTGACGTAGAGATCGATCCTCCCCGGGCCGTCGACGAGGTCTTCATACTTACACTCGACAGCCCTAGCTGGGTGGCATGGCGCGAGATCAGTGTATTCGGCCTTCCCGTGACCGAACCGCTGACCTTGGACGAGAAGCCTCGACTGACGCTTCAAGCCATCGCTTCCGGACTGGAAATGCCCGTACAGGTCACCCACGCCGGCGACCGGAGCGGGCGCCTCTTCGTAGCTGAAAAAGAAGGACGCATCCGCATCGTCAAAGATGGCTCAGCCCTGGCAACCCCATTCCTCGACATCTCTGATCGCGTCCGCTGTTGCGTGCACCGGGGCCTGTTCGACATTGCCTTCCCGCCCTCGCCCGGCACACCAGGACACTTCTATGTCAGCTACACCAACGCCGAAGGCCACACCGTTATCAGCCGCTTCCGCATTTCTCGGAATCCCGATAAGGCCGACCCCGAAAGTGAAGAAACTGTCCTGTTAATCGAGCAGCCCGCCGAACATCACAACGGCGGCCACATGGCATTCGGCCCGCAAGACGGATACCTCTATATCTCCAGCGGCGATGGCGGCTCCTTCAGCTATCCCGAGAACCCGGCACTGGAAAGTGACACACTGCTGAGTAAGCTTCTTCGCATAGATGTAGAGTCAGGCGCCAAACCATATCGTATTCCCGACAGCAATCCCTTCGCCCACACAAGCGGCTACCGCGGTGAGATCTGGGCACTGGGGCTGCGCAATCCCGGCAACTTCGCCTTTGACGAGAAGACCGGGGATCTCTTCATCCTCGATTCGGGGCACCGCCGTCGCGAAGAAATCAACTTCCAACCCGCGTCCAGCCCAGGAGGCGAAGACTATGGCTGGTTCAAAATGGAGGCGAACCTCTGTTTCAACAACTTCGTCGTCCCCTGCAGCGCCGAATCTCTGACTCTGCCGGTAGCCGAATACGACCACTCGCAGGGCTGCGCTATCTCCGGCGGTGCCGTCCACCGTGGCCTTGGCTCTCCCGAACTGCATGGACTCTTCTTCTTCGCCGACTTCTGTAGCGGTCGTATATGGGGTCTGAAGCGACCCGATCCCCCCATGAGAACGGGATGGATGAGTACGCTCCTGATGAACGTGCCATTCTCGATCAGTAGCATCGGGCAGGACGAAGTCGGCAATCTCTATGTCACCAGCTTTGACGATGGCGTCCTCTACCAGCTGACCGAGAGAACTGTTTCCTCGACTGGCGGCATGGACGTCCGCGAAAACGTCGCCCTGCGCGGATCGGGTCGAGCGTCTGCCCAAGTCGGCTCCATTGAACTTGCTACTGACGGAGATCCGGCCACCGGCTGGGAATCTGAAAAACTCCCGCCTCAGTGGTTCTCGGTCCTCCTCGATGACCTCTACTTGCTCGATCGGATTGAACTGGTATTTCCCCCCGGCGCCCGCGGGCCCGCAACCCTTGAGCTCTGGTTGGGCAACGAATCCGGAACACGTACTCTCTTTAAGCGTTTCGACCAAATCTGGCCCGGCAGCGAACGCCTGCTGGCCATCCCCATAGAACCGCCCCAAGTCGCCAACGAAGTCTTGCTGCTCTCTCTGCAAGGTCAGGATAAAGTCGCCTGGCAGGAAGTCAGGGTCTTCGGCTCCTCCTCTGCCTACCTGCAAGCGCAAAGTACTGTGCCTCAGGTCCGCCTCGCCGCGAGCGTTACCGGCCTCGAACTTCCAGTTCTGATTGCGCATGCGGGTGACGGCAGCGGCCGAATCTTCATAGCCGAGCAGAAAGGACGGATTCGCATCCTGAAAGATGGTCGCCTTCTGGATTCCCCCTTTCTCGACATTACCGACAGCATCGCCTGCTGTGGAGAGCAAGGCCTGTTCGGACTCGCCTTCCCTCCATCCTATCACCAGAGCCGGCACTTCTACGTCAGCTACTCGAATCCCGACGGCGATACCATTGTCAGCCGCTTCAGGACAACTGATCACCCCGATAGAGCAAACCGCGACTCCGAGGAAGTCCTCTTGAAACTCGAGCAACCCTACAAGGTTCACAACGGCGGCCACCTGGCTTTCGGACCCCTTGACGGCTTCCTTTACGTCGGCAGTGGCGATGGGGGCACCTTCCGCGATCCCGACAACATGGCGCAGAGACCGGACACACTACTCGGAAAGATCCTGCGAATCGACGTGGAATCCGGCAACCTGCCCTACGCTGTCCCGAATGACAATCCATTCGTCCACGCAGATGGCTATCGTGGAGAAATCTGGGCCCTGGGCCTCCGAAATCCTTGGGGCTTTGCCTTTGATCCGGAATCCGGTGATCTCTTCATTCCCGATGTGGGAGGTAGCCTGCGTGAAGAGGTTAACTTTCAGCCCGCGAGCAGCGCAGCGGGAAGAAATTTCGGCTGGGCTGTGATGGAGGGCAACATCTGCTTCGAGCATGACTTCCTCATCTGCAACGCCGAGGGTCTAACCTCCCCCGTCGCCGAATACGACCATGCCCAGGGCTGCGCCGTCGTCGGCGGAGCGGTCTACAGGGGGACCGCCATCCCCGCCTTGAACGGACTCTTCCTCTTCGCCGATTTCTGCCGCGGTGACATATGGGGTCTCAGGCGTGCCGTAAACACATCAAACGGCACAGCTGAAATAAGGTGGGAGAGCGCCCTGCTCGCAAACGCCGGCTTCCCTGTAAGCAGCATTGGGGAAGACGAAGAGGGCAACGTCTACGCCGCCGGTTACCAGGATGGTACAATCTATATGATCACTTCGAAATAGTCCGCCGGCATTCGCATCGAAGCTCTTGGCCCAATCCCTTCTGGCACTTTGAACCGACTTCAACAAAGCCGTCCCGCCGTCTACAAGGCCAACCTGTCCCACCGAATGAACCCTCTATGAAACACGCAGTCTCGCTGGCAGGTCTGCTACTGATACTGACACTCTTGACTGCCTGCGCAGCACAGTCGGGGTTGGAACGTTCAACGGAATCGGAGCCGGTTACCCCGAAATTCACGCAAACAGCTAACCCGGCAACCATCCCCGCGCCAACCCCGACACCGGCGCCGTCTCCCACCAATACCCCTGCGCCGGTACCCCTTAGTCCGAATGTCGCCATCCATGGAACCGCGAGCGCCTCCACAGGTGAAGAGCGGGTCCGATTTGCCATCGATGGCGATCCTGAAACATTTTGGAGTGCTCAGGACCATCCCGCGCAGTGGATCTCAATAGCGCTCGATAAACTCTATCTCGCAGAGCGCATAGAGCTTGTTGTAGCTCAGGCTCCCCCCGGACCAACGACACACTTCTTGTGGGTCGACAACGGCTCTGGCGTGCGCACACGATTCAAACAACTCACCGACATCCACACCGAAGATGGGCAGACGCTCTCATTCGATTTCGATCCCCCGCGACCCGTCAGGGGAATCCTGATTCAGACACTTGAAGGTCCAAGCTGGGTCGCATGGCGGGAAGTAAGAGTCTTTGGTTCGACCATTACCCCACAAAATGAACATGGGACGGCCCCGCAGTTGCGCCTCGAGAAAGTCCTCGACCAGCTGGTGCTGCCGGTGCAAGTTACCCATGCCGGCGACGGCAGCGGACGGCTCTTCGTCGTGGAGCAACAAGGGCGCATCACGATCGTCAAAGACGGAGTGGCCAACAAAACCCTCTTCCTGGATATCACCGATCGAGCCAACTGCTGCGAAGAACGGGGTCTCTTCAACGTCGCCTTTCCTCCATCATTCCAGGCCAGCCGGCAATTCTATCTGAGCTATTCGGATTCCAATGACGATACCGTCATCAGCCGCTTCACCATGACCGATGACCTCGACATCGCCGATCCGGCTAGTGAGGAAATCCTTCCCATCGTCGCTCAGCCGCACCATGTCCACAATGGTGGCCGGCTTGCCTTCGGCCCGAATGACGGCTACCTTTACTTTGGATTGGGAGACGGGGGAAGCGATGGTCACCCTGTCCCCTTCCCGCAAGACCCGAATCTTCTGCTTGGGAAAATACTGCGGATCGATGTGGAATCAGGTGTCCACCCCTATGCAATCCCCGCCAGCAATCCATTCGTCGCCGACGAAGAATTCCGCGACGAAATTTGGGCGCTCGGGCTCAGAAACCCTTGGGGCTTCGCCTTCGACGATCAGACGGGGGAACTCTATATCCCCGATGCGGGACACAATAATCGCGAAGAACTCAACTTCCAGCCTGCCTCAAGCAACGGTGGCGAAAACTACGGGTGGCCCACACTAGAGGGTACCCGCTGCCCCGGGTTTGAACATCTGCCCTTTCACTGTCACCAGGCCGCTATGTTCGTGCACCCGATAGCCGAATACGATCACACGCGCGGTTGTGCAATAGTAGGCGGCATCGTCTACCGCGGCAGCGAACTGCCCCGCCTCACAGGCCGTTTCCTCTTCGCCGATTTCTGCCGCGGTGACATCTGGAGCCTGCAGTACGTTGGCGCAGCGGAAGGGAACTCTTCAAATCGGGACAGCTTTGAAAGATGGCAGAGCGAACTGGTCTTGAGTGCTTCCGTACCGGTTAGCAGCATCGGCGAAGATGAAGACGGAAATCTCTTCGTTACTGGCTACGCCGACGGCACCGTATACCTGCTGACTACAGAATAGGCAATCTGTATCTCCACGCAACGCACTTGGACCAACCTCCAAACGAGGGCATGACGAGCATAACCGGGATCAAGACCTGGTCCGGAAAAAGCTCCTCACCCGAAACGATGAGTAGATGCTTGGCAACGATTCGTTCATGAAGTATGGACGGCGATCACATGTTCCCGTGCAAGTAGCTCTGAACGCAACAAGACTGAGGACCAAAAGTACAAAGGAGGCTTGGCGATGCCAAAGGAACGTCCCAACATCCTCTGGTTCTGCTCAGACCAGCAGAGATTCGACACGATTCACGCACTGGGCAATCCCTACATCAACACGCCCAACCTCGATCGGCTCGTCGCCGAAGGCGTCGCCTTTACCCACGCTTTCTGCCAGAGTCCCATCTGCACGCCGAGCCGTGCCAGCTTTCTCACCGGCCGCTACCCCGGCAACGTCCGCGGCTGCATGAACGGCAACGAAGAGTGGGGCGAAGGCGCTCCCCTCGTCACTGCCCTGCTCGCCGAGAGCGGCTACGACTGCGGCCTCAGCGGAAAGTTCCACCTTGCCGGCGCCCACGGCCGCGAAGAACCGCGCCCTAAGGACGACGGATACCGCGTCTTCCACTGGAGTCATGACCCGCAGGATCGCTACCCCTCCGGACATGCCTACGCAGACTGGCTCGCCGGTCAGGGATACTCTCTTCGAGACCTGAGAGAAGATCCCGCCTCCATCCCCCCCGAGCTGCACCAGACCACCTGGTGTGCCGACCGCGCCATAGATTTCCTGTCCGAAAAGCGCCGCAAAGGCCCCTGGCTGATGAGCATCAACGTCTTCGACCCCCATGCGCCCTTCGACCCGCCCCAGGAATACCGCGATCGATACGACTCGTCCAGGATCCCGCCGCCGCCGTTCCGCCAGAGCGATATGGCCGCACAGGCACTGATTCCCGGCGATTTCCAGAACGAGTCCCGCCCGCCGGAGGAATTTAACGCCCGCGACGTGATCGCAGCCTACTACGCCATGATCGAGCTGATCGACGAAAACGTGGGCCGCCTCTTGACCGCGCTCGAAGAAACCGGGCAGCGCAAAAACACCGTCATCATCTTCACCAGCGATCACGGCGAAATGCTGGGAGATCACGGTCTGCTTCTCAAGGGCTGTCGCTTCTACGAGGGGCTGGTGAGAGTCCCTCTCATCATCAGCTGGCCGGGCCATTTCCCCGTGCCGGAAGAAGCGGACTCTGAAGAGATTGCCGAAGATAGTGGTTCCAGCGAAGAGGAAGAAGACCCCGCGGAGGTTTCCGAGGTCGACGCCCAAGAGGAAGATTCAAACCTGGTCCCGGCCGGATTCGTTAGCGACGCCTTGGTCGAACTGATCGACATCGCCCCCACCCTGCTCGAGCTGGCCGGCCTGTCCGTCCCCCTGCGCATGCAGGGAAAGTCTCTGTTGCCAATTCTACGCGGCCAAACACCGCCCGGTCACCATCGCGACTTTGTCCGCTGTGAATTCTATAGGGCCCTGAATCCCGATGTGCCCGGTCGCGCACAATACGAAGGCAGCTACGCAACCATGTACAGAGACACTAGCCACAAGATCGTCGTCTACCACGGCCACCAACAGGGTGAACTTTACGATCTGGTTAACGACCCCGGCGAATTCGAAAACCTTTGGAATGACCCTGAACACGCCAGCCTGCGCTTCGACCTGATGCGGCGCAACTTCGACGCCCTTGCATTCTCTGTGGATCCGGGACCTCCCCAGGTCACGCCCTTCTGACCGGCGCCTGCTCCGCAATATGCTTGACGGATTCGAGGCAGTCGCCCGCGACGCGCCTGCCCGTTCCGTCAACCAGGCGTTTGGAATGTGAGGTCGTAGTCCCCCACCCTACGCAGCGGAGTCGAGATCTGGCGGTAACTCGGCTCCCCATCTCTAAGCCACTGTTCGATCTCCTCCCGGTGACCCAGGTCGCGCAGACCGCTCCAGCTTGCACCGAAGTGGGCGCGCCCGCTCGGCCCGGCAGAATCCCAGAAGAACAGATTCTCGACGCCCTGCGCGTACAGTGAAGCCGCCTTCCGCCCGAACGCCTCCGCTGCCATATGACGCGGCATCACATTCAGCGCCAGTTCACAGTCTGTGCCCTCGACCAGTTCAACGAAGTATTTGACAGCCTCTTCGTCCTCCCAGGCTAACCCCATGCTGTCCAATCCCGGCAAATCTGTGTACGGGATCAGCGTGTCGACCAGCCCCTCCGCGACCCAGCCCGCCAGGTCGAGCCCGTTCCGAAGATTTTCCTCCCGGTTCAGCACACACGCAGAAACAGCGATCCGGTCTCGTCCCTGCTCCCGCGCCAGCCCGTCAAGAGCTTTCCGCAGCTCCCGGTGAAACGCCGTCAGCGCCATGCTCCGGTAACCTAGCCAGCGCGCATCTTCGTCGGCCAGTCGCCTTGGATCCTCTCCATACGCCTCCATGAAACCTTCCACCAGTGGCGGGTCGTAGTCCACTAGCGGCGGTCTCCGGTTATACAGGATGCAAATACCGTCTACAGGATTCTGCGCCACCTCCAGCAGCAGATTGATCACAAATCGGCGCGTGTCGGCAAAAGCGTAGGAAATGCGCGGCGCAGTCTGTCCGTCTCTGGCCACCATGCGCAGGTCCGGCCGCGTGAAATACAGACTGCCTGGGTTCCACTGTTCCAATGGGGCCGGATAAAAGAACCCGGCCGGGCGGTAGCTTGCATGAAAACTGAGCCCCATCTGGTGCGCAGCCTCCAGCGCCACCACAAGGGGGTCGAGCTTCTGGTCCCGGAATGAACGCCAGCATTCCGCGTGCAGCCGGTCGCCCTGCCGCTCGAAATCTTCGACCCCGTCGCAAGTCGGTAGGCGGCCCGCCTTTCCCAGGTAAAACATCGTGTCCCCTGCACCGCATTCCCAGTAAAGCCGCGAGAAGTCGGTGTGCCGGTAAGGCTCAATCTCGTTCCGCACCGCCTCTTCAGTCGCCGTTCCATACAAATAGAGATACCCGTGCGCGTCATTGTGAGCAAAAAGCCGCTTCGTGTCCATCCGCTGCCGCCCCCTTTCCACTTCCCTCACCAGTCCTCTCGGCATTGGGACCAGCTTGATGTAAGCAAGTTTGGTCCTTTCGCAAGACACTGCCGCTGGTTCGCCAGATGAACCGGTCGGAGTGCATACCTGCCGAATGGACAGCTCTTGGCCTGTCAGGTCTGCATCCTTCCACAGGAGTTCATAGATGTTATGTCCGTGGGGATTCGAATCAGACCAATCAGGACCCATATTCAAATGGGTAAAGCAGGGGTCGCCGCTGAGCTTCAGCTCGACCGAGCCGCGTCCCCGGTGGTCCGGATAGACCCCGACAAATATCCTGTGCCAACCGCTCAGAGTCAGCCCGACCGAGATCTCCGGGGCCGCCGTCTCTTCACCCGCGCTGAGCAGATTTCCGCTCAGATCATCGGTCTCGTACGGCTGCACGTGCCAGGCGCGTCGCTTTGGCGTGGCCGAGAGCGAACTCTGTGGCTGACAGCGCGCAAGGTCGGAAATGTAAACCGCATCATCATTGCCAGACATTCTTACACCTCCATACGCGGATCAAACGCATCTCTCAACCCATCTCCGACGAAATTCATCGCCAGTACCGCCACCGAAATCGCAATCCCCGGTGGCAGCCACAACCAGGGCGAGTTGGTAAGTACAGTCAGCGACTGCGCTGAGTTGAGCATGCTCCCCCAACTGGCCTGCGGAATCTGCGCCCCGAGTCCGAGAAATGATAGCGCCGACTCGGTCAGAATCGTGCCGGCAACCCCCAATGTCGCTGCAACCAGAATGTAAGGCTGCAGATTCGGTAGGATGTGGCGAAAAACGATCCGCGAATTCGGCGTGCCAATACAACGCGCCGCCTCTACAAATACCTTCTCCCGCAACGAAAGCACCTGCGTCCGCAGCAGCCTCGCCAGGCCCTCCCACCCCAGAACGCCAATCACCACCATCACGTTGATTATGTTCGGCCCAAGCAGTGCCACCAGCATCAGAATCGCCAAAAACGTCGGGAAATTCAATACCAGCTCAGTGAACCGCATCAGAATGTTGTCGATTCCCCCCCCGACGTAACCGGACACCGTCCCGATCAATACGCCAAGCGATATCGAGATGACATTGGCCACAAATCCAACAGACATCGAGATTCGTGCACCGCAAACCATGCGCGCCCACATGTCCCGCCCGGCAGAGTCCGTCCCCAGAATGTGCTCCGCGCTCGGCGGCCGCCGGATGCTGTCCAGGTCCACCGTGTAGGGGTCCTGTATCGCGATAAAGGGCGCAAGGATAGCCGCAAACCCTGGAATCGCGATGATCACCAGGCTGGCAACAGCAACCTTGTGACGCCGAAAGCGGGCCGCCACCGTGTTCGGGCTTTTCCGGTCTGTCAACTCCATCAGCTCGGAGCTGTTGTCAGGCAAAGGGGTCTTGGCCATGAGGCGGGGCGAACTCAGGAAAGTCCGAAGCGCAAACTCCGGCTTGGTTGTGAAGGGAGAGGATGCAGTCACCCTCTCCCTTCCTTCTCTTCAATCCCTAACCGTCGAAAGACCAGCCCTCCGGATTCGTCCACCAGTCCCGCTTTGCAGGCAGCGGGTTGGACGGGCCGGCCAGGCTTCCTACAACGCCCTGGTCCGTTATCTCCGGTATGTTCACACCACCGTTGAAGACCCAGACGTTGTTGCCCACATACAGCGGCGCATGCGACGGGTTGTCGTTGAGCATCCTCTGCAGTTCGAATTAGATCTCCTGGCGAGCGGCCTGGTCCGTCAGCTGACCCGCCTCGATCACCTTCTCCTCAAAGTCGCCGCCAATCGCCTCGGAGTAACCGGTCGCATTGCGGCCCTGCGTCGTCAGGTGGAACTTGAGGAATCCATCCGGGTCCGGGAAAGAACCGAATCCCACCCGCACCGCATCGAAGTCATGGGTGTCATAGAACCGCTCCACCCAGACCGAGCTGTCCATCTCCTCGATCTTGATCCTGAAGCCCACCTCCTCCAGCATCTGCTTCTCAGCAGCCACCTGGGCCCGGGCCTCCTCACTCCTCAGCGTGATCAGGTTGACCGTGACCTCCTGGTCAAAGTCCCAACCGGCCTCCTCCAGCAGGCTCCGCGCCAAGTCGGCGTCGTAATCATACGGGTTGAGATCATCCGGGATCGACCAGCCGTGGATCAGCGGTGAATTATAGATCGTGCCGTTCCCACCCTGGAAGACCTCAATGATCTTCTTTCTGTCCAGCGCATGCAGCCACGCCTGCCGCACCCGCTTGTCCGCAAAGAAGCCCCGCCTCAGATCGAACGAATAGGCTGTGAAGACCACGCCCGTCGTCGCAACCACCTTGAAATCGGCATTGTCGATGAACGACTGCACCACCTCTGTCGAGCCTGTGTTCAACCCGCCCCAGGCGTTGAAATGGGCCTCGCCCCTTTCCAGCGCGATCTGGCCCACGTCCGGCGACGCTACAATCTGCATGATGCAGCTGCCCAGCTTCGGCGCGCCCCAGTGCCAGTCGTCCTTCGCCTCCACGCGGATGAACTGGTCCGTCTGATACTCCACGAACTTGAACGGACCCGATCCCAGCGGGTCTTCCAAGAAGAACGACTGGTTCTCCAGCGCGTCCGGCGCCACTTCGCCCAGAACGTGCTTCGGCAGAATCGAATTCGTCGCCTGAAAGAGAAACAGACCTGTCGGGTACGCCGTCGTGAACTGGACCGTCTTGTCATCCACGACCGAGATGCCGGCTACACTGTCCGCCTCATCGTTGGAGTACGCCTCCGCCCCTTCGATCATCGCCAGGTTGCTCACCTGCCGCGACCTGGTCGCCGGATTCAGATACTATTCGTAGGTATAGACTACGTCCTCAGCAGTAAAGTCCGTCCCATCGTGCCACTTGGCACCCGGATGAATGTGGAACGTGTACTGCGTCGCGTCGTCCGAGACCTCCCAGCTCTCTGCCATGATCGGCACAAAGCCGGTCTTGGGTACATTCTGCTGAATCAGGGGCGGCAGCACGCACTGGAAGAAGTGCGCCTGGAAGCCCTGTACCGCCGTAAGGGGATTGAAACTGTTTATTGGGCCACCGTAGAGACCAATCAGATTGCCCCTCTGCATCTCTTATGCAGTCGCCCCGTCCTCCCAGGCGCCTGCCCCTGCATCGGACGCAACCGGTGCACAAGCCGCCAGTGCCGTCGCACCGGCCGCCAGCGCGCTTGCTTTCAGAAACTCACGTCGGTTTACGCCCCGATTTCTGATACTTCGCATGGGTCTCCTTCTGGAAAGTGAGAAAAACGTTACCGATACCGTTAAAGTAGCCAAGAAAAACTGTCAGAGCCAAGACAGTTGTCGGTCCCGCAACGACAGTTCATCCTCTTGTCAAACTTTCTACACCTGACGCAATTTCATGTCCGCTAACTTCTGTGCAAGCTGCTGCATCTGTTCATCAGTCAGCGAATGGTATGGCGGCCTTCGCCAGCGCTCTGCCAGTCCGAACAGCTCGTATGTCCCGTGCAGCGCCGCGTCGAAGCTTCCCTCCACGCCGAGCACATAGTCAAAGTAAGGCATATCAAATTCGCGAATAATGCCTGCGGCCGAACCCCACTCCTCTGCCTGCACAGCCTGCCAGTATGCCTGCGTAATCTGGGGCGCGAACGTCAGCAGCGTCGAAAGATAGCCGTCGCACCCGTACTGAATCAGGTCAAAATGGTTCTCCTTCTGCCCGCCGGAAATGATCGCCCAGTGGCCGTGAAGCAACAGCGCCATTTTCCGTGCAAACGCGCCAACCAGATCGTCCTTGATCGCTATCACGCCGGGCACTTCGTCCCGCAGCCTCTGCAGCACCTCCAGCCCCAGCGCATGCGAACGGCTGAACACATTCGTCACCACCATAACCGGAATCTCTTGCGCCGCCGCTGCATAGTGGGCCACGAAACTGTCTGCCGTGCACGAACCCGCCCAATCCGGCGGCAAGACCATCAGTAGATTCGCCCCCAACTCCCGCGCATAGCGCGCAAATGCAACCGTCTTGCCCGTCCACCAGATGCGATCGGCCGCAATCACCGCCGCCCGCCCCGCCGTGTGCTCAGCCACCACCCTCGTCACCTCAGCCACCTCACTATCGGTGAGCAGCGAGAAAAGACTGTCCCCGTACGTCAACATCATCGTCGTGCTGCCGGCTTCGATGCCCCTGTCCACCAGCCCTCGCAGACTGTCAAAGTCAATCTCGCCGTCCCGAAAGAATGGCGTGTGCAGCGACGTCACCGGCCCGGTCAGCATCGAACGCAACTCATCGGAAGAACGCATGCAAGCAACCCTATTCGTGGCGTATGCGCGGATCGGCCACCGCATACAGGATATCCGCGGTCAGATTACTGAAGAGGACAAGCACCGCGGCAATAAACGTCTACCCCACCAGCACAGGATAGTCGCGCTGCGAAATTGCCTGGATCGCCATGCGCCCCATGCCCGGCCACTGAAACTTCGTCTCGATGATGACCGTGCCCCCAAACAGAATCGGCAGCCGCAATGTGATGATCGTGATGACCGGCAGCAGCGCGTTTCGCAGCGCATGCCCGACAACGACCCGAGTCTCCTTCAGACCCTTCGCCCGCGCCGTCGTCACATACCCCTGCCCTAACACCTCCAGCATTCCCGAACGCATATACCGCGTCAGCCCTGCCGTCAGGTCCAGCGAAAGAATCACACCTGGCAGCACCAGATGATGCAGATTGTCTAGTAGCGCCGGCGGAGCGTCAAACGCCACCGAACGCATGCCAAACGTGGGAAACCACTCAAGCTTGAGCGCAAAGACATACAGGGCCAGAAGAGCCAGAAAAAAAGATGGGATCGAGATTGACAGCAACGCAAAAAGCGTCAGCACATAGTCCCAGATCGTGTACTGCTTCAGAGCAGCCAGTACCCCCAGACTGATCCCAAGTACGGAGGACACCACCAAGGCGAATCCCATCAACTCCAAAGTGGCCGGCAGTCGAACCCCAATACGGCGCAAAACCGGTTCCCCGGTATGATAGGAGTAGCCAAAGTTGCCCTGCACCAGTTGCCCCAGCCAGATCGCGTATCGCACTGGGATCGGTCTGTTTAGCCCCAGCTCCTCCCTGAGCCGCTCAAGGTTGGCCGCCGACATATCCTCTTCCGGGTCGATCATCGCCATCACCGGATCGCCCGGCGCCACGTTGATGAAGCTGAACGTGATCAGCGTGATGCCGAGGACCAGCGGAATCGCCAGCAGCAGCCGGTTTGCAATATATGTTGCCATCAATAGGCCCAATGCGGCGGATACTTATCCAGCACATACCCGCCTACGCTGCGCAACCCAACTGTTCGGTACAGGGTTCCATCGCCGTCATCCCAATTTGCCAGCCGGTCCCTGTGCCCCAGTCGTCGTACCATGCTCCATTCCCTTAACCTCTGATGACGCCCATTCGTATCCCAGAAACACAGGCCGTCTGCCCCCGCTGCGTAGTACTGCAGCGCCCGCACGCGAAAGTCCTCCGCAGGCATCGTTCGCGGCATGATCTCGGGATAATACTGGACCGGCGAACCAGCCGTCAGTTGCCCAAAGTAGTCGACGTCGATCTCCTCATCCCGCCACGGATACGAAATCAGATTGTCTATCAACCCCCCGTCCACCCAGGCAGGGATGTCCAATCCATAAAATAAATTGGTTGCAGCGTCGTTCAGTGCATGCGCCGAAATCTCGAGAGGCCGCCCTCGCCTCGCTCCAATCTCATCCATCTCCCGGCGCAACTCCGCCATGAACTCCGTCATCACCTCAGCCCGGTAGCGCAAATACCGCTCGTCGTCCTCCGCCAGTTCCCTCGCGTCCAGACCCGTCTCCCGCCTGAACCCCTCCACGAGCGGCGCCTCATAAAGCAGAAATGGGGCCCCGCGGTTAAAGATAGGGTTCACGCCGTCAATGTCGTACCGCGTCGCCAGTTCACGAAATACGGCTAGCAGCAGCTCCCGCACCTCCGGGAATGCATAACTCATCCTTGCAATCTCGCGCCCGTCAATGTCTACACAGCGCCACTCCGGGTGATCACGGTAGAAATCACCCGTGAAGTAGTCCTCAAACGGCGGACAGCACTGAAATGCCTCCATCCTCTGGCTGATATGGACCTCCAGCCCCACACTGTGCCCGTACTCCACCACCGTCTCGATCGTGTCGATCCTCGCCCCTGCCAGTATCTGCATCGATTCACCGATATAGCGGTCGACCACCCTGGGGTAGTCTCTGGTCTTGCTTCCGGTCAGGCTGCCAATGTCCGAAGGATAAGTCAGAACGTCCCCGCCCGCCCCCGGGCACCAGAACATCTTCCGAAAATCCGAATCTCTGTACGGCTCGAGAAACTCCCAGATCTCCTCCCGGCTCGTGGGTCGGAAGCGGCCAAAGTCGCTGAAGCCGTCGTTCATGCAAATCAGACGCCTGTTGCTGACATCGTCCCTGTCTGCAAGAAGCTCGGCAACTTCACCTTCGTCAAGAGGCTCAAGCTTTACATATGCGATGTAGGCAGGCTGCGTCATGCCGGCGGTCTGCTGGCCCAGCACCAGGTCCTGTCCGGTGAGATCCGCCGTCTTCCAATACCGTTCATCCAGAGAATAGTTATCTGCAAAACTTCCTTGCTCTCTCTCACGGTTCACTTTCACGAACGCCCTGTCACCCGACAACCTGACGCGCACCAGTTCCTCTGTCCAGTTGCTCCACAGACCCAGATAAATCCGATGCCAGCCCGCGACACCAAGCGGGACCGTTACCGGCGGCGCCTCCGTTTCCGGTCCGGCGATCAGCATCTGACCGCTGAACTCTTCAGTCTCGTAGGGTACCACCTGCCAGTGATACTTCCGTCTGTCGGTGGATAGCGCAAGCTGAGGCTGGCTCAAACCCAAGTCGGTCAAGTAGATCGGCTCATGCGCAGACATATGAGGTTCCTCCCGCTGTATCTGGCAATTCGGTCTTCGAGGATCCTGAGGAGGGACGGCGGGGACGCAAGCGCGAACGCCGTCCGCCCAGAATATAACCCATCTCTCAAAAAAAATGCAACCCGCCGTTAAGAGTCAGGTTGCGTCCCAAAATGTCAGCTGACATCCCCGTGCTTCAGGTAGCAACGCAGCCGCATCCAAATCGTGATCGACTCTCAATAGGAGGTCGCCCCGTCACTGACCACTAACCACTATCTACTGACTACTGCAGTTGGGCGGTCGGGCCTATTCGGCCCTCCCTTTTGGGGGGGCCCCGCCCCCGCAACGCCCCCGGCCAACAACATGCCTGGTCGACCGTGTGTCGACATTCGTGACGGGTGCCTATTCGAGCAATTTCCGTCACCCCAGGTCCCTCCCGTCCCATCGAATCCCCATAGGTGCCGGCCTTGTGCCTGCCCTGGCCCCCTCCCGCTTGGACTTCACTTGCACACGACCCGTAGGGGCACCCCTTGTGGGTGCCCTACACCCCGCGCCAACTCCGTGTCCCCCTCTCACGCCCCGTAAGGGCACTCCTTGTGAGTACCCAGCACCTCCCCTCTGACCCGTAAACAGGCGCGGCATCCGCCGGCGAGCTTCCCCCGCCGGACCAATACCGCCCCTATGTGCAGGCTGCTCCCTTGCAGTGAATGTTCAGTTAAACGATGGGTTTCACAATTCGTCTGAGGAGGTCCGACAGGGCCCGCAGTCCCGCGCCCCGGCTCACGTCAAGCGAGGACAGATGGACCTTGGGTATGAGTCAACGCTGCCGCAACACCGGCGCTGATGCGCCGCGTGACGCCCGCACTCCGGCGCTGCCTTGCACAACGCCGCTCGCTCTAAGCTGCTATCTGATTATTCTGGACCTGTCGCCCCGGCCTGACAGAGGATGGCGGCTCAACAAAGGAGACGCTTGTTCTTCGTGAGTCGTGGAAACTACTTCAGTCATGGTACACGCGAAACTGCCCGAAACTGGTTCAACCTGGACACTGCTGGGAATCTGACCGCGCTCATCGATTTCGAACTTCTCCATCATGATATCTGGCGTCGGCACATTAGAAAGCGGCTTGCCGGCTAGGCTGAGTTCCCTCTATCGGCAGATTACCAGCCTCAGCAATGGGAATGCCCCAGAATCTAGGCCTTCAATCTTTCTGATTCTGGCCTTTCCCTACTGCTCGGTCCAACGTAGCGGCCTTGGAGGCTGGTGAAAGCGCATGAGAACTGTAGCCTGGTCGGGAACAGGCAATGTCCTCTCGCACCTTTGACGCGTGTAACTATGGCTATGTCTCTCTTTCCGTGCACATCTGTGCCCCCAAGGCCGCCCCGTTGAACCGAACGATCATCCGCAACGCCACCTTCGTTTGCGCTGAGCCAAGTCTCACGCGGTCTCCCCGGTGGAACCTGCCTCTGTGAATAACATACACCATAAGGGTGAGCAGAAAGTGAGCAAAAGACGCCAAACCGATGAATTCTTGTGAAAAATGGGCGATGGACCTATACTGGGCTCGACAAAAGTCAATGTTTCCTTGCACAAAACTCGGACTAACTCACACACGCATTTCCTTATCGACCAGGGAATAGTTGATATGACTCTAGTCGAAACGCTTCAGCAAGAGGTTGAAACGCTACGCAACCGCCTCGCCCGCTTGAACGAAGCCAGCCGCCGCATCAACGACAGCCTGGACTTCGAGAGCGTTCTGCAGGAAGTCCTCAACAGCGCCCGCGTACTGACCAACGCCAGGTACGGCGTCTTCACTCTCCACAATGACTTCGGTGAACGACCAACCTTTCTTACCTCCGGTCTGACTCCGGACGTCACCCGGAAGCTGTGGGACTGGCACGAAGGTATGGGGATCTACCAATATCTCCGCGGCATTCCGGAACCGCTTCGCCTCAAGGACTTTCTCGGGCATATGAAAGCGCTCGGTCTTCCCGAATACCAGCCGGATATGCCTCTGAACATGCCTATGCCCTTTCTTGCCGCACCGATACACAATCTGGGCGAAATCGTGGGTCACTTTTTCCTCACCGACAAGGAAAAAGGAACCGAATACTTCACTTCCGACGACGAAGAGACGTTGGTTATGTTCGCCTCTCAGGCCGCCCTGGCCATCGCCAACGCCAAACGTTTCCGCAACGAACAGATGGCCAGGGCACGGCTGGAAACACTCATCGACACTTCGCCCTTTGGCGTTGTCGTTCTCGATGCCCAGACTGGCGGGCTGGTCTCTCACAACCGCGAAGCCGCAAGAATTGCGAAGTCCCTGCAGCCGCCGGATACGAGTTTCCAAACGCTTCTGGGTCTGGTGACCATCAGGCGGGCCGACGGGCGTGAGATCCCTTTTCAGGAGTTCCCCGTCGCCCAGGCCTTGAGAGCCAGCGAGACCGTCCGCGCCGAGGAAATCGAAATCAGTGGCCCTGAAGGCAACGCCATCAGAGTCCTCGTCAACGCCACCCCCATCCACCTTCAGCAGAATGACAAGCCGGACTCCCTTGTCGTGACTGTGCAGGACCTGGCCGCGCTCGAGGAAATGGACCAGCTCAAGTCCGAGTTTTCGGCCATGATGAGCCACGAGCTTCGCGTCCCCCTGTCCTCCATCAAAGGCTCGGCAGCTACTGTACTGACCGCGCCCACATCCTTCGGCTCCTCCGAAATGCTGCAGTTCTTCCGCATTATCGACCGGCAGGCCGATCACATGAGCGGTCTCATTAGCGACCTCCTCGACGTTGCCCACATTGACGCCGGAACGCTCTCAATATCCCCCGAACCGGTCGCACTGACCGAGTTGGTCGAGAACGCCAGAAGTACCTTCCTCAGTGGCGGCAGCAGCCACAGACTTCATATCGAACTGGAACCGGACCTCCCCTGGGTCATGGCCGACCGGCGCCGCATCGCCCAGGTCCTTGATAACCTGCTTGCAAACGCGTCCGAACAATCGCCCGAAACCTCAGCCATCCGCATTGGCGCAGTCCGCAACGGTGTCCATGTCGCCGTTGCCGTCGCCGATGAGGGCGCAGGCTTGGCCGCCGACCTGCTGCCCCGCCTCTTCAAAAAAGGCCCGCCCGGCGAACGCGGGCCGGGCCTCGGCCTTGCCATCTGCAAAGGAATCGTAGAAGCCCACGGTGGACGCATCTGGGCCCAAAGCGACGGGCCAGGCAAGGGGGCCCTGTTCTCGTTCACCCTCCCGGCTGCTGTCGAAGAACGCGTCTATGACGCGCCATTCCCGGACGCCCGTGTACCAGTTACCCAGCCCAACTCTCGACGCCAGCGCACTCGTATCCTGGTAGTAGATGACGATCCCGTTTCCCTCCGTTACGTCCGCGATATTCTGTCAAAAGCCGGCTTTGATCCCGTCGTAACCGCCGACCCCAGCGAAACCCTGCGCTTCGTCAAGGAAAGAAAGCCGCACCTGATACTGCTCGACCTCATGCTGCCCGGAAGCAGTGGTATCGATCTGATGAACGATATTCTCAACGTCGCAAACGTGCCCATCGTTTTCCTCTCTGCCTACAGTCAGGAAGACATAGTCGCCAGGGCCTTTGACTTGGGCGCAGCCGACTACGTCGTCAAGCCCTTCTCCCAAACGGAGCTGCTGGCCAGGATTCGGGCCGCCCTGCGCAACCAGCAGACCTTCCCTCCCTCGACGCCCTACCGATTCAAAAGCCTCGTCGTCGACTACGCCGAAAACGCCGTTACCCTCGCCGGCCGTCCCCTCCGCCTGAAACCCATGGAATACCTGCTGCTCGCCCATCTCTCCGCCAGCGCCGGCAGAACCTTGACCTACGACCATCTCATGCAGCATGTCTGGGGCCTGTCGGCCGCTCTCGACCTGCGCCCTCTTCGAACTGCAGTCAAAACCCTCCGCCGTAAACTGGGCGACGACGCAGCCAGTCCCACCTACATCTTCACCGAACCGCGCGTCGGCTACCGTATGGCCAGGAGCAACGACCGTTAGCGGCCGACCAAGTGGATTCTTGATTCCTTCTCCGCCCCCGACAACACTTTTCGTCAGCGCAACTGATTCTGTCTCCCAAAATAGCTGAAGTCGCAAAGTGTTTGCAATCCCCAACCGTTGTGCTAAAATAGATATGCAATCGTTCACCCTCACTCATAATTACCGAATGTAGCTCCTGGCCCCCTTGCCCTGTTTGATGCGCACCTATGGCAGCTGCTCTCCAACAGGACTGCAAGGGGGCTCCTTTTGCCACTTTGGGTTGATCTGACACCCAGCCTGCCATTCCGGTCGCCGTCTCGCCCTCCTTATCTGAGGTTTCTCTCTCCTACCTGCCTCCATGCCGCAGACCACTCTTCCTACGCCTCCCTTAAGGCTCGGTCCCCGGCCATTTTCGAGCTGACAGCGACCCTGCTGACCCGTGCCAGAAGCCACCCCTGTCGCTATGCCGTCTGCAAAATGCGTAAAAGGCATTTCGACGAAACTCCCGTTTTCTTTATCTCGACAAATGTGTCATAATTGACATGCCATAGTTACACGTTCAAAGGACGTTCTGGATGGAGCATTATGCCCTCTTGCCCTGTGATGCGTGTAACTATGGCACCTACACTCCATTCAGTTAGCAAGGGGGCACCTCTTTCCCTCAGCCTGAGCTGAAGCCCCGCTCGCCAACGCAGTCCGACGACACCAACCACCCGCATCGCCCTTCGCTATCCCCAAGAAGCGCTAACCTGTCATTGTCACCTGTAGGGGCACCCCTTGTGGGTGCTCTCGTGGTCACCCGACCATCGTGGACGAGTCGCATTGATCTGTGCCCCTCATATTTGACAACTCTACGGCCCGGCGGATTCCAGGTCAGAAAAACATCAACGACCAGGAATGCAGTTCCCATGTGGCACAAAGACTTTTCCGGCATAATAGATGACGGTTTTACACATTTGATTCCCACCCTTACGCAATGAGAATTACGCGATACGCCAAAAGCGCGTACCAAAATCGCACGCGCTTCAGGTCGGGCAAAGTTTGTTGAATCGAGGAAAGAAAAATCCTGACTAATCGAGCCGCAGACAATTATCGGACTCTCTGTGGCGTGCTAAAGAGGGCAAAGACGAACATGCCCGGACGAAGGTACCATCCGCGCATGAACTAGCCTACGTTTCAATCTGACTTCATTCGATTTGGCTACACGGCCGGCGTCCACTCAATCGAAGACAAGCACCGAACGCGCCACCTTGCCCGCCTTCATGTCCGCGAACGCCTCGTTGATCTCATCCAGCGGCCGGTAGCGCGAAATCAGTTCGTCCAGCTTGATCTTGCCCTGCTTGTACAAGTCCAGAATCCACAGAAAATCAACCCGCGGCCGCGCCGCCCCGTGAAAGGCGCCCATCAGCGTCCGGTCCTCCAGCAGATGCCAACCCTCGACCGTAACATCCTGCCCCGTAGGCTGAACACCCACCACAACCGCCGTACCCGTCATCCGCACCGAATCGATCGCCTGCCGGACAATCGCCGGAAAGCCTACCACCTCAAACGCATAATCCGCGCCTCCGCCCGTGATCTCGATGATCCGCTGCACGGGGTCCTCCTTGGCGCTGTTCACAAAGTGCGTCGCCCCCATCTGCTCCGCCAGCTCCAGCTTGTAGTCCACTGTATCCACCGCTATGATCTTCCCCGCCGACGCCAGCACACCACCCTGGATCACATTCAGTCCCACACCGCCGCAGCCAAATACCGCCATCGACGCGCCGGTCTCAACCTGCGCCCTGTTTACCACCGCACCGATTCCCGTGATCACACCGCAGCTGATCAAGCAGGCCTGCTCCAGCTGCGTGTCATCCGGTACCTTCACACACGCGTCCGCCAGCGCCAGCGTCTGCTCCACGAAAGTCGGCCGAATATGATAGATCGGCTCACCATCCTGCTTATACCGGCTCATCGCTTCCATCCGGTGTGTCTCACACAGCGCCGGCCGCCCGTTCGTGCAGTTCCGGCAACTCCCGCACATTGCATCCAATGAAAGAATAATCTTATCGCCCGGCGCAAAGTCCCGAACGCCCTCACCCACCGCCCGCACAACGCCTGCCCCCTCATGACCCAACAGCCACGGCAACCGCCGCGGCGTCCGATGGTCCGTAACATAGTGGTAATCGCTGTGGCAGACACCGGCCCCCACTATATCCAACAACACCTCCCCAAACTCCGGCTCTTCCAGCTCGACCTCCTTCACCTGCACCGGCGCATGCGCCTCATACATTATCGCAGCCTTCATCGCATCTCTCCTTCACTATCTGCATATCTGCCTTCAATCCTGGAGTCAACCCACGTGCCCGAAACCTACTACGAAATCCACAATGAGTAAAGCCAGCCAAATTGACTCCCGCATCCCGATTACGGCCGACCTCTCCCTTCCCTTAAGAGGTCCCGTAGGGGCACCCCTTGTGGGTGACCGCTCCCCCCTCCTGCGCCGGCAACAACGTAACCCTCAGCCGTCCTGTCGGGGCACCCCTTGTGAATGCCCGTTCCCCTGCCTTCATCAAGAAGGCCAACACGAATTAACGCGCAAAACATGCCCAAAATCAGTCTCCCCAGCCCGGCCAAACCGCTGGCATCATCGACTCCCTCCGTGTTAGAATACGTCCAGCCAAGCCTCTCGAGCCTTGAACCCGTTTCCGATACCAGACACCGCAGGACCTCTGGGACGGCAACGGTAACTGTTCCGGCGCATGAGGAGAATTTATGCGATCAAGAGAGATTCTGCAGCCACAAGCACGAGATATACAGGATGTCGGCCCGGTCGAGTCCCGTAACGGCTCACGGCCAGGAAATCCCTATCGCTTTGGCGACCCTGCCCCCGACGAAGGGCGTCGTGTAACCAAAGAAGAGTACTTCGAAAGGTGGTACGAAAACCCCTACCCCGATATCGACATCAGTTACGAATGGAATAACGGCATCCTGGAGGCCAAACCCTTGCCCAATCGCCCCCAATTGGACCTCTACAACTGGTTTCTCTCCCTCTTGCAGCGAAACATCGAGACCTTCCGGCACGCAGCCCTGCTCAATCTGGAAACCGGCTTCGAGCTGACAATGCCCGACCCGAATGAACCATCCGGACAGAGGGAAGCCGTGCGCAAACCCGATGTTGGCGTAATCTTGGACACAAATCCCACGTACTGGGGCCGCCTCGACCAGCGCCACTTCGAAGGCGTCTGCGACCTTGTAGTAGAAGCGGTCTCAGACTCTTCCTCGGCTGAAATCCTGCGCGACACTGAGGAAAAAAAGGAAGACTACGCCCTCGGCGGCGTAAAGGAATACTTCATTCTCGACCCCAAAGGCAAGCACATGCATTTCTACCGCCTTGCCTCCGAAGGTCGCTATCAAGACATTCGCCCGGATAATGAAGGCGTAATCCGCTCAGACGTTATGGAAGGTCTGCAGTTCCGGTTGGCGGATCTGTATCGTATGCCGGACCATGAGGAGCTGGCCCTGGACCCCGTTTACCGGGGATACGTACTTCCTGGTTATCACGTCCTGGCAGCTAGGGCCGAGAGCGAAGAACAGCGCGCAGACGACGAAGCAGCGGCCCGCCATCAAGCAGAAGATCAGGTGCTGGCGGAAGCAGCAGCCCGCAAGCAGGCAGAAGATCAGGTGCTGGCGGAAGCAGCGGCCCGCAAGCAAGCAGAAGATCAGGCCGCGGCAGAAGCAGCAGCCCGCCAGCAGGCTGAAGAACGAGCTACTAAGAATGAAGAACAGGTGCGCCAACTAAGAGCAGAACTGGACAAAATGCGCAAGAAACTCTCTTGAGGAATCCGAAATCTTGCCTCTCTTACATTCGCAGCCCTCGTATCCAATCGTCTAGGGCCCACTGCAACGCCTGAAATCACCGTCGCCGGAAAATCAGGCCGCCAAACCCTCACGCTCAACCCTCATAAAGGAGCCACTATGGGCATCAGCCTCGGCATCGTAGGCCTGGGATCCTTCGGCAGTTCCTTCGCCGACCTCTTCATGAGCCACCCCCTCGTCGATCGCATCGCCCTCTGCGACCGCGAACCCGAACGCATCGCCCGCTTTGCCGCACTCGACTACTGGCAAGCCAAATTCGATCCCCGCGACGCATACGCCACCCTCGACGAAATATGCGCCAGTGACGTCGACGCCGTCGCCCTCTTCACCCAGCCCTGGCTCCACGCCCCCCAGGCCGTCCAGGCCATGCAAGCCGGCAAACACGTCTATAGCGCCGTGCCGATCGTCATGTTGCCCGACGGCGACGAAATCCTCGACTGGTGCGCCCGCCTTGTCGAAACCGTGGAACGCACCGGACAATCCTACATGCTGGGCGAAACAACCTACTACCGGCCGGAAGCGATCTTCTGCCGCCGCCGCTCGGCGGAAGGCGCATTCGGTGACTTCGTCTACAGCGAAGGGGAGTACTACCACGATGTCGACAGCCCCAGCAGCAACTTGCGCCTAGTCCAGGCCCACAGACTGGCCGGGCAGGCAGGCCGGGAATGGATCGCCGCCAGGGACGACTACATTGGCAGAGGGATCCTCACAGGCCCCATGCACTATCCCACCCACTCCACCAGCGGCCCCATGAGCGTGATGAACGCCCGCGCTCTCAAAGTCTGCGCCTGGGGCTACGCCAACCGCACCGACGATACCTACTTCAACGAACAGGGCTACGTCTTCAGCAACGAGACCGCCCTCTTCCACATGAGCAACGGCTCAACCATGCGCATTTGCGAACTCCGCGAAATTGGCCTCCACAACCGCGAGACCTTCCGCATCTACGGCACGCAAGGCAGCTTCGAAAACGACCACTGGTGCGACAAAGAGAGCCGCACCCCCCTCACCCCGGAAGAGATGCGCCAACCCCTTCCCCCCGAAGTCGAAGACGCCTTCCGCGCCGTCAGCCGCACCTCCGATGTTTACCGCGGCCACGGCGGCTCACATCCCTTCCTGGTCCATGAATTTGTCGAAGCCGTACACCAGGAACGCCAGCCTTCCATCCACGTCTGGTCTGCCGTACGCTATATGGCAGCCGGCGTCATCGCCCACAAGTCTGCTATGAAGGATGGAGAGATTCTGTCCGTTCCCGACTGGGGAGACGGGCCTCACGCCTGACCGCGCGCCCTCACACCAAATTCACTAGCCAGCCGCGATGGAGGACCCACTCGTCCTCCACCGGCTCCCATCGTAGCTCAAAGGAATTCTGCCCCTGCGTCTGCACCAGGAAACAGCGCCAGCGTACGCCGTCCACTGCCTCGACCCACTGTCGGCCCGAGGCGATGACAAAATGCGTCTTGCCTTGCCATTCGAACGACTTCGGCGCAATCTCACCTGCCGGCAGCGCCCGCACCGCCACGCGTACGGGCTCATCGATCGCTACCTCTCGACTCATCAATCAGCCTTGTAAGTCGCATAGGACAGTAGCATCTCCAACGCACACTGCGCGCTCAAAAGCTTGTTGCCCCGCCGGTCCGCCGGCCACACTGCATCCGCCGCCAGGCTCGTGCCGTCCCTGGCCGCAAGATGCAAATACACCAGGCCCATCGGCTTCTCCACCGTTCCGCCGGGTCCGGCCACACCCGTGATCGACACTGCCACGTCCGCACTGTACTGCCGCAGTGCACCAAACGCCATCTGCCTCGCCACAGTCGCGTTGACCGCCCCCTCGCGCAGCAGGACCTCCCCGTCTACCCCCAGCAGCCTTTCCTTGGCCGCATAACTGTAGACCCCAGCGCTCCCCAGAAACCAGTCCGAGCTGCCCGGTATCTCCGTGATCAAATGACCGACCAGGCCGCCCGTGCAGCTCTCCGCTACCGCCACCGTCAACCCTGCCCGCTTGAGCGCGTAACCCGCCTCCTTCGCCAGCCCCGTCAGGCCCTTCTCATCCGTGGGCCCATTACCCTGGTTCGCCATTTCGACTCTTTGCCCTCCTTTGCCTTCTCGACTCCTGCCCAAAGGCCCCAGCCAGGCCCGTCATTGACACCCTACGCGGCAATTATAGCCTGCCCTCGCCCGCCTCCCACATCGCTCCCTCACTTTCCCCAGAGACCGCTCCCGTAGGGGCAGGCCCTGTGCCTGCCCTCGCACTTCCCCCGCGCCGTCTCCGCCTTCCGCCAGACTACCCCCACTCAAAAATATGGGCAACATCCATCAAACCCATATCAGTTGACAGAAACGTGAGACTTCTGTATTTTCAATAGGCGATACGAAAGTCAGTGGCTTCAGCCCAAGGACGCATGTCAGCGGCACGCTCCTGCTCGCGCAGCAGAACCGGAGACCATCCCGCAGTCGTTCCCGCTTCAGTGCTTTAGACACATTCCTTCGAGGAGAAAGTAATGGAACTCCAGACAAAGCAGCCGCCTGAACTGGAATTCAGCATGCCCGAAGTCGAAGAATCGCTGACCGCCTATCTCTCTGCCATCGGCGGCGCCATCATCGGCCTGCTCCTCACTCTCCTGGTCCTGGCCATCTGGAACGGCGGCACCCTAAACTTTACCAACATTTCCAGGGTCAACGCCATCCAGGCCGGCCTCACAGACGTCGCCGGCGACCTCGAAACCATGAACACAAACGTTGACGCTCTCGGCGGGCGCCTCATCGTACTCGAACAGGAATCCGGCGCCCTCGCCGCCCTTCAGCAGAGCCTCGCCGACCTTGATGCCAGTCTGACCGACCTCGACCGCACCCTCAGCGACCAGGGCATCCAGCTCACTGAGTTGGACGGCGCCGTCAACGATCTCCAGGTAACCCGACGCAATTTCGATCTCTTTACCGCAGCCCTGACAGACGCGCTGGAACAGATGCAAACAGGAACTTCCGCCTCCCGATCGGAAACCGTCACCCGCCCGAACGACCGCCAGGCCGTCGGACCGGCAGCTTCCGAAGCCTCCTCTAGCGCAACCACCTCACAGTCAAGTGAGCAAGCGCGACCCGCCCTTCCCTACCCCGAACCCGACTCCGTCCTCAGCGATGAAGTCGCGCCCGACGCCCTCCTCGTCTATCTTTTCCTTGACGTCAACGCCGACGGCCTCTTCGACTCCGACGAAAACTTCATCGCCGGCGCTACCGTGAAACTCACCTCCCCGGACGGCAGATCCGTTGCCGCAGAAAACAATTTGGGTGCAGCCGGTACCCGCTTCCAGGAACTGAACGCCGGAGAGCACACCATCACCGTGGAGGACGTGCAGGGCTACACACTGGCCAGCCAGAACAGCACAGCCGTAACCATCGACCCCGAAGCCGTGGCCGGCCACATCATCTACTTTGCTGTCGTAACGACCACTGGAGACTGACTGTTAGGGGCTGAAATCCGCTTCTCGCCGCCTAATCGGCGACTTCCGCAACTTCGTAGAACACCAGCAACACCGAACCGTACCGGCGTCGGTCGAACTCGAGCAGGTTTTCGAGAGCGACCGCCGTCTCTTCTCTCGGGTCGATCTGCACGATAACCACGCTATCCTCATCCAGCATTTCTCCTCTCGCATCGACCGCTGAGAGCGCCTTGTGCCACAGCTCCTGGTACTGGGGGGGCGCAATGTAGACCAGGTCAAACGGCTCTCCCTCAAACCTCTCGATAAAATCGAAACTGTCCCGCCTCGTAACCGTCGCCCGCTCCGCCAACCTGCAGTGAGTCAGGTTCTTCACGATCGTACGCACCGCTGCACGGCTCCGGTCGACAAAGTAGACGTGCTCAGCCCCCCTGCTCAGCGCTTCGATGCCCACCGCGCCCGTCCCCCCGAACAGGTCCAGCACGGTTCGCCCCTCGATCCAGTTCCCCAGAATCGAAAACAGGGCCTCCTTGGCCCGGTCCGTGATCGGACGCGTACCGTCCCCCGGGACCGACTGTAACCTGTGTCCTTTGGCGCTGCCTGATATCACCCGCATAGTTCACGAAACCCGCAAATCCTCACTCTTCCCTCCGCCACCCGGCCCGGTCGGCGGCAGCCGAATATCGCGCCACAAGATTATAGTTGCTACTGCGCGAATTCTGACAATTGCGCGATATCGAGGGCTGCGCTACAATTCCCTGCGTCGGGAAACAGAACGGAATATCAGGCTGACGCGCGACGAGAGAGACTTCACCGCTGAAGCGCCGAAGGGGCAAGCCGGCAGGACTACCCAGCCTGTCAGGTCACACTCTCAGGCAAAAGGATCGTCGCGATACGGCACCTTTGGAAAGCGTCGCCCAGCAGCATTTGGCGGCCACCGACGGGGCAATCGCACGCCGTACGGGCCAGTAGGGATTGGAAACCTTCTCCCAGGTCTAATCCCCACAACTGGACCGTGTGCGTCAATCTCTCAGGTCAAGGACAGAGGCAACGGGCACTCTTTTGAGGCGCCCGTTTTTTCTTCCCAGAATGGGTCGGAGTCCTAAGGAGAACACAATGAGCCCGCAATCACACGCAGCCCCCTCCAAAGCCTCTGGAAACGGCCTCGGACCCGCATCCACGGCAACCCTGGCGCGGCAGATCGCGGACCCCAATGCCAACGCAGAGGGCCTCGCATCACTGCTCCAGCGCACAGACTCCTTTGTGCCCCGACACCTGGGACCCGACCCTGAAGACCAGCAGGAGATGCTGCAAGTCGTCGGTGTCGATTCCCTGGACCAGCTGATCGACGAGACGATCCCGGCCCCGATTCGCTTCAATCGATCGCTTGACCTGCCCGGGCCCCGCCCTGAATCCGACGTGCTCGACGAAATGGCCGAACTGGCCGGACGCAATCAGCTTTTCCGCTCCTTCATCGGCATGGGCTACTACGACACCATCACGCCTCCTGTCATCCTGCGCAACATCCTTGAAAACCCCGGCTGGTACACCCAATACACACCCTACCAGGCCGAAATCGCACAGGGCCGCCTCGAAGCCCTCCTCAACTTCCAGACCATGGTGACCGACCTCACCGCCCTCGACATCGCCAACGCCTCCCTCCTCGACGAGGCCACCGCCGCCGCCGAGGCCATGATGATGTGCAAACGCGCCCAAAAACGCGGCGCCGCGGCAGAAACCTTCTTTGTCTCCGCAAAATGTCATCCCCAGACCATCGACACCGTTAAAGTACGCGCCGAACCCCTCGGCTACCACGTCATTGTCGGCGACCACAAGACCTACCGCCCTGATTCCGATACCTTCGGCATCCTCCTGCAGTACCCGGACACCGAAGGAACAATCAGTGACTACCGCGACCTGGTTGAAGAGGCCCACGCCGCCGGCGCCCTCGTCGTCGTCGCTACCGACCTGCTGGCCCTCACCCTGCTGACGCCCCCGGGCGATTGGGGTGCCGACATCGCCGTCGGCAGCGCCCAGCGCTTCGGCGTACCCATGGGCTACGGCGGCCCCCATGCCGCCTTCATGGCTACCCGCGACGCGCTCAAACGCCAGATGCCCGGACGCCTCGTCGGCGTCTCCCAGGACGCCCGCGGCAAAATGGCACTCCGCCTCGCCCTCCAGACCAGAGAACAACATATCCGCCGCGACAAGGCCACCAGCAACATCTGCACCGCCCAGGTCCTCCTTGCCATCATGGCCTCCATGTACGCCGTCTACCATGGCCCCGCCGGCCTCAGAAGAACCGCCCAGCGCATTCAGCTCCTCACCGCAATCCTTGCCGCCGAACTCGAAAAACTGGGTTACAGCCTCACGCAGTCCGCCTCCGGCCCGCTCTTCGACACCTTGAAAATCGGCGACGGACCCCGAACACAAGATGAGCTCCGCCGCGCCGCCGCCGCACATCGCTTCAATCTGCGCCTGTACGCGGATGGGGCGGTCGGTGTCTCCCTCGACGAAAAGACCACCACCGCCGACCTGGAAGCCCTGCTCGAAATATTCGGCAATATACCGCGTCCTGAACCGGCTTCAGCACGGCCGGATGGCCGCCCCAACGCCGGAGGCAGCGCACTGGCCGCCCTGGCTGGCAAGGCGGTTCTCGATCTTCCCGAACCCTTCGCCCGCACCAGCCCCTACCTGACCCATCCGATCTTCAACTCGACGAAGTCGGAAACCGAGATGCTGCGCTACATCACCAAGCTGCAGAACCGCGATCTCTCCCTCGCCCACGCCATGATCCCCCTCGGCTCCTGCACCATGAAGCTCAATGCAACCGCCGAGATGATACCCGTCACCTGGCCCGAGTTCGGCGCAATCCACCCCTTCGCCCCTCTCGATCAGACCCAGGGCTACCTTGAGCTCTTTGACCGCCTCTCCCATGCCTTGGCCGAGATCACCGGCTTCGCCGCCGTCTCCTTGCAACCCAATGCCGGCTCACAAGGCGAGTACGCCGGCCTCCTCGTGATCCGCGCCCTGCACCGCAGCCGCGGCGAAGACCATCGCGACGTCTGCCTGATCCCCTCCTCCGCCCACGGCACCAACCCCGCCACCGCCGTCATGGTCGGCATGGAAGTCGTCGTCGTCCGCTGCGACGACGAAGGCAACATAGATGTCGCCGACCTCAAAGCCAAGGCCGAGCAGCACAGCCAGAAACTCGCTGCCCTCATGGTCACCTATCCCAGCACCCACGGCGTCTTCGAAGAAGCCATCCAGGCAGCCTGCGACATTGTCCACCAGCACGGCGGCCAGGTCTACATGGACGGCGCCAACATGAACGCCCAGGTCGGGCTATGCCGCCCCGGCGACATGGGCGCCGACGTCTGTCACCTCAACCTCCACAAGACCTTCTGCATCCCCCACGGCGGTGGCGGCCCCGGCATGGGACCCATCTGCGTCGCCCAACACCTCGCCCGCTTCCTCCCCGGCCACGCCGTCGTACCCGGCGTCGGCGGCCAGGACGCAATCGGCGCCGTCTCGGCCGCCCCCTGGGGCAGCGCCGCCATCCTCCCCATCTCCTACGCCTACGTCGCCATGATGGGCGGCACCGGCCTCACCGAAGCCACCCGCATCGCCATCCTCAACGCCAACTACATCGCCGCCCGCCTCGAATCCGCCTACCCCGTCCTTTACAAGGGCGCCCAGGGCCGCGTCGCCCACGAGTGCATCATCGACACCCGCTTCCTCAAAGACCACGGCCTCCAGGTCGACGACATCGCCAAGCGCCTTATCGACTTCGGCTTCCACGCCCCCACCATGTCCTTCCCCGTCGCCGGCACCCTCATGATCGAGCCCACCGAAAGCGAGTCCAAAGACGAGCTCGACCGCTTCTGCAACGCCATGCTCGCTATCCGCGCCGAAATCCAGGCCGTCCAGGACGGCGAAGTCAGCCCCGAGGACTCCCCCCTCCATCACGCCCCCCACACCGCCGACCAGGTCACCGCCGACCGCTGGGACCGCCCCTACAGCCGTCAGACAGCCGCCTTCCCCGCCCCCTGGGTACGCGAAAACAAATTCTGGCCCGCCGTCGCCCGCATCGACAACACCTACGGCGACCGCAACCTCATCTGCGCCTGCCCACCCCTCGAGACCTACGCCGAAGGCGACTAAGGCCGAGAAGGTCTTTCTCTCTCTACCCTATCTCCTCGATCTTTGGGGGGGTGGGGCCTTTTCGGCCCTCCCTTGTGGGGGGGCTCCGCCCCCGCAACGCCCCCTCTCCTACAACATGCCTCATCGACCATACGCCGCGTCGCCACCAAGTGCCTATTCCACCGGGCTCGCCCCCCAGCTCCCGAACCGTCCCAACATTCGCACGCGAGCCAGCCTAGACCCGTAGGGGCACCCCTTGTGGGTGCCCTTTCCCGCCACCCCGCGCTGCCATCACCATCGCCTCAACACCCCCGTAGGGGCACCCCTTGTGTGTGCCCTTTCCCACCACCCCGCGCCGCCATCACCATCGCCTCACCACCCCCGTAGGGGCACCCCATGTGACTGCCCTCCCCCGCTTCACCCCATCCCCCCCAAAAGATCGCGGTTGACACGAACATACTCAATATATATAGTATTGCCTGGAGCCGCAGGGTCGAGCAGTGCGCAGGAGCCAGTATCGTCACTCCATCTCCTCACTTCTCTTCACTCTCTCCTCCACATCTGTCTTGCCAGTAGCAACGCATCAAACAAGGAGGCTTGCACAAATGTCTGATCACACCGTCCGAAGGCAAGAGAGAACGCGCAGCACGCTCAACCGGCGTGACTTCCTGCGCACCACAAGCGCCTTGGCCGGACTTGGGCTCCTCGCCGCCTGCGCGCCGGCCGCCCAACCTGCCGGTGACTCGGGCGCCGATGCCCCGGCAGAAAGAACGCGAGTCCGCTACCTCTCCTGGTGGTTCGAAGAAGGCAATCGCGGCGATACTTGGAATAACTTTGTCGACGAATTCAACCAATACCAGGCCGAAATCGAAGTCGTAGCCGAAAACATCCCCTTTGACCAGTACACGACCAAAACCATCGTCGGCACCCAGTCCGGCCAGTTGGATGGCGACATCGTCATGGCCACGCCCGAACTCGCACCCCGCCTGATCCAATCCGACCTCCTCGTCCCTCTGGACGATGTTCTCGTGCGCAACAGCATCACCGACCTGAGCTCAGCCCACGACGCCCTGCGCAAGGACGGCAACCTCTACGGCCTCGATATGGTCACCGTCGCCTTCGGCATCCTCTACAACAAGGACCGCTACGAAGAAGCCAACATCACCCCCGCCACCACACCGCAGGAATGGGTCGACGTCAGCGCCGCCCTCACCGATCGCGAAAACCAGAAGTACGGCTTTTTCGCAACCCACCTGGTCAGCGAACCCTCCGACTTCTGGTTCCAGCTCGAAGTATGGTGCATGCCCTACGACGGCATCTGGGCCGAAGGTACGACCCCCCTCCTGACCTCCGATCCCATCATTCAGGGCCTCAAGCTGTTCAAGCAAATGTATGACGTCGCCATGCCCCAGGGCGCGGACAACCCGACCGGCTACCGGCTCTTCCAGAACGGCGACGTCGCCCAGGGTCTCTATGTCTCCGCCGCCGTCGGCGCCTTCACCAAGGACGCCCCCGACCTCTATCCAAAACTGCGCAGCGCGCCCATCCCCTGGGAGACCAACAAATCGATTGCACGCATCCATCCCATGATGATCAACAAGGACTCCGAGGCTATCGACGAGTCCATGGAGTTCGTCACCTACATGTACAAACCGGACAACTATCGCCGCATGGTTGAAGGCTGCCAGGACGTGATCTTCGCCCAGCCTTCCGCTGCTAGGCAGGAGTATCTGGACACCCTGGAGTGGCTCAAACCCGGCTACTTCGGCGTCGACTACGTAACGCCTTTCGATATTGTCGGCGACTTCGTCTACAATTTCAATGAGTTCGGTCAAATCGTCATCACCAACTTCGCCGACGTGCTCATAGCCGGCAAATCGGTTGAAGAAGCAATGGAGATCGCCCAGGTGCAGGCCGAAGACCTGGCCGACCGCATCTCATAGCGCAGCAGGCGAGGGGGATCGAACCGAACCTTTTGCTCGCACCCCCCTCGCCTTTCCGCTTCGTGACATGTTCCGACCGGCTAACTGAACGCCTGCACTCGCAGGCCCAATTCACCTCTCGCAAGCAGCTCAAGTCATACTCACAATGAGTCAACGAGTCGACGCAAACGCCCCGGCGGACCCCTCCAGCGCGACGAAGGCGCCGCACCCCCTCTTCCGCCGGCGCTATCTCCTGCCTTTCGCACTGGTCCTCCCCATCGTACTCTACGAAGGGCTCCTGATCGTCTACCCCATCATCCAGGGCATATACGGCAGCTTCACCCGCATCGAGCTTGCCTCCAGCGCCGCCACCACCTGGGTCGGCTGGGACAACTACGAGCGCATGTTTTCCGACCCCGCCTTCTGGAAAGTAATCCGCGTCACGCTTCTCTTTACCGCCCTGGTCATCATTGTCGCCCTCACCATCGGACTGCTCACCGCGCTTCTCTTCAACCGGCCCTTCCGCTTCCGCCCCGTGGCTCGCGGCATGCTCATGATGCCCTGGGCCATCCCCGAAGTGCCCGTCGTCATGATCTTCATCTGGATCCTCAGCCCACAATTCGGCGTCGTCAACATCCTCGCGCGCATGCTCCCCGGCGTC
Source organism: Caldilineaceae bacterium (assembly GCA_022821585.1). GTDB lineage: Bacteria > Chloroflexota > Anaerolineae > Caldilineales > Caldilineaceae > Bin5. Next base: position 91,138 of record JAJEDI010000022.1, read on the forward strand.
ACCAAGAATCCACAGTGGCTCCAGGTGCCCGAGCTGGCCATGGGATGGATGGTGCTGATCTCCTCCTGGAAGGCCTTCCCCTTCTACAGCCTCGTCATCCTCGCAGCCCTGCAGTCCATCCCGCAGGAGCTCTACGAGTCCGCCCGCGTCGACGGCGCCAACCGGCTGCAGCTCTTCTGGAACATCACCTTCCCCGGAATCGGCTCAACCCTGGAGCTGCTGGTCGTCCTCGCCGCCATTTTCTCCTTCAAACAGTTCACCATCATCTTCCTCATGACCGGGGGTGGCCCTTCCGGTACCACCGAAACAATCGTGATCCGTATCTTCAATACCGCCTTCCGTTTCTACGACTACTCCTATGCCACCGCCCTCGGCGTAGCCGGTTTCGTCGTCTCATTGGCGGTCGCCCTCGTCTTCATACTCATGCAGGTCCGTCGCGCCGAGGAGTCCTCCTGACATGGTTGCCCGAATAGAGGACACCCGCACAGCAACGTCAAACCTCCGCGCCCGGCGCATCATTAACAGCGTCCTGCTCTATATCACCGTAACCGTCGTCTCCCTGATAATCGTCTTCCCCGTCTATTGGATGATGATCAGCACCTTCCAGCCCAGCAAGTACATCCTCCATTTCCCGCCCCCGTTGTTGCCGCAGGAGCTCTACTTCGATCAGTTTGGCGAACTGTTCAGCGAACACCCCATCGCCAAGTGGCTCCGCAACTCCTTCCTCATCGCCGTCATGACCATGCTCCTCTGCATGGCCCTCTCAGTCCTCGGCGCCTTCGCCCTCTCCAACCTGCGCTGGCCCGGCCGCAACCTCTTCGGCCTCTTCCTGCTCGTCACCCAGATGCTGCCCGAAGTCCTCATCCTCATCCCTCTCTACATCCTCTATCGCCGTCTCAACATGCTCAACAGCATCCCATCCCTGGCCCTCATCGACGCCGCCTTCATCCTCCCTATCTGCATTTGGATTCTCAAAGGCGTCTTCGACAACGTCCCCCACGAAGTTCTCGACGCCTCCGTCGTCGACGGCTGCACCGAACTGGGCGCCCTCTGGCGCATCGTCCTCCCCCTGTCCGCCCCAGGCCTCGCCGCCGTCGCCGTCGTCGCCTTCTTCTTCGCCTGGAACGAATACCTCTACGCCGGCATCATGCTCAGCAGCGGCGAATTCATGCCCGCATCCGTCGGCCTCTCCACCCTCAAAGCCATCGCCCAGACCCCTGTCGAACAGTACATGGCCGCCGGCCTCGTCTTCTCCGTCCTGCCCGTCGTCTTCTACCTCGCCATGCAGAGATACATCGTCTCAGGCCTCACAGCCGGCGCCGTCAAAGGCTAGTGCCGGGAAGAGAACATGAGTCGCGCTGCAGCCCGTGGGTCAAATTGCTCCGCTCATATGACTGCTAACTCATTGCCAATTGTCCACCGTGTTTCTGCATGGCAAAGGTGACTGCCTCTCCTCTTATAACCTATCACCTATCAATCTGTGCTTCCACTGACCACTGACCACTGACCACTGACTACTGCAGTTCCGGGCGGTCGGGCCTAATCGGCCCGCCCTTGTTGGGGGGGGGCCCCCCCCCCACCCCCCCCCCCCCTGGGGGGGGGCCCCCCCCCCCCCCACGCCCCCTCTCCTACAACATCATATGGCCACCTTGTGCCGTCATTCCAGCGGGTGCCTCATTCACCGGTTGCGTAATACCAACTCCTCAACAATCCCCGTAGGGGCACCCCTCGTGGGTGCCCTCCCGCGCCGCCATCACCCTCCCCTCAACACCCCAGAATTGGGTTGCACCCTTACGGGTATCCCAAAGCACACTTCCTCAGTCGTATTCCAGCCAGATCGCCCACAGTCCTTGGTGGAGGCTGCGCAACCTCGCAAAGACATTCGATACGCCCTTGTCCTTCTTCGCGACCCTTTGCGTGCCTTCGCGGAATGATCGGTCTTGCTGATATCATGATTCAATCGACAATCATACCGACCCGGCAATTGGCGGTCTTAAGTCAATGGAAGAATTCAACACAGTTATGTCCGGTCACCTTCTCCTCGCCGGCGGCTCCGAATTCGGCGGCCGGATGGCCGACCCCGACCGCCGCAGCATCGAACTCGCCGGCGGCCTCGACGCCCCCATCGCCATCATCCCCACCGCCGCCGCCCCCGACAACAACCACCGCCGCGCCGGCGAAAACGGCCGCCGCTGGTTTGCCGGTCTGGGCGCGACAAACGTTACGGTCGTCCCATTGGTCGACCGCGATTCAGCTGCCGATGAGAATGTAGTGGATCAAATCAAAGAGGCAAAACTGGTCTATCTGCTCGGAGGGTTCCCCGGCTATCTCTGCGAGACCTTGCGCGACTCGCCCGCCTGGAACGCCATGCTCGCAGCCCGCGCCGCCGGCGCCGTCCTGGCCGGAAGCAGCGCCGGCTCCATGGTCCTCTGCCAACATCTCAACGATCCCCGAGGACAGGGCGTCACGACCGGCCTTGGACTCATCCCCAACGCCATCGTCCTCCCCCATCACAACACCTTCGGACAGGGCTGGGCCGAACGCCTGCGCGACCTCCTGCCCAGCGCAACACTGATCGGCATCGACGAAGAAACCGCCATGATCAGCGACCGGTCAACTCGCGACTGGCACGTGCACGGCGCCGGCGACGTAACCCTCTACTTGCCCGGGCAACCCCTGTCACACCCGCAGCGCTACCTCGCCGGCCAGGATCTCCGCCTCCAGACCTCAGGATGAGCAAGGGGCATACCCGGCTTTCCGCCAACATCGCTGCGCTGCCGCTGAACAACTTCAAAGGCGAATAATTCGGAAGTCCTCAAAACGGATCCAGTGCTCAGCATCAGGCGGCCCGTTGTAGCACTGAATGCTGACATGCTCCTCCGCAGCCGGGGCCAGCTCGCCTGTCGCCGCCGTCCTGAACACCGTCGCACCTTCTGGCCTGTATTGCGCCTCCCACGACTCAGCATCCACCACCAAGCGCAGCCGCACACTCTGCGTCGGCATCGCCTTGCTGCCAGGTATGATAAACACCTCCCCGTCCACCAGTTCCTTCACCTCCTTGAACACAGGCTCACCGTCCTGGTACCACGTGATACCCGCCTGCTCATACTGCTGCGTCGGTTCCGCATGGTTGAAGATTGTCACCTCAATCGCGTAAACACCTGAGCTTCGGTCCGGCGCCGGCCGCACCAGCGCATTCCGCACCGTCCCCGCCACGCCCGGCTCCACCACTATCTCCAACCCCCCATCCCGAATCCGCCACCTGTCCGCATTCTCCCGAATCCAAATCCACTCCGAATCCAACTCCCCCTCAAACTGCTCACTGAAAACGACCTGCCCTTCACTCTCACCCATGCCTTCTGCTCCCTATAACTTTGACGCAAACCCGTTCAACGCATCTTCACTGACCACTGACTGCTGACTACTGACTACTGACTACTGACTACTGCAGTTCCGCAGTTCTCACAACCAGATTCGCATACTCACCCACAAGCGGCGCCATCTGCCGAAAACCAATCTTCCCACCGCCCAGCACAGGGCCATAACGCATACCGTCATCCCGCCAGTCGAAAATCGGCAGCTCGTTGATCGAAAAGGCCACCTCTGCTCCGCACTTGACAACCTGGATCCGGTAAGGAGGCGTCGCATCCACCACCGGCGGAATCGGGTCCGCGCCCTGCGCCACCATGTGGAATCCGTAGCTCTTGCGCAAATTGCAAGTGTGAAACGCGCGCTCCTCCGGCCACCTTCGCCGGAAATACGACACGTGCAGCGCGTTGATATCCCCGTGATGATACTGCTGGTACTCCCCCGTCCGTTCCGCCAGCGACAATTCGAACAGATCCTCTCCATTTCGCCCCGTCGCCGCAAAGAACAGAATACACAACCCCGGCTCCTGCACCGGCCAGAACTCCCACTCTATGCTTACATCCGCCGCAAACGTCTCCGGGCACCAGAACACAAAATTGGACCGCTGCCCTTCCCCCGGATCCCGCAGATTCTCCATCCGCAGCCGCCCGTTGGGAAAGCTTATGCGAGCCTCACCCTCCAACCGGAATCCGGCCGTGTCAGACTCCGCGCCTAGGGGGTTTTGATAGATAGTGTCCCCAATCTCGAACGAGCACATGGCCTTTCTCCCGTGAAGCTGCCCCTCATCGCAGGAGTGCATCCTACGCGCCCAACAAAAATGTGTCAATGCGCCAAACGGCTCCGCAAGTCCGGGCAGCCCCGTACCAACCCACCGCCACATCCCTTCGCGTAGTCAATACAAGGCCAATCCCAATCTCCCCCGAACCTCTCCTTACCCCCCGTTGCAAGCCACTTGACATCACAATTTACAATCAGTATCCTTGTACCCGTATCTGACCTCGAACAATACAGGAAACAGGCGAATAAGGCGCACAAGCCTAAGAAAGGGAGTTCCAATGCCTCAGGATATCCGCGAGTTCCGCGTTTCCAACGACGCCTTCGACGACCCCGCCGAACTTCAGCGCCGCCTCGCTGAGGAGGGCTATCTCTTCTTTAGACAGCTCCAGGACCCCGACAAAATGAGCGAGCTGCGCCGCGTCATGATGACCAAAATCCAGGAAATCGGCTGGCTCCTGCCCAATACCGACCCTGTCGCCGGCATCGCCGACACAACCAGGAATTGCACCGAGGGCGATCGCGAATATACCGACGGCTACAGCCAGGTCTACAAGCTGGAACCCTTCCATCGCGCCGCCCACTGGCCCGAAGTCACTTCCATGATCGAAAAGATCATGGGCCGCCCCATCATGCCCCATCCAAACCAGATCGCCCGTCTCTGGTTCCCCAAATACACCGAACACACTACGCCCATGCACCAGGACTTCGTCCACTTCCAGGGCAACTTTGAAACCTACACCAGCTGGGCCCCGATCGGCGACTGTCCCATCGAGCTTGGCCCCCTCGCAGTCATCCCCGGCTCCCACAAAGTCGGACGTGTTCTCGACCACCACTACTCCCTCGGCGCCGGCGCCCTGAGAGTCGATGTCGACGCCGAAGAAGAGATTGAACCCGACTGGCACTCGACAGACTTCGAGATTGGCGACACCCTCATCTTCCCCGCCCTCACCATCCACCAGGCCCTGCCCAATTACACCGACGACCGCCTGCGCCTCTCGCTCGACAACCGCTACCAGGCCGTCGGCGACCTCATCGCCGAGCAGATGCTTACGCCTCACGGCCCCAGCGGCCTCGAATGGGAAGAGGTCTACGCAGACTGGGAATCCGGCGAATACAAGTACTACTGGAAAGACTACGACAACCCCGTAGTAGCCCGTGATCTGAGCTACGGCGAAAAAGGCTTCGCCGAAGCACTCGAATTGGCCCGCGCCGGCGACGAACACGCCGTCATCGGACTGAAACGCACCATCAAATTCGATCCCGATTCTGAGGCAGCTCAGTCTGCCAGAGAAGCACTTGCCGAAGCCGGAGTCGAGACATAGGCTGCCATCTGGCCTCCGCTCATCACCGCCCTAACGTAACCGTGGCTGAAATAGCGCTCCGCACGGTTTCTTAGAGCGTCAGTTCGGAACCATCACCGAAAACCCTTCAACTTTGAGGAGGTGAAATAGACGCTGCTGCTCGCTCTCACTACGGCGCCCACCGGGGCCCGTACCATATCCTGATCTAGCGACAACTAAGGACAAGGAGAAGAGGCAGAAAATGACTGGCAAAGGTCCGAGTAGACGAAACTTTCTGAAAGCCTCCGCTGGCGCGCTAGGCGTCGGTCTGATGGCAGCCTGCGCCGCACCAGGCGCCCCCGCCGGAGAAGAGATGGCTGAAGATTCCGGTGGCGAAGCGGCCGCGATGGAAAGGGTGGACGTACACTGTAACCTCGCACAGCTGCAACCCACCGAGTGGACCACCCGCTCTGCCGAACACCCCTTGGTCGGCAACGCAGCGCGCATTCTTGCTGAGCGCTTTGAAGAAATCAACCCCGACATCGCCGTCGTCTTCGACGAATCCGGTGATGACGCCTGGCTCACCGCCGCAGTAAGCTCTGGAGAATCCCCCGACCTGATGAGCCGCCTCGACCTCGTTCAACGCGGCTGGTGCGTCCCCATCGACGACTGGCTTGATGCCCCCAGCCGTTATGCAATCCAATACGACACCTGGTCCGAAAGCTTCTATCCATCCATGATGGAGTCTTTGACCTGGTCTGATGGCCTCGACTATTGCGCTCCCATCCGCGCCATCTGGCCCTACCTCGAAGTCGGACTCGCCTGCAACATGGAGATCTTCAACGAGCACGGACTCTCGCCGCCTGCCACCTGGACAGAACAGATGGAGGTCTCCCAGGCCCTCAAGCAAGCCGGCCTTGGCCTCTCTCCCTGGCCCCGCGAAGGCGAGACCGGCAACTGCTGGCCCCTTGCCCTCCAGATCCTCCCACCCATGATGCAGGAAGTCTGCATCGAAATGGACGCCGACAATGATTTCTTCGTCGGCATCGAGGAAGCTCTGCCCGCACACAATGCCGAGCTCATCGGCCCCTACACGCCCATCTACCAGCGCGCCTGGGACGAAATGTACGCTCTCGCTCTGACCTGGGTCGACGGCTTCAACACCACCGATCTCGACCTCCTCTGGCGCGAAGGCTCGGTCGGTATGCAGTACCGGGCCACCTGGGAATTCGCTACCCTGGCCAACGACCCCAACGTCGACTTCGAACGCACCTTCGTACCCTCGCCTATGCCTGCCGCCGCCGACATTCCCCCCACCGTCAGCATGCCCGGCGCGGTCGACCCCAACGACTATACCGCCGGCGACGGCAATGTGCCCGGCGAACACGTGCAGGCCATCCGCGGCCCCCAGGACGTAATGCTCAAGTCCTCAACCGAAATGCGCGGCAACCGCGACCAGGTCATCAACTGGTGGCAGTTCATCACCGAGCCGGAGAACAACGCTTTCCTCAACAACGAAAACCAGCAGTACATCCCGTCTGCTAAGGATGCCAAGCTCGGACCGCTTTGGTCCACCATCGGCGGTTATAAGCTGCCTCTTTACACCTACACCATCGCCTGGTGGGGCATGGGTCTCCTCTGGGACTGGGACTACTTCACCGAGTGGCGGCGGATCTTCGTGGCCTGGGTGATCGGCGACATGGACAGAGCCGAATTCTTCGAGCGCCAGCAGCGCTCCTGGGATGAAGGCGTCGCACGCTACGAAGCCCTGCTTGCCGACCAGGAAGCAGACAGCTAAATTGACGAATCTGTAGGTGAGCGGATAACGGCCCCCGCCCTGTCCGCTCACCCACATCCGCCTTCCTCCCTGCCGGTCACATGTTACGCAAAATTCGCTTGGCCGCTGTCGGCCTGCTCCTGCTGATATTCGCCCTCCTTGCCGCCGACTTCATCCAGTCACTGGTGCGTCTCAACAACGTCGTCATTGAAGGCGAGTTCAACAAGGAAAAAGTCGTTTCCGACGGCGAAGACTCGATCATTCTCACGATCCGTGTCACCGAAAACGGCCAACCGCGCGTAAACGACACCTTGCAGGCCTGGCTGCAGCCCGGCAACGGACTCATGATCCCGGAGTGGTCCTACACCGACGAAAACGGCGAAGTCGAAATCACCTTCACGCCCAATCCGGCCACCGCCTACGACATCAAAACGGACTCAATCATCAACGTCATCGACATCAATATCGGGCGCTGGCTCGAAGTAGACAAGAGCTTTTCCATCGAAGTGCCTGTAGAAAACCCGACCTCCTCAGACTGAACCGGCGCACCCCGGAGAGGAACTCGGGATGCCGGTTTCGGCCTGAACGATGGATGTCACCTTCAATTGGCCTGAATGAGCATCCCTACTGCAAATCCCGATCGACACCATAACTCTTCGCGTGGCTAACACAATTACATCTGGCCTTTCAATTCGGCCATTACGCACTACGCAATACAGAGTCTCTCAAACTGAAAGCACACTGGAACGCCTCCCGGTTGGGAGGTGCTGAAGTTGGCGAAGTGCACGGAGATAGCATGACAGAAGGTACAGGAGTAGCACAACAGGGCAGTGTCGCTGACGCCGGCAAATCAATTCCCTTCCGGTCGAGGGAGCTCTCAACATGGCAGGCCATGCGCCGCTCATGGCAGGCCTACGCCCTCCTTGCCCCCATCTTCATCCTCCTCCTCATCTTCAACTACTACCCGCCCATCCTCGGCCTCCTCCGCGCCTTCTACCGCTGGCGTCCCGGCGTCGAAGCCAGCTTCGTCGGCCTCCAGCACTTTGGCGTCTACTTCACCTCGCCTGAAACCCCGCGCGAGCTTTTCAACATGTTCAAACTGCTCGCCTTCTTCTTCTTCTCGGGGGCCGTCATCCCATTCATCATGGCCGTCCTCATCTTCCGCATCCGCGACAGTGAGTCCAAGGAGCTCTACCGCCTCTTTCTCATTATCCCCATGCTCGTTCCGCTCATCGTCGTCATTCTCCTTTGGAAGCAGATCTACGACCCCAACCTGGGCGTCATCAACGGCCTTTTGGAACAGTTCGGTGTCGGATTCCTGGCGCGCAACTGGCTTGGCGACACCGCCACCGCTCTCTACGCCATCATGTTCATGGGCTTCCCTTGGGTCTCAGGCGTCGGCACCCTGATCTATCTGGGCGGCCTCGGCCAGATTTCAGAGTCCATCTTCGACGCCTGCGAAGTCGACGGCTGCACCGGCCTCCGCCGCACTTTGCAGATCGACCTGCCCCTCGTCTTGGGACAAGTGCGTCTCATGACCATCCTCGCCGTCATCGCCGGCGTTACATCCTTCCAACAAATACTCGTCCTCACCGACGGCGGCCCCGGCTTCGCCACCATGGTCCCCGGCCTGACCATGTTCCACAAGGCCTTCCGTACCCAGCAATTCGGCTACGCCGCCTCCATCGGTATGGTCCTTTTCGTCATCACCTTTTCCGCGACGCTCGCAGTCAACCGCACCGTCCATCCCGCAGTTGAAGACGTCCGCCACTAGACAAGAATGAGGAAGCAAGAGCAGCACAAGGAGACCAGCAAGTGAGTACCACAACCTCCACCCAGGTCGCTCCGCCCGCCCGGCGCCCCCTCCGCTACTACCAGATCGGATCGCACCTGTTCATCACCGTCATGCTGTTGCTCTCCTTGATCCCCACCTACCTCCTGATCACCTGGTCCTTCAAGAACGGCCTCCAATACCGTTGGGAACGATGGGCCATCAGCTTCCCCCTCCGCTGGCGCAACTACGTCGCCGCCTGGGACATCGTCGGCGACTACATGATCAACACCATCATCGTGGCCATCATCGGCCTCATGGGAATGCTCCTGCTCTCTCTCATCGGCGGCTACGTCTTCGCCCGCATGGACTTTCCCTTCCGCGAGACGCTCTACTACGCCATCATCGCCCTCCTGATGGTTCCCTGGGTCCTCTCCTTCATCCCCGCCTACATGGTCTACGTACGCCTCGGCCTCCTGAACACGCGCTGGGCTATGATCATTCCCGAGCTGGCCGGCGGCCCCATCTTCGGCATCTTCCTCATGCGTGCCTTCATCGCCGGTATCCCGGAGGAGCTCTTCGAATCCGCCCGCTGCGACGGCGCCGGCGTCCTCGACCTCATCGGCCGCATCACCCTGCCCCTTTCACTGCCAGGGCTCGCCACCCTGGCCGTCCTCAACTTCATCGGCGTCTGGAACTCCTTCCTCTGGCCTCTGGTCATGATCCAGGATGACGCCAAACAGATGATCGCGGTCGGGCTCTACAAGCTGGCCCGGTCTGCCACCTACGGCGGCGTCGCCGGCTGGACCAGTCAGGACTTCAGCGTCTGGGGCCCCCTCTATGCCGGCTATGTGATCGCTTCACTCCCCCTTGTTCTCCTGTTTATCGTCCTCGGCAAATTCTACGTCGAAGGCCTGGTCGACTCCGGCCTCAAAGTCTGACACCAACCCAAATCCGCCTGGCAGCGCTGGCGCCTCCGTTCCCACATGCCCAAGCGCTGCTGACAAGCCACGGAAGCCGCAGACATGACCAACGCAACCCAGTCCATGTTCTTCAAATCCAAAGGCGTCGACGCCCACTGGGATACCTGGATGTTCTACCACGAGGGCACCTTCTATCTCTTCTACCTCATCACCGAATACAGCCCCGGCGAGGGCTTCGGCCTCGCCACCTCCCCCGACGGCGTCACCTGGACCGACCACGGTTGGGCCATCAAAGCCTCCGACAAAATGGTCACCTACCTCGGCACCGGCGCCGTCTGGAAGTCGCCCGACTTCGACACCAGCGGCCGCTTCATCTGCAATTACTCCGAATGGCGCGTCGAAGACGACGGCCGCCAGACCCAGAACATCTTCTTCGCCCATAGCCAAGACCTCATGAACTGGGCTAAGTTCGGCGACGATCACATCTTCAAAGTCGACACCCGCTACTACGAGCAGCACGGCCGCTGGGACTGCATCTTCCCCCTCCCCCGTCCGGAGGGCGGCTACTACGGCTATTGGACCGCCACCCCCAATGACGCCGTCGGTTTCGGCTTCGGTCGCAGCGATGATGGCGTCCACTGGGAAGCCCTGCCCTCACCCGAACTGGTCTGGGAAGGCGCCGACCCGCCCAAAAGCATGGAGGCCGGCGCAGTCGCCGAATTCAAAGGCAGATTCTACGCCATCGTCGGCCAGGGCTCCCGCACCATGAAGACCATGATCGCCGGCAACCCCGCCGGCCCCTACACCGTCGCCCCCGCAAACTACGCCCTCCTCGAAAACTCCGGCGAGCACAAACACACCTACTTCGCCCGCTTCCTCCGCACGCCCGACGACATCCTCGTCAACCACCACGCCGTAACCCGCTTCCAGCTCGACACCGGACGCGACATCTGCTACTGGGCCCCTTTGAAGAGAGCCTTCGTCGACGACAATGGCACACTCTGGTTCGGCTACTGGCAGGGCAACGAAGCCCTGAAGAGAAACCCGGTTTCAACGCAATTCACCGCCGCCAGCGGGCGCGTCCAAATGGCAGAAGCACCGGTAGACACTGCAGGCGGCGTAGTCATCGAAGGCAGCGTCACCCTCTCTGCAGCCGGTCAACCCGAATCTGACTGGCCTGGCCTCTACGTCGAGTATGCATCAGGCCTCGGCAGCTACATCCAGGTAGGCCCCGCCGGCGTCACCCACTTCGGCCTCATGGCCGAGTCCGAAAACCAGTCCCAGCGCGAAGACGTCATGGCCCGCGCTTGGCCGTTCGGCGACACAGTCGTTTTCCGCACCCTCCTCAAGGAATCAGTCCTCGAATTCTACCTCGACGACCTCCTCATCCAGTCCTACAGCCTACCCGCCGAAGCCACCGGCCGCATCGGCCTCCTCAACCCAACCGGTCAGCTCCAGGCCGTCCAGGTCTGGAACGCCGTCTGACAAGATCGGAATGGACTGTTTTGTAGATTCATCCAAGCCAATTGGTTTCCTCCGAAGCACTCCGTGTATGAGAAAGGTGTGCTTCGCGCCCCTTCGCGTCCCTTCGCGGATTAGAAGGGTGTTCTTCGAAACCTCCGTGGCCAAACCGGTTCTTGCCCTTTCAAATCCCAGTCTATTCAATCGTCACCAAGCCCTATTCCACCGTCCATATTCCGCCCATGACAAAAGTCCTCAATCCTGAGCAACTTGACCTCTACCACACCAACGGCTACCTCCACGCCCCCGCCGTCATACCCCCCGACCTCCTCAACCTCATGACCACCGTCCTCTCCCGCTGGGCGGACGACACAATCAAGGCCTGGCTCTCACAAGGACTCATCAACGACCCCCGCACAGACCTCGACCTCCAACACCGTCTCGCCCACCTCTGGCAAGCCGCCGGAAGACCCAAATACATCCGCAGCCCCCGCCGCGACCTCGTCAGCCGCGAAATGTACGACATCCTCCTCCACCCCGCCCTCCTCGCCCTCGCCCATGACCTCCTCGGCACGCCCGAAATCTCCGTCCACGGCATCTTCAACGCCCGCCCCAAACTGCCCGACCAGATCTGGACCCAGACCCCCTGGCACCAGGACGCGCAGTACTACCGCGACGCCGAACAGGTCCACGTCACCTCCATCTGGATGCCCATTCAGCCCGTCACCGAACACAACAGCTGCCTCCAGGTCGCACCCGGCCTCCACCGCGGCCCCCTCCACGAAGGCTGGAACGACCCCGAAACCGGCTTCCTCGGCCTCGCACCTGAAGTACGCGCAAGCCTGCAAGGCGTATCCATCGAAATGCAACCCGGCGACGCCCTCTGCTTTACCCAGATAACCCCCCATCGCGCCCTCCCCAACCGCTCCAACCAGGTCCGCTGGTCCATCGACGTGCGCTACGAGCCCACCGCCCTGGCCACCGAAGCCGGCCAAAAGCAGGGCTTCATCGCCCACAGCCCCGACGATCCCGGCGCCGTCCCCACCTGTGAGGAATGGCTGCAAAAGTGGGAAGCCATCCCATCCGGGAGCTACTGAGCCGCGCTGCCCATTCAGTCGTATGACCGTAGGGGCACCCCTTGTGAGTGCCCTTTCCCCTCCCCATCTTGAACTGCGGCCCAACAATGTGAACTTTCCCCATCCACGCCTTGCACTGTATAATTCCACCAAACTGACCCGCTGCCACTTCCCGGACCCGCGACCATGAGCCTCACACCAGACGAACTCACCCACTTCCACCGCCAGGGCTACCTGCTCAAAGCCGGCATCTTCACCCCCGCAGACCTCAAACCGCTCCAGGACGCCCTCACCGAGATCATCGATCAAACCGCCCGCGAACTGCAGGCCGCCGGCGAGTTGACCGACATCCACGCCGATCAGCCCTTCGGCCTTCGCCTCGCCCGTATCCACGCCGACAACCCGGCCGCCGGCGAAAAAATCACGGCCAAGGTCATGGGCAAAGGTGGCGGCGGCTACAACGGCCCCGCCATGCTGCATACCATCCGCCACCCCGCCCTCCTCTCCTGCATCGAAAGCCTCGTCGGCCCCGACATCATCGGATCATCCGTCTACCGCATCCGCCCCAAGCTCCCCGGCTGGGACCGCGGCGAAGTCCCCTGGCACCAGGACTCCGGCTATTTCCTCGCCCACTGCGACCGCCACCTCATCGTCACCTGCTGGGTCCCCCTCGTCGACGCCACCCTCGAAAACGGCTGCCTCCACGTCATCCCAACCGTGCACAAGACCGGCATCCTCCGCCACTACACCGAGGGACACGCCGGCTTCCTCGAAGTCGCCGACGAAGACCTGCCCGCAGTCGAACCCGTCCCCGTCCCCATGAAAGCCGGCGACGCCCTCCTGCTCACCAACCTCACCCCCCACGCCTCCTTCGCCAACAACACAGACGTGGTCCGCTGGAGCATCGACCTCCGCTACCAAAGCGCCAACGTCCCCAATAACATCGAAGAAGAACCCGCCTCCTACACCACCGAACGCGACCCCGTCACCATGGCCTGCTACCCCCCCGAAGCCGACTTCGTCATCCGCGACCCCAACGACCCCGCCCGCGAAATCCACTCCGCCGACCAGTTCAGGCAACTCCGCCAGCGCTACGAAACAGCCCGCCCCAACACCCCCGGCCGCGGCTGGACCCCCCTCCAGGAGCGCTGCCACAACGCAGCCTAAAAGGCAAAACCTGCCCACCGCACTCCTCAAACCCGATACGCCTTCGGTGTCCTTCGCGATCCTTCGCGGATCAAAGAGGTGTTCTTCGAGGTCCTCAGTGGCCCTTCGCGGAAAAAAAGATGTTCTTCGCGCCCTTTCGCGTGACTTCGCGGACCGATGGGTTTTTCTTGCTTCAACACTCAGGCGCGCAACATCACCAAAAGGCCTGTCGCCTTTCCACTACTGCTGAATTCTCAGCGTCCTTCCCAAAATGTCAACGATGTCTGGCCGGAAGTGGAAGAGGAAACTACCTGTGAGGCTGTTTCCGCACTTCGGCCCGCCTTCGCTTCCCGCAGGCGCGCCAGCCTCAGCAAACTGTCAAACTCCGCCTGAAATGCAGCAATAGTGGTGTCCGGATCCGGCGCCATTCCCCTGTCGGTGACGAGACCGATATTCACCTGCCCCGCGTAGCTGAATATGCTCCCCTGGCTCAACGAATTGCCCCATTTGGCACCTTAGCTCATGATTCAGTTTCTGGGGCCCACTTCACCTCTACTGGCTGAAATTGACCGTGGCAAGCAACTGGATGCTTTGCGGAGTAAACACTTAGTCTTCTTTGGCCTGTGCCGCATAAATCGAGGTATACCCGCCAGACCAGTCCGGCGGTATTTGGCAGGGCCGGGGGTCGTGTTGTGCCCACTTAACCGGCTCACCTCTCAAGATTTCGTAAGCATGGCATGAGGGCTCGGGGTGTGGCGTGTAGGCTTTGGCGTCGGCAGAACTATAGCAGTTGAGCAGCAACGGGCGTGGATCCGGTGACTTGCTGGAGGGTGAGTAGTGAAGCGTTCGGGCATTGTGAACTGTAATAGAACCGGCAGCTCCTGCCAGATACACAACTTCATCCATGTCAATTGTCGACGCATCGTCATCGCTCAAACAGCCCATCCAGTTTCCTTGGGCATCATACTGATTGTATAACGGGCCATTATGGCTGCCGGGCAAGGCGGCAAGTGGCCCGTTTGTCATGTCGGTATCAGCCAAATAACAACCAATGGTAAAGACGTTGTAATTGGTATGGGGGAAAAACTGAATATCCTGATGCCATTTAACCGTGTCGGATTCATCAAACCATTTGAAATTCAATTTTGAATGATGAAACACGACATTGGGCCCGGCCAAATCCTGTGCCACGTCCGCCATCAGCCCACTGGCAAAACGCCAATAGACATCACTTTGCTCATCAGGCCGTCTCAAGCGTCGCAATACCGGCGTGTCAGGCCCATGCCCGGGCCCAATATCAAATACACGCCCCGATTCGGTCTCTGTTCGGCTGGCTTCGACAAAGTTATTGGTTACGCGCACGAGTTCGGCAATCGTCTCTTTGGGCACCAGATCTTCAACACCGACAAAGCCGTGCTCAAAGTAGTGCTCCCTCTGGGCTTGCGTCAATACTTTAGGTCTGTGCGACAAGATTTCTTCGGGGATCATGATTCATTCTCCTCTGAACTTTTCTCACAGGTTTTCACAACCGTCGTAAGCCCTGTGCCCATTGTAATGAAGGGTCGCGCCTTCCTGGACCCTATCGGTAATCTCCCGCTGGATCATGAGGGCTGTATTGTCGTCAGTCGGATTGGCCGCCATCAGTCCCTGAAATTTCCGCGTGCCCAACGCCGCCTCCTTGTCAACTGTACAGCACCCGGCCCGTGGCTTCTTGTCGGCATGTCTGTTGGCTTCATTTTCGCCAAAGAAACGCTCGTCAACCTCGACCTCGCCAACTGTGTCTACAGCCTCGACGTCGACTGCCTCGCGCAACCGCTTCAGCAGGAACCTGCCGACTTTTGAGTGATTCCCGGTTCTTGCGCCAACTCCAGACTACTGACACGTTTACGGGTCGTCTGGAGCAGGTTCAGGGAGTACAGCCGCTTGTTCAAGGGGATGTGGGACCGTTCAGAGATGGTTTCGGTTCTGACCGTGAGCTACCTGCGGCATCCCTCCAGATTGCACTGATGATACTGGGAGTCCCGCATCTTGGTGGTGTGGCCGCTTTCCCAAAGCGGGCACACTGTCCTGCCGTCCGGCCACCTTCATGTCTCAATGGCGTCTATTGCGGCCTGTTAGTCCGGGAACTGTTCAAAGAACGCAAAAGTGCTGGTCGTCACGTCACCCACGGATTCACGCCTTGTCGTTCTGGCCTTTCTCCATTACGACAACATCCTTATACACCAGCGGTCTGCTGTGTCAAGTATATTATTTTCCAGGTTTCTGAGGGGCAGAGGGGAGGTAGACCTGCGGTAGAAGAAAAGGAGAGAAGAGAGAGGGGGCCTCGCGGAGAAGTCCGGGCCTACAACCGAAACGGGCCACCGCGCCCGCTACCGTTCATGAATCAACACCAGCGTGCCCGGATTGATGTCGGTGCTGAACATCCAGCCGTCATCGTCATCGTCGTACATGAACGGGAACGCCCAGTCGAAGAGCCACTCGGCGTCATCCTCGGTCAAATTGATGCAACCGCGGCTCATCGGCCTGCCGAAGTTGCTGTGCCAATAGGTGCCGTGAAAGGCGTAGTCCTCGAAAAAGTACTGGACATTCTTGACCTCCTCCACATGGTATGACGTACCGGTGGCGCGGTTTCCGCCGCGCATGTCTTGCATCGCGATCTTGACCCAGATGCGGTATGTCCCCGTTACGGTGGGCGAGTCGCCAACTCCGGATGAGATAACGAACACTTTGACCGGTCTGGCGCCCTCATACGCAATCGCTATCTGTTCGTTGAGGTCGACCTCGATCCAACGCTCCGTGAGCGTAGGGTAGAGGCTCCAGTCAAGCCTCTGTTCCATGTTTTCCAGGAGTTCAAGCGCGTTTTCAGATGGAATGCGCAGCAAGAGGCCAGGTTCAAGAGTGCCGTAGTTCTGCAGGTCGTTCAAGCGGGCCAGAGCGCCAGGATTGACTTCGTGCAGCGCCGCGATGTCTACGAGCGACTCGCCTGCCTGCACGATATGAACCGAAAGACGGGTCGGCCCCGGTTGCGTCGCCGAAATGGGACTCGCGGGCTGCAGGCCGGTCACCGGATCAGCAGGTTGAGCACCGGGCGCGAGCGCGTGCGGCACCAGCAGTTCCTGACCCAAACTGAGCCACTCCTCGGAAGTGAATCCATTTATGGTCATGAGCCGGGTCAGGCTGATACCATGTTTTCCAGCCAGACGAAACAGGGTGTCGCCTGGCTGGACAGTGTAGAGCTGAAAACGATCGACAATCTCGGCTGTCTCAGGCACATCCTCCCCACCGTCGATCAAGAGCCGCTGGCCGTACCTAACATAGTTGACGTCCGGCAAGTCGTTGAGCTCCTGCAAAATCTCAACCGTCGTCCCATACCGCTTCGCAATCTCGCTAAGCGTTTCACCCGGTTGGACGACGTGCTCTTCAGATGCGTAGACGCCGCCGGAAGTTGACATGACAGCGACAGCCGCCAGAATGAGAGCCAGTGTCCCGCGGGCTAACGATTTCATATGCCGTCTCATAAGGTTGTCCCCAACAAATAGAGCCCGTTGACGTCTCTCAGAACAGCGATTCGAGGGGGCAAATCGCTTGTCCTCAATGGGCCCCGCAGCTGCACAAAGAAAATCCATTTCGCCTTCGGTCTTCTTCGCGTCCCTTCGCGGATCGATTGGTTTGGTCTTTCACTACATAAAGTTTATCAACTCACCCTATACCCCTGAAATGCAGCCAAGATTCGCAGATCAACACCTGAAACTATCCTCCATCTCCTTCTTCTGTGGCATCAAGATGAAGCAAAATGGCCCGATGTGTCCCTCTAATTGCCGTCCTGATCTTAGCCTACTTTACTGGGCCATTACAGCAGTAAAACGCCCCAAAACTGCTGTCCCGTTCTACGATTCCGGTGGCGGCGCCCGCGGCCCGGTCCCAGCCTGTCCTGGCCCCCTTGCCGGTCCGCAAATATCCCGCCGCGACCGCCCTTTTCCCCTTTCCGGTCCGACGTGCGATATTCCTACAATTCATGTATAATTTGCATCCGGGAACACGCCCCTGCACCCATCGCCGCCCCCGGCGTGTGCACTGTCACTGAATCGGGCGTACCCTGTCGTACCGCACACGAAGCTTTTCTTGCCCAGGCAAGCCTGTAACCAACATATTTCGCCGGCAACGACGCGGCCCGTTGCGCCCGGATTCGGCACATTTCTCGCAGTCTGTCGCATGTCAGCACCCAGTCCGATCGTGCTCGAGAAAGGAGACCTCCCATGAGTGTGCAGGCGATCCCCAGAAACTACAGCCTCTCCGGCGGCCACCAGGACGCCGTTGAACTCGACGATGACCGCATCGTCGAGCGCATGGAAGAAACGTGGTGGAAACCCAAACTCACGCGCCAGCAGATGAGGGAGATCATGCAGCGCCGCGACGGCCCCGCCCTGCGGCACTACGGCCTCTGGTTCTTCCTCCTCGCCGTCAGCGCCTACCTCGCTGTCGTATCCTGGGGCACCTGGTGGGCAATCCCAGCCTTCCTGATTTACGGGACAATCTACTCCTCGTCCGACGCCAGTTGGCACGAGTGCGGCCACGGCACCCCCTTCCGCACCCACTGGCTCAACGAAGTCCTCTATCACATCAGCTCCTTTATGACCTTTCGCGAAGCCTACATGTGGCGCTGGAGCCACTCCCGCCACCATACCCACACCTACATCGTCGGCCGCGACCCTGAAATCCAGGTCCAGCGCCCCGCCGACCTGCTCAAAATCGCCATGGACTTTTTCTATATTCGCAGTGGGCCCCCTGAAGTCTGGCGCGTCCTTCGCAACGCTTTAGGCCGGCCCAACTCGGACGTGCTCGACTTCATGCCCGAACGCGAGCTGCCCAAGATGTACTGGTCCTCCCGCATCTACTTCGCCATCATCGCCGCCTTCGCCGTCTGGTCCGTCGCCATCGGCAGCTTCCTGCCCATGATGTTCGTGCTCCTCCCCCGCTTCTACGGCGGCTGGCTCCATCAGCTCCTCGGCCTCACCCAGCACGCCGGCCTCGGCGAGGACACCTACGACCACCGCGAAAACACCCGCACCGTCTTCGTCAACCCCGTTTTCGCCTACCTCTACATGAACATGCAGTACCACATCGAGCACCACTCCATGCCGATGACCCCCTTTCACGCCCTGCCCAAACTGCATGAAGCCGTCAAGGATCAGATGCCCCCGCCCTACAAGAACCTCTGGGAGTGCTACAGAGAGATGATTCCCGCCCTCATCAAGCAGGCTACCGGCGATCCCGGCTTCCAGATAATGCGCCCCATTCCCAAGGATCCGGAAAACGATACCGCCGAGACGCGTGCCGCCGCCGAGTCCGCCGGCGAATGGGTCGAGGTCGGCCCGGTCGAGGACCTCGTTGAAGAAGATGTAATTCGCTTTGACCACGGCAGCCGCACCCTCGCCGTCTACCGCCTCAAAGGCGACAGATTCTACGCCACCGACGGCCTCTGCACACACGAATACGCCTATCTCGCCGACGGTCTCGTCATCGACGAAGTCGTCGAGTGCCCGCTCCACAACGGACGCTTCGACATCACCACCGGCCGCGCCCTGCGCGCCCCCGCCTGCGACCATCTTGAGACCTATCCCGTCGAACGACGCGGCAACTCGCTTTTCGTTCGTGTCGCTTAACTCAATACAATGCGCATTGGCTCCCCGATTGCAACGATATCGATAGGAATACAGCCATGAGCGTGCAAGCGATTCCCAGGGACTATAGCCTCTCCGGCGGCCACCGCGACGCTGTCGAACTCGATGGCGATCGCATCCAAGGCCGCCTCGAAGAGCAATGGTGGAAGCCCAATCTGTCGCGCCGGCAAATGCGAGAAATCATGCAGCGCCGCGACGGCCCCGGCCTCTGGCACTTTGGCCTCTGGTTCCTGCTCCTCGGCGTCAGCGCCTGGCTGGCCTTCATCTCCTGGGGCACCTGGTGGGCCGTCCCCGCCTTCTTCGTCTACGGCACCATTTATACCTCCGCCGACTCCCGCTGGCACGAAAGCGGCCACGGCACACCCTTCCGTACCCGCTGGCTCAACGAATTCGTCTACGCCGTCGCCTCCTTCCTCGGTATTCGCGAGGCCTTCATGTGGCGCTGGAGCCACTCCCGCCACCACACCCACACCTACTTCGTCGGCCGTGACCCCGAAATCCAGGTCCAGCGCCCCGCCGACCTTGTCAAGCTCCTCATGGACTTCTTCTACCTGCGCAGCGGCCCCCCCGAAGTCTGGCGCCTGATCCGCAACGCCTGCGGACGCCCCAACGCCGACGTGCGCGACTTCGTGCCCGAACGCGATCTGAAAAAAATGTACTGGTCCAGCCGCGTTCACGTCGCCATTTACGCCGCCTTTATCGTCTGGTCCATCGCCATCGGCAGCATCCTGCCCATGATGTTCGTTCTCCTCCCCCGCTTCTACGGCGGCTGGCTCCAGCAGCTCCTAAGCCTTCCCCAGCACGCCGGCCTCGGCGAAGACACCTACGACCATCGCCAGAACACGCGCACCATCTACGTCAATCCAGTCTTCGCCTTCCTCTACGTCAATATGCAGTACCATCTTGAGCATCACGCCATGCCCATGACCCCTTTCCACGCCCTGCCCAAGCTGCATGAAGCCGTCAAGGACCAGATGCCCCCGCCCTACACCAGCCTCTGGACAGCCTACAAAGAGTTGATTCCCGCACTCATCAAACAGGCCACCGGCGACCCCGACTATCGCGTAATGCGACCGGTTCCCAAGGACCCGGAAACCGATGCCGCCGAAACGCAAGCCCCCGCCGTGTCCTCCGGCGTATGGATCGAGGTCGGCCCCGCCGAAGACATCGTAGAAGAGGACGTAATCCGCCTCGACCACGGCAGCCGTTCCCTCGCCGTCTACCGCCTCAAAGGCGACCTTTACTACGCCACCGACGGCCTCTGCACCCACGAATACGCCTATCTCGCCGATGGCCTTGTCATCGACGGCGTCATCGAGTGCCCGCTTCACAACGGCCGCTTTGACATAGCCACCGGACGCGCCCTGCGCGCCCCCGCCTGCGACCACTTGGAGACCTACCCTGTCGAACGCCGCGGCAATAAGCTCTACGTCCGCCTCGGCTGACCCGCCCGCGCCCGCACAAACAGCAATCCCAGACCATTCGACACAGCAAGCAAGGAACCAACACGATGCAGATCGCCTTTATCGGAGTCGGCGGGATCGCCCAAAACTACATCGGCAGCCTCGAGAAACTGAACAAGCCGGTAGCCGCCGTCTGTGACATTAACGCCCAGACCGCCGCCCGCGTCGCCGACGAGCTCAACTGCTCCGGCTACACCGACCACCGCGAAATGCTCTCGCGCGAAAACCTCGACGTCGTCTTCGTCGCCATTCCCCCCGCCGCCCACGACACCCAGACCATCGACGCCGTCCAGGCCGGCGCTCACGTCTTCGTCGCCAAGCCGGTCGCCATGGACCTCGACCTCGCCCGGCGCACGCAGGAGGCCATCGCCGCCAGCGGCCGCATTAACCAGGTCGGCTACATGGCCCGCTACTCGGATATCACCGAGCGCACCAGGGAGCTCGTCCAGGGCCGCGACCTTGGCATGGGCATGGGCCGCTTCCTCACCCGCATGGGCCCCTCCCATCCCTGGTGGGGAAAGTTCTCCGTAAGCGCCGGCCAGCTCGTCGAGCAGAGCACCCACGTCTTCGACTGGCTGCGCTACTTCCTCGGCGAAGTCGAGTCCGTCCACGCCCTCGGCCACGACGGCCCCGACAACAGCATTGCTGACTTCGAGGACAGCACCGCCGTCAATCTCAGATTCGCCAGCGGCGCAGTAGGCAGCGTCGTCAGCACCTGCTCAGCACGCGTCAAGGACGGCTTCATGGGAGAGCTCTGTGGCCGCGACCTCTACCTCCGCCTCGCCATGGACACACATCTCTCCGGCTACATCGACCAGCAGGAGATCGACTACCACGGCCAGGAACGCGGCTACTACCGCCAGATCGAAGGCTTCCTCGCCGCCGTCGAAGCCCAGGACCAGAGCCTCGTCCGCTCCTCCTACGCCGACGCCGTCAACTCCCTCGCCGTGACCTTGGCAGCCAACCGCTCCCTCCAATCCGGCCAGGTCGAAACCGTGGACTGAACAATGAAATTCGGCACGCTCCAAAACGTAATCGAACAGCCCCTGTCTTCCGTCTTCACAGTCGCATCTGAGCTCGGCTTCCAGGGCGTCGAGCTCGACTGGTACGACTTCGCCGAAGCCCAGCCTGGCGGCCCTCTCGCACCAGAAAACCGCGACACGATCCGCCAGGACGCCGCCCTCTCTGGCGTCGAAATCCCCTGTGTCGCCGCCCACTTTCTCAACCGCGGCGGCCTCGCCGACCCGCAAAAGGAAGCCTTCGGCCTCGAAGCCGTCCGTACCGGCATCCGTCTCTGCACCGATCTCGGCGTCGCCTATATGCTCGTGCCCTTCTTCGGCCCGGGCATGATGCGCGACGATCAGACCGTCGCTCGCCTCGAAGCCAACCTGCGCCTCCTCGCCCCCGATGCCGAGCAGGCCGGCGTCACCCTCGCCATCGAGCATACACTTAGAGGCGACCGGACTGCCGCCCTCCTCGAACGCGTCGACTCGCCCGCCATCGGCAACTACTGGGACATGGCCAACTGCATGGGCCTCGGCTACGATCCCCTCGAAGAGATCGCCCAGCTCGGCCGGCACATCGTTCGCGTCCACGCCAAGGAGTACCACCGTGGCGATGCGACCCCCGGCACGCCCGCACAGCCCCACTTCGACGGCCTCAACACCAAACCCTTCGGCGAGGGCGATGTACCTGTGCCCGCCGTCCTTTCCGCCCTGCAACAGATCGGCTATGACGGCTACGTCGTCCTCGAGACCGGCAAGTTCGACAATGCCGCCCACTCGGCTAAAGCCGCCCTCTCCCTCCTCCAGGAACTGACAGGCCAACTGCAATGACCGCCAACCTCATCGGAATGGCCCGCTTCTCCGGCAAAGCGGCCCTCGTCTCCGGCGGCGCCTCCGGCATCGGCCGCGCCACCGCGCAACGCCTCGCCGCCGAAGGCGCCCACGTATTCATCGCCGATCTGAACGCCGACTTGGCAGACCAGACCGTAACCCAGATCCACCGGTCCGGCGGCAGCGCCGTCTTCGTCTACGTCGATCTCGCAGACGATTCCTCAGTCCAAAGCTGCGCGCGCGAAGTCGCGGAGACGGTTCCCGCTCTCCACATTCTCGTCAACAACGCCGCCCTGCTTCGTCAGGGCCGTATCGAAGACGGCGGCTGGATTGAAAACTGGGAAATAGAGACCCGCGTCGGCCTGCGCGGCTGGGTGATGATGACCCAACATCTCCTCCCGCTCCTCAAAGCGGAAGGCGGTGCCATCGTCAACCTCTCATCCGAAGGCGGCTACCTCGGCCGCCCCGGCATGTGGGTCTACGACGCCATCAAAGCCGGCGTCGTCTCCACCACAAAAACCATGGCCCAGGAGTTCACCCAATACGGCATCCGCGTCAACGCCGTCGCCCCCGGCTGGATCGTGACCGAAATGCACTTCGCCAGCGACCCCGACCCCGCCGCCCGCAAAAAAGTGCTCGAAGAAACGCCCATCGACTCCTGCCTCTTGCAGCGCCGCGCCGGCCCCGAGGAAGTAGCCGGCGCCATCGCCTTCCTCCTCAGCGACGACGCCTCCTACATCACCGGCACCACCCTCCACGTAGACGGCGGCCGCGTCGGCATGAACCTCGGCCACCTCGGCATCCTGGAGTAAAACAACCACGCAAATTTGACCTGTTTGGAAGTCCAGCCAGAAACAAAAGGGCGTTCTTCGCGCCCCTTCGCGTCCCTTCGCGGAAAAAAGGTGTTCTTCGTGGTCCTTCGTGGCCCTTCGTGGTAAAAGGTGTTCATCGCGCCCCTTCGCGTTCCTTCGCGGAGAGAAAGATGTTATCCTTAGCCATCCGTCGCCAATCCAAGCCCCACTCCGGAGCCCCAAAATGACCAGCACCCTCAACGGACAACTCTGGCAGGACCAACCCCGAAAGACCCTCGAAGCCTACACACGTGACGGCTACCTCGCCCTCACCGGCTTCCTTTCCCCCGACCAGGTCGCCGAGACCCGCCAATCCGTCGCCCGCTTCATCTCCGACACCGTCCCCAACCTCCCCCGCGAGCAAGTCTTCTACGAGACCCTCGGCCAGCCCGACACACTAAAGCAGATCATCGGCCTCTTCAACCACGACACCTTCTTCCACCGCCTCATGTTCGGCAGCCGCTTCGAGCAGCTCGCCGAGCTCCTCCTCCAGGGCCCCGTCGTCGGCAAAAACATGCAGTACTTCAACAAACCCCCCAAAATCGGCAAAGCCACCCCGCCCCACCAGGATGGCTACTACTTCATGCTCCACCCCTGCGAAGCCCTCACAATGTGGCTCGCTCTCGAAGAAGTCGACGAAGAAAACGGCTGCGTCCGCTACGTGCGCGGCTCACACCTTCTCCCCCTGCGCCCCCACGGCCGCACCCAGACCCTCGGCTTCTCCCAGGGCGTCACCGACTACGGCACACCCCGGGACCTCGCAGACGAAGTCGCCTTCCCCGCCCAACCCGGCGACCTCCTCATCCACAACGCCTTGACCATCCACCGCGCCGACGGCAACCGCAGTTCAACCCGCACCCGCCAGGCTCTCGGCTTCATCTACTATTCCGAACGCGCCAAAGAAGACGAAGAAGCCCACGCCGCTTACCAGAAAATGCTCGCCGCAGATATGAAGGCCAAGGGCAAGATCTGACCCGCCCCCGACGCACCACACAACCAAACTCCCCTACTTCAGCGCCGAACCCGGCGTCCACTGCGTCGCGATTGGCTCGGCGCTCCCCTCGTACACAATCCGCAGCGGCTCCATCCGCGCCTGCAACGCATTACCCGCGCCCGTCTCCGTCTCCCCGTTCCTCGCCTCCAGCGAGAAAATCGTCGCCTGCGTTCGCTCCGGCAGATCGACAAAACGCGGATAGTACCACATTGTCAGCACAGTTCTCCGCTCGTCGCTCAGGTTGGCGTGAGACGCGTGAAACAGCCTCCCGTATCCCATCACTAGGTCCCCGGCTTTCACCGGCACATCAATCTCGCCCTCCGCCCGCTGAAAAGCCGCGTCCTCCGGATTCGCATACGTCCTCAGCTCATCCGTATGCATCGGCGCCGCCTGATCATGCAGCGCATGCCGCTTCCGGTGCGACCCGGGTATCACCCGCAAACAGCCGTTGCGCACCTCCGTATCCGTCAGATAGTACATCAGAAAACACTGGATCGGCTGCCACGTATAGCTCACCGGATCATCCCAGAAACGCCCGTCCTCGTGCCAGAACAGCGGCGGACTCTGCGGCGGCTTGCCGATTATCCGTCCGTGCCCGAACTTCGGCTCCGCAAACCCCAGTTCCCCCAGCGCCGCCAGCACCCTCGGATGCGCGATCAGCTCCGCCAGCACACTGTACCGGTACGCCATCGCCCAATCGATCAGCACCATGCTCCCCGTCGTCCGGTTCGCCTCAAAATGCGCCGCCTCCTGCTCCTCAAGCACCCCATCGCTCCACGCCCGCAACCCTGCCACCATCTCAGGCTCCAGCACCCCCCCGAACACCACAAAACCATCCCGCACAAACTGCTCCCGCTTGCTGACATCAACCACGCTCATCCCAATCCCTCCTCCACTAATGTACCAGCCACCCACCAACCACCGTCCACTGGCCAGTGGCGTTCCACTAAAAACTGAAAACTACCTACTAAGAACTGCCGTTCAGCCTTTCCGCCATATGCTCACCAATCATCACCGTAGTCAAATGCGTATTCGCCCGCGGCACCTCCGGCATGATCGAAGCATCAATGACCCGCAGTCCATCCACGCCAGCAACCCTGCACTCGGAGTCCACGACCGTCGCTGTGTCGCCGACAGCCCCCATCCGGCACGTCCCTGCAATATGAAAGCAGTCGATACACTCCTCCAGCAAGAAGCGGTCCAGCTCCTCGTCACTGACCGTGCCGTCGAACCAGCCCTGCCTTCCACCGTAAAGATCACCGAGAGACACCTCTTCTGCAATCCCCGCGATCGCACGATGTCCTGCCAGCGCCAACAGCCGCCGCACCCCGTCTCGCAACCGCACAAGATCCCTCCGGTCCGACAACATACGCTCCTCGATCACCGGTTCAACCTGTGGGTCCGGCGATATGATACGCAGTTCCCCCTGCGAAAACGCCTGAAACACCGACACCACGATCACGCCCCGCTCCAGCGCCTCCCCCTCAATCCCGAATACATTGCAACTGGCCATCAGCATATCATTGCGTCCCGCCCCCGCCAGCCCCGAACTGTATCGAACGCAGCAGTTCGTCCGCCTCGCTTGCGGCCCCCCTGCCCGGGCCCCAGGACGCAGCTTGAGATGCATTCCCACCGTCGGATGGTCCTGCAAATTCTGCCCGACACCCCCCAGGTCGACGACACACTTCACCCCCGCCCGCCCCAAGACCTCAGCCGGCCCGATCCCCGACCGCATCAAGATCGCCGGCGAGTGTACCGCCCCCGCACACAGCAGAATCTCCCTTCCCCGCACGACAGTCTCGCCGCCTTCAGCGCCAACCAGCCCCCTCACGCGCACACCCACCGCGCGCCGGCGCCCTCCAGCCCCCCCTCCCGCCGATTCCTCCTCAAATTCGACCCGGTCAACCAGCACGCCGCCAACAACTGTCAGATTCGCACGCCAACGCGCCGGCTCCAGGTACCCGTCGTTCGTCGAAACGCGCCTGTCATCCCGCATGGTCAGCGCCACCGGCGACACGCCCGTGCTCCCCGGCGCATGATAGTCCTCCGCCCAACCGTATCCGCAGTCCAGAGCCGCATCCCGCAGCGCCGTATCCACCGCACCCCACTCCACCAACGGCACGCGACAAAGCGGCACCGGCCCTCCCCGCCCGTGATACGGTGCATCGCCAAAATCGACATCATCCTCCATCCGCACGAATGACGGCAAAACCTCTCCGCCTGACCACCCATCACAGCCCAGTGCCGCCCACCGGTCGAAATCATCCACCTCGCCCCGCAGCCCGATCAATCCGTTGATCGCCGAACTCCCGCCCATTCCGCGCCCGCGCACAAACGGAGCAGCCTCCTGCCGCCTGCTCCGCCGCGCCGTCAGCCCCGGCCACTGGTAGACCTCCCTGTACGCCTCTCCCAGCAGTATCTCACCATGATTATGACTCCGCATCGCCGCCGGCGCCTCCCCCGACCGGTAATCCGGCCCCGCCTCCAGCAGCAGCACCGTCACCCCGGGATCCTCCGTCAACCGCGCCGCCAGCACCGCCCCCGCCGACCCCGCTCCCACGATAATGTAGTCAAATGCTCGGTCCCACATTTCCTTCAACTCACCTCTTCCCAGTGTGGATCCAGTTCCTGATGACAACTCCTCAGGCCTCGCCGACTACCGCGTCCAATTCAGTCACTTCTGCATGCACGCGGCTTCGATAGACGAATTGACAATCAGTTTGGCAGGATATATTGTTAGATTGTCATTATTATAATCATCCCAATTCATCGCAGAAAGGGAGAAAGGCAAAGCGAATAATGAAGAAATCAATTCTCATTCTGCTCATCGCTGTATTCCTGGCCGGAGTCGGCGCACCGCTCTATGCGCAGGACGCAACGCTGACCCTCGAAAGCCTGGCCGAAAAAGTAGAGGCTATGGTTGAACTCGTCACGTCGCTGTCCGCACGCATGAACGCCTTCGAGGTAAGGCTCGCCGAACTGGAGGCGACCGATACACCAACGGCAACCTTTACACCCGCGCCAACCCACACAACCACGCCAACGGCAACCTTCACGCCCACACCCACCGCAACTTCCACCTCCCCCACCGTCTCCATAAACAGGACGATGAACGTGCGCGCCGGCCCCGGCACCAACTATAACGTGATCGGCCAGGCCTCGCCCGGAGACGAATACACAATCTCCGGCAAGAATCCTGCCGGCGGCTGGTGGCAGATCATCTTCGGCGGCCAGTACGGCTGGGTCTACGCCCCGCTCGTCACCGCCACCAACCCCGAGCTTGTCCAGGTCGCCCCTGCCATTCCCACGCCCGCAGCAACACCGGTACCAACCGCGACACCTGTGCCGCCACCGCCGCCGTTCGCCTACTCCCTCGTCGACAGCGGCAACTGCCCAGGTAATGATCAACAGACCTTCTTCGAGGGCCTGATCCACGACAGAAACAACAACGTGTTGAACAACGTCTGCGTACACGTAGCCTTCAACGGCCCGCGTAACATCAAATGTTCCGGCTGTGGCAAACCAACCGGCAAGTGGGGCTTCTCTCCCTTCGGAGGCCCGGCCTCTTCCGGCACCTTCGTCGAAATCTGGGTCGTGAACTGCCCCGCCGGCGTCAACACCGACGGAAGCCACAACTCAAAGGACTTCTCGAACCTGACCCCCCTCTCGCCCAAGTGGTCCATGACCATCAGCAACAGCGTAGGCTGCAACAACATCACCTTCAAGCAAAACTAGCCGGCGCCCCCGCCCGTACAAAAACGCCCAATCCGCACGGCGGAACCGAACCCTCAGGTTCCGCCATTTGGCATCCCCCCCTCAGTTCCAATCAACGCCCTGGAACATCGCGAACAACCAAAGCCCCACAACGATCCACTGACTACTGACTACTAACTGCTGCATTTCCGGGCGGTCGGGCCTATTCGGCCCTCCCTTGTGCGGGGGCCCCGCCCCCGCAACGCCCCCTCTCCTACAACATGCCTCATCCACCATATGGCGCGTCCCCAGCATGTGCCTCATCCACCGGACTTCCCATCCCAGCTCCCGATCTGCACACCGGACATGCCCTACTCCCAGTCTCACCCGTAGGGGCACCCCTTGTGGGTGCCCTCGTACCCACACCAACTTCGGCCCGCACCCTCCAGCAACCCATCGCCGAAAACAGCTGTTCTTCGCGCCCCTTCGCGTCACTTCGCGGATAAACGGTGTTCTTCTGATCCGTTCGCTGATCGCAGGTTCAGTTCAACCACAATATCCGGACCTAACCACCACCCTCCCCCACTTTCTTCTTCACGTGATCATAAACATGCCGTCGCACAGGATCATCTTTCCACCCCTCTACCAGCGATCCAACCTCCTCCGGTATCCGCTTCATCAGATTGAGCACCGCCCTGTACACCGCCCTGCGCACAGTGGTTCGATCATCCGCCGCCAGCTGCCGGAGCAGTTCCGACAAAAGCCCGAAATGCTTAGCCGCCTCAGCCGCAGATAACGCCATCGCCACATTCCACTGCGCCCGCGGATGACTGCTCGCCTGCCCCAACCACGCCGCCACCAACTCCGGCTGCGCCTTCAGAAAACTGTCCCCAACTGCATACGCCCCCAGGTTCTTCCGCACATATGGATCGTCATCCTCCAGCAGCGGCGCCAACGCATCCAGCAACAGCCGGCACGCCGCCTCCGAACAGCTCCCCGCAGCCCACGCGCTCGCCACCGCCGCCGCCCGCCGCACATTCGGCGAGCTGTGCTCGACCCACTCCCGCACGGTCGGATAGATCGCCTCAAAGTTGTCGCTGATCACCCGCCTCAACGCGCTGGCCGCCCACTCCCGCACCTCCCAATTCCCGCTGTCTGCCAGTCTCAGGATGGTCTCGGTTACCGCAGGAGGATCGTGCGCAAACATCGTCCCGAGCAACACAAGCCCCACCTCCTGCGCACCCTCGCTTTCTGAGCGGGCAAATTCCATGGCCGCGTCGTACAGGGCGGGATTCGAGTCCCCAAGGTGCCCTTGCATCACCTTCACCGCCTCCAACTTCACCGCCTGCCGCGGCGTCCCCGCATGCCCCGTCTTCTCCGCATCCAGCACAGCAATCGCCTCCGCCAACGCCCCCCGCTCGACGGCCGCCAGAAAACCGACCCGCCACGAATTACCCGTTCGCATAGCCATCGCTAGTCCCCCAAAACCGCATTGCGCCCTTCTCCAATATATGGCATCCTGACCCCAACTGACCCTTATATTGCACCACATGAACAGCAGATCAACACATAAAAGGTGCAGCCACCGCCAGGCCTGAGACCGTCCTCCGCGAATCAAGCAACGTGCCCTTCGCGTTCATTCGCGGATCAACAAAGGTGTTCTTCGCGCCCCTTCGCGTCACTTCGCAGATAAACAGGTGTCCTTCGCTGACTTCACGCAACCTCCCAATAGGACGAATTACTCGTGAGAGCAATCGTAATCAGAACCCGCGACGACAACATCCGCGAGAAAGTCCTCGTCCCCGACTGGCCCGCGCCCGGTCCCCCGCACACAAACCAAGTCAAAATAAAGACCCTCTACTCCGGCATCACCAACGGCACTGAACGCAACCAGCTTCACAAAGGCAACTACGCCCCCGGCGACCACCTGCTGCCCATGCCCACCGGCTACCAGACCGTCGGCCGCGTCATCGAAACCGGACCCGACACCCAACTGCTCCAACTCGGCGACCATATCTTCATCGGCAAAAGCACCGGCGGCCACCTCGACTACATCGTCGTCGCCGAATACGACCTCCTCATCAAGCTCCCCGACGCCGTCGACCTGAGCGAAACCGCCATCTACGGCATGGCCGCCGTCGCCCTCAACACCATCCGCAACACCGACCCTAAAATCGGCGAAAAACTCCTCGTCGTCGGCGCCGGCTGCGTAGGCCAGGTCGCCGCCCAGTTTGCAGCCCTCCAGGGCGCCCGCGTCACCATCTGCGACATCGACGACCGCCGCCTCGACATTGCCCGCAAAGTCGGCGCCGCCGAGCAAGCCCTTAACGTCGAGGGCGATGGTTGGGCAGCACAGATCGCTGACGAGAGCTTCGACGCCGTTCTCGACTTTGCCGGCGTACCCGGCATGGAAGAAAAGCTCATCCTCGCCATGAAGACCGGCGGGCAAGTCCTCTTCATCGCCGGCCGCGACCGCGTGAACTACCCCTTCAACCTCGCCCAGCGCCGCCTCATAACCGTTAAACAGAATAGCCACTTCTACGTCGATGACCTTGAGAATCTCGCCCGCCTCCACGCCCGCGGCCGCATCGACCTCACATCTCTTGTGCAGGACGTAGTCGCCGCCGAAGAGGCCCAACGCATCTACGACACCCTGCGCGATCGACCCAACGACCTCCTCGGCACCGTATTCAGCTGGTGAAAAGGGAAAAACTGAACGATGACCGCAAGCCTGCCCGACAACGACAGCATCAAAGTCGCCGTTATCACCGGCGGCCACTTTTTCGACGTACCCGGCTTCCACGCCGTCTTCCGTGACATGCCCCGGGTCGACAGCTACATCCAGCTCGAAGCCAACTGGGCCGCCGACATCGGCAACGTGATGGACACATACGACGTCTTTCTCTTCTACAACATGCCCCGCGGTCTCCCCGAAGAAAGGACCCGCCCCGTCCTCGAAAAGCTCGGCGAGAGCGGCCAGGGTATCTTTCTCCTTCACCACGCCATCCTCGCCTACGAACAGTGGCCCCTTTGGTCAGACCTTGTCGGCATCTCCGATCGCAGCTTCGGCTATGACCATGAACAGGAGCTCTCTGTCCACATCGCCGACCCCGACCACCCCATCACCCAGGACATCCAACCCTGGCAGATGGTCGACGAGACCTACTCAATGGCTAGCGCCTCCGACGACAGCCACCTCCTCCTCACCACCGATCATCCCAAAAGCATGCGCGTCCTCGGCTGGACCCGCCAGTTCAGAAACGCCCGCGTCTTCTGCTTCCAGTCCGGCCACGACAACACAACCTACGTCGACCCCAACTTCCGCAAAACCATCCTGCGCGGCATCCAATGGTGCGCCCACCGCATCTGAACCGCGTCTACGCGAGACTACTCCCCCGTCGCACTGAGAACGGGGGAGTAAACCTCTTCAGAAGTCCGCCTGCAGCGCGTGTGTCTACGCGATCAACGCCTCCACCGCCGCCCAGTCCACTGCCTCCTCAACCACATCGGCTAACCGGTCATACTCCCGGTCCCGCAGCGCAGCAGTCTCTGTGACCGCGCCCGACCAGCCCAGCCCCCGCAGCCAGCGGTGCCGAAAGCCGTCGTTCTCAAAAAGACCGTGCAGATAGGAACCCCACACACGACCGTCCGCCGCCATCGCGCCATCGGGTACACTTACCGAACGACCATTCCGCTCGATGATTTCGCCGAAAGGCGCCGTCCCTTCCCGGACTCGTGTAACTCCAGTGTGAATCCCGTACCCGCGCACAGTCTCGCCTTCGCCTGAGCGCATGCGCGCCTGATGAGTCTCCTTCTGCGCCGAATACGTCGTCGTAACTGGCAACAGGCCCAACCCCTCCGCCTGCCCGCCCGGCTCCCCCTCCATCCCTAGCGGGTCCGCCAGCCACTCGCCCGCCATCTGATATCCGCCGCAGATACCGACCACCTGTGCGCCCCCCTGGTGCGCCGCCGCGATCGCATCGTCCAGGCCGCGCTCGCGCAGCCATGCCAGGTCGGCCAGTGTAGCCTTCGTTCCCGGAAGAATGACAACCGCCGGACACCCAAGGTCCTCCGCACGCTCTTCATACCTCAGCCTCACGCCCGGTTCCACCTCAAGCGCATCGAACTCGTCAAAATTCGCAATGCGCGGCAGATGAATGACCGCGACGTCAATCTGCCCCGCCGCCAGCGGTGCCGCCGCAAAACGGTCCCGCTCCAGCGCCACCGCATCCTCGTCCGCGATCCGCAGATCGGGAACATACGGGATCACGCCCAAAGTAGGAACGCCAAACGCCCTCTCCCGCAGCGTCTCCAGCCCGTCACCCAGCAACGCCGGATCACCGCGAAATCGGTTGATCAGGAATCCGCCGATCTGATGCCGCTCCTCCGGCTCCAACAACAACATCGTCCCCGCCAGCGCCGCAAACACACCTCCGCGGTCGATGTCCCCAACCAGCAAACAGGAAGCCCCCGCGTATCTTGCCATCCGCAGATTGACGATATCGCCCGCCTTCAGATTGATCTCTGCCGGGCTGCCCGCGCCTTCCAAAATTACCAGGTCATACCGGGACGAAAGTCGGTCATACGCCGCCGTCACCTCGCCCCACAGACGTTCCTTCGTCTTCAACCAGTTGCCTGCCTCAATCCGCCCTTCGATCTTTCCGTTGAGCACGATCTGGCTTCTCCGGTTTCCCTCCGGCTTGAGAAGAACCGGATTCATATCCGTATGCGCGAAAATCCCCGCTGCCTCCGCCTGCACGATCTGCGCGCGACCCATCTCACCGCCCTCCGGCGTCACGCCCGCATTGTTGCTCATGTTCTGCGCCTTGAAAGGCGCCACCCGCATACCTCTGCGCGCCAAAATACGGCAGAAAGCCGTCGCCAGCAGACTCTTGCCCGCATTCGAATGCGTGCCCAGCATCATCAGTGCAGGTGTCATCGTCAACCCCGCTTACTGCAGTTGGTGGAACCAGATCAACTCGTGCTCCGGCAGCAGATCGGGATGGAAGATCCTGATCAGGTCCGCCAGCACCAGGTCCGGGTTGGCCACCCCCGTCTCCCAGTAATCATTGCCGCCAAACTCGTTCAACTTGGCGTTGTTGCTGTAAACCGACCCCTTCTCCACCGCCGCCAGGCTGCCGTACCGCTCGTCCGCGGCCAACACATCGCCCGCACTGAACCACGACCCCGTATTGGCCAGCCAGATGTCGGCGTCGCTCGCAACCTCAAACACATTCTCCATCGACAGCGGGATCGAGCCCGTCGACTCGTCGTCGCCCCACACATAGGCACCGCCGGCGTCCGCAATATACCGCGCAAAATAGCTGTTGCCGCCGGGAACGCGCCACGACTCCCGTCGCGCAATCCCGACCAGCACCGTAGGCATCTCCTCGACGCCAGCCGCCAGTTCCGCCATCTCCGCATAGCGGTCAGCGATACCGCCAAAGACCGCCTCGGCCCGCTTCTCCTGGTTAAAGAAGAGGGCGGTCACCTTCATCCACTCCGTCCGACCCAGCGGCGAACTCTCCATGTACCCCGCCGTCAACGCCACCGGCAGCCCGGCCTCGATCAGTTTTGGATGCGTGTCGTAATCGAGATTCCCATAGGCGAAAGTAATGATCAGTTCGGGATCCACGTCGATGAGCACCTCCGTATTGACGCCTGTCCCCGTCCCCGCCTCTTGCAATTCGCCCGTGTCGATCATTTCCCGCACCGCTGCCGTATTGATATAGTCGAAACGGTCCACCGCCACCAGCCGCTCCAGCACACCCAACCCGTCCAAATGCGGCAGAACCGTCGAAGTCAGTGCCGCTACGCTTCGCACCGGCACCTCAATCGTCGGAATGTCCCCATACCCCTCGGGCACCGGCGCGCCGCACTGCACCAGCAAATACGCAAAAGTCTCCTCCGCCCCCCGCCAAGGGTTATGCAGCGTCAGCACCTTGTAGTGCCCGTGATACGCCACGCTCCAACCCTCCGCATGCTCCGGCGCAACCTTGTCCGGGAAATAGTCCACCTTTGGGTCATAGGCCTCTATGCAACCCTCCGTCAAATTGGAATCAGGTTCATCCGAGCTCAAATCCGCGCCTCCTACCGTGGCTCCGGATGCCGTCTGCTCGGCCTCTATCGGCACCGCCGCACAGCTCGCTAGCAGCGCAACAGTCAATCCCAGGGCCACCAAGAAAATACTCCTCATCACACTTCCTTTCAGGCCAATGGCCTCAACTGATTTACGTCCTATGATAGTCCTTCTCACTCACCGCAGGTCTCTTCTGGGCGGTCGGCCGCAAGCGGCCTCCCTTGTGCGGGGGGGGGCCGCAAAGCCCCCCTCCAGTTACGCCGCCCCGCCAGATTCGTGCCCGCCCGCACTAAAATCCCCTTCCGCAGCGCACCCCCGTCTCCGCCAACCGGCCAAAGATCCTCCCAAGCCAAAAGATGGTATTCTTAGCGCCCTTTCGCGGAAAAAGGTCTTCTTAGCGCCCCTTCGTGGATAAGGGTGTTCTTCGCGCCCCTTCGCGTCCCTTCGCGGAAAAAGGTTTTCTTCGCTCCCCTTCGCGGAAAAAAGGGGTTCTCCCTATCCCCTACAGGCCGCCCCCACTCAACGCCTCCAACCCCACCTCCCTCGCAGCCTCAAGCAACGCCGCATCCACCTCATCCGGGTCCTCCCACAACCCCCGCTCAATCGCCTCAAGCAACCGCTCTGCGATAGCCTGCCATGCCCACGGATTGCTTTCCGAGAAAAACTGCTGCATCGACTCATTTCGTACAAACGCATCCGTCACCCGCTCGTACATCCAGTCGTCCAGCACCTGCGCAGTCGCATCGTAGCCGAACAGATAGTCGACAGTCGCCGCAATCTCCAACGCCCCCTTGTACCCGTGCCGCTGCATGCTCTCCAACCACTTAGGATTCACCACCCGGCTCCGAAAAACGCGCCGCGCCTCCTCCCGCAGATCCCGCGTCCGCACACGCTCCGGGTTGCTGCTGTCCCCGAAGTACCGGCTCGGATTTCGCCCCGTCAGCGCCCGCACCGTCGCGATCATGCCGCCGTGAAACTGCAGATAGTCATCGCTGTCGAAAATATCGTGTTCCCGGTTGTCCTGGTTCTTAGTCGCAATCTGCACCGTGCCCAGCGCCCGCGCGAACTCCGCCTCCGCCGGCACGCCCGCCTGCCCGCAGCCGTAGGCATATCCGCCCCAGAGAAGATAAGCGCGCGCGAAATCCTCGTCGCTCTGCCAGTTCTTCGCGTCAATCAGCGGCAGAATACCCGCCCCATAGCTTCCCGGCTTGCATCCAAAGATGCGGTATCTGGCCTTCTCCTCCGCTTCCTCACCCTCACCTGCCAGCCTCAGCGCACCCTCGCTCGCCAGCGCATGCTTGCGCGCAAAGTTCATCTCCGGCTCCTCCTCCGCTCCCATTGCCAGCTGCACCGCGCTGTCTATCAGCGTGATCAAGTGCGGGAACGCGTCCCGAAAGAACCCGCTGATCCGGCACACCACGTCCACCCGCGCCCGCCCCAGTTCCTCCAGCGGGATCAGCTCCACACCCGTCACCCGCCGGTTCTCCCGCTGCCACACCGGCCGCACCCCCAGCAGCGCCAGCACCTGCGCGATGTCGTCACCCGCCGTCCGCATCGCGCTCGTCCCCCACATGCTGATCCCCACACTCTCAGGGAAACTCCCTTCCTCCTTCTGATACCGGCCGATCAGCGTCTCGGCCAGCCCCTGCCCTACCTGCCACGACGCCATCGTCGGCAATGCCCGCGGATCGACCGCAAAGAAATTGCGGCCCGTCGGCAGAACGTGTGCCATGCCCCGCGTCGGCGAGCCGCTCGGCCCGGGCGGGATAAAGCCTCCCTCCAGCGCGTGCATAATATTTCCGATTTCGGCATCTCCGCCTTCCAGCAGACGGGGCACAATGCTCCCGGCGGCATAGCAAAGGACCTCCTCCAACTCTGCAACCCCGCCCCGCGCCTCAGTCCCCGCCTGCCCGGCGCCCAACATGGCAAGGCGCCCCGCCGACGCCTTCGCAACGTCCAATACCCGATCCACTTGCCACCCTGATTCCGCTAACTCGCCCAGCGCCCTCTTGCACTCCACCTCGATCCACTCCACCAGATCGGCATTCGTCCTGACTTCACAATCGACGTCCCGCCGCCGCTCGCCCGCTCTCTCCTGCAGCAGCAGCCAGTCCTCCCCCGCCACGCGCGCCGCCGCCGCAGGCAGCGACGGGATCTCACCGTTGGGCAGCTTCACAAGGTGATACATCGTCTCCACCAACTGCTCGCCCTCCGGGATCGTCCCCAGAATGTGCAGCCCGTCCCGGATCTGCGCACCCGTCAACTCACACAGATACCCCTCGATATCCTCCAGCAAATGGGCCACCTGCGCCCCCTGCATCTCCCCTAGCGCCGTGGGCGTTCCGTCATCCAGGTAGGACCCGTCCCAGTCGTGTGAGTGGTCGCCGTGGTCCGCCCTCAATATGTACTTCAGGTCGTCATCCAGGCGATCGCGTTGGACAATCTCCCAGATCTGCCTCTGCAGAATCGGCAGTTTCGCCGGATCAAGCTGCTCGGCCGCATAGTACTCGTCCGCCAGCTGTGCCAGTTCCTCCAGCACCCCGTACGCGCCCGCGCTCGTCATCGGCGGCGTCATATGGTCCACTACCGTCGCGTGCGCCCGCCGCTTCGCCTGGCTGCCCTCCCCCGGGTCATTGATGATGAATGGATAGACCAGCGGCAGGTCCTCCAGGATTACGTCCGGAAAGCACGCCTCGCTCAGTCCCACGCTCTTGCCCGGCAGCCATTCCAGCGTCCCATGCTTGCCCATATGGACGACCGCGTCCGCCCGCCATACGTGACGCAACCAGCGGTACAGCGCCAGGTAATTGTGCGGTTGCGGCAGGTCCGGCCGGTGATAGATCTGGTCCGGGTCCATGTCGTACCCTCGCGGCGGCTGCAGCGCCACAAACACATTGCCCAATTCCAGCCCCGCCAGCGCAAACCCGCCGTCATGAACATATGCGCCACCCGGCGCCTCCCCCCACTGCTTCTCCATCTCCCTCCGGCTGGCCCCTGGCGCCCGTTCGAGCCACTCCGCGTACTGCTCACTTGGCAGCCTGTGCGCCTCCGCCAACTGCTCCTCCCTCAGCCAGGTTACGTCGTAAGAGCAGCGGCCAATCAGCTCGGACATTAGCTCATCGCCCGAGTCGGGCAGCGGGCCGATCCCGTATCCGGCCTCCCTCATGACTTCGAACAGCTTCAACAGCGATGCCGGCGCGTCCAGTCCCACCGCATTGCCCACCCGCGCCGCCTTCGCCGAACTGTTCGTCAGTACGACTGCAATCCGTTTCTCAGAATTAGCCTTGTGGCGTAGAGCCGTATGTTTCTCGACGATTCCCGCCAGCCGGCTGATTCGCTCGCCGTCCGCGACATAACGTGTCCCGCCTTCCCCCAACGCCTCCTTGAACGACACTGGCGTCCCCACGATGCGGCCGTCGAACTCCGGAATCGCCACGTTCATCGCCGTGTCCAGCGATCCCAGGCCCCGTCCGTTCCGTTCCCAGGCCGCCCGGTCGTTGCTGCAATAGATTGCCTGAAAAACCGGCACATCAAGGTCCCCGAATACCTCGCCTCCGTCTCCCAGCGCAAAACTCAGCGTGCTCACGATAGCGTCAACCGCGCCCGTCTCCTCCATCACACCCAGTGCCATCGGCCGCCCCGCCCTGTCGCACTCCTTCAGAGACTGCGTATATACCGCCCGCACCTTCATACCTCTACCTCTGAACTCAGCCGCCAGCGCGTCCACAAACTCGGTATTGCCGCTTAACAAATGGGCCCGGTAGAAGAGGATCCCCACCGTCGAGCTTCCTGCCGCCCCGCCAGACTTTGCCGCTTCGGCGAAGGACTGTACGCCTTCTCCGCCGGGACAACACACCCGTTCTCCCTCCGCATTCCAGCCCTCGGCCTTCGGCTCGTAAATCCCGTGCAGCGGCAGCTCCTCCGGCTGGTCGAAACCCCACCCGCTGACCAGCAGATGGTCGCTGAGACACTTCAGCCCGTTGGCAATGTTCTGCGCACCTCCGCACTGGAAATAGGCGCTGATCGCCTGTGCCAGCGGTATCCCCACATTGGATCGGGCCGTCAGGTCGAAATCGAAAGCCTCCACCGCCGGCAGACAGATCAGAAAACCGTCCGTCCGCTCCGCCCACGCTTGCAGAAGCTCCAGCCCGTATTCGAAGGCCCGCCCCGAGTGCAGCCGCGCCACCACGACCTGCGCCCCCGGCAGCAGCCGCTGCAGCAGAGCATCCACCGCCCCTTCATCCGCCAGCCGCCCCACGTGCGCCGCTTCCAGACCGGCGAATCCCTCTGGCAGCAATGCCCGCGCACTCTCCAGCGCCAGCAGGTCCGTATCCGACTGGCTGAGAAACAGAACACCCTCCCCGCTCGTTTCCGCCGCAGCCACTGGCACATCCTCTGCCCCTCCGCCCTGCTTCCCATCCCACGCAAACCCGTTGAACACATGCGGCTGCAACACCGGCGG
Organism: Caldilineaceae bacterium; assembly: GCA_022821585.1. Classification (GTDB taxonomy): domain Bacteria; phylum Chloroflexota; class Anaerolineae; order Caldilineales; family Caldilineaceae; genus Bin5. The sequence continues at coordinate 129,776 of JAJEDI010000022.1, forward strand.
CGGCGGCGTCCCGATCTCCTCCAGCAAGCACTCGATGTAGTCAAAGATCGCGCCCACAACTGCCCTGTCGTTCACCGAATGAAACCAGAACGGACGCCCATCCATCACCAGCATCACCACGTTCGCCAGCACACACGGCCCCAGGCACCCGCCCTGATTCAGATGCACGCGGTTCCGCAGCCCCCGCCGCTCCCACTCGGCGTGGTACTGCCCCTCATCCACCTCCGCAAAACCCCGCTCCGTCCGCCCGCAACAGCACCCCGTCGCGCACACAAACAACATCCCCCGCAGCTGCCCCGAATTGACCATCCGCCCGTCAATCCGCTCCACCATATTCCGCTTCCGAATCTCACCCATTTCCCCTATCCCCTGGTCCCTAACCCCTGGCCCCTAACCCCTAGAATTCCACGCCCGGCTGCGCCCGGATCCCCTGCTCCGCAAAAGGATGCTTGACCGCCCGCATCTCCGTCACCAGGTCCGCGAAATCTATCAGATTTCGCGGTGCGTACCGCCCCGTTATCACCAGGTGCAGCATCGGCGGCCGATTCGCCTCCAGCCATGCCAGCACCTCGTTCCCATCCAGCCAGCCGTAATGCAGCGCATACGTAAACTCATCCAGGATCAGCACGTCGTAGCCGCCATTCACGATCCGCTCCTGGCAGACTGTCCACGTGTGTCGCGCCCGCGCCTCCGTCTCCTCCATGTCGCTGCTCGTCCACGTCCAGCCGTCCCCGCCACTGATCCAGTCGATGTCTCCCATCCGCTCCGCCGCCCGGATCTCCCCAAAACGCGCATTCTCATGCTTCAGAAACTGGACCACACCCACCTTCATCCGCCGCCCCCACGCCCGCGTCAGAATGCCCAGCGCCGCCGTCGTCTTCTCCTTGCCCTCACCTGTATTGACAATGACCAACCCCTTCTTCTTCTGGCTGCGCCGCGCCGCCAATCGCCGCAACTGCGCGTCCTCCTCCCAAGCCTCTTCCTCTAGTTCAGGCTGACGCCCCTCGACCTCATCCAGCGGCCCCCACGGCACCGGCACCGGCGCTTCATCGCCCCGCACCTCCGGCGCATACGCCGGCTCTTCTCCCGCCGGAAAATGACGGTGAAAGATCAGTTCCTCTACCGGCTCTCCCTCGACCAAATGCTCACGGTAGATACGTTCCATGGCCTCCTCGTCAACGCCGTGATACCACGTCCCGTCCGGGTACACGACCACGATCGGACCCCCCTGGCACACGCCCAGGCAGTCCGCCAGCGTACTCTTGATGCGATGCGGATTACGCAGCTTGTTCAGCCCCTGCTGGCGATTCCGCTCCAGGACCAGTCGCTGCAGCCGCTCGCCCTCCCTCGCCGGCGCACAGTCGCCGTGATTGCATATGAACAGCTGCCGCCCGTAACCTCTCATACTGGGAACACGCTTCTCAACCGTCATGCTTCTCCCCTGCCTTTCGCCTCCTGCCGGCCCGCCGAAACGCCGACACGCCCAAACATCCCCATTTCGGAAACAGAAGCGCCGCCGCCGTGCCAACCCCTATCCCAAGAAATATGCTTACAGAAAGCAGCTTCCGCGCCCGCCTGATATCTCCTGCCTCCGGCCTTCGCAGCCCTTCCCCCAGCCGGTAATGCCCGACCTTCTCCAGCTCCACCTCCAACGCCCCCGCCGCCGCGCTCATCGGCTGTCCGGCATTCGGGCTCGCCGTCTTCCCGCCATCACGCCGCCAAATCCGCCACGCGCTTCCGCAGCTTCCCCATCCGGGCACGGCCCCGGCAACGATTAGCAGCGCCGTCAGCCGCGCAGGCGCCAGGTTCACCAGATCGTCCGCCCGCGCCGCGCTCTTCCCCAGCCACTCCCGCTCCGCATCGCGATAGCCCAACACGGCATCCACCGTGTTCACATACCGGTAGGCCAGCGCCGCCGGCAGCCCCCCAATCCCGTACCAGAATAGCGGCGCGATCACACTGTCCGAACTGTTCTCCGCCAGCGACTCGATCGTCGCCGCCGCCACCAGACTCTTGTCCAGCCGCGAGACGTCCCGGCTCACCAGGTGCCAGCCCAACTGCCGCCGCGCCTCCCCCAGCTCTCCTCGCTCGAGCGCCGCCGCCACCGCGCCGCCCGCCCGCATCAGCCCCCGCCACGCCAGCAGCTGCGACAGGATCGCACCCTCGGCCAGCCATCCCAACCGCCGGCCCTGCATCTGCCGCGCCACCCATCGCCCCGCCACCCACAACGCCGACGTGCTGACGCCGACTGCCGCCGCGCCGTACACAAGCTCTGCCAGCGGCCCCCGCCGCGGCGCCAGCCTCCGCAAAATCCCAATCCAGCGCCCCATCCACGCCACCGGATGGAAACGTGAAGGCGGGTCCCCGAAGCACGCGTCGAGCAGCACCGCCGTCAACACAGCCAGCGCCTTATGTCGACACCCGCATTTGTAATAACCGAAACTGCGACCGATCACCCGCGCACCCCACCGGAAAAACAAAAGGCGATCCACCCAAGAAGTGGATCGCCTGGAAAAAGAAATCCGCCAAAATGGCGGATGGCATACAAACCGACTTTGCCGCTCATCCCCCTCAATCCACGAAGGTGGTGTCCGAACCTCCCTGCCTTTTCCCTGCAGGCCGGTTCGACTGAGCATCCAAATGGGCGGGTTATCGGGCTCGGTGAAACCTGCTTCACCCTACCGTTGCGGGACAGCGCCGGACTGGTTCATCTGAACGTCACCGGTCTTCCCCCATTGTGCGCCGCGCATCCGGGCATTGGGCGCACCCATTCGGAAACCGATTCAATTGTCCCCGCAATTATATGCCCATCAACACTTGCCTGTCAACCGGACAAATCACAAGAATGCATCCCAATATCGGGGCGAACCTTCCTACGCCTCGGGCAGCAACGCAGCCGCACCCATCCCGCGCTGCACTCCAGGTCAGATGTGGCCCCTTCTCTGCCCACTGCCCACTGCCCACTGCCCACTGACTACTGACTACTGACTACTGACTACTGCCCACTGACTACTGACTACTGACTACTGACTACTGACTACTGACTACTGACTACTGACTACTGCCCACTGACTACTGACTACTGACTACTGACTACTGACTACTGACTACTGACTACTGCCCACTGACTACTGCCCACTGACTACTGACTACTGCAGTCGTGCGGTCGGGCCAATTAGGCCCGCCCAAGTGGGGGGGGGCCGCC